>JAIOOR010000002.1 GCA_021414365.1 Nitrosarchaeum sp.
AACAAAAGATCCGCAATCTTATGTTGATAGATACAACAACGAACCAACTTACAAAAAATGGTTTGATACAAACTTTCCACAATACTCTTCAATTTATGAGGCAGTTGGATTAGTAGAACCAACAAAAGAAACACCTAAAGTTGAACCACCTAAAGTTGAAATTCCCCAATACGGGAAATGTGGAACTGGAACAAAATTAATCGATGGAATTTGCACTGTTATTGATATTCCAAAAATTAAACCATGGTGGCAGTTCTGGTAATAGTAAATAATTACAATTATAATAAAATCTAGAATTTACAATATATTGTAACATAAGCATGACCATTGAATTTTCACGTATAATTACACCTAGATTATTGCCCTTAATGTATTCCAAATTATTTTTCAATCTTAGAATATTCTGATTAAATATATGATAAAACTACTTAAGACATGTCAGGTCAAATCACTGCAAAAAAATTTCTTATTATTGCTCTGTTTGTACTTTTTTCACTAGTTTTTCTTGGTGGGATATTTGCAGTTACAAATGAAACTGCAATAGGTGCTGGAAATGAATTATCTTATCCTTCATGGTTAGTAATTGCTTATCTTGCTGGCTTGTCAATGATAATTTTACCATGTACACTTCCACTCGTATTCATAATAGTTCCACTTAGTATGGGTAAGAGCGCAAAAAAAGGTCTAAGCATGGCCCTGTTATTTGGTGCTGGTCTTACTATAACAATTTCTTTTTATGGATTTGGAATTGGTGCACTGGGTCAAACAGCAGATCTGGATCAAATTTCAACTTACATGTTTTTGATAGCAGGCATAGCAGCATTTCTTTTTGGTTTATCACAACTAAAGTTATTTGAATTAAAATTGCCTACATATTCTGGAACTCCAAAATTTATTCAAAACCGTGGTGATTACTCAAAATCGTTTTTCATGGGATTGTTATTAGGAAATGCTGGTGTTGGTTGCCCAAATCCTATGTTTTATTGGCTACTAATTTACATTGCAGGAACTGGTAATATGGAAATTGGTGCAAGTCTAGGTGCAGTACATGGAGTTGGAAGATCAATTCCATTAATTCTGTTATCTGTTTTGGCAATAATTGGAGTAAATGCTACTAAAGGAATTACTTCAAAGAAAATAACTATTGAAAAAGTTACTGGATGGATGTTAATAGTAATTGGATCATTTTTAATAATTAATGGTATTCCTGGAGGTCATGAATGGTATGAATCTACTTTTGTACATATTGTATGGAATAATTTAGCTTCAATTATTCTTCCACCCGAATTTCATATCGGTCAACACACTCATCATCATGATATTCAATTACCTCAAGAATATGCTCCAATTCTGTTTGCCGCTCTTCTTGCATTTCCAATCATATGGTATTTTACTCGAAAAAAAGTGATAACAACATGAAAGATCCAGTATGTGGTATGGATGTTGGTGAAAAAGGAGATCCATTAGAATACAAAGGAAAAAAGTATTTGTTTTGTTGTGCAAGTTGTAGGTGGGCTTTTGAGCATAATCCTGATCAGTTTACAGAGTCATGAAAGTACAAGTTCTCACTACTCCTGGATGCTCAAATTGTAATGTTCTTGAGAAAATGTTAGACCAACTAGGCATAAAATATGATTTGATTGATGTTACTGAAAAACCGGAATTTTTAGAAAAATATCCAATATTTATGGCTCCTGGATTAGTAATAAATGGAAAATTAGAATTTACTGGAATTCCTAAAAAAGCAGATCTTGAAAAAAAATTTTCATAGTTTCACGAATGTTTTTTACTCTCAATGAGATAATATTTTCAAATGACTGATTATTCTACAACTGAAAAAATGATCCTTGTGCAGTATGCAATTAAAAAATATGAAAATGAAGAAATTATTATTGAAAAATTAAAGAGCATTTTACCTGAAAAAGACATTCAAAGAAATATTGATACTTTAATTGGAACACAAAAAGTACGAAGAATTGGGCCAGAAATACTTCAAAATAATGAAAGTCATACAGAAATCCCTGATCTACCTGATAATCTAAGACCTGTAATTGAGCAACTCTAGACTTTGACAAATTTTAAATTAATAAAATTTTGTCATTTCAATATGGTGAGTATTTCAATATGGTAGACATTTGGACATTCATCATACTGTCAATACCTGTAATGCTTCTTCTTGGTATTCGTCATGCATTTGATGTAGATCATGTCACTGCAATAGATAATCTTGTCCGATTACACAATGCAACAACAAAATCACGATGGGTAGGAGCTGGATTTAGTGTTGGTCATATGATCTCTGTACTTGGAGAAATGCTTTTCATAATTCTAATAGTTGGTAGCGTAACTGCAGCAGAAAATATTGCATATTGGGGAGGAATGATAGGAATTGTATCCCTTGGAACAATTGGTGCAATCAACCTATATGCAATGAAAAAATGGGGCAAGACTGGCTCTGGAATTTTAGCTAGTAAGGTATTGCACAAAACTGGAATGCTTGGACCATTTGGTTCATCTCTAATTACTGGCATTGTATTTGGTCTAGGCTTTGACACTGCAACACAAATTTCAGCACTTACTATTTCTGCAATAGCATCTGCAACTTTGGGTGTTCAAACCGCATTGATTTTAGCAGGATTCTTTGCAATGGGGATGATTCCACTTGACACTTTAGATAGCACATTACTTCGATCTGCATTTTCAAGGATCATTGGGACAAATGGTTTTAAACGCATGTCATATGGCTTGAGTGGAGTTGCTATGGTAATTGCATCTGTTGCAGCATATGAAATAATTACAAATACTGAAATTCTTCCAGATTGGGCAGGACCTTCATTAGCAGGTGGTGTTATTGCTTCCTCTTTCGCGTATTCCTTTCTAACTCATTCGTAACCAATTCTAATTGATTAGTTATTGATAAAACTAAAAAATAATTTTAAAATCCACGTAGTCCTTCAGGACGCATAATTTCTGGATGTTGCTTCATCCATTTTATTTTGTCTAACATTTCTTGTTTGTCTTGTGGAAATGTACCCTTGATTGTATATGCATTTGAACCATGATTTGCTCTGAAGATAATTTCTTCTTTGGTTTCTATCTGACTGATCAAATCATATAATTCATCCAGAGATTCATCGTCATTAATTTTAATAAATGGCTCTCCAAATTTGTCTAAAAATTCCTGTTTGATTCCATTTTCTAAATAGAGTGTTAGTGCTCCTACATATTGAGGAGAACAAGCACTAATTACTTCTGCAGATCCTTTGATGTGCTCCTTAGAATATGTTTTTCCACCTAATCCTAAAATTATCATGCATGACATAATGTAACCTGCCTCTTTTGCTTTGTTGACTGATTTTGTGATTGTTTTTGAAATTGCTCCTTTGGTAACTTTTTTTAAAACAATATCTGAGCCACTCTCAATTCCCAAGTAAAGCATATCTAATCCAGCATCATGCATTTTCTTTAATTCCTCTGGACTCTTTTTTAAAATATTCATAGGCATTGCGTAACAGGAAATTCTTTCAAGGTTTGGAAATTTTTCATAAAGATATTTTACAATTCTTACAATGTATTCTGAATCAAGATTTAATGCATCACCGTCTGCCAAAAAGACTCTTTTTGTATTAGGTAATTGCTTGACCATCAAATCAATTTCTAATTTTACTTCTTCCCATGGTTTTTCTGAATATTGTTTTGATCTATACATGTCACAAAAAGAGCATTCGTTAAAGGAGCAACCCAAAGTAACTTGAAAAATTAATGATCTTGCCTCTGAAGGAGGTCTGTACAATGGAGCATCATAATTTAACATCATTTCTTATTAGCAATAATTGCTTGATTATGTTTTTTATACTTTCTAATTGTTTTAAGAAAATAAATCCCATAATGCCTTTTAATTGAGTCATACAAGATTTTTATGATATATGACAAATGATCCAGATTCGAAAAGACTCCTGTGGTTTATTTTTGCAGGCTCAAGAGGAGGATTGAACCGTTTACGCATTATATCGATTCTGAAAAAAACCCCACTTAACATAAATCAATTAGCCAAGGAATTAGACCTTGATTACAAGGCTATCCAACATCACATTAAAGTTCTTGAAAAAAACAATATGGTAACAAAAGTAGGTGAAAAATACAGCATTATGTATTTTATATCTACATTTTTGGAAGTCAATATGGAGACATTAGAAGAAATTGAAAGAAAACTGGATAAAAGTAAATAAAAGATTAGGAGATGCTTCTTTCTAAATGGAATCTAATTCTCTAGTTCTTTCTGTTGTTTCAATTGTAAATATGACAATTCTGGGAATTTTGATTTGCATCTTTGGCAAAATGTATGCAAAAACAAGAGCCCAACTTCCATTAGGTATGATTGTAGTTGCAGGTATGTTGTTTCTTCATAATGTTATTGGTGCATTTGCATACTTTTCAATGGATGAAATTTTTTCACATGAAATATTTCCATATATGTTGGGAGTAGGTATAGCTGAACTTGCTGGATTGTTAATCTTCTTAAAAATTACTTTGGAATAATCTTAGTTTAATTGTAGAGTGGCATTATGCATTTTATGATAAATAAATATCGTAAATATTTTATACTAAACAAAAATATTCTAATTGCTTTTACAGCATCAATAACAATCTCTGCAATTGTTGCTAACACGTTATCTGAACAAGCTGATTATCTTAATACTACTTATACTCTACTTGTTGACTATGTAATTTATTTTTCTACATTTGGTAGTTTGTTTTATTTAGATAATCGAAAAAAATACTTGCTCGAATCTGGAAAAACTGATAAATCAAAATTAAAACATGATCTGATTAAAATTATAGCTTCACTTGGAATAGCTGAAGTTGTTTATACAATAATGAGATGGCTTTTACAATATTATTTTCTTACATTGAATTATGATGCTTATCTTGCTTCCATCGTATCGCAAATTATATCTACAATAATCTATATGATAGTAATTAATCTGAGTGTAAAAATGACAAGGTTGTATAAAGATGAAAATTAATGTGTATGTAGATGGATCTGGCGGTCCTAATGGTGGATTTGGTTATTTTGTTAAAGAAACCGGTGAATCGTTTTATGAAAAAAAACCAGAAATTACAAACAATCAAGCAGAATATATGGCAATTATAGCAGCACTGAAAAATTTTGTAGATTCTGCTGAAGAGATTACAATTTTTAGCGATTCAAAAAATACCATATCTCAATTAAATCACGAATTTGCTATAAACAATGAGAAATTACGAGAACTAGCACGTGAGGCATGGACTCTTATAGGAAAATTTTCAAAGACTACTCTTTTATGGGTTCCACGAAAAGAAAATTTGGCTGGTAAGATGTTAGGTAGCTAAAAAGAGATCAGAAATTTCTATGAATAACTTTATTATACAAAATCATCAGTCCAAATTAACGTGGCAGAATCTGTTTTTCTCTCTCCAAAATCTATAGCGATTATTGGTGCATCTGACAAACGAGGTAGTGTTGGAGCAACAATTACATCAAATATAATGAATGGATTCAAAGGTGTTGTTTTCCCTGTTAGCCCTACAAGACCTACTGTATTTTACAAAACAGCTTACAAGAGCGTCTTAGATATTCCTAAACCTGTTGATCTTGCAGTAATTGTAATCAACAATCTTCTTGTTGCAGATGTTTTAGAAGAATGTGGAAAGAAAAAAGTCAAAGGCGTAATTATCATCACTGCTGGTTTTAAAGAAGTCGATGAAGAAGGAGCTAAAAGAGAACAGAAAATAAAAGATATTGCCAAAAAATACAACATACAAATCATCGGTCCAAACTGTCTAGGCGTCATGAATCTTGATCCAAAGACAATGATGAATTCTACTTTCCTTAAAGTTACTCCAAAGTCTGGCAAAATTGCACTAGTGTCTCAAAGTGGTGCAATATGTGCAGCACTAGTTGAAGATGCAAGTGCACAAGGTATTGGGTTTTCAGCAGTAATCAGTATGGGAAACAAAGCTGCAATGAGCGAAGTTGATATTCTAAAAATTTTAGCTAATCACAAACAGACCAAAGTAATTGTAATGTATCTTGAAGATATGGGCGATGGTCAAGAATTTCTTAAAGTTTGTAAAAATATTACTAAAAAACTCAAAAAACCTGTTCTTGTTCTCAAATCCGGTCGTAGTCCTGAAGGTGCCAAGGCGGCAATGTCTCATACCGGAGCTTTAATGGGCTCTGATGAAATCTATGATGCTTTACTAAAACAATCAGGTGCAATTCGTGTTGATACTATGGAGGAACTCTTTGATTATGCTGTTGCATTTTCAAAACAACCACTTCCCACAGGAGGAGATCTTGTAATTGTATCGAACGCTGGTGGGCCTGCAATT
Source organism: Nitrosarchaeum sp. (assembly GCA_021414365.1). Classification (GTDB taxonomy): domain Archaea; phylum Thermoproteota; class Nitrososphaeria; order Nitrososphaerales; family Nitrosopumilaceae; genus Nitrosarchaeum. Next base: position 6,376 of record JAIOOR010000002.1, read on the forward strand.
ATTTCCACTGATGCGTGTTCTAGACTTGGAATTAAAATGGCAAATATTGATAGTATTCGGAAAAAAATTGATGCCGTAATACCACCATGGGGAAGCTCACGTAATCCTGTAGACATTGTCGGTGATGCAGATTTTAACAGATTTAACAATGTTTTGGAGCATGTTTTGGCACATCCAAACGTTGGTTCTGTAATCTCAATGTGTACCCCATCTGGAACTTTGAACTATGACAAACTAGCAAATGTAATAGTTGCAATGTCTAAAAAGTACAAAAAAACAATGCTTGCAAGCTTGATGGGATTAGATGAAGGAATTACAAATAGAGAAATTCTTGCAGCAGGCGATGTTCCATACTATACATATGCAGAAGGATCAATTAGAGCACTTAATGCGATGCTTAAATTTTCAAACTGGCTTAAATCACCCGAAGGAAAAATTCCTAAATTCAAAGTTGACAAACTAAAAGCAAAGAAAATAATTGATAAAGTCAAAAAAGAAAAGCGACCAAATCTTTTGGAAGAAGAAGGACAAGAAGTCCTCAAAGCATATGGATTACCATTGCCAAAAAGTGCACTTGCAAAAACAGAAGCAGATGCAATAAAAATTGCAAAACAAATTGGTTATCCTGTTGTTATGAAGATTGCATCACCACAAATCATTCACAAATCAGATGCTGGCGGAGTTAAAGTAAATCTAAAAAATGATTCAGAAATTACAGAAGCATTCAAGACAATTATTGCAAACGCCAAAAAATATAACAAAAATGCTGAGATAAAAGGTGTTCTCATTGTTGAAATGGTAAAAGGGGGCAAAGAGTTGATTATTGGTTCTAAATTAGAGCCAGGATTTGGTCCTGTTATTATGCTTGGAATGGGCGGCATTTATGTTGAAGTTCTAAAAGATGTAACCTTCAAACTTGCACCAGTTACTGATAAAGAAGCAGATCATATGATAGCATCAATTAAAACACAAAAAATACTCCAAGGAGTAAGAGGCGAAAAACCATCTGATATTACCAAATTATCTGAATGTATCCAGAGATTATCTCAATTAGTTACTGACTTTAAGGAAATTAAAGAATTAGACATGAATCCTGTATTAGTAATGGAAAAAGGTAAGGGCTGTAAGATTCTTGATGTAAGAATCGGACTCTGATCGCAATCTGCTGGTAAATTTTATTCATATTGTTATAGAATATTTATACAACATAGAAATCAGTAATATTACATGGCTAATGTCTTAAAGACAATTAGAACTGGTAATGATTATATCGAAAGTCTAAGGGGTCGAGATCTCAAAATTTACCTTTTTGGAGAACTAGTAAAAGAACCAGTAGATCATCCAATGATTAGGCCCTCAATTAATGCAGTAGCAGAAACATATGATCTGGCTGTACGTGAAGAGGAATTAGCTTCTGCTCATTCATCACTTACTGGATTGACAGTAAACAGATTTTTACATATTGCAGAAAGTGCACAAGATTTAGTTTTACAAAATAAAATGCAAAGAAAACTAGGACAAAACACTGGCACATGTTTCCAAAGATGTGTTGGAATGGATGCACTAAATGCTCTTCATTCAACTACATTTGAAATTGATGAGAAGCATAAAACAAACTATCATCAACGATTTTTAGAATTCGTAAAGATGGTTCAAAAAGAAAATCTTGTAATTGGTGGTGCCATGACTGATCCAAAAGGGGATAGAAGTAAAGGTCCTGCAGAGCAAGATGATCCTGATTTGTTTACTAGAGTAGTTTCAAAAGATGATAAGGGAATTTATGTTTCAGGAGCTAAAGCTCATCAAACTGGTTGTATCAATTCACATTGGATAATTTTAATGCCTACAGTTAGATTGACAGACAAAGACAAAGACTGGGCTGTTGTTGGTGCAATCCCAGCAGACGCTAAAGGTGTGACTTACATCTATGGAAGACAATCATGTGACACCAGAAGTATGGAAGAAGGTGACATTGATGATGGTAATGCAAAGTATGGTGGCCAAGAAGCTCTTATAATTTTAGATAACGTGTTCATTCCATGGGATAAAGTGTTCATGTACGGAGAATACGAATTTGCATCAATGTTAATTGAACGCTTTACTTGCTATCATAGACGTAGCTATGTCTGTAAAACTGGATTAGGAGATGTCTTAATTGGTGCAGCAGCTACAATAGCTGATTATAATGGTGTTCCAAACGTATCTCACATTAAAGACAAAATAATTGAGATGACTCATCTTAATGAAACAATTTTTGCTGCTGGAATAGCCTCATCCCACCAAGGACACAAAATGAAATCTGGCGTTTATCTTAATGAAGACATGCTTGCTCAAGTTTGTAAACATAATGTAACTAGATTTCCTTATGAAATTAGTAGACTTGCTCAAGATATTGCAGGTGGATTAGTAGTAACATTGCCCTCAGAGAAAGATTTCAGACACCCAGTAGCAGGACCATTACTTAAAAAATATCTAAAAGGTAGAAAGGGTGCTGATGTTGAAAACAGAATGAGAATTCTCCGACTAATTGAAAACATGACGTTGGGAAGAAATGCTGTGGGATATCTTACTGAATCAATGCACGGAGCTGGATCTCCTCAAGCACAAAGAATTCAAATTCAGAGACAAATGCAAATTGGATATAAAAAGAATCTTGCAAAGAATCTGGCAGGAATTAAAAACGATATTGAAAAACCAAATGAACCTTCTGACTATTTCAATCGAGTTTTTAAGACTAAAGATTCTGTTTTATAAATTCAAAAATAATTTCTAGATGATATCTTATTCATTAATTTTTAAAAACACTCAAATCCACTTGAATATAAAAAAATTATTTCTGATCTTTTTCAGATTTTGATTCTTCTGATTCAGGCAATTTACTCTCTTCATGTTTTGAATATTCATTATCTTTTTGCAGTTTGTCTAATTCTGGAATCTTTACAGATGATTCTGTCTGAGAGTTATTTTGAGTAAGATCTTGAATCCCTGACTCTTTTTCATTTTTCTTTTTATACATCTGCTTTACAATCATAATTCCAATCACAATTACAATTATGACATAATTTATCGGAGGTTTCAATAATTGAGTGACATAGCCTACCTGTGGAATTACATATGCTACTTTACCAATATAGTCCTCTTTGGTAATTGGAAAGTCGGTTCCTGGAATTGAACCTGGATTTGCGTCTCCTTTTGTTCTGATTGTTTTTGGATTATCGTCAATAATTGAT
>JAIOOR010000003.1 GCA_021414365.1 Nitrosarchaeum sp.
TAAAGACAAAGGAGACAGGGAAGTAGCTCTAAGATTTGATTTTACTGTAGGATTGACAAGATATGCAGCTGCGCAAAAATCAATGAGGCTGCCAGCAAAAATCTCGGCATTTGGCGGAGTATTCCGATATGACGAGCCACAAAAGGGACGATACCGCTACTTTCACCAATGGGATGTAGAAATTTATGGAAAACCAAATCTAGAATCCGAAGCTGAAATCATTGAATTAACATCTCGACTATTTGATTCGTTATTGCTCAAAGATATTACAATTGATATCAACCACAGAAATCTAGTTGAATCATTTATCAATCAAGTCTTTGATTCGCAAGATCCCAAGCTAGTTGCAGATATGCTAAGGGCAATTGATAAAATACAAAAAAAATCAAAGCAAGAAATAATTAATGAATTCAAAGACAGATATGACATTACCAAATTAGAAAAGATTCTAGAGTTTTCACAAATCAAAGGAACTATTCCAGAAATAGAAGCAAAACTAGACACATCAAAGTTGCAATCATGGAATGAGCTAAAGCAATTACTAGATTCACTAGAGAACAGAGGAGTAGTAAATACACGCATAAATTTTGGCATAGTCAGAGGTCTGGACTATTATTCTGGAATGGTCTTTGAAGTATTTGACAAAAATTCTACTCTAGGTGCACTAGCTGGCGGAGGACGATATGATTCACTAACCAAAGCATTTGGAAGAGAAGACATTGGAGCTGCAGGTGTTGCAGGTGGAGTGGAAAGAATAATACTAACAATGCAAGAGCAAAAAATAATTCCAGAAGCAAAACAAACTAGAATTTCAGTTCTCTACATTAATGATGAGATGCAAAAAGTTGCAATGAGTATTGCATCTTTACTTAGACTAAACAACATTCCAACTGACATTGATTTATCTGGAAAGAATCTAAAAAAACAAATCGAGCAAGCATCTGAATCAAAATATTGCATCATAGTGGCTCCAAAGGAACTAGAAAATAGCAAAGTTGTATTACGAAACATGCAAGACGGAACAGAATCGCAAATTGATATAGAACAGCTTACAGATGATCCACAATCAATACTTAATTTAGAAACGCCCTAGTTAGCATCATAATTTCCGGACCGCTAGTCATAGAACCAACAACTACTGCATGGTTATTTACCAAAATTCCGGACATGACATATGGGACTCCGTTGTTAATCGTAGTCTGCTCTACTCTTACTCCCATTATATTTGCAAATTCCTTCATGTCTTCTTCGTCTGCTTCTGGGTGTATGGCAGCGCCAGAATTATTTGCAACCATAACTGCACCTACCTGATTAAATCCGGCAATTCTTTTCTGCAATACTTCGACTCCCAATACTTGCTCTATAGTATTACAGTCTTCTTTTGATAGCCATGGCGATACAATGGCTCCTTTATCGTTTGCACAAATTACATTTCCAAGTGCGGTATATTTTGAATCCAATACACCGATTTCCATCTTTGTCTCTTTTTTTAGAAATTCATATTCATCAATATATGCAGTCTTTGGCAGCAAGATTCCATTATTATTCATGACCATCAATGCACCTAACAGGCGAGTGTTTGCAACAGAGCCATACAGCACTTGAGCATTTAGATATTCTCCTAGTTTTTCTGCTTTGTTTTGGGCAAAACCCATTGGAAGCAAAACAAAATCATCATTTGTGTTTATGTATATTCCTATGTTTGGTCCTCTGTAAACATCAAACTTGATAATATCCATTTGTTGTAATTGATCTTCAATCGATATGAACGTAAGGAATTCAATTGATCTTTGAGCATAGGTTTTTTATTTAGTAAAATTTAGTCCCGACTAATTTTGTCTAGCTTTAAATAATATCTGAGCGAAAGTTCTCTTATGCCAATAGCAGAAAATTTCCCAGAAGGTCTCAAACCAATTGGAAAAATTAGTACCACCGACGGACAATTTCACTGGGTATGGGGTCCTGGCAAAACAAAAAACACTGATGGCTCACAAGCCGAAGTGTTTGCAGACAAAGATGTTGTAGCAGCTTATGCAGCTAGAGGAGAAAAACAAGTTCCACTAGGTGTTAGCGGTACAATGGTTGCAGTTGACTGGGATTCTTGTGTTGCAGATGGTGCATGTATCGAAGCATGTCCAGTTCAAGTATTTCAATGGTACAGAACTGAAAAAGACATTCCAAATACTGAAGCAATAAATGCAACTTTTGCAGGAACTGGCAGTTCGGTTAAAGAAGAAAGAAAAGACTTTACCGATAAAGCAGATCCAATTAGAGAACATGATTGTATCTGGTGTATGGCATGCGTATCGGTTTGTCCTCCACAAGCTATCAAAGTTGATCAATCAAACTTGGAAGCACATGAGAAAGCAGCAGGAACTTTTGTAAAGATTGTAGCAGGTACTGCCAATCCACACGCACACGATTAAAGAATTATTTTTTAATTTTATTTCATTCCCCTAAAACATACTGTGAATCGATCTATTCAGATTTAGTTGAGACTAATTTTGTCTAGCTTTAAATAATATTCCAAAACAATCCAATTATGGTAGATTTAGTAATACCAGAAGACTTTTGTCACGACCAAAAACCAGTCGGAAAAACTAGCCATGGTAATGGTGAAAACTTTCACTGGATTTGGGGCAAAGGAAATCCAGAAGGCGCAGCATTCTCAAATGAAGATGTAAAGGCAGCATATGAAGAGCGAGGAGAAAAACAAGTTCCTCTTGGTATTCATGGCACAACAGTAGCAGTCGATTGGGATTCTTGTATTGCAGCTGGTTCATGCATGAGTGTATGTCCAGTTCAAACATTTCAGTGGTACAGAACCGAACAAGACATTGCAGCTAAAGATGTAGTTGGCAAAGTCTTTGAAGGAACTGGAAAAACTGAACAAAACGAACGATTAGACTATACTGACAAATCACAACCAATTCGAGAACATGATTGTACTATTTGTATGGCTTGCCAGGAAATATGTCCTACAGGAGCTATTCGAATTGAACAAGCAAACTTGGAATGGCATGAGAAAGCAGCAGGTACCTTTGTCAAAATGACTGGCAGCGGTAACCCACACGCACACGATTAAAGAATTATTTTCTTTTTTCTTCTTTTTATAAAATTTCTTTTGTATATCTCAACAAATTTTAATCACTGTAATCCATCATTTTTTGCAGAGGTCGCCTAGCTCGGTAGGGCGCGGGCCTTGAGAGCCTGTGTGCGCAAGCACCCGGGGGTTCAAATCCCTCTCTCTGCGTTATTTTTCCAAGTTGCCTAACTCAGCTAGCATAGCTGATAGCTGAATCTCTGGATTTGCACCAACTAAAATTCTATAATCATATTTTGCAACTACTTCTAAAATTTCTGATAACTTTGCATGCTTTGTTTTAAACACTGCAGAGCTGAGATATTTTAAAAAATCTGATTCTGACATTCCATAAACTTTGATTAATTCAATTGTTTTTTCTCTTGCATCTAGTATTTTTCCAGATAGTGCCATTTTTAAAACATCATCAACATCACTAGTTTTTGTCAGTCCTGCTGATGACTTTACATTAGCTTCGGAAATTTCCCCTATACTTGCAGTTGCCTGCATCAGATTAATGGCATGTCTAAGATCCCCTTCGGAATAATCATAAATTGCCTTTAGCCCTTTTTTGTCAGCTTTTACTTTCTCTTTTTTGGCTATACTCTCTAAATGATTGATCATGTCTTCTTCAGGAATTGTTGTAAACTTGAAGGTGGCACATCTGCTTTGAATGGGTTCGATAATTTTTGAGATGTTATTTGCAATAAGGATAAATCTACAGTATTTTGCAGTGTCTTCTATTATTCGTCTAAGCGCAGTTTGTGCATCAGAGGTCATCTCGTCTGCTTCATCTAAAATAATTATCTTAAATGGAACCTCTACCATTCCTGCAAATCTGGAAAATTTCTTAACTTTTTCTCTGACCATGCCTATGCCTCTTTCATCTGATGCGTTTAGCTCAAGGGTATAGTCTCTAGAATTCTCCCCTAGTATCTGTCTAGCAATACACAAAGCAGTAGTTGTCTTGCCGACTCCCGCAGAGCCAGAAAACATTAGGTGTGGCATGTCTGTTGGGTCTTTAATTAGAGCTTGTAGGCTGCCAATGATCTCTGTTTGATTTACAATCTCTGAGAGCTTTGTTGGACGGTATTTTTCCACCCACATGCCTGTTGATAACATGTGATATGCTAGTCTATCTCCCACTAATAAATCGAAATTAATAGGATCAATTGATCTCACAATATAGTGAACAGAATTGATCGATCCGATACATCAGGATCTTGTAGAAAAGTAGTGATCTCACGATGGAAATTGATAGAATAGAAAAACTGCACTCTATTGGATATGGTCTAAAAGACGCCAAAGTTACCATAAATCATGATATCAAATTCAATGTGGCAGGCCTAAAAATTAATGGCAGCCAGGGCGAGGTCTTGAATTTGCCTCAATGGATAGGCAAAATTCTATCGCAGAACAAACTTGCAACCTTAGAAACACCTGATATGATTACCGAATTAAAACAAGCATTATCAAAAGAAAAGATGGTCGGTGAATACCAAATGTCTACACTTGATCCTCACTTTTACATCAAACTAAAAGAATCAATGAAAAACTTGAATCGCGATGACTTTAATCACGTAGAAAGTATAATGCTGGAATTATTTAGAATGAGACGAGGAAAACTAGTAAAGCTTGCAGATTCCTCAAAACTAAATTCTGAGTTATACAGCAAGCTAACAGTTGAAGAAAATATTTTCTTTAAAACAATTCATGATAATAGCAAAGAATTTGAAAAACAAGTAAGAGGAGATTTAAATGAGCAAAACTCAAACTAGCACTTTTACAGAGTCTGCATTATCTGATAGAGTAAAGGATTTTCTGATTAGATTCAAGGACAAGACTGGCAGCTACAAGTATGTAGAGCAAATCGATGAGATGATGCCAAAGAGTGCAAAATACATCATTGTTGATTACAATGATCTTGTAGTAGAACCTGAAATAGAAATTATTTTTACAACAGATCCTGACAGAATTCTAAATGCATTTTCAAGGGCAATCAAAGAAGCACTACAAACAAGATTTCCTGATTATGCAGAAAAAATCAAAGACGAAGTTCGTGTAAGATTAGTAAATTATCCACTACAACGTAGTCTCAGACAAATCAATGCCGAAACTATAGGAAACATTGCAAGTGTTTCAGGTATGGTAGTTAGAGCATCCGAAGTAAAACCACTGGCAAAAGAACTGGTATTTGTCTGTCCTGATGATCATCAAACCAAAGTAATTCAGCTAAAGGGAATGGATGTAAAAATTCCTATAGTGTGTGATAATCCAAGCTGCAAGCACAGAGATTTTGAATTAAAACCAGAAGCCAGCAAATTCATAGACTTTCAAATTCTCAGATTGCAAGAACTCCCTGAAGACTTGCCTCCAGGCCAATTGCCTCATTACATTGATGTGACAATTAGGCAGGATCTTGTAGATAACGCAAGGCCAGGGGATAGGATAATTCTTACAGGAATAGTGCGAGTAGAGCAAGAATCCATTGCAGGAATAACTAGAGGACACAGCGGATTATACCGATTACGAATTGAAGGAAATAATATTGAATTTTTGGGAGGAAGGGGTTCTAAGACCTCACGTAAAATAGAAAGAGAAGAAGTCTCCCCAGAAGACGAAAAGATGATCAAGACTCTATCTGAGAGTCCTAATGTTTACCAAAGATTGATTGATTCTTTTGCACCACATATCCAAGGACAGTCTCTAATCAAAGAAGCTATTTTGTTGTTAATTGTAGGTTCAACTCAGAGATTGCTTGGCGATGGAAGCAAGATTAGAGGTGACATTAACGTATTTCTTGTCGGTGATCCTGGTACTGCAAAATCTGAGATGCTAAAGTTTTGTGCAAGGATTGCACCAAGGGGTTTGTACACATCAGGTAGAGGTTCAACTGCAGCAGGTCTTACAGCAGCTGTAGTTCGTGATAAGACAGGAATTATGATGTTAGAGGCAGGTGCCGTAGTTTTAGGTGATCAAGGTCTTGTATGCATTGATGAGTTTGATAAGATGAAACCAGAGGATAGAAGTGCACTACACGAAGTCATGGAGCAACAGTCTGCAAGTATTGCAAAAGGTGGTATTGTTGCAACACTAAATGCAAGAACATCAATTTTAGCAGCTGCAAACCCAATGTATGGAAAATATGATCCGTTCAAAAATATCACTGAAAATGTGAACTTGCCAATTCCATTATTGACTAGATTTGACTTGATTTTTGTAGTACGTGATATTCCTGGAAGAGAAAAAGATGAAAAAATTGCTAGACACATTATTGAATTACATACACCTCAAGGAACCGACAAACGTTCTGTGATCGATGTTGATATTCTAACAAAATATCTCTCATATGCAAAAAGATCTAGCCCTGATTTGACAAAAGAAGCTGAAGAAAAGATTCTAGAATACTATCTCCAAATGAGAAATGTAGAGTCTGAAGAAATGATCACAGTCACTCCTAGACAATTAGAGGGTATCATTAGACTTTCAACTGCTAGAGCAAGATTGCTAATGAAAGATAAAGTAGAGGAAGAAGATGCAGAACGAGCTATATTTTTGATTCAAAGCATGCTTCAGGATGCAGGAGTTGATGTTAATACTGGTAAAGTAGATCTTGGAGTCTTGCAAGGAAGACCAAGAAGTGAAGTATCCAAGATGCAATTGTTCATGGATGTTCTAAAATCAATGGAAGGTGACAATAAAATCGCTGTTGAAGAAAGAGCATTTGTTAAAGAACTAGAAAAGACAGAAAAATTCACTGAAGAAGAAGCACGAAACTACATTAGAAGAATGCTACGCGAAGCATCTATTTATGAATCAAAACCCGGTCATTATAACCGAGTATGAAAATTGAAAATCTGAATCTTCCTAAAACTGCAATTGATTTTTTACTCTCTGAAGGATTTTCTAAATTATATCCGCCTCAAGCTGATTGCATTGATGCTGGTTTGCTTGATGGAAAAAGTATTCTAGTTTCTGCTCCTACTGCAAGTGGAAAAACCCTTACAGCAATACTTACAATGATTAACTATCTTTCAAAAAATGACGGCAAAGTAATCTATCTTAGTCCTCTTCGAGCACTAGCTGCTGAAAAATTTACGGAATTTAAAAAATTGGAAAAAGTTGATTTAGGAAAAAAAATCAAGGTGGGTATCTCTACTGGAGATTTTGAAAATATTGAAAAAAATCTTGAAAAAAACAATGTGCTTGTTTTAACAAATGAGAAGATGGATTCTATACTAAGACATAATGCTGAATGGATTGATGAAATAGGATTAGTTATTGCAGATGAGATTCATCTGATTGGCGATGAAAGCAGAGGACCTACACTGGAAATAATCTTAACAAAACTAAAGCTTTTGGCATCCAAGCCACAGATTGTAGGTCTTAGCGCTACAATAACAAATTCAGATGAGATTGCAAGATGGCTTGATTGTATTTTAGTACAAAATGATTGGAGACCTGTGCCTCTCACTGAGGGAGTATATGATGGAGGAGAAGTGGTAATGAATGACGGTAAAAAATTTACAGTTGAGCCCAGTATTCGCGGAATACCAATTGATTTAAGTGTACAATCAGTAAAAGATGGGGGACAATCACTAGTTTTTGCAGAGACTAGAACCCGTTCAAAAGCACTTGCAACCAAAGCAGCTGATATTATTTCACAATTTCTAGAAAAAAAAGAATCAGAAGAACTAGAAAAAATTTCAAAAAAAATTTTATCTGATAATGAGCACACTGAATTAGTAAAAACTCTTGCAGCATTGATAAAAAAAGGAGTCGCGTTTCATCATGCCGGATTAAATCAAAATTGTAGACAAACAATAGAAACTGAATTTCGTAAAGGAACGATCAAACTATTGTCTTCCACACCAACATTGGCTGCAGGTGTAAATCTTCCTGCAAGAAGAGTTGTAATATCTAACATCAATAGATACAATGCAAAAGTTGGTGGCAATAGACCAATCAGTATTTTGGAGTACAAGCAATTATGCGGCAGAGCTGGAAGACCACAATATGATGATTATGGAGAATCAATAATCATTGGAAATGGGAACAGTGATGATTTAATGGAATATTATATCCATGGAGAACCTGAACCAATAATATCAAAAATTACAGATGATAAATCCCTCAGAACTCATTTGTTAAGTGTAATTGTTACAAGTCCTGGAATTAAAAAAGAAGAGATTCTTGATTTCTTTTTACAGACATTAGGTGGTTCACAATCAAGAAAAGCAACAATAAAATTTGCAATTGATATATCATTAAGATTTCTCACAAATGCATTTTTAATTATTCAAAAAGGTGAAAGATATGCCGCAACCGAATTTGGAAAAAAGACTTCTGTGCTATACATTGATCCACTAACTGCAACTTACTTTAGAGATGCAATTGAAAACGTATCACCTGAAAGAAAACACTCTTTTGGATTTTTACACCTTATTTCCAACTGTGAAGAATTTTTCCCTAAATTCTCCCTTAGAAATAAAGACTATGAAATTGCAAGTTTGATGATAGAAAAAAACTCTTCCGAGCTTTTAACGCCAATATCTGAGTATGATTGCTCTAGAAGTTTGCTTGCTTTACAGTCTTGGATTACAGAATCCTCTGAATTGACTCTTTCTGATAATCTTGGAATAGAGTCAGGCGATATGCATAGAATGATTGAAACTGCTGATTGGTTATCATACTGTCTTAGGGAAATTTCAAAACATGTAGAGCGTGTAGATCTACTTGATGAATTAGAGCATCTACGAAGACGAATTGCATATGGAATTAAAGAAGAATTATTGGATCTAGTTAAAGTAAAAGGAATTGGGCGTATAAGGGCAAGAATGCTCTATAAACATGGAATAAAGACACTTGATGATTTGGCAAAAATCCCGGTGAATAAATTAGCAGAAATAGATAAAATTGGTTCAACCATAGCAGATAACATAAAGTCAGAATTACGTAAGGTTAGATAATTGACAGAATTGATAATCCCCTCAATAGTTTCATGCGTTGTTGCATTTTTTACAGTATATCTTACCACTCCATATCTAATCAAATTTCTACAAAAAAGAAATCTTGCAGTTCCAGATATGAACAAAAAAGATCATGTAATGGTAGTAAGACCTGGTGGTCCTTCAATTATTGCAGGAATTATTACATCTGAACTTGTTTTGTATGGGTTTTTTCAAACCAATGAAATTTTGGCAATAATGATTACTAGTTTTATTGCATTTGTAATTGGTTATGTTGATGATAGAAAAGTAATGGGTGGATGGTTTAAACCAGTTGCTTTAGTAATTGCATCAACTCCAATAATCCTTCTTGGAGCATACACTCCACATCTGGCATTTCCTTTATTTGGTACCGTCCAAATACCTGCTCTTTATTTGGGACTTGTAATTTTTATGATTCCAATTACTGGCAACACAATTAATTCAATTGATGTGCTAAATGGAGTGGCAAGTGGTTTTATGATAATTGCAAGTTTTTCACTAAGTGTAGCATTATTTATTTTACAAAACTACGAAATAGCTATAATCAGTTTACCTTTGGGATTTATTTCACTGGCATTTTATAAATACCATAAAATTCCAAGCAAGATATTTCCTGGAGATTCGGGTGCCTTGACTTTGGGTGCAATGTATGGTGCAATTGCAATTATTGGTCATGTGGAAATTATTGCAGCTGTAGCACTTTTACCTGCTGTAATTAACTCATTTTTATTTCTCTCAAGTATGAAACGAATTGTAGAACACAGACAAATCAAAGGAAAGCCTGTAGAGCATACAGACGATTTCAAACTAAAAGCAACTAGTGATAAAACTGCACCTATAACTCTTGTTAGATTAATTCTGGTAGGTGGACCTTTATCTGAAAAGCAAGTTGGATATGTAATTTTTAAACTAGCTATTTTTTCAGGAATCCTTGCAATTATCACCGCATTTATGATGAGGATTACACTTTGAGAATAGGTCTTTTTGGATTTTTATTCACAATGTGGATATTGATTCTTGGAGGTGGAGGAGTTCTTGTGATGATCTTAGGTCCACTTACCATCTCCGGCTATGGTGATTTTGATTTTTTAATTGCTTCTATAATTAAAGCGATTATTGCAATCATTCTAGTAATAATTTGGATATTGATATTATCAAAATTAAAGAATTGGATCTTTAAAAAAGAAATTAAATTCTAACTTTCCATCCACTGTTTTTGTTTTTTATCATATTCTTTACGGGTATATCTTATTGTAGCTGGTACTCCAATCACCACCGAATCTTCAGGAACATCTCTGGTCACCACAGCACCCATGGCAACAACACTGTTCTTTCCAATCTTTACTCCTGCTTTGATGACTGCTCGAGCTCCAATTATTGCATTATCTTCTATAATGACTCCGATCATTTTATCACACATTGGATAAGGATCATTTGTTAATACGGCAGCAGGTCCAATGAATACATTTTTCCCTATTCTTGAAAGAGGTGGGATATATGCTTGCCCTTCTATCTTTGTATTCTCTCCAATTTTTACATTATAGTCAATATGCACCAATGAACCAATCTTTACATTGTTTCCAATCTCAACATTATCGCCAATATATGAAAAATGCCAAATCTTCACATTATCTCCAATTTTTGCTTTTTCTGAAATATAATTAGTTACCAACTAGATCACAAATGCCATGGATTTGCTTTAGTAATAATTTTTTCAGGTAAATTTTTCTTGTTGTTTGAAAGAAATTCAATCTCTTGTTCTTTATTTCTTAATTCATCTGGTAGCATTATTGGTATTTCCTCAATAATGGGATAAAATCTAGAACATTTGGAACAAAATAACGCCCCTTCAGAGATGACATTATTTTTTTCATTAATTTCATATAATTCTAATGGGTAATTCTTGTCTATTGGACAGGCCAAAATATCTATCATTGATTTATTCATTTTAAATCCAGATAAATTGGAATTCCCTTCTGACTAGATAAAAGTGCCGCTTCTGCTATTTTCGTTACATTGACTGCTTGCTGCGATTTTACAACCAGTTCGTTTTTTCCTTCTATAGCTCCCAAAAAACTTTGAATTTCTAATAATAATGGCTCTTGTTTTTCATTACGTGGGATTTCAGTTTCTTCTTTTCTCTCTACTTTTACTTCTTGAGAAATAAAATCTGATGTAATTATTGCATCAGTACATACAGCAGTAAATGTTCTTACTCTTTTTGGTGTTATCCAATTTGATGAAATAATTGCAACTTTGTCATTTTTATATCCTAACATTATGCTTGCAAAATCTTCATGTTCATGATTTATTCTTCCTGATCTAGCAAAAACTACCTGAGGAGTATCATCAAACAACCAATTTGCAGTATCAATATCATGTACAGAAGTATCATAAATTATTCCAACGTCTTTGATGTGTAATGGCATTCTATTTTCACGATGAAATTCAAGCATTACCAATTCTCCAAACTTTTTCTCTTTGACAAATTTCTTCACGATATCTACTGCAGGATTAAAGCGCTCAATATATCCACATGTTAGAATCACCTTATTTTTTTCCGCTAATTCTGAAATTCTTTGACCATCTTCTGACTTGTATGTCATCGGTTTTTCTACAAATACATGTTTTTTTGCTTCAAGTAATTTTGTTGCAATTGTTGTATGAGTTGAGGTAGGCGTCACAACAAAAGCCCCATCAAATTCCTCAGACTGAATCATATCATCCAAATTATTATAGTGATTTACTGAATATTTCTCTCCATATTCCTTACTTCTTTGAGCATCTGTATCACAAACTGCAGAAAGTACTCCTAATTGAGATAATATTCTTGTATGATTTTTACCCCAACCACCTGTACCTATTTGAACAATTTTCATTTAATACACCGCTGTTAACCAGTGTGAGTAATTTTGGTTTTTGTTCATTACTATATCCGTATACTCACCCATCATTTTTTTGGTGATATCTCCAGGCTTACCGTTGGAAATTTTTTTACCATCCATTGAAATTATTGGTGTTATTTCAGCAGCAGTACCAGTAAGAAAAATTTCATCAGAAATTTCCAATTCACTTCTTGCAATTTCAGTTTCTATTACATCTATGTCTAAATCGCTTGCAATTTTAATAATTGCATCACGTGTAATTCCATTCAAAGCTGAAGATGATAACGGCGGCGTAATTAATTGACCTTCTCTTACAATGAAGATATTTTCACCTGGTGCTTCACTAACATTTCCATTATGATCTAGTAGAATTGCTTCATCAAATCCATTTCTTTTTGCTTCTTGAGTTGCTATGATTGAATTAAGGTAATTACCTCCCATCTTTGCTTGAGGAGGTGTTGACATATCTGAAAATTTTCTCCATGATACAACACATGCAGTAATTCCATTTTTGTTAAATAAATCACCAAATGGAAATGTGAAAATTGCTACATTAGTTGGCGCCTTTTCTGTTACGTGTAAATTTATCCCATAATCTCCTACAAAATAAAATGGTCTTATGTAACACGATTTTTTTATTTTATTTTTTTTACAAATCCCAATTATTGCATCACTAATAATTTTATCTGAAAAATTTAGTGATATGTTATAAAATTGTCCAGATCTTCTAAATCGTTCAATATGCTCATCTAATCTAAAAACAAAAAGATTTGTTCCATTCCAATATGCTCGTATTCCTTCAAAAACCGATGTTCCATAATGAATTGCATGAGTTGTAATGGAAACATTTGCCTTGTCTAAAGTTACAAATTTTCCATCAAACCAAACATATTTTGAAAGAGGCAGTCCCATAAAAAATCTCAGTTGTATCAGTAATTAATCTATTCTGGAACTCTGTTTTATGATATTTTCTCTAGAGTCTCAATTTAGTGCATTTTCTGATTATTTTATTTAACAAGATGATGAAATCTGAAGATATTTTGAATAATTCTAATTTTCATAATGATTTTGATTTTAATGATTTTCAATAATTTAGAAAATATGAATTTGAAGAAAAAAATACTCAAAATATAGATCTGATTCTGATCAAAAATCATTTTTTTCTTTTTCAAAATGTTTTAAAATTGTATTCTCAACATCACCCATTTTGTGTAATTTTTTTAATTTCACCTGTAGAAATCCAAGTGAATTGTAGTTTTAATTATGGCAGCAAAGAAAAAAGCAGCAGCTAAAACAACCAAAAAGGCTTCAAAAAAGAAATAAACTTTTGAAGCTTGTTTTATTTTTTATATTTTATTTTTCATATCTTAAACTCTATTTTCTAAATATTCTAGGACCATCCATCTTTTGGAAATTTCATCCCAAAAACTCGGGTTGTTTTGTCTTCTGATCCTGAAAATTGTTTGATTATTTCCCAATTTTCCTCAATAATTCTCGCAACACTTTCTGGAACATCCTGTTTCCAATTTGATTCTCTTCCTAATGCTGAATTATAGAGACTTTCTTTGACAGCAGCTGCGGATAGAATCCTTCTTTGTCCTACTTTTGGTTTTAATCTGTATATTTTGAGCATATATCCCTCAGCTTTATCTCCAGTATATGAAAAAAAATCCCCATATACTCCTTTGAGAATCTGTTTACGTAATTCCCAAGATTTAAGTGATAATAATGGCGGCATGTATTTTTTAAAAGGCGCAAAAAATGAATAATCATCAGTAACTAAAACAGAATCTCCAAAAATCGATGTAATCATTTTTTTCCGAATCTCAAAACTAAACGGAAAGCTTCTACTATTGATTTCTTTTTCACCTGATTTAAAAACTACAGGCATAATTTTTACAATATCTGCATTATTTTTTAACTCATTAATTATTTCGACATGTGCATTAGTTACAGGATTAAGATGAGCAAGATAAAGTGCAGTTATCAACTATGTTAACTAATAAAATGTCATATTTCAATGATTGAATTTCTCAAAATATGGGGACGATGGGATTTGAACCCATGACCTCCAGCACCCGAGGCTGGCAGTATGCCAAGCTAACCTACGTCCCCCACATGTGAGAACAATTCGAAGATTTTATTTCTTTAAAAATTTGATTAACCGTACGATTCGTATTTTACTTGGAAGTTTCCGTCTGGACCCTTATCATGTTCTGTGATGAAACCTTTTGGCTTTAAGAAATCCATTACACCATCAATTGTTCCTTGCCAACCACAAACGTAAAACATTGTATTCTCTTTAGTGATTTTATCACCAATCAATTCTTCTAATGGTGAAATTCCAGCTTCTCTTGGTCTGAGAAATGTTTCAACTCTTCCAACCTGACCTGCCCAAGATCTGTTAAACCATTCCTGTGGTCTACTAATAGCTGCTCTGTATTTGAAATTCCATTCATCTTTCCCTCTTCGTTTACTTTCATCTTCCAATTCTGTTAGTAATTCTTTGTAACTCAACTCATCAACATAACTTGCTCCATGAAGAACAATTATTTCTCTTTTATCTCCAACAGCATGAAGGTGTTGTGCAAAACTTACAAATGGTGCAAGACCTGTTCCTCCACCAATACAAATAATTCTTCTTTTATCAGGTTCACCATTTGGTAGAGTTTCATTTATCAAAAGTGCCCTACCCGTAGGTTTTAACCATAAAATTTCATCGCCTTCTTTTGCATTGAATAACTGAGTTGTCAATCTGCCTGGAAGTGGCTTTCTTACCCATCTAATTACAAGTTCAATATACTTTCTATTTTCAGGATGCGATGCAATGGAATATGCTCTTCTAACAATTTTTCCACCTTCAGTAGGATTCGGTAATCCCAATGTGATAAATTGACCAGCTTGATATTCTGGAACTGGACCATCTTTTGGTACTAATCTGATAATTACAAGATCTTCTTTGAGCAATTGTACATAAGTGATAGTTGCTTTGTTATCTACTACCATAACGTTACATCCATCTTAATTATGGTTAAATATCTTGTGTTAATTTCATACTTGAATTTAGTCTTAAACCGCTAAACGTTAATAACCAATTTGAAAAATGGTATTCGATCAGTTTACTGATTATTGGGCCGATCGTCTAGTCTGGTAGGATGGGTGCATGGCATGCATCAGATCGAGGGTTCAAATCCCTTTCGGTCCACTCTTTTTTACATTTACAAGTAGCCTTTCCAATTCAGAATCTTTTTCTCTAAACATTTCTTTGATTTTGTCTTCTGATAATGAATACCCAAGATTAATTGTTGCCTGTAATGCACTTTTTCTAACTTCTAAATTAGAATCATACAAACAATTATGAATTACATCTTTTGCTTGTTTTGCTTTGAGATAACCTAATGCACCTAACGCGCAAGCTCTCACCATGGAACTTTGATCATTTGTAAGTTTGATTATTTCTGGTATTGCATTACAATCATTTCTATTTGCTAATACCAATGATGCATACCCTTTGATGTTTTTATTTTGAGATCTCAAACTATTTATCAATAAATCTGAAATTTCATTTTCATTTAATACCAGTGCACTAAATGCTTCACCTCTCACTTTAATATCATCGTCATCTAATTTTGAAATTATTTTTTGTATGATTTCGGTGTTTTTCGTAGAAGAATGAGACTCTAAGATTTTGATTTTTTCTTCAACAGTTCCAAGATCTAAAATTTCTTTAATATTTCTCATATTATTGATTAAAATGACCAAATCTAGTTAATAATGGTTCAATATTTTTCATAAAACTTCCTATGAATCAAAAAATATCTTTTAGCTTTAAATTATCGTTAAATACCGAATCACTCATGTCAAACGAATCCAGAAACACCATATTCATAGGTAAGAAACCATTGATGGCATATGTAACGTCAACGCTAATTCAACTGGCAAACTTACCATCCGTCTACATCAAAGCTAGAGGTCTAAGCATCGGTCGTGCTGTGGATGTAGCTCAAATCATTGCAAGAAAGACAGAAAATGCTGGATACTCTATTGGAGAAATCAAAATAGGCTCCGAATCATTAGAGTCACAAGACGGTAGAACCAGAAACGTTTCAACAATAGAAATTGAAGTAAAGAGAAACAGTTGATATCTGTACTTTACTTGTAATTTTTTATTTTATTCTCTTTTTGAAAATCCATATTTCTTTTCTAGTTTTTGGAATTTTGGTAATTCCACCAAATCATTGAACTGATCAAAATTCACAACTTTTTGTTTAAACTTTGCTGTCGTTCCTGATCTTTTTAATTCTTTTAAAATATTCATTGTTGCAAAAGTATTTGCAAATAATACTGAAAGTGGATATAGAATTATTTTAAATCCTAGTTTATGTAATGTCTCTGCAGAACTCATTGGAGTTGCACCACCCTCAATCATATTTGCAACAAGCGGTGCATTGATTGCTTTTCCTATGATCTTCATTTCTTCTATTGATCTTGGTGCCTCAATAAACACAGCATCTGCCCCTGTATTTTTATTTTGTAATCCACGTTCTATCGCTGCATCTAGTCCTTCAGTTGCTCTTGCATCTGTTCTTGCAACAATTATGAAATCTTTATT
Organism: Nitrosarchaeum sp.; assembly: GCA_021414365.1. Classification (GTDB taxonomy): domain Archaea; phylum Thermoproteota; class Nitrososphaeria; order Nitrososphaerales; family Nitrosopumilaceae; genus Nitrosarchaeum. The sequence continues at coordinate 16,570 of JAIOOR010000003.1, forward strand.
TTGTCGTGCATCTATTGCCGCACCTAATTTTTCTGTATATTCTTCCTGTGCTATGACTTCTTTTCCTTTCATATGTCCACATCTTTTAGGCCATCTTTGATCTTCTAGAAAAATTCCAGAAGCTCCTGCAGATTCTAATTCTTTTACTAATTTCCAAACACTCAATGCATTTCCATATCCTGTGTCTGAATCTACTATTACTGGAACTGAAACTGCCCTGCAAATTCTTCTTGCATTGTCAAGAGTTTCTGTTGCTCCAATAAATCCATAATCTGGCATCCCGAATAATGTGGCTGAAGTTCCATAACCTGTCTGAAACATGGCTTCAAATCCCACTTTTTCAGCAATTTTTGCTCCAATTGCATCATAAACTCCAGGAATAACAAGTGGTTTGTTTGCCTTTAACATCGCTTTCAAATTTTTCATGGTTTTACCTTATCTTTGAATTATTTATGATTTTAAAAATCATGCTGCAATATCAACATCTCTTGTCTTCTCGTTAATTTTATCTCCAACCAATGATTATTGAGCCAATAATGATTTTATTCGTAATAAAATTGGAATCAATCCTGTCCCATTTGATAACCTTGTAACTATGATAAACAGTATCTATGAACCAAATATCTTTGATTTTTGTTCTCTAATAAGTGATGTTGAATCAAAAAAAGATTGATTTTTACTTTTCAAAAATAATTATTCTATCTTGATCTCTTTTCCTTTCTTTACGTTTTTTTCATCTATTTTCTTTAATTCAGACTCTAGGAATTTTCTATATCTTTGAGTTTCCTCATTTGTCATATTGGCAAAATTAGAATTGAGAATTGAACCTATTGCAAACATTTTCTCTAATAGATCCATCGCTACAAATCTTCCCACATTACCTAATCTAAAAAGGACATCTAATTGCTTTCTAATAATATCATTAATTTTGTCAACATCTTCTGCAGTTTCTTTTCCTTTTTTTGTTAGTTGATATTTACCCTCTTTAGTTTCTTCAATTAAACCTTCATCAAGTAATCTTCCTAATAATGGATAGATCAAACCGGGAGAAGGTTTCCATATACCGTTGCTTTGTTCTACTGCATAATCTATGATCTCTTTTCCGGTATGTGATTTATTTTTTAGTAATTCTAAAATAAAATATCTTGAAAATCCTCTAGGTACTGAACTTCCTACTCTCTGAAACCATTCAGAAATCATACATAATAATATCGCTAGTGATATATAATAATTTTTTGAAATACACGCCTCTATTACTACATATTTAACCCACCTTCTAGGTACTCATTCTAACAAATGGTCGAATCTATTGAATTTGATTTGATAATATGCGGTTCTGGATTGGCAGGGTTAAGGGCTGCAATAGAGGCTGCTAGAAAAAATTCTAAAATCAAAATTGGAATTGTTTCGAAACTTCAAGTCATGCGATCTCATTCTGTGTCTGCAGAAGGTGGAACTGCGGCTGTACTTTTTGAAGATGAGGGTGACACAATTGAATCTCATATTTATGATACTGTAAAAGGAAGTGATTTTCTTGCTGATCAAGATGTTGCTGAAAGACTTTGTGTAGAGATGCCAAAAGAAATCTATCAATTAGATCATTGGGGAATGCCTTGGTCTAGAAGAAAAGATGGAAGAATAGGACAAAGAAATTTTGGCGGTTATAGTTTTCCTAGAGCTACTTATGCTTCTGATAAAGTAGGTTTCTTTGAAATGCAAACTTTGTACGACACTTGTCAGAAATATGAAAATATTGAATATCTCAATGAATGGTTTGCAACAGCTATTATTCATGATGGGAAAAAATTTTTAGGCCTTACTGCAATTGAACTTTCCTCTGGAACTTTCTATTCAATTAAAGGAAAAGCTTTGATCATTGCAACTGGTGGGGCAGGACGACTATATAGTTTTTCAACTTACGCCTTATCTTCAACTCCTGATGGTTTGGATATGGCATTACGTGCAGGTATGGCACTAAAGGATATGGAATTTGTACAATTTCACCCAACTGGAATTTTACCATCTGGAATCTTGATCACAGAAGGTGCTAGAGGAGAAGGAGGTTATCTTCTAAATAACAAAGGTGAACGATTTATGAAAAAATATGCCGGTGAAAAGATGGAATTAGCTCCACGTGATATTGTTTCAAGAGCTATGATGACAGAAATGAGTGAAGGTCGTGGATTCAAACATGAAACAGGTGTTGATTGTATGAAGCTTGATTTGAGACATATTGGTGATGAAAAAATTAAAGAAAAGTTAGGTGGTATTAGAGAAATTTCTATCAAATTTTCTGGATTAGATCCTGCGACTGAAGTTCTTGACGTTAGACCTGTATGTCATTATATGATGGGCGGAATTCATACTGATATTGATGGAGCTACAGAACTACAGGGTGTTTGGGCTGCAGGTGAAGCAGCATGTAATAGTGTTCATGGCTCAAATCGATTAGGCGCAAACTCTACTTCTGAGTGTATCGTTTGGGGAAAAATTACCGGTAATTTAGCAGTTGACTATATTGAAAAGAATTCTCAATCGACACCATGGCCCCATCATTTAGTTGCAGCAGAAGAAAAAAGAATTTACGATGGAATTTTTCGTGGCAACGGTGATGTAAACCCATATGAGATAAGACAAGAATTAACTGATACTATGAATGATAAAGCATATGTTTTCAGAAATGAAAAAAATCTAATTGAGGGATTAAAGAACATTCGACAACTAAAAACGCAAACTTGGAAACATGTGGATGACAAAGCTAAAGAATACAATACGAACTTTTCAAACGTAATGGAGCTTGATTCAATGTTTAGAGTTGCAGAGATTGTTTTACTTGGTGCTATTAACAGAAAAGAATCAAGAGGTGCACATGCAAGGACGGATTATCCAAAACGTGATGATGCAAACTTTTTACATCACACACTAGCATACTATGATCCCAAGGAACCTATAATGAAAACACATCCTGTTACAATTACAAAATACCAACCAGTAGAGAGGAAATACTAGATGACAAACCAAGATGAGCATAAAGAAGGAATTGGAGGAATGATCAATCCTCGAAGATATGGTATTGAAAGAGTTGCATATTTGTTAATGCGATTAAGTGGATTGGGCTTGTTAGCATATTTCATAGGTCATATCTATGAAACTAGTTCAATTTTAAAAGGAGAAATTGGCTGGAATGAATTTCTTGAAATTACTCAAACTACTGAAGGTCATGCTATTTTAGCAATAGTAATTGCAATGTGTGTTTTTCACACTGTTAATGGAATAAGGGTAATGCTTGGACATGGTGGTGTAGGTGTAGGAAAACCTGCAAGACCTGATTATCCGTATATTCCAGCATCACAAAATATTCGTCATAAAATGGGTATCTATTCTGCAATAATACTAGCTGCAATTGCAATGTTGTATGGGTTAGCGGTAATGTTTGGTGAATAAAATGAGAGAAAGTATTATCATGAAAATACATTATGGGACCGCATTAGCTGCAGTTTCCCTTGTTGCAGTTCACATTTTGATGCGTCTTACACAAGGATTTTCTGAATCTTTACAATATGGTAGCGTAATTGCAAACTACAAATTTCTTCCATATGCTGGAATGCTTGAAATAATCTTGATTTTATTATCTATTCATGGATTTAATGGATTACGTGTAATTTTACTAGAACTAAAACAAGGTAAGACATATGAAAAAACTGTCTCATACTGTTGTATAGCAGCTATGATTGCATTAATTGCATATGGCTCACGAACAATAATAATGGTAAATACGGGGATGATATAGATGGGACAAATACCTAGCATGGCAGAAGAAAATATGACCCCCTCACAATCAATTACTTTACGTATTGCAAAATATAATCCAGAACATGATAGTGCCAAAAAATTCATGGACTTTACTATTACATATGAGCGATGGACTACTGTTTTAGAAGCAATTCTTGAGGTAAAGAAACATTTTGATCATTCCATTGCAGTTCGTTATTCTTGTAGACAAGCTACATGTGGATCATGTGGAATGATAATCAATGGCAAACCTAGGCTTGCATGTTTTACAAAAATCAGCGAATTAAACTCTAATGTAATTACCGTCGAACCCATGAACAACTTTCCAATTATACGAGATCTTGCAGTAAAATTTGAACGATTATTTGATACACATCATAAAGTAAAACCATATCTTATTCATGATGATACTGAGATTACATCTGACACAAAAGAATTTCTACAATCTCCTGAAGAATTAGAACAATACATTCAATTCTCAAATTGTATTAAATGTGGATTGTGTAATTCAGCATGTCCTACAATGGCAACTGATTCCTCTTTTGTAGGACCTCAAGCATTAGCTCAAGCATATCGGTATGTTGCTGATAGCAGAGATAAAGGAAAAGATCAACGACTAAAAATCATTGATGATTCTCATGGTATTTGGAGATGCCATTTTGCAGGTTCATGTAGTCAAGTGTGTCCAAAAGGAGTAGATCCTGCTATGGGAATTCAATTACTCCGAGGATATATGTTAGGATTTAGAAGCTAATTTCTTTTTTGGATTAGGACTGTTATTTACCTGATTATTGATTTGTTCTGCCATAAAATGATTTGATACATTTACTTTGACATCATCAATTCCGTTTACCTTCAAAAGATTATCATGAATGTCTTGACAAATTTTAAATCCAAAAACTGCAGGACAAAACGGACTAGTTAGATGTAAATCTACTTTGACATTATTGTTACTAATGTCTACTTCATCAATAAGTTCTAGATCTGTAATAGATGTGTTAATTTCAGGATCTACAATTTTTGATAACTCATCAAAAATTTTCACTCTAAGTTGTTTGATATCTAAACTCATATCAAAAAAAACGTCGATGCTATATATAACCATTCTAGAACCTTAGGTAATGTATCGTTCACGTCTTGGTACTGATTTGAGTGATATTACTTTAGATTATGTTTCATCCATAAATGATGATTCTCAAATAGCACTTTATGATATTATTGGAAGTCAAGCTCATACTCTCATGTTATATGAAAATCAAATCATTACAAAAAATGATGTAAAAAAAATTCTTTCTGCATTAGAGTCTTTGAAAAATGTAAAACTCGATGTTTCATCAGGAGCCGAAGACATTCATGAATTAATTGAAACACTTGTAATTAAAAAAGCGGGAATGGCAAGTGGTGGAAAGATGCACACCGCACGATCACGAAATGATCAAGTCGCTTTGGATATTAGAATGAAAATCCGTGATGATATAGACATTATTTGTAATTGCTTACTTGATACAATTGAAGCACTTGTATCTTTGGCAAAAAACCATCAAAAAACAATAATGCCGCTTTATACACATCTACAACAAGCTCAAGTAGGTCTATTTTCACATTATCTACTTGCTCAAGCAGACGTATTGTTTAGAGATTTTGAACGACTTTATGCTACGTTTTCTCATGTTAACCAAAGTCCTCTCGGTGCCGGACCTGTTGGAGGAACAAGTATTGCAATTGATCGTCATAGTACTGCTAAGATGTTGGGATTTGATGGATTAGTTGAAAACTCACTTGATGCAACAAGCACTCGAGATTTTGTTGCAGAATATGTCGCTATGATAGCAATTCTTATGACTAATCTAAGTAGAATTTCTGAAGATTTTATAATTTGGTCCACTTTTGAATTCTCTTTTATAGAATTAGCTGATGAATTTACATCTCCATCAAGCGTAATGCCACAAAAGAAAAATCCTGATATTTTAGAATTAACAAGAGGAAAAACTTCAGAAGTAATTGGTAATCTCACTGCAATTCTAACTACAATCAAAGGACTAGCTTCTGGATACGGGCGTGATCTACAACAAATTAAATCATCTATTTGGTCGACATCCAAAATTTCAATTAGTGCATTACTTATTTTAAAATCTATTCTTCTCACATTACATGTAAATGATAAAAAAATGAAAAAAGCAGCAGAATCTAGTGATCTTATTGCACTTGATATTGCAGAAAAATTAGTTCAGAATGGAATTCCATTTAGAACCACTCATAAAATTGCAGGAAGTCTTGTACATATAGCACACTTATCTGACAAACCTATGAATAAACTTAGTATTAAAGAAATTTCGAAAATTGCTCATGAAACAAAAGTCAATCCTAATTTAATAATGAAAATTATTCAATCCATCACAATCACTTCTTCTTTGAAGGAAAGAAAGTCTTTCGGCTCTTCTGGATATGATGAACAGAAAAGAATGATTGAAGATCGTATAAAAAAAATTAATAATTACAGAATCAATGTAACAAAACGAGATAATGATATTTCAAAGGCATTAGACAATCTATCTAGTAAAATCAATGAATTGATAAAATAAGGGCGGGTCTAGTGGGATTCGGACCCACGACAACCGGATTAAAAGTCCGGTGCGCTACCTGGCTGCGCCATAGACCCCTGACAAAAATGCTTGACGTGTATAATTTAGTCTTTTACAAAATTTTTTACTCTTACAGAAACTTTGACATATTATTAAGATTCAATACATGTATTATTTTTGATCCCTCCTCTGATTATGATATTTTCCCTCTTTAAAGTTAAATTTTATAAATTTCGGTTACAAGAATATTAAAATTCAGGCAATTTTAGTAAATTTTGATGTCTGAAGAAAATAAAGAATCTAAGGTAGAACCAAAATCTGAAGTTTCAGAATCACAATCAAAAGATTCAGTAAAAGCCATAACTGCTAAAGCTGAAGCAGCAGCAAAAGCCGCCGTAGAAGCAGTGGCTCAAGCTGAAGCTGAAGTCGAAGCTGCATTAGCAAAGGCCGCAGCTGCTAAAGCCATAGCAGAAGCTGCTGCAGAAGAAGAATACAAAGCAATAGCCGCTGAAGTCAAAGCAGCAACATCCAAAGCACCTGCATTTACTAATCTACGTAAAGGTGAGGAAATATTTAGAAGAGAAATGGGAGAACCTGAATTTTTCTTAGCAAAAAAAGATCGATTTCCTAGACCAATACTTACATCAGATGAACAAGATGAAATTACAAGAAAAGTGGAAATTCCAACAGATAGCACTCCAAAATATATTCCACAGCATGTACTAAGTCCTGAATTTGGTGGTATGTCTAATTATGAATCTGGGGTAGGAGAATTCTTAGAAGAAACTACTCAAAAACTTAAGAAACTAAAAAATGATCCTCTCGCATCCAAAAAAGATATAGACACAACACAAAAAGAACTTGAATATTTAGAATCTCTTTATGAAAATTATTTTATAGGTATGAATGTTTTCCGTACTGCAAAAGGTGGAAGGAATAAACTTAAAGATTAAATGATGATGATATGAGTGAAATTAGTTTTGATATAATTAATGCGAGAGTTACTTTCCAAAATGTACCCCTTCACGCATTATCTAGATTTAGATTTGAAGATCTTAAAACGGCATGTGAAACTTTTAAAAAAATACCCGGTGTTGCAGAATGTATAATCATTCAAACTGCTAGTAGAATTGAAATATTTACTGCAAGTAATGTGGAATCAGGGGATACTCCTGATGGGAGAAGAGCTGAAGGAAAATCTCTAGTTTTAAATCAAATTAAAAAAACTTGGGAATCTTTATCTCAAGTAGAACAAATTGATATTGATCATTTTGATCAAACCCTTGAAGTTTACAAGGGTACAGATGCATATCTTAATCTGTTAAGATTGGCATGTGGTTTGGATTCTGTAGTTGTAGGAAAAGAAGAAATATTGAATGAAATTAAAACAGCTCTCTCAAATGCAAAAAACATCAATGTATCAGGCCCAATACTGAATAAATTATTTGAAAATGTTATCCGTATTGCAACTCGTATTCGTGAAACAACTGGTATAAGCAAAAATGTGGTATCTCTTGGTGAAGTAGCTACTCAAATTGTAGATGAAAAAGCTGGATTAGATGCTAAGAAACGTATTTTGTTAATAGGTACTGGCGAAACCGCAGCCAGAGTTGCTAAATCACTTAATAAAAAAGGATATGTATTTGATGTTACAAGCAAAACAATTGAACGTTCAACTGGTTTTTCTAAAATACTAGGTGGAAAACCAATAGCATTTGAAGAAGTTTTATCTGGATTTGATAAATATGATATAATTTTTGTTGCAACCACTGCAGATTATTTCTTAATTACTTTTGATAGAATAAAATTAGTTATGGAAGAAAAAAAGAAAGGAACATTGATCATGGATTTATCCGAACCAAGAACCGTTGATGAGGGAATAACTGCACTTTCAGGAATAAAATTACTGTTTAGAGATCAAATTGCTGAGAAATATGAGGAAAATGCAAGAGCTAGGGCTGGTATAGTACCTGCTGTAGAAAAAATAATTGAAAAAGAAGTTCCAATTCTTGAAGCAACAATGAAACGAATTATAATTTAATTTTTTTATTGCTTGGTTACTTTAACTAAATTGAATTCGATCTGATGAATAATTTTATTGCTTTCTGAGAATAAATTGCATCAAAGCCTCTTTTGAATAATCTATTCCATGTACTTCATCAGTATGTTTTCCAAATTCTGCTATCACGTTCTCAATTTCTCCTTCAGCTATAAAATCACATTCAAATCCATAATCACTGCATTTTAGTTTAGCCATATCTAATGTAGATATATCTGAGTATAAATACCAAAAGATGATATTTATTCATAAAACTATGATCGCTTAACAAATTATTCAAAAAAGAGTTCCATCCTATTCATTAGTCTTATCTGTTATTCGAATTAGATATTTTTTATATGAAAATGTATTCTAATTTTATCTGAGAATAACTAATAATCAAAATTTAACAGAAATACATTTATCCAAAGTAGCAAAAATTACTTTGTATGGTAACAGAACATAAGGCAAAAATTACTTACATGCATTTGCTTAAAGAAGATCTTGTTGTCATCCGTTTAGTTCCAACTACTGGAATGCCAAGATATACCACAGGACAATTTCTTACTATAGGAGTACCGATACCTTCGGAGCAAAAAGTTGTTAGAAGAGCATATTCCATTGCATCGCATCCAGAAAATCGAGATTATTTTGAATTTGTAATTAGATGGGTTAGAAAGCCTTTACCTGGTCGTGTTACTACTGAATTATTTTATGCTAATGTTGGTGATGAAGTGTATTTAGGAGATCCAACAGGTAATGCATTAACAATTGATGATAAATTGCCAAATGGTGAACCTGATACCAGAAGAATTGTATGTGTTGGTGGTGGAACTGGTCTTGCCCCATTTATCGCATTTGCAAAACATTTGCATGATACAGGAGATAAACGAGAAATTATTGTTCTTCATGGAGCAAGTTATGTTGATGAGTTGAGTTACAAAGAATTGTTAACAAACTTTGAAAATGAAAGTATAGAGAGAGGAAAAGAACAATGGAATTTCAAATACAGAGCAGCTATTAGTAGACAGAAAGAATTCTTTAACAGATCTTGGGCAGGACATGTTGGTAGAGTGGAATCTTTTTTCAAACCAAATAAAAATGGTGTTTCCCCATTAGAAGAAATGGTTGGAAAAGAAATAACAATTGCAAATACCAAAGTCTACATTTGTGGATATCAAGGAACTATTGATGGAGTTATTGAATATTTGGGACCAAAAGGATTTGTTACAAAAGAAGAAAAACGTAAAGATGGAAGTTATGAAATTAAGTATGAATCATATGGTTAAATAAAATTAAAACAAACTATATTTTTATTAAAACTTATTTTTAATGATTTTTTAATATTTTTGATTAATAATATGTTCTGAATGATTTTATTTTTTTATTTGTGAAATAATATCATCTATGATTTTCTGATTTGATGCTGCAATAAATGAAATTCTTGTTTTATAGCTAAGATCTGTATCGAGCAGATTCAAATCAGCATCTAAAAGTAATCCTCCAGCTTCTTTTACTATGATATATCCCGCAGCAATATCTTGAACTCTTATTTTGTTTCTTAAATCTATAAAAATATCTATAATTCCTCTTGCAAAGAAAGCCATTTCCAATGCATTTGCACCAAAATGTCTTATGTGATTATGCTGTTCAAATATTGGATGTAGTTTCTTCATCAATTCAGGTGTTGCTCCAGAAGTGTTTATTCCAATGATTTTGTAAATTGGTTCTTTATCATGAACTTTGATCTTGGATTTGTTCAAAAATGCTCCTTTATCTTTTGATGCCCAATACATATCACCATTTGATAGATTCGTTATTACTCCATCTGTAATAGAACTTAATTTATCCTCGATTGCAAATGCTAGGGAACTACAAAAAAATGGAACTCCTCTTACAGCGTTTGCCGAACCATCAATCGCATCCATGATGACAAATCCTTTTGAGTTTTTAGATAATTCAACTCTACCACATTCTTCTCCTAACACAATACATTCAAAATTAATTTCTTTAAGATAATCTAATACTGTTTTTTCCGCAATAATGTCTATGTTACGTGAAATATCTCCACCTGCACCTCTCCCAAAATCTCCTGCCGCATCTTCAGTACCAGCTAATTCTTTTACATTTTCATAAATTCGTTTTGAAGCTTCTCGAAGAATTTCAATGATTTCCATAGTTTTGTTTTTCTTTCTTCGTAATTTAAGTGAAAGAACTTTTCTATTTTTGAAAGCATAAATAACAATAAAGTAACTCATCGTATGTGAGTATAAAAGATCAATCTGTAGTAAGCAAAGAATCATTGATGAGTACAAAACCTGGAAAACAAATTATGAAGCAAGGATTATTCAAATCAAAAGGTTTCAAATTATTTACTCAATACAAAGAAGAAACAGAAAATGAATTTCCAAATTTTACAGATAGATTTGCTAGAGATCTTTTACATGAAATAAAATCTGATCTTTCTCCAAATTCAACACAACAAGCATTTGGAAATGAAGTAGGCTCGACCGAAATTATTCTTCAGGCTTCTGAAATTGATAATGTGAGATCAAAGTTAGAGAATCCAGATGTAATAAAAGATAGGGTACTTCGTATTCTAAATTCAAATTTTGTTAAAATGACTTTTCCTGTGTTTAATGCATTATTTGATGGGGCTTCAAATTATACTGGAAAAAAAGATTCTCAATTAAGACAAGATATTGTTGAGGGTCATATTTTGGCAATTGATCTTAGTGAACCTATGGATAGAATTGTAGACAAAGATGAAGACTTAGAATATCTTGATGATTACAAACTAATGAATCCATATATTTTGAAATTAGCTAGAGAAAAAATTTCTAAAGGAGGAGATAAAGTCCTAAAAGAATTCGAAGAAGGATTCAAAGATGCTAGAATAGGTCAATATCTTGATGAAAAATTAAAATCAAAACCGACTATGATTACAGAAGAAGAAATGAATTTGTCTTACAAAAAATACCGTTCTGTTATGGGAACAGCTGGAAGAAACATGGCTCTGGCTGAAAGACCGCTTGGAGAAATTTTCTATCTTGGAATGGCACGAGCTGCCGAAGGTGTTGGATGTGGAAATGAAATTGAAGATTCTATCAAAAATGGTTTTGTAAAAATACCATCTTGGCCATTATACTACACTTTATTATCAAGTGATGTCAAAAAAGGATTTGATTTAACTTTAGAAAAAAGTAACTTATATCTCCAAGATGCTCGTTTAGCACTTAAATTACTGCCAAATGATTTCTCACATACTGAATTTTTAGAATTTTTATTTTTAACTGTCGAACACTACAATCAATATTGGTATAATCAATTACAAAAAGTAAAAAAATGGTCAGAATTTGAATCTAATCTTCCTAAGTGATTAATTTGATGTGGTCTGAAAAATATAGGCCTCAGAATATTTCTGACATGATTGGAAATGAAGAATCTAGATCTTCCATAATTGAATGGTTCACAAAATGGAAGAAGGGCACAAAACCTCTCTTACTAGTTGGTCCTCCAGGAATAGGAAAAACAACCATTAGCTATCTTACTGCAAAACAATTTGGTTATGATCTTATTGGATTGAATGCAAGTGATGTCAGAAGCAAGTCTCAAATTAACGAAATTCTTACACCTGTATTGGGTAACATCAGCATATTGGGAATTCCGATGATTTTCATTGATGAAGTTGATGGAATTCATGGAAGGGGAGATTATGGTGGCGTAGAAGCATTAATTGAAATTTTAAAAGAACCTACAGTTCCAATCATACTTGCTGCAAATTCAGATGAATCAGATAAAATGAAAAGTATCAAAAAAGTTGTAAAAACCATTTATTTCAAGCCAATTCCACCACGCCTTTTGAAAGTATATCTTGAAAATATCTTGAGAAAAGAAAATTCACAACTAAGTCCTGGATCTGTGATAAAAGTAATTGATAGATCAAATGGTGATATCCGTTCAATGATTAATTTGACACAATCCCTTGTCACTGGATTTAATCCTCAAACTGAAAAATCATTTGAAAGCATAAATGTGGAAGATGGAATTAATGCATTTTTTAAAGCAAATTCACTTGATGAAGCTCGCAGTGTTTTATATTCAATGAATATTGATCCAAAATTAAAGATAGATGCTTTTTACTCTAGTATTATTACAAGCAATTTAGATAATTCTACACTTGCAAAACTTTTAGAAATTATTTCTAAAGTTGACATGCTTTATGGAAAAATCATGAAAACTCAAAATTGGAGATTACTACGTTATCTCAATGAAACTTTAATTGGATTATATCAAAACAATGAACGAATAAGATATACACAATACAATCTTTCATGGCCACTTTTAAATCGTATTAGATGGGATGGAAAAAAAATAAAATCATTCTCTTCAATGATGGCAAAAAATTTACATCAGTCATCTAGTTCATTTATTACTTTATGCTTTCCTTACATGTTATTTTGTATGAAGAATAAAAAATTAGAATTAGAATTAGAAGATACTTTTGATGATATTCTTGAAAAGGAGATTGAATCAATTCTATGAGCTGGAGAAAAATTCCAATGAAGTTTCCAGGAATTTGTATCGTTTGTAATGAAAAAATTGAAGTAAATGAAATTGGGCTGTGGGCAAAAGGACTAGGTGTAAAACATGAAAAATGTGCTCAAATTAATGAACTTCAATGTATTGTATGTAAGGCTTCAGCTGGATGTTCATTATGTGAATTCCAAGATAATTGTGATATTCAAGGAGTTTCTCAATTATGTATATGTAAAAAATGCAGCGATGAGAAAAACTCTTTTGATTCTTATCAAAAATCTGTCAAAAAGAATTTCCCACTATTTAATCTAAAATAATAGATCAACGAATAATTCAAAATCACATAATCTAGGATTTCTTTAAAATACTCACAGTCAAATTTTGAAAAATTCTAAAACTAAACTAAATTAATATAGGAAGATTTCTTTTCTAAAATATCTATGCACTTCGAGAAAATTGAAGGTTATTCTAAAAGAAAAAAAATAGCTTCACAAGGTGGAGGGCAAGATAAAATCAAAGATCAACATGATAAGGGTAAATTAACAGCTCGTGAAAGAATTGATCTTCTGTTAGATTCTGGTACTTTCACAGAAATTGATCCACTTACAACTCATCATTATCATGAATATGACATGCAAAAGAAAAAATTCTTTACAGATGGAGTTGTTGGCGGATATGGCAATGTAAATGGTAGACAAATCTTTGTTTTTGCTTATGATTTTACTGTACTTGGTGGTACACTAAGTCAAATGGGAGCTAAAAAAATTACAAAATTGATGGATCATGCACTGAAGACAGGATGTCCAATAATCGGAATAATGGACTCAGGTGGAGCAAGAATCCAAGAAGGAATTATGAGTCTTGATGGATTTGCTGATATTTTTTACCATAATCAATTAGCTTCCGGTGTCATTCCTCAAATTACTGCAAGCATTGGTCCATCGGCTGGTGGTTCTGTTTATTCACCCGCAATGACTGATTTTGTTATTATGGTTGAAAAGGTAGGAACTATGTTTGTAACTGGACCTGATGTAGTAAAGACTGTTTTAGGTGAAGAAATTTCATTTGATGATTTAGGTGGCGCAATGACACATGGAATTAAAAGCGGTGTTGCACATTTTGTTGCAAAAAACGAATACGAATGTATGGATTATATAAAAAAATTAATTTCTTTTCTACCACAAAATAATACTGAAGAACCACCAAAAATAAAAACTGATGATGATCCAAACAGACTTGATCATAATCTGATCAACATTATTCCTGATAATCCATTACAACCATATGATATGAAAGAAATTATTACCTCAGTTGTTGATAATCATGATTTTTTTGAAGTTCATGAATTATTTGCACCAAATGTTGTTGTTGGTTTTGGAAGATTAAATGGAAAAGTTGTTGGCATCGTTGCTAATCAACCATTGCATCTTGCTGGTGCACTAGATATTGATTCATCAAACAAAGCAGCTCGATTCATTAGATTTTGTGATTCCTTTAACATTGCCATCATTACTCTAGTAGATACTCCAGGTTACATGCCAGGTTCTAATCAAGAACACAACGGTATCATTCGACATGGTAGTAAACTTCTCTATGCTTACTGTGAGGCAACTGTTCCTCGAATTACACTTGTAATTGGAAAAGCATACGGTGGTGCATACATTGCTATGGGAAGTAAAAATTTGAGAACTGATGTGAATTATGCTTGGCCAACTGCTAGATGTGCTGTACTTGGTGCTGAAGCAGCTGTTAAAATTATGTATAGAAAGGAACTCTCTTCCTCAAAAGATGCAGAATCTCTAAAGAAACAACTTATCAGTGAATTTGCGGAAAAATTTGAAAATCCATACGTTGCAGCATCTCATGGAACTGTTGATAATGTGATTGATCCTGCAGAAACCCGACCCATGTTAATAAAAGCACTAGAAATGCTTGCTAATAAAAGAGAAAAACAACTTCCAAGAAAACATGGAAATATCAATCTGTGATTAATATGATTGAAAAAGTTCTTATCGCAAACAGAGGAGAAATTGCTTTGCGTGTAATTAAGACGTGCAAAGCACTTGGAATCAAAACTGTTGCAGTGTATTCTGATGAAGATTACCATTCTTTACATGTTAAACAAGCAACCGAAGCATATCATATTGGTGAGGCTGCTCCTGCCAAGTCTTATCTAAATCAAGAAAAAATTATTGAAACTATCTTGTCTTCTGGTGCTGATGCCATACATCCAGGTTATGGTTTTCTTTCAGAAAATTCTGACTTTGCAAGTAAATGTGAAAAAAATAAAATAAATTTTATTGGCCCATCTGCTGCCTCTATGGAACTTTGTGGTGATAAAATGCAATGTAAATCTGCAATGTTAAAAGCAAAAGTTCCTACTGTACCTGGTAGTCCAGGTCTTGTAAAGAATGTTGAAGAAGCATTAAAAATTGCAAATGACATCGCATATCCTGTATTATTAAAATCGGTTTTTGGTGGTGGTGGTCGTGGAATAAGATTAGTAAATAATGATAAAGAATTACGAGAAGGTTTTGAAACAGTTACAAGCGAATCCATCTCAGCTGTTGGCAAATCTGCAATAATTGTTGAAAAATTTCTTCAAAAAACTAGACATATTGAATATCAGATGGCTCGAGACAAACATGGTAATGCGGTTCATATCTTTGAAAGAGAATGTTCTATACAAAGACGTAATCAAAAACTCATCGAACAAACGCCATCACCCGTAGTTGATCAAAAAACACGCGATAGAATAGGTGAATTGGTAGTAAAAGCATCAGAAGCTGTTGATTACACTAACCTAGGTACTGCAGAATTTCTTAGGGCTGACAATGGTGAGTTTTATTTCATAGAGATTAATGCTCGTTTGCAAGTTGAGCATCCCATTTCTGAACTAGTTTCTGGATTAGATTTTGTTAAACTTCAAATAGATATTGCTAATGGTGAACCACTTCCATTCAAACAAAAGGATCTAAAAATGAATGGATATGCAATTGAATGTAGAATAAATGCAGAAGATACATTCTTAGACTTTGCTCCTTCCACCGGACCCGTTCCAGATGTGACAATTCCTTCTGGACCAAGTATTAGGTGTGATACATATCTGTATCCTGGATGCACTGTATCTCCATTTTATGACTCTTTAATGGCTAAATTATGTACTTGGGGTCAAACATTTGAAGAATCTAGAACTAGAATGCTTAATGCATTAAATGATTTCTATATACAAGGTGTTGAAACCTCAATTCCTCTTTACAAAACAATTCTAAATACCGATGAATACAAAAATGGTAATCTTTCTACAGATTTCTTGAATCGTTATAAAATTATTGATAGATTAAAAGAAGATCTTAAAAAAGAAAAAATAGAAAAAAGTGATGCTGCATTAGCAGCTGCCATTATCTATTCTGAATACTTTAAGAGCAAAGTGCAAAACACTACTTCTGATAATTCTAATTGGAAAAATAAATTAGGTTGATAATAAATGGATTACAAAATAAAAGATACTGAAAAAACATTTGATGGTGAAATAACTAAAAACCTTGGTAATAATGAATATGTGATTAAAATCAATGATGTTGAACATCAAATTAAAATTCTAAAAATGGATTCTAAAGGAATTGAATTTATATTAGATCAAAAATACCACAGAACAAAATATCTTGAAAATTCAACAAATGAAATGAATCTCATTATTGATAATGTACCAATTACTATCAATATGCACACTGATCTAGATACAATTGTCTTTAAGCATTCTGGTGGTGCAATCTCTTCTGACACTCAATTAGCATTAAAGAGTCAAATTCCAGGCAAAGTAGTTTCTATTGCTGTACAAGAAGGTAATTCTGTAAAACAAGGAGATGTTGTTTGTACTTTAGAATCTATGAAAATGCAAGTATCTATAAAATCTCATAAAAATGGTTCTATCAAATCTATTAAAATCAAAATTGGTGGAACAGTAGCTAAAAATGATATTGTTGCCGAAATAGAATAAAAATTATCTATTTATTTTAAGAATTTTTTAATTTCTTCGTAATTTGGTTCTTTTAATGGATCTTCTGATACCCATTTGTATCCAATTTTACCATTCTCTGTAATTATGAATACAGAACGTTTTGCAGCATTGTAGTCTTTGATATGTAAAAGATGAGGCATTAAAACATCATAATCCCGAATTGTTTTACTATTATAATCTGCTAATATTGGAAAATTCAAGTTATGTTTTTGTGCAAACGCTTTGTTAGCAAATGGTCCATCATTACTTATTGCAATTACTTGAGCACCAAGATTTGATATTTCTCCCCATGAATCTCTAAACTTACACATCTCATTTTCACATATAGGAGAGCTTGCCGCTACAAAAAATGACAATATTATTTTCTTTCCTTTGAATTCATCCAAAGTCCTCATTTTGAGATCTATATCTGGAAGCTCAAAATTAGGTGCAATATCCCCAACATTTAGTGACATGATCGCTTTTGGTACGTTATACTATTAAGTTTTTTATCGTGATTTCTTTTCTAAAATTTAAATCAAAAAAGTGCATACCTTTTTATACAAAAACTTGGGTTCAAAGCTAAATTGGTCGGAGAATTAGCGGGCAATTATAGTACCGTTGTGTTGATGTTTGGATTTGCGGTAGTAGCAATGGCCCCGGCACTTTTAATTTCTAGGATGATTTCTCCTAGAAAAAGAAGTAACCCAGTTAAATTCTTGCCAATGGAATGTGGACAAGTCCCATCAGGTGAAGGACGAACTCACTTTATGATGCAATACTATGCTTACATTTTGATGTTTGTTGTATTTGATGTAATGGCCATTTTCTTATATGCTTGGGGTAGTTCACTTTTAGAACTTCCAAAATCTGCAACTTTGCCAATTATTGGTTTCTTAGGAATCATGTTTGCAGCAATGGCGTTTGCACTATATCAATCAGGGAGACGGAACATATGGTAATCTTTTATACAAATCCAAATTATGAAAATGGAGGATTGGTATGATAAAAGATCTGATTACACCACAAAATGCAAATGTGTTTGTTGGAAAGCTAGGTGATATTTTAGAAAAAGCAATTGATAAACCATTAGGATATGCAATCAATTGGGGAAGAATATGGTCACTTTGGCCTGTTCACATTGAAACTGCATGTTGTAGTGTAGAATTTGGAGCAGCATCTAGTCCAAGGTATGATGTTGAGCGATTTGGAATTATTGAAGCATTTGGTTCACTTCGACAATGTGATCTTATTGTAGTTCAAGGAACCATTACAAGAAAAATGGCTCCACGTCTTCGTTTAGTTTATGATCAAATGCCAGAACCAAAATATGTTATTGCGATGGGAGCTTGTGCAATTACTGGAGGATTATATTTTGATTCATACAATGTACTTCCTGGAATTGATGGTGTTCTACCTGTAGATGTCTATGTTCCAGGTTGTCCACCTAGACCTGAAACTCTAATTCAAGGATGCATGTTACTACAAGAAAAAATCAAGAGAATGAAAGCTAGGAAGTATGTATAATGAGTTCTGATTCTGAAAATGAACAAATTGAAACTACACTTGAAGAAAAACCTGTATCTGCTAAAACCTCTCCTGCTCCAGCCAAAGAAATTGAGTTACCAAAATTTGAAAAAGGCATTGCAGATAAAATTGTTGAGAAATTTGGTCCTAAAGTTAAAGTTGCATTTGTAAAACCAGATAGAGTTGGGATTAATGTGGGAAAAGAAGATGTTACAGAAGTAGCAGAATTTTTAAGAGATGTTTTAAATTTTGATCATGCCGAATCTGTGTCTGGGGTAGATTACCCTAATGACAAAGAAATTGAAGTAGTTTATCATTTAGGATCGTATACTGACTCTACACTGGCTAGACAAATTCTTGTACTGGCAACTAGGGCACAAAGAGAAGAAAATCCAATTCCAGGAAACGATGCAACAAAACTTCCTAGTCTTAGAGAAATATTTTACAGTGTAGAATTTCATGAAAGAGAAGTTTTCGAAATGCTTGGAGTTTACTTTCAAGGTCATCCTGATAATAGACGATTACTTTTGCCCGAAGATTGGGCAGATTTACCTCCGTTAAGAAAGGACTTTGCAATTAAAGGTAGATAGAAATGAGTAAAGAATTACTTCCAGGACTTGCACTTCAGAAAGTAGACGAGAGGATAATGACTCTCAATGTTGGACCCCAACATCCAGGTTCTGGTCACATGAGAATTATTGTACAAATTGATGGTGACTTTATTGTTGCATGTGATCCTGATCCTGGTTATGTACACCGTGGAGAAGAAAAAATGGCAGAGTATAGAAATTACATCACAAACATTCCTCACTTAGAAAGACCCGTGATTCACGATTCATGTAATGTTCTTTATCCATACGTGTTAGGTGTTGAAGAAATTTTGGGAATCGAAGTTCCTGAACGTGCAAAATATGTTAGAGTAATTGCATCTGAACTTAATCGTTGTATTTACACAATGTATTGGCTTGCTATTTATGGAATTTTCTTAGGTCACTCTACAATGTTTATGTGGCCAGCAGGTGATCGTGAACTCTTAATTGATCTTATGGAAAAAATGACAGGTGCTCGAGTTACGCATGCACATTTTGTTCCTGGTGGAGTTAGAAATGATTTACCAGCAAACTTTGAAGATGTTTGTTTAAGACAA
Source organism: Nitrosarchaeum sp. (assembly GCA_021414365.1). Classification (GTDB taxonomy): domain Archaea; phylum Thermoproteota; class Nitrososphaeria; order Nitrososphaerales; family Nitrosopumilaceae; genus Nitrosarchaeum. Next base: position 36,195 of record JAIOOR010000003.1, read on the forward strand.
GTAAACTATTTTGAAAAACGTATCAAAGAATACGCTGCAGTTTTTTATGATAACCCAATTCTAATTGCAAGAACAAAAGATACTGGTGTGCTCTCACGACAAGACGCAATTAGACTTGGAACAACTGGTTCAGTACTTCGTGCAAGTGGCGTTGATTATGATCTTAGAAAGAAAGAACCATATGATGTCTATGACGAGTTAGATGTTCATACTAATGTAATGAAGGAAGGTGATTCTTATGCAAGATCTAAAGTACCATGGCTTGATATGATGGAAAGTTGTAACATAATTAGACAAGCATTACAAAAAATGCCAAAGTCGGGCTCTGTAAGAGTAAAATTAAAACCAAATCCAAAAGGTAAAGTGTTTGATACTGTCTACAAACGTGTTGAATCTGGTAGAGGCTCTTTGGGATGCTATATTGTATCTGATGCAAAACCAGAACCATATCGTGTAAAGTTGAGTGTTGGTTCATTTAGGAATCTGATTGCATTACCATATCTTCTCAAAGGAGAAAAACTTGGAAACATGCCATCTGTATATTGGAGTCTTAATTATTGGCCTGTGGAGGCAGATCGATAAATGTCTGTTATTGCACCAAATTTTAAGTTTAGTGAATTTGTAAAATCTATTTTAGATAATGTATTTTGGATGCTTCTGATCTTTGTATTAATTGGCATTCCCGCAGTTATGATTTCATTATTCTACATTGATTTACCTGTAATCAACGGCGAATTACTTACTCCATTTCTTGCATTAACGTGGTTAGCTGATCCCTCCAGAACTCTTCCAATTCTCAAATCATTCATGACAACTGATCTTTTTAGAATTGCAGCATTTCCTGGATTTGGTTTTGCAGCATTACTTGCAGCTGGAACAATCTTTATAGAAAGAAAAATGTTAGCAAAACTACAATTACGTGTAGGTCCATTTTATTGTGGAAAAGTTGAAGGAATACTACAATTAATGGGAGATGGATTAAAGCTAATATCAAAAGAAATTATTATCCCTGCAAAAGCAGATAAACCAATTTTCTGGGCAGCACCTGTAATTTTTGTTGCAACAGCTGCAGCATTTGTAGCATTAATTCCTGTCGCGCCAGGCTGGGTGGTTGCAGATGTTGATGTTGGATTACTGGCAGTATTTGCAATTATTGGGTTTTTTCCAATCATAACTATTCTTTCTGCATGGTCATCAAATAGCAAGTTCCCATTCATTGGTGGAATCAGAGCATTACATCAAATGGTATCTTTTGAAATTCCATTAATTCTTTCATTATTGGGAGTAGTGATTCTTACAGGCACTTTGAATCTCTCTGAAATTGTTGCTAGTCAATCTAATTTTCCATGGATAATCTTTTTACCAATCGGTGCCATCATTTTCTTTATCACAATATTAGCTGAATTAGAAAGAATTCCATTTGATTTACCAGAAGCAGAAAGTGAAATTGTTGCTGGTTGGTTAACTGAATTTTCTGGAATGATTTACGGTCTTGTTCAATTAGGAACATATCTAAAACTTTATGCGTTTGCAGGATTGTTTGTTGTTTTATTCCTTGGTGGATGGACTGGACCGATGATATGGCCTCCTTTTCCTGAAGAAATAATTACTAATGGAATAGTTATGGGTCCTATCACAATGAAAATTCCTGGATTGCCAGTATTTTCACAAGAGATGTTAAATGGTGTCATGTGGTTTGTAATAAAAACAGTAGGAGTAATCTTCTTTATTTTACTGCCAAGAGGAGTTTTCCCAAGAATTAGAATTGATATGTTGTTAAGTCTTGGGTGGTACAAACTAATTGGACTTGCATTCGTTAACATCTTTATAGCACTCGGTTTGTTGTACGCTGGAGTCTTGGGACCTGGAGGATTATTGTAATGAACACAGCAACTGGAATTATCAAAGCATTAAATTCAGGAATCAAACATTTAGCCATTAAACGATTTACATTACGATATCCTGAAGAGAAATTAAAATTTGTTGGAGATGGATATCAATTTGATCCGTCCACCGGAGTTGGAATTGCAGGCTCTAAAGGTCGTCATATGCTATTTCATGATAAATGTACTGGTTGTCAGTTATGTTCCATTGCATGTGAAGGTGTAGCAGAAGCAATAGGAATGGTAAAAGTTCCAGAAGAACACAAACACAATAAAAAAGCTATAATGCCACAAATTGATTATGGTAAATGTGTATTTTGTGGATTATGTGTTGATGCATGCCCATTTTACGCATTGTATATGACAAATGACTATGAGCTTTCTTCATTTAGTAAAGAAGGTTTGATTTACACACCAGCTCAACTTCAAGTAAAACCATATGTTTCTCAAGATGTAGAAATACAAATTACTAATCGAGGTGCAACACATGGCTGATGCTACATTTCTTGCATTATCTGTAATTACAATTGGTTCGGCAATAGCTGCATTAGAAATGAGATCTTTAATTTATGGTTCAATCGCATTGATGGGAACACTTGGTGGAATTGCAGGATTTTTCTTACTTTTAGATTCACCGTTTGTTGCAATGTTTCAATTAGCAGTTTATGTAGGTTCTATTGCAGTTTTAATTTTATTTACTGTCATGTTAGTAAAAAGAGAACTAATTTTTAAGAAAATTGAAGATAAACGAAGAAAATTTGTTGGAATTGCATTGATGTTAGTCTTTATGATTGCATTAGGTTCTATTATAATGGATTCAGGTATCAAATCTATTACTACAACTGAACCAGCTGTTGATTTTAGAAATATAGGTGCAGACTTTTTAACATATTATTGGCCAGCTTTGATTTTGATGGCTCTAATCTTGACAGGTTCAGTCACAGGTGCACTAGTTTTAGCAAGAAGAGAGGATGTAGAAGATGAACAACGAACTGATTGATTTTGTTTTAGTATCTGTTGCCTTATTGGGCATCGGAATTTATGGTTTATCTGTAAAGAGAAATGCAATACGCATGTTGTTTGCAGTTGAAATAATCATCAATGCTGCAAATCTTAATTTGGTTGCATTTGGGCGATTCATACCAAATAGTGGTGGTCAAACATTAGCATTATTTTCAATTGCAATAGCTGCAGCAGAAGTAGCAGTTGGACTTTCACTGATTATTGTAGCTTATCGTATGTATCAAAATATTGACATTGCAGACTTTAGGAGCTTGAAAGGATAATGGAATATGCCCTTTTACAGGCAGTTTTCTTGCCTCTACTACTATCTCCAATAGCATACATAATTGGAAGAAAAATGGGCCCTGCCCCAGCAATGTGGTTTACATTCGGACTCTTGCTTTACACTACTGTATTAGTAATTCTAGCTGCATTAAGTGGTACTACTCAAGAGCATTATCCTTGGACAGCTCAATTTGGAGAATTTGGTTTCTTGATGGATGGTTTAGCATCTCCGTTTGCTATTATGATTTACGTACTTAGCACGATTTTAGTGCTTTATTCAAAACCATATATGATTCATAGATTTCATGAACAATTTGAAGAAGAACATCATGAAATTGCTTCAACTACTGGTCATTCAACAGTAATTGAATCATCGTCTCTTTCAAATTATGTAAATGCAAAGTCTGGACTTTACTTTGCACTTTATCTTGTTTTTGCAATGGGAATGCTTGGCACTGTATTGTCTACAAACTTGATTGAATTTTATGTATTCTTTGAGGTAATGTTGATTCCTGGTTTCTTTTTGGTTGCTTTATGGGGTGCTGGTCCAAGAAGAAAAATTGGTTTAATGTTCTTGTTTTGGACTCATGCAGGTGCAGTTGTTTTACTATTAGGATTTTTAATGATTGGTCTTACAATTGGAAGTTTTGATTTTGCAGATATTCAAGAATCAAAAATTCCACAAGATATTCTAATGCTTTCAGCTATAGCGATTTCAATTGGTCTTGGTGTCAAACTTGCCGTGTTCATGTTTCACATATGGCTTCCATGGGTTCACGGTTCTGCACCCACTCCAATCAGTGCATTACTATCACCTGCAATGATCGGTATTGGCGCTTACGGTATTTTCAGATTAATTGTGGAATTATTGCCTACTACATTTGCAGATCTTTCAATTTGGTTCCACATATGGGGTCTTGTCACAATGATTTATGGTGGTGCAATGGCACTAATGCAAGACGATATCAAACGATTACTTGCATATTCCAGTATTAGCCAAATGGGTTACATTCTGTTTGGAATCGGTTCAATGTCTGTACTTGGATTATCTGGAGCTGAAATGATGTATGTCACTCATGCACTTGGAAAAGGTATCCTCTTCATGATGGCTGGAATTTTAATTGTTAAAGTTGGTACTAGAAGTATTTCTCAACTAGGTGGATTAGCTGGTAAGATGCCAATAACTGCTGTTTGTACAGTAATCGGTGCGTTAACAATTATGGGAGTTCCACCAACGAGTGGTTTTATGGGTGAATGGACTCTATTTTATGGAGCATTAGAAACTGCAATTAAAGAAGGTTCTACAGTAAGAGCTGTTACGTTTGGTTTAGGTCTTGTAGCAACGGCATTAACAATGTCTTACATACTTTGGATGCTAAAACGTGTATTCTTTGGCAAACTTCCAGAACATCTTGAGCATGTCAAAGAAGGAAGTTGGTACATGACTGCACCAATGATGGTTCTTGCAGGATTCACAATAGTTCTAGGAATTTATCCTGACATATTCTTCAATCAAATAATTCCATACATGAATGGAGTATTGGGGGTTTAGTTTATGGCATCTGAGATGTTAGGTTTACCATTTGAAGCAGGTGCTGCAAGTGCTTGGTTAATTTGGATACTGCCTTTCGTTGCTGCTTTGATAATACCTGGAATTGGAAAATTATCCAAGAATGCAACAGGGTATGTCGCAGTTGGATTTGCTTTGATGAGTGCACTTTCTGCATTATCCTTATTGCCAATGGCATTAGAAACTCATGAAGTTCATGATCAAATATCTTGGATTAATTCTATTGGTCTGAAAGCTGGCATCTTAGCTGATCCACTATCTGTAATTATGGCAAATGTAGTTGGATGGATCTCATTTCTCATTATGGTTTACAGTACTGGATATATGAAAGGCGACAAGTCCATTACAAGATTTTGGTTCTGGATGATGTTCTTTATTGGTTCTATGCAATTAATTGTATTATCTGATAATTTACTTCAAGTATTCTTTGGTTGGGAAGGAGTAGGACTTGCATCATATGCATTGATTAGCTTTTGGTATCGTGATAAAAAGAAAGATCATGTTGGTACTGAAGGACGAACTGTTCTTGGTCTTTTAGATTATTATTCACCAACTCATGCAGGTATGAAAGCATTCATCATGACAAAAGTTGGTGATGTTATGATGATTGCAGGTATGCTTTTGATATTCTTGTTTGCAGGAACGTTTGGATTTAGAGAATTAATGCATGACACTACTTGGGCAACAACTATGTCTGCACAAGGTCTCTTAATACCTGCATTTGTTTTATTGTTTGGTGGAGCTGTTGGAAAATCTGCACAATTTCCACTAAATGAATGGCTATTAGAAGCAATGACTGGCCCAACAGCTGTTTCAGCTTTAATTCATGCCGCAACAATGGTTAAAGCAGGGGTTTTCCTAGTCATGCGATTAGCACCATTAGTTTTTGCATTAAGCGCTGCTGGAATTTTAGCTGATCAATTCTTTGAAATAATTCTTTTAGTTGGTGCTACCACAGCTCTTCTCTTAGGACTTCAAGGAATGGTTAATTCTGAAATTAAAAAAGTACTTGCTTATTCAACTGGTTCCCAAATTGGTTATATGATGATGGTCCTCGGTATTGCTGGATTATCACAACAATTTGTTAATGGATACACTGCAGGTTTCTTCCATTTAATTTCTCATGCAATGTTCAAAGCATCACTATTCATGGCAGCAGGTTCAATACTTCATGTTGTCGGTTCAAGATTTATGACAGATATGGGTGGATTGCGCAAAAACATGAAAAAGACTTATGCGTTTATGTGGGCTGCAGGTCTTGGATTAATGGGAGCGCCATTTATCACAACTGGTTTCTGGAGTAAGGATTCAATTTTTGGTGCTATTTACACATCAGGACATGAATGGGCAATGCCAATTTTTGCAGTAGCAGTTCTTACCGCAGTGATTACTGCATTTTATACCACAAGGATGTTGGGATTGGTCTTCTATGGCTCAAAGAGTAAACATATTCAAAAAATGGAAGAAGAAGGACATCATATTCATGAGGCCCCTTCATCGATGTGGATTCCATATGGAATTCTTGCAGTACTTACAATTGCTATTGGTTTAGTTGGTTTGTCTTTTGAAGGTGGTTTACATGAATTATTTACAAATTATCTTGAAAACACATTTGGAATTCATACAATTCACCATGAAATTGAAAATTCAATATTGCCTGGATTCTTAGATGGAATTAATCCAGTTGCACTTACTGCATCACTATCTGCATTTGGAATTGGAACTGGGTTAGGATATGTGTTCTATATTGGTAGATGGGTTGATCCTGTTAGAGTTGTAAATTCAAATATTTTCTTTGCCGCTACTCACAAATTTATTTTAAATCGTTTTTATCTTAATGCCGTCATCTACTGGTGCTTTGTTGTAGCCCCACTATGGCTTTCAAGAGGTGTTTTCAGATACTTTGAAAAGACCGTTATTGAATATGGAATGAATAATGGAATGCAAAAAGCGGTTGCTTGGAGTGCTAAAGTTGTTCAAGGAACACAAACTGGTGTAGCTCAATCTTACCTTTTCGTATTTGGAGCAGGATTACTATTCGTAGTCCTGATATTGTTGATATAGGTGATTGATGAGATGTTAGAAATTAGCTCAACCCCACTGGTAATAATTGCAATTCTTGGTACCGTTGGAGTTTTGTTACCTATAATCAGTATTGCCCGAAAAGACAAAGGTTCAAACTCGTTTTATGCAGTTATTGCATTTGCTGCATTAATTGTATCAATTGGTTATGTTGCATATCAATTCATAAGTGAACATGTTTCTCCATCAGCACTATTTTCTCCAGATGTTCTTGTAGATGATGCATTTGGTGGATTCTTTGCAATCGCAATGCTGATTGTTGCTGTCTTTACAACCGTTGGTTCATTTAACTACATGCGAAAAAAGAATTACCCTGCTGTTTACTATTCCTTAATTCTACTTTCAACAATTGGTATGGTGTTAGTAGCATATTCTACTGACCTAGTGATGTTATTTGTTGCATGGGAACTAATGAGTATTCCAACATACGTTCTTGTTGGATTTATGAAAAAGAATCCAAGCTCAAATGAAGCTGCACTAAAGTATTTCTTATTTGGAGCATTATCCTCTGCAATAATTGTTTATGGAATTTCATTATCTTATGGATTAACTGGTTCAACAAACATTGGCGAAGTTATCCACGGTTATGCAACTCTTGATTCTTCATTATTACCTTTAGCATTACTATCTGTTGGAATGTTCATTGCAGGATTTGGATTTAAGATGGGATTGGTACCTTTTCATCAATGGTTACCAGATACTTATGAAGGTGCACCTCCAACTATTACCACTTTACTTGCAGCAGGAACAAAAAAAGCTGGATTTGCAGCAACAATTAGAATTGTTGTTTTGGGAATGGTTGTACTTAATCTTGATTGGACTTTAGCACTTGGTATTATTGCAGTTATGACGATGACTATTGGTAACATTGCAGCAATAATGCAAAAAAATCTTGCAAGAATGTTGGCGTATTCCAGCATCGCTCATGCTGGCTATATTTTGATTGGACTTGCAGTATCGCCATACAGCCCTCTTGGTTTACAAGGCTCTCTATATCAAATATTGAATCATGCTGTAATGAAAGGTGCTGCCTTCATAGCAGTTACAGGAATAGTTACAACACTTGCAGTAACTAACATCGATAAACTCAAAGGACTCGGCAGAAGAATGCCTATCACATCACTTGGGTTGGTGATATCTTTATTTGCTTTAGCTGGAGTTCCACCACTTGCTGGATTTTGGAGTAAACTTATGTTATTTGGTAGTGCATTAGATGCAAGCTCAACTATTTGGTGGGCTCCATGGCTTGCAATATCTGGAGTTCTAAACAGTGCATTATCACTTGCCTACTATGGTTGGATCACAAGAAAAATGTACTTTGAAGGAGAAAATGAAAAAAGAATACATGAACCAAAATCTATAATTGCAATTATGGTATTCTCTATAATCTTCTTAGTAGGATTCGGAGTTTATCCAGATCCAATTATTAAATTTGTACAGTTTGCTGCACCTACATTTAGCTTAGGTATTATGCCTTAAATGTTGTAAATTTTATAAGATTATCTAAATTCATTTTTGCATCATTATCAGGAATTTTTCTTAAACTTGTTCTTGCATTATCAGAATATTTTTTTAAAAGTTCTTCCATTTTATTGAAAACATCTCTTGGATCAGAACTTTTCTTGATTAGTAAATTAAATAATTTGTCTTCATTTTTCCAATCTAGTAAATCATCTCTTATTTGATATGCGATTCCAATATTTTTTCCATATTCTGTAAGTGATTCTATTTCTTCTTCACTACCGTTTGCAATAATTGCACCTATTCTTGCTGCAACTTCAAATGCTGTTGCAGTTTTATATTCAATTACCTTAAGGTAATCATCAAAAGTTACATCCTCACTACTTTCCAATCTACTTTCTATCATTTCTCCTTCACTCATCAACATTGCAGTAGTTGCTAGATCTTTTGTTATTCTTGCATTATCTAATCTTGAGGAAATTGCAAGAATTAGACCCAAAACAAAATCCCCGGTAAGTACACTTGTGTTGTATCCATATTTGATATGAAACGGCTCTTTTTGTCTCCTCATGGTTTCATTATCTATAATGTCATCATGTATGATCGACTCCATATGTAAAAATTCCACAGCACATGATGCAGCTAATGTATTGTCATCTATTTTTCCTACACTCTCTGAAGCCAAAACTAAGATGATGGGTCTAATTCGTTTCCCACCATCCAATGAATATTTTAATGGTTCAATGAATTCTGATTCTGAATATATTGATAATTCTCTATCTAATGCACGGTTAATTTTATCAATATACTTGCCATATGTTTCAAGTAAAGGATTAATCTCGATATTTTTCCTGTCCAAGATAATAAGCCTATTCAAAAAACTTTCTCATTAGTAATTAAATCTTGGTGCTCCAGCCGGGATTTTCATCGTTAGATTTTGAACCCGGGATCACTGCCTTGAAAGGGCAGTATGCTTGACCGGTCTACACCACTGGAACCCAACAAAAATGGGTAATTTGTCCATAAAATCTTTTGTAAACCCCAAAGATTTTTTATTGGCTTATTGAGAGATGTGATATGAATCTAATAAAACGAATTGATGAAATAATTGAAGAAAGAAGTTTACTAAAACACCCATTCTATCAAATGTGGTCTGATGGAAAACTAACTCTTGATTCTTTAGCTGGTTATTCCAAAGAATACTTTCAACTCGTTAAATCAGTTCCATCGTTTATGGCTCCCATTATAGAAAAATCTCCACAATCTGTAGTTAGTGAATTAATTGCTAACCAACAAGAAGAATCAGATCATATAAAACCCTGGATACAATTTGCAGGAGAACTAGGAGTTTCTGAAATTGAATTAATTCATTATGAAGGATTAGAAAAAACTAGAAAATCCGTCTTGGCATTATCTGAGTTGATGAATACCTATGAAGGCGGAGCATGTGCAATGTATGCTTTTGAAAAAGAAATTCCTAAAATTAGCCAGACAAAACTTGATGGTCTAGCAGAATTCTATGGAATATCTACAGAAGAAGCTACAGAATACTTTAAACTTCATACAGAAGCTGATATTCGTCATGCCGCATCTTGGAGAAATATTCTTGAAAAAACATCTAGTGATCAGAATCACTTGATTCAAATCGCAGACAAATCTATCTCTGCACAAAATCTGTTGCTTGATAGTTGTTATGAAGCATATTGCTAAACTCATAACATTTTATACTGAAGATAAAATTCATCTGCTTAGGGCCCATAACTCAGCTTGGTAGAGTACCCGGCTCATAACCGGGGAGTCAAGGGATCGAAGCCCTTTGGGCCCATTTTTTTCCATTAGTTTTAAAATGAGCACTGACAAAATTTACTGGCCGCAATGAAGAATCAGAGTTATATCTGAAAGATGATTGAAAGGCATTTGTCTGAGCTGCCAAAAATTATTTGCTGATCTGATTTCTTACTTTTTCTAAAATATCATCACTAACGAGTTTTTGTTCATGTAATGCTTGTGTTATTTGTATTATGTTAGTTAATGAATGCATTTTCACTCCTAATTCTTTTAGAGCTTGTTCTGCGCCTTCCATTCTGTTTACTATGACATACGCATCTTCTATTACTATGTCTGCCTCTTTCAATGATTTTATCGCGTTTATAACAGAACCACCAGTTGTAGCAACATCATCTATCATTACAACTTTCATCCTTTTGAAAATTTGACCTTCAACTGATTTTGAAGTACCATAATCTTTTGGTTTGCTTCTCACATAGATTAATGGTTTAACTGTTTCAATTGCTAATGCTGATGCAATAATTAAACCGCCAGTAGGAACTGATACTAGAGAATCAAAATTATCCAGTCTTATATTGTCTATAATGGTATTTTGTAGCTGTTTTATCATAGTTCTGAATTGATGAGGATAACTAGGAATTAGTCTTAAATCCACATAGTATGAACTTTTTTTACCGCTGGCAAGAGTAAAATCACCAAATTTTATAATTCCATTTTTATGCAAAAAAGTTGCAAACTCTTTTACAAATTCCATACCTAAATTAACTACAGTGGATTTATTTTGGTTTGTATTGTGGATTCATTATGCCTGAAATTTGGTTAAATTATGGTATCACTGACGTTGTTTTAGATATTCGAGCAGAGAATTTAGATCAAAAAATTGATTCTGATGGTAAAATTCTAGATGACCTTGAGATCAATGAAAAACTGAGTTCCCTCGATTTAACAAAACCCATAGAAATCGTAGTTTTACACAACTCAAAATCCATTCAAAAAATTATCTCATCATTATTTACAATATGCGAACAAAAATCGTTACCATTTCCTAAAATTTTATCTGATAAAAAAATAATGAATCTTGTAAAATCCGGATTGCCAGAAGGAAGCTCTATTAATGAATTTGATCATATGACTCCTAACTCTAATCTTGTTTTTATTGGAGAAATGGAATTTGATGGTTTATTTGGATATGAAACCGTATCTACCAGATTAATTAAAAAATTTGGTCAGGAATCAATGCTTTCAGCATATGCTAAAAGAAAGAGCAATCAGCCCTCTCCTGGACAACTAACAGAAAGTTTTGATGAAGCAAAAAAATTTGCTGATAATTTTGAAATTAAGGCAATTGAAATCATTGCAAATTCTCAAGGCATTGTTGATTTTACGATAGGTCATCCTTCAGAAACCATTTCATCTACAAAAACTCTAGAATCCATCGCAATCAAAGACATAGGTCACCACAAATCCATGATAATTAGTACTGGAAAAGATTCAAGCAATGATAATCTTGGAAAATCTCTTTCATCTCTTTGGAATTGCGCTAGTGCAATACAAAATGGTGGATTATCGATTTTGGTAGCAGAGTGTAAATCCGGTTTGGGTTCAGATGCACTCCAACAATACATTGAAGGTCGATTAAATCTTGAACAACTTAAAAATCCAACCAAGTATATTTCTGGAATGGAAGATTTACTATTCTTATCTGAAATACAAAAGAATTTTCAAATTGGTTTGGTTTCTGTTCTTCCGGAATACTATGTAAAAAAATTGGATATGATTTCCTTATCTGGGATAAAACCATCTTTAGATTATATTCTAAAAACTCAAGGTGCTAGACAAAAAGTTGCAGTTGTTATAGATGGTTCTAGAGTTTTACTAAGGTGAAAATCCACTCAAAAAATTTGATGGTATTGGTGCACACAAAATAGCCAATCCTATGATTGCAACATATGCCAGTTTTCTTCTTTTTGATAATGGAGAAACGTCATCTAGTGGCATTGCACTAGGATTTCTTGAACTTAAAACTAGAATTAACATTGCCATTAGCCAATAATTTAACAAAACTAGAATTGCCATACTTCCAAATGTTGCATATCTATGACGTTTAGCCCCAAGTAGAGTTCTAGCCATGTGACCTCCATCTAACTGCCAAGCTGGTAATAAATTTAAGAACGTAATTAAAAATCCAATCCAAGCAGCAAAAAGAACTGGTGTCATTATTACTTCATGACCTGCGCCACCTTTTCCAAACAATGCCAAGCTTGCAGTCATTAGTAATGGTTCTCCTTGATTCCACTCCATTAATTTTGAATCTGCAAAAAGTCCTTGTGCAATATCGTTTTGTAATATCGGTGCAGTATATGCTCCATAGATTGAAACTATGATTGCAATTACTAATCCTGCAATTGGTCCTGCAATTGCTACATCAAATAAAATTTCACGATTAATTGTTAATCCACGAGATTGAATAAATGCACCAAAAGTTGGAATGCCGATTACTGGTAAGCCTGGTATGAAAAATGGCCATGTTGTTTTTAGTTTATGAGCCTTTGCTGCAATAATGTGTCCCAACTCATGAATTCCTAAAATTCCTAAAAGTGAAAGTGTGTATACTCCTGCCATTTCTAATGGATCTCCTATATTGATAATGGAGTTTGTTCCCGCAGTTCGATAATACCCATCAATCATTACAAAAACAATGACAACTGCAAACAAAATTCGTGGAGTCCAAGATGTGTTTAACCATCTCTTTTGTTTTTTTGGAAAAAATTTCTGAATGATGATATATTTGCCATCTTCCATTTGTTCAAGTTTACAAACATAATTGATGTTTTCTAATTTTCTAGCCAAATCCTCAAATTTTGATTTAAAATTAAGATCATTGATTCTAAACTCTAAAGAGTACATTTCTTTGTTGAATTGACTTACTTCAAACAATGAATTAACTAAGGAAATTACCTCTTCCTGAGTAGGATCGCTCACAATGCTTACGGCTATTTCTTTCCATTAAATGGTTTTGTGGTTTAAAATTAAATATTGATAATAAAATATACTAGATATGCAAGTAATTCTTAGACAACTAGGTGACTGTAACATACGTCGTGCAGAACCAAGCGATCTAATCCCAGTCATGGAAATTAATCTAAAAACACTTCCTGAGCATTATTCTGATTATTTCTATGAAAGTTTACTTGCAGAAATTCCAGAAGCATTCATTGTTGCAGAAATTGGAGGAAAACATGTTGGTTACATTATGTGTAAAACCGAATATGGTTTCTCTAATTTCAAAAAACTGGGATTTGTAAAAAAAGGACATGTGGTATCAATTGCAGTTCTTGACGAACATAGAAAAAAAGGAATTGGTAAAGCACTAGTTGAAGAATCTGTAAACGGTGTCAGATTAAAAAAATGTGATGAATTTTATCTTGAAGTTCGATGTAGTAACAATGATGCTGTAAGATTGTATGAAAAACTAGGCTTTGTTATTAGACAAAAACTAAATGCGTATTACCGTGATGGTGAAGATGCATATCTTATGGCAATTGAACTGGACTAATTCAAACTAATAAATAACTCACATCTAACTTTACCAGAATGAATAAACGTAAAGGAATGGGAATTACTATTTTTGTTTTATGTATTACAGCATTCTTTCTTTATGCATATTTGTTGATGTTATCTGAATGGAGTCCTATCGTATTACAATTATCTATTTTGATGATTGCGGGTGGAATCCTTGGGGTAGTAGCTTGGATTGGATATGTGATGGCAACAACAAAACCTTCATCTGCATCAATTTCATCAGATGATTAATTATTTTGTAATCTTTACATCAACAACTGTTTGATAGTATCTGGGACCGACAGCTCTTACTATTTTTGATCGTAAAATTTCTGATTTTACTGGTGTTACTTGTAAATAATGATCTTCAGAAAGTTTTCCAGCATTTGATTTTTTGTCTGCATGAATGTGAGAATAATAATGAATTATTCCTCCACTTTTTGTTGCATTAATTGCAGATTGTAAGAATTCATCTGATCTTTCAGGAAGCAGCATTAAAGTTCTATCTGATTTATTTTCTAATTGATCATGGATTATTTTTGCTGCATCTCCATTAATTGAAATAACATTTCCTACAATTTTATTTGAAATAATATTTTTTTCACAAAGTTTTGTTGCAATTGGATTAATGTCTATGCTGTACACGGTACATTTTTTCTTTTTTGCACTCATGATTGAAAACATGCCCACTCCTGCAAACATGTTGACTACAATTTCCCCATCTTGAACCAAATTGGAAATTCTTTCTCGCTCTGTAGATAATCTAGGTGAAAAAAATGCATTTTCCACATCTACTGTAAACTTACAGCCGAATTCTTTGTATTCTGTTTCTGTCTTATCTTCACCTGCTATATTCTCTAAATTTCTAGTACGAAAATCCCCCTCAACAGGTGAAGATTGATAAAAAACACTTTTTGCAATTTTTACTTCATTTAGAAGAGTTTCACCAATAAGTTTCTTTTTTGTTAACAGTGAATCTGGGATTCTTACAATGATTATATCTCCAATTTGATCAAACGATGAAATCAGTTCTTGACTTTCTTGTGGGGTAAGTATATTTTCCAATGACTTTTTTAGCATCCGTGTCAATTTTTGTAATAGAAATTTCCTGAGCTTTTTTGTTCTTTATCCAATCTACTTTCTAATTTGTTTACACGTGGTCTCATACTTTTTTCATCTCTTCTAAATGATATGTCCAGAGATTTTAAGAATCTGTTCATTGCATCTGCTTTTGGCATTGGAGATGTTGCATGTCCAGATAATCCAGATACTCCCTCAAAAATTATCATAGAGTCTGATATAAGATCCATCAATTGTATGTCATGATCAATTACAATGGCAGTTTTTCCAAATGATCTAACAAATTTTTGTAAAAATTTTGCAATAGTTATTCTATCTTCAACATCTAAGAATGCAGATGGTTCATCTAATGCATAAAGATCCACTTTTTGTAAAAGACAGGAAGCTACTGAAATTTTTTGTAATTCCCCTCCTGATAAATTCTTTATTGATTTATTGTATAGTTTTTTAATTTTTAATGGTTCTAAAATTTGCTCTTCTTCCTGACTTCCTTCAATTGAATTTCCATTTGCTTTTTCTAGCAGAACAATGACTTCAGCATCAATATCATTTTGAAGATATTGTGGTTTGTATGCAATTTTTATTTTTTTATCAATATTTCCTAAATCTGGTTTTTCTACGCCTGCAATCATTTTCATCAGGGTTGTTTTTCCAAGTGCATTTGCACCCATTATTCCCAATACTTCTCCTTTTCTTACTCTACCAGGCTCAATAGTAACTGAAAATGATGCATATTTTTTCTCTAGTTTTGGGTATGACATAATTTCACTTCCCTCCTGAAACTCATTAGTAGATGAAGAAGATACATCAAAAGAAAATTTCTTATCTCTGAATCTAACATTTTCTGTTGGCAGATAACCGTCAAGGAAAACATTGATTCCAATTTTTGTTGATAATACACTAGAAACTATTCCATATGCTGCAGGTTCTCCATAAAGCACTTCGATATAATCACTAAGAAAATCAAGTAATGTTAAATCATGTTCTACAACCATTACACTTTTTCCAATCTTGGCTAAACTTTGAATTACTCTTGCTACACTTTTTCTTTGAAAAACATCATTATAAGATGAAGGTTCATCAAAAAAGTAAAATTCTGAGTCTTTTGATGCAACAGCTGCTATAGCTAATCTTTGAAGCTCTCCTCCGCTAAGCTCTTTGAGATTTTGTTCCATTGAATTTTCTAATCCCAATTCTTTGATTAATTCTCTTGATATTCCACGCTCATCATATTTTTCAATTAACTCTTTTCCAGTTCCATCAAACGTTTGTGCCACATGATGTACTTGTTGTGGTTTAATTGCTGCATGAACTTGTTTATTTTTGATTTTTTCAAAATGAGATTTTAATTCAGTTCCACTATAATATTTTAAAATTTCATCCCATTCTGGTGGATTTTCATATCTTCCCAAATTTGGTTTTAAATTTCCAGATAGAATATTTACTACAGTACTTTTTCCCATTCCGTTTCTACCTAATAGTCCAACAACTTCTCCTTTTCTCGGCGTAGGTAATTTGTATAATCGAAATGAATTTGGACCATATTGATGAATTTTATCTGATGCTAATTCTGATGCTAAATTAACAATAGTTATTGCTTCAAATGGACATACTTTTACACAAATACCACATCCATTACAAACATCTTCATCGATTTGGGCCTTTTTTGTTTCTTCGTTTAATACAATGCAATCAGCCCCAGATTTGTTGACTGGACAATACTTTATGCACTCTAAACCACATTTCTTAGGCTGACAAAGGTCCATATCTAATACTGCTACTCTATGCGTCATGTCGTAATTCGATTATTCCTTGCTTTATACCTCTTTTTAACTGTCTAAAATAAGGCGTTACCTTAATAGATGAGAATTTGTCAACATTGTTCAAGCCGGCCATAGCGTTAGGGTGCGACCCAATCCCATTCCGAACTTGGAAGTCAAACCTATCGTCGCTGTTGTGCTACTAAGATGCGAGAGCTCTTGGGAAGCAACAGTGCTGGCATTTCTATTCTGTTTACAATCAATCTTTTAATATGGACTTTGTGGTTTGTATTTTAATTATGGTTAACTGCGTTGTCTGTGGACAGCAATTTTCAGATGATATTCGATTTCTAAATCATATGATGGATAAACATGGTTTTAGAAATCCAAATACCGATAAACCAGACAGGAACAGCAGGGGTTACTAATCTAATTCTTTTAAAATATCCCTAAGTGTTGCTATCTCATCTTTTAGAAAATCAACAGTTGCAATTACACTTGTTTTAGCACTTTCTGATATGTTGTATTTCAATTCTTTTTGAATTAACTCTGTTAGCTCCTCACGTTCCATTATGAGATCACTTAATCGCATAATTGCATTTTCAACAGTCATTATTTTTCTCCAATATTATGTATGTAACCATCTGGATGTATGCACTGACTCCCCACGTGCTTGTAGTGAATGTAATCGTGACCTGTATGACGTATATCATTACAATGACAGGAACTTTCTTTTGTCATGTGTTATTGATGTTATTTTTGTATAATAATATAGAAACTGATTTTCAGAACTGATATTGAACAATTTGTATTTTTGAATTTAAATATTTTGTAAGTAATCTAAAATCAATCTTACTCCAAAACCTGTAGCTCCTTTTGGATTATAGGGTTTGTCTTTTGTTGCTACCTGTGTCCATGCGACACCTGCAATATCGATATGAACCCAAGGTGTGTCTCTAATTGCATTTCTTAAAAATGCTGCAGCGGTAATTGTGCCTGCGGCTCTTCCAATTCCAACGTTTTTCATATCTGCAACATCTGATTTTATCATGTCCATATAGTCATCATTTAATGGAAGCTCCCAAACCTCTTCTGTTGTTCTTTTTGAAGATTCTTTGATTTTCTGTGTTAATTTATCATTATTTGAAATCATACCTGCTACGTTTGTACCTAATGCAATTATACAAGCTCCAGTTAATGTTGCAAAATCAATAATTGCTTTTGGTGAATACTGTTTTTCTCCAAATGATAATGCGTCTGCTAAAATTATTCTGCCTTCCGCATCTGTGTTTAATATCTCTGCAGTTTTTCCGTTGTATAATTTTATAATATCTCCAGGTCTATACGATTCCCCACTTGGCATATTTTCAACTGATGGAATAATTCCTACTAGATTAATTGGCAATTTTAATTCTGAAACCGCTTTCATTATTCCTATAACCGTGCATCCACCACATTTATCAAATTTCATCTCATCCATTTTTTCACCAGGCTTTAATGAAATTCCACCCGTGTCAAACGTTACTGCCTTACCAACTAATACAATCGGTTTTTCATTTTTAGTTCCACCATTGTACTCTAACGCTATTAGTTTAGGTTCATTTTTACTTCCTTGCCCTACTGCAATAATTCCCCCAAATCCTTTCTTTAAGAGATCTTTTTTTGAAATAACGTTACATTTCATATTGTTCTTTTTTGATATATTCCTTGAAAAATTCGCCAGTGTTGAAGGTATGCATTCGTTTGGCGGCAGATTTGCAATGTCTTTTGTATATAGAACTCCGTCAGAAATAATACTTGCAATTTTTATTGCTTTTGAAATCTTATCTGATTTAGAAACTAAAATAGTGAGATCTGGAATGTTGTTTTCTTTTTTTGATTTATATTTTTCAAATTTGTAAAGAGACATTTTACATCCTTCAACAATTTGAGATACTGATGAAATAGATTCAATTATAGAACTTGGAGGAGCTACTATGGTAAATTCTTTTAGCTTTAACTCTCTAGCTTTTTGAGCAATTTTACCTGAAACAAATCTTATGGTATCATTATTGAATTTCTCTTTTTTACCTAATCCTGCTAATAGTATTCTTTGTGATGTTGTTTTAGATGCAATAGGAATTATTACTATTTTTCCAAATATTCCACCCATATCATTTATTGATTGTTTTATTAATGGAATAATTTTGGAATCTATTTTATTTAATCCTAATATTTTATCTGAATCTTCTAAGACAAATCCACAAAGCATGGTTGTTTTCTTAGTATTATTTTCACCGTCTACTCTTATTTTCATCGATATATCGATGAGTTTTGATCTATTATTTAGATTTACTAGAGATCTATTTTTTTACTATTTGAGAATAAACTTGCAGATCTTATAAAAACTGATATTACTGTTTTACATTCTTGTTGACATTTTTCATCCACTTTAATTTTGTTCATTTTTTTCTTTTTTGTTGTAATGATTACTTTAATCAATGGTAAAAGTGCAGCTCTACCACCAAATGCTGTTTTGTTATCTATTAACCAAAACATTTCTAATGCTGATTCTCCCAAAGTTGTTTTTCTAAGTTTTTCACCGATTTCTGAATAGTGACCAATCATTGTTAAATTGCCTCTGGTAAGAAATTCAACTGTTTTTGCAAATTTTACACACAAATAACATTGATTGTCATATACTACTATTGGTATTGTCTCTTTGATATCCATAATACCACTTAGTATACACCAGATTAAAATTTTACAGAAATAGATTTTTATTAAAATTGCAAAGTGTTGTAATTTAGAAATGGGGCTTAATTATTATCAAATCAAGAAAAATGTTCTACGTGCTCGTAAATTAGTTATTCAAGCAACAAATAATGCTGGTTCCGGTCATCCCGGAGGTTCTTTTTCAATGGCTGAAATTTTAGGTTGCTTATTTTACAAACATTTGCAATATGATCCTAAAAATCCACAATGGGACAAACGAGATCGATTAATCTTGTCTAAAGGACACGCTGCACCTGGTTTGTTTTCAAATATGGCTGTTGCAGGCTATTTTCCAGAATCTGAACTTGAAACTTTAAGAAAATTTGGTAGTAAATTACAGGGACATCCTGATCTAAAATGTCCTGGGGTTGAATTTTGTGGAGGTTCTTTGGGAACTGGATTATCTTATTCTATCGGGGTTGCACTTGCTGCAAAAATTGATGGCAAAAGTCATCATGTCTATACTATAATGGGTGATGGTGAATCTGATGAAGGACAAGTATGGGAAGCTGCAATGACTGCTGCAAAATACAAGGTAGATAATCTTACAGCTTTTTTAGATAGAAATTTTATCCAACAAGATTCTTACACTGAAAAAATTATGCCTTTAGATGAAAAGTTGGAGGGTGATGATATTTCTGAAATGTGGAAAGACGCATCAAGATGGAAAACTGGTGATAAATGGAGATCATTTGGTTGGAATGTAATTGAAATCGATGGACATAGGATTGAACAAATTGACGCTGCAATTACTAAAGCAAATTCAACAAAAGGTATCCCATCAATAATCATCGCTAGAACAATTAAAGGAAAAGGTGTTGAACATATGGAAGATAATCCACAATGGCATGGAAAAGCTCCTGATTCTGATGTATTGCCATTAATTAATTTAGAACTTGATTCTCAGTTTATGATTGCACCGTCAATCATTGCAGGTGATATGACAAATCTAGAAAATGAAGTAAAAAGATGTGTTGCAGGAAGAGCCGATTATATTCATCTTGATGTAATGGATGGACAATTTGTTCAAACTAAAACTTTTGATCATAGAAAAATAAAGGAACTACGATCTCTGACTGTAATTCCATTTGATGCTCATTTAATGATTAATGAACCTGTAAAACATGTTAAAGAATATGTTGAAGCAGGATGTGATATTATTACAGTTCATGCAGAAGTTTGTGATGGATCAAGCTTTGGTGAAATTCATGATTTGTTAAAAAATAATCAAGTTGGAGTTGGTCTTGCAATTAATCCTGGCACTGAACTTCCTCATTGGTCTTACAAATTCATATCTTCACTTGATCAACTCATTGTGATGTCTGTCGTTCCTGGAAAATCAGGTCAAAAGTACATTGAAGAAACCCATGAAAAAATGAATAAATTAAATATAATTCTAAATGAACAAAAGTTTTCAGGCTGCATTGAAGCTGACGGTGGTGTAACTTTGGACAATATTGGCTCCTGTTTTATAGATGGTGCTAGATCTTTTGTGGGTGGCAGTGCAATTATTGGAAAACCAGATGTACGTACTGCAATCAGAGATTTTAGGAATCAAGTTCTTAAAACTAAACGAAAAATCTTGATTGATAAGGCAAATGAACTGGGAGGTCATGATCTTGTAAAGAAATGGATTGGACTACACATAGTTGGTGAAAAACATGAACAAATTAAGAAAATAGCAGAAGAGGCAGGTTATCTTTGAATCCTCCTATAATGACCGACATGCGTTCAGAGTACTCAAAAACTCTAATTGAACTTGGAAGAGAAAACCCAAACATAGTGGTTCTCGGTGCTGACACAACTGATTCTCTAAAAACTTCTGGATTTGGTAAGCTGTTCCCAAATAGATTCTTCAATGTAGGAATCGCAGAAGCAAATTTGGTTTCAATATCTGCTGGTCTTGCCGCTTCTGGAAAAATATCCTTTGCCAGCACTTATGCAATATTCTTACCTGGACGTGCTGTTGATCAAATACGAAATGGCATTGCTTACCCATCTCCTAATAACAAAAAAGGCCTTAATGTAAAATTAGTTGTCTCTCATGGTGGATTATCTGTTGGACCTGATGGTGGTTCTCATCAGCAAATTGAAGATATTGCAATTATGAGGGTAATTCCAAATTTTCGTGTATTCATACCTGCTGATACTTTTGCAGTTTCAAAATTAACTAGATTAATGGCAAACGAATATGGTCCATTTTATATGCGAATGGCAAGATCAAATACCCCTGTAGTCCATTCTGAATCTCAAGATTTCCAAACTGGTAAGGGAATTACAATTCGTGATGGCTCTGATTGTACAATAGCTGCTTGTGGGATAACAGTAAGAATGGCTCTTGAAGCGGCTGAATCCTTACAACAAGAAGGAATTTCTTGTAGAGTTTTAGATATATTTTCAATAAAACCAATTGATGCTGAACTTTTGGAAAAAGCAGCAAGAGAAACTGGATGTATAGTTACCTGCGAAGAACACAATATTATGGGAGGTATGGGTTCTGCAGTTGCAGAATCTGTTTCTGAGAGATACCCAGTACCGATAAAACGAATAGGCGCTCAAGACATGTTTGGTGAATCTGCTAGAGATAACGAGATTCCTATGCTTTTAGAAAAACATGGAATAACATCTTTTAATATGGCAAAACAAGTCAAAGAAATAAGGAGTAGAAAATTATGAAAATTTTTCTTGACACTGCAAATTTAGAAGCAATTCGAAAATTCAATGATATGGGATTGTTAGATGGAATTACCACAAATCCTTCATTAATGTCTAAAGAAGGTGGTGATCCAAAAAAGGTCATGGAAGAAATTACAAAAATCATCAAAGGCGATGTTAGTCTGGAAGTTGTAAGTACTCAATATTCTGGAATGATCGAAGAAGGTAAACGTTTACGTCAATACGGTGAAAATGTCATTGTCAAAGTTCCAATGACTCCTGATGGTTTGAAAGCATGCAAATACCTTTCATCACAAGGAATACCTGTAAATGTCACATTGGTTTTTTCTCCAAATCAAGCATTACTTGCAGCAAAATCAGGCGCAAAATATGTCAGTCCATTTATTGGAAGATTGGATGATGTTGGTCAAGATGGAATGTCTTTGATTCAAGATATTAAAAAAATATTTGATAACTATAATTTTGGAACACAAATTCTAGTTGCAAGCATTCGCCATCCAATGCATGTTGTTGAGGCTGCAAAAATTGGAGCTCATGTTGTCACTTTACCTCCTGCAGTTTTAGATAAAATGTTGCAACACCCTCTTACTGATATTGGATTAGAAAATTTCCTGTCTGACTGGAAAAAACTAAAAGCAGGAATCTAACATAAAAATTAAAATCTATAATTCTATTTTTGTGATTTTTTTCTATGAATTATTTTACTATAGTAATTGGTATCTTTGATTTATGAAGTAAATAATTTGAAACACTTCCAAGAAATACTTCTGAAGCTGGATCCGGTCCTCTTGAACCTATTATGATTAAATCAAATTTCCCCTCTTTTAAAAAATCATTAATTGTTTTACCTATGTTTTCTCCTTTTAGGATTTTTCCCGCAAATGAAACCCTATTTTCTTTTAAACTCTTTTGAGCCTCTATAATTATTGCTTCAGCTCCTTTGATCTGTTTCTGCTTTATTTCAGATGAAACTGGAAATTGAAATCCTAGAGAATATCTGACAACATTTATGCCTATAATTTTTGCATCTATTGGTTTTGCAATGATTGAAGCCAATTTCAATCCTCTCAGAGATGATTTTGAACCGTCAAGTGGAACTAGTATATTTTTAATTTTTTTCATAAAGATACAAAATTGTATTGATAATTAAAGATGTTTTTCACACTATTCCCTATATTTTTTGAATAGTATGTACTAATGATGTATTTAAAAATGAAAAATGAGGTTTTATGATCCTTTATTTGTGCTCTTTCTTGAACCAGTGCCTCTACCTGTAATTCTGGTCATTCCTTCAGTTGAAGGTCTTGGTTTTACATCTGGCAAATCGCCTAATCTTTTTGCACCAGTACCTCTACCTGTGTGAACCATTCTATTTGCCGCTTGTTTTTTCTTTTCCTCTTGGATTTTTTTGTATGCGTCTCCCGCCCAAGATTTTTCTCCATCATCTACTTCCCTGGTTCCAGTACCTCTACCTGTTCTAATTCTAATTTTTCCCATAATTGCTATTATTTTATCTTGTATTTATTTAAGCTCATTTTATTATGAGCAATTATATTTTGAGAAATATGGGATATTCAATTAATTATTGTGCTAATCCAATTAGATATTTTGATACCTTCATAACTTCTATAGAATTGTGATTGTATGTGGTTAAAAAAAATAAACTGTATTTCTTACTTCCCATAATTGCTGTTATTCTTATTTTTGTTAACGAATCTTTTGGGGATTCTATATTTAGTTCTCCTTATGGTCAGGCTATTAACAAATACTCTGTCTATGTTCATTTTCAACCTGAATGGAAAAGCTATCCTGGAAGTATACTATATGATATTACAAACGTGTGGTCAAACCCTAATAATTCACAAACTAAAGAATTAAACTATGATTATTTAGACAACCCTGTAATTACAGATTATAACTCTAATCAACTAGAATATCAAAAGCAAAAATCATTTGTTGAATTAAAACATGGATTTAGTAATTGTGAATCTAGTTGGAAACCACCTCTCTATAGATACACAGTTGATAGTGTTCGTAATGGAATCGAAGTACTACAAGGAACTCAATTAAATAATGATCCTTACATTTCAATTTATCCAAATATTCCAAATGATAAATACAATTTAGAAAAGCAAGCAGAAATAATAAAGCAAGGATATGCTCAATTCATACCTGTTTGTACTTCAAAAGATTCGACTTCTTATGAATTTGCAGTTTCAATAAATGACAAAAACACTGCATTTGACGTTTATTTTGTACCGTCAGAAACTGAATTACACAATTATCTAGATGATAATTCTTTTATCTCTTATGAACAAAAAGGATGCTTTGCAATTAATCATTATAGTTTTAGTGGTATTTGTAATAATGTGGGGAAAAATTCAGGATTACTGATTATAATACCTGATAATTTAGAATTGTCTTTAACTAAAGTAAAAGTCAGTCTACATGAAAAATTATCTGATTAGTAATTTTAATTACTAATCCAACCGAGTTTTCTAAAATAAATAAACATTAATGCTACTGGTATTAATGCTACCAGAATTAATATTATGAATGAAGTATAAGGTCCCAAAAACGTTGAAGTATTATGAATATCTGTAATTCCACCTGGTAAAGTTACGTTCATCCCATAAAATGTTGCAACAGCTGTTCCAGGAATTGAAAATGTGAAAATTATTGTTAACACTGCGAGTATTTTGTTTGTTTTTTCGGTACTGAGCATGAAATCTGTATCTTTGTAAATTTCCATTGTTTCTCTAGACTCTTCAAGAGTCTCAATAACTTTGTCAATGTGATCAATTACATCGTCAAAATATAATGAAAGATCTTCCTCATCTGAAAATCTTTTGATATTTTTAGCAATCTCTAATACGAATTTTTTTAATGGGTTTACTATTCTTCTCATACTGTTAATATCTCTTCTAAGTAATGCAATGCTTCTTGCCACTGATTTTGTCTCATCAAACACTTCGTCTTCAAGGTCATCTAAATTTGCAATTACCTTTCTTGATATATGTAACAGATCATCTACCAAAATGTCTATTATTTCATGTAGTAGATTTCCTGTTGATTTTCCAAGTAATCTTTCTTTTCTATGTTGATCCAAATCGTTTTTACAAATATTCATTAAATCTACCAGTGGTTTTAAATCACCTTGATGGATAGTAACTAGAAAATCCCTCCCTACAAATATTGAAAGCTGACTGTTTCTTGAAATTCCAGGTTGTCGTAATAATGAAGGAAAATGCAATATTACAAAGAAATGATCATCATAACTATCTAATTTTGGTAGTTCAGATTTAGTCATACAGTCTTCAATATTTAATGTATTCCAATGATGCTGCAAAGCTAATTTTTCAATATCACTTCTATCTGGATTTTGTAAATCAATCCATTGAAATTTTTTACCTTGAATTGTTTCTACACTTCGAGCTACGGTTATTCCAACTGGTTTTTTTCCAACATGTAATCGATTAGTAATGAATCCCTTTTTCATGTTGAATGGAAACCTGTTCCAACAAATTTAAAGCGATCGATTTATTGATAACAGATTCTCACAATTCAATTAGAATTAATTATTTGATGACTTTCAGATTATTTCATCCATGGAAGTAAGTAATTAACTCCAACCCATGTGAGTCCAACGGTTATTGCCATGGCTATCCACCAAAATCTCATGATTGTAATTTCAACTGCTTAATAATAAATCTACAGGCTCATTCTTGTTATATTAAAATCAAAGATTATTACAGGATAAACGATTTTTTATTTTTGTGGCCCTCGTAGTACAGTGGCTAGTATAGGGGACTGTGGATCCCCGGACAGGGGTTCGATTCCCCTCGAGGGCCTACATAATTTTTAAAAAATACCGTATTTGCTAGATTCCATTTCTTCTTTAATGGCTAGTTTGAATCGTGGAGTCTTGCCTTCTATCTTGTTTGTAAGCCATGTGAGAAATTTTTTTTCCATTCCCTTTCCTTTTAATTTATCAAAATCTAATCCCATCTGATCAACTAGCTTTTCTACTAGTGCTTTGTTGACACTTACAACAAAAAAATGCCATCCAAAAGCAAATTCCGAATCCGTCATTACAAAATCTTCTTGACCATGAACCATTTCTTCTAACAGAGTAAGCTGATGTGATATTGCCTTGCTTGTTTTATCATAATCTATGGCAGATACATTGATGTTTATTCTATCTATCATGATTGTATATGGTTAACACAAAATAAAAGGATTCCATAATTATTTTAAAAGATGTCCAAAATCTATATCAAAATGTGTTTTCATGATGTCTATGTAAGTCTGAATGGATTCAGGAATTTCTTCTCCGCAAGAGACTCCTAAATTTTTAGCGTTAATCCAAATTATTAGAGTCTGAATGATTGTTAAGAATCTATCATTTCCAATCTCAGGTGTACTAATTGCTTTTGTATATCTCTCAGCAAATTCCCACGCAGTTACAAAATTTACACATTTTACTCCAAAAACTGCCAAGACTTGTTCCTGTAAGCTATTTGCTTTTCTGAAAGGAGTTTGGTTAATTATGTATGGGAATTCTACTTTTTCAGGAATACAATTTGGTAGAGGTCCCCAAATTGTTATTATTTTTGTACCTGGTTTTAGATCTTTGAATTTATTCATCATGTGATTAATAATTTCTTCATCAGTAAACCAAAACAAAATCACTGTGGCATCTGAAATATCCGCATTCTGAATGTCTTTACAGATTAATTCTCCTAAAAGATCTTCCTGATTTAGAGTCTCTTTTGCTAGTCTGATCTTATCTAGATTATTATCTATGCCGACGGCTCTTTTTACGTTATATTCTTTTAAAGCTAATGCAATTCCTTTTCCATCCCCACACCCAAGATGATAAAAAATATCCAATTTTCCTAAATTTAAAAAATTAAAAATCTCTCTAAATGATTTATCTGGTAATTGTACATCTTCACCATTGACTATGTTTTCTGGTAGTAATTTTAGATACTCTTCTATTTTCAATATTGAAATTAAATAAATGTTGAATTTATTCCCTTATGCTTTCAAGTTTTGATACTGCTTGCCATAATTGTGTTCTTACATACGAAGGCATGTTAGGATCTTGTGTTACATCATCTAACAAACTAATTGTATTGTTGGCTCTTACCGATAAGGAATATTCCTCATTATTCAAATCTGTTATTATGTCTGTGATGGCTTTTTTAATTGTCTTTGGTGTAGAATGATTTGTAGTAATTTGATTTAATGTTTCTATTGCTTCCCTCATTGTTTCTTTGTTTTGTTTATCGTCAGCCATTTTTTACACCATTTATTCACAATTTGAAGTATATAGTCACATCTCTACAAACACGTTATCTGATTCTACAGAAACATTGTATGATGCTAAATCTCTAATTTTAGCGGGAAATTTAACTAATTTACCTGTTTTACAATCAAATTCAGCTTTATGCCATCCGCAAATTACATTACATCCATCCAATTTTCCTTCCGAAAGACTTGCTCCTGAATGAGTACAAGAATCATCCGTGGCACAATAAACACCATCAATATTTGCAACCATTACCTCTTTACCATCCACAGATACTTTAATCATTTTTCCAGGAATAATATCAGATGTTTTTCCGGCTATTATTTTACCCATTATGGTTTTTAGTCTATCATTCTTAATATTTTTTCGTATATGGAACCAATGATTCGAGATGCTAGAAATTCTGATAAATCTAAAGTATTGAATTTTTGTAAAAATACATTTTCATGGGGTGATTACATTGAATATGTCTGGGACTATTGGATATCTGAGGGTGGCCTGTTTGTTGTTGAAAATCCAAATCCTATTGGCATATGTCATACGTTTTTCTCCGAAAATCAAGTATGGATTGAAGGAATTAGAATAAACTCTGATTTTCGTAGACAAGGATTAGCTTCAAAATTAATCAAATACGTCGAATTAATCTCTAAAGAAAAACATGCCTCTTTTTCATTCATGCTAATTGATACTGAAAATCTATCGTCACTTCTAATGGCTAAAAATCTTAATTATAAAATATTTCAAACATGGAATTTTTATTCTCTTTTACCTCAAATTAATAATAATCATAAAATTCAATTTGCAAAAAATCTTAATCAGACAAAAATTTCTCACTATGTAAAATCATGGAGATGGTTAGTTTTAGATAAAGAGACATCGCTTTCATTATGTGATCAAAATAAAATTATTTTTTCAGACGATTCTGGTGATATTTCAATAGCTATTCTTTCTGATTCAGAACATTTTGATAAAACTTTGATTGTGACTTTATCTTCTGGTTCACAAATCAACACTTTGGAGCTTATTTCATACATCCAAAATTTTGGAGCAGAAAAAAATTATCAAAAAATACAAATCTTAACTAAAGAAAAATTACCTTTGACAAATACTCTAGAACATAAAATTGCATTTAATTTAATGAAGAAGTTTTTACACTAACACTCATTAACAAATTTTATTGTATTTTTTAAAATTCCTAATTTTTCAATCTCCATTTCTATTTTATCGCCATTTTTAAGAAACACTGCATTTGGCTTGTTTAACATAACTCCTGCAGGTGTTCCAGTTGAAACGATGTCTCCTTTTTCAAGAGTCATCACTTTACTTAATTTAGACACTATTTCTGGTATTTTTATGAACATGTTATTTGTAGATGAGTTTTGTCGTAGTTCTCCGTTAATCTTAGTTGTTAATTTTAAATTCTGTGGATCTTTGATTTCATCCACTGTTGTTATCCATGGTCCAGATGGTGCGAATGTATCGAAACTTTTTCCTCGTGTAAATTGTTTATCTTTAAATTGAATATCTCTTGCTGAAACATCATTTAAAATCATATATCCAAATATTGCTTCTTTGGCTTGTTCCTCGTTGATATTTTTGCAATTTTTGCCTATTATCAAGGCTAATTCTACCTCGTAATCTAACTGAGTCACAAAATCTGGACAAACAATATCTGAGTCTGTCCCGTTTAGAGTTGTTCTGGGTTTTAGAACTATTGCCGGTTCTTCAGGGGGTGCTAAATTCTGTTCTTTGGCATGATCAATGTAATTAAAAGCTAAACAGATAATCTTATTTGGATTTGGAATCGGACTTAGCAATTTGAATTTTGAAATATCTTCTTTGTATGGTAAAGTATCTATTTTGTCTTTGATTTCATCATACCATCCATCAAAAAGAAAATCTTTGATACTTTGAGGAATTGGAACTCCTGTTTGATAAGTAATTTCATCTTTTGTAGCGATCTTATCTCCTTTCACAAAACCGTATGTCTCACTATTTTCATGTAATAGTCGTGCTATTTTCATAATTTCATTCACTTATGTGTAAAAATTGCTTGATTTTGAGAATCTTTTCTACAATACCCGAATCTGACAAATTGAATTTCTTCACCATCTTTTAATTGTAAATAATACGGTTCTGTATAAACCTCCAACTCTTCTAAACTATTTTCGTTGAATTTATCATCAATAAACAATTGTTTTGGAATAAGAATTTTAATTATGTGAGCATTTTTTTGAGGAACCCATTGAATTTTTTGTACATTTATCATATCTCCATTTTCTATAAACTCTCCTTCTAATACATCACTAATTTTTGATATCATTACATTGCCTAATCCTAATAGTCTGATTTGAGTTCCTTCTTTGATGTTTTCTGCATCTTCTCCTGAAATGTATATATTTTCATCCAAATCGATTTTTCTTTTTCCAATATCTTTTACTGGATGATTTGAAATTTCTACAAACGGAAATGGTAGTTTTTTTATTCTAAGTTTTTTTGGTTTATTCACCATAAACAATCTGATGCTATCCGCATCAACAAATTTTCTATTAAATGATTCAAGTGCATCAAATGGTGCAAGTGTGTTTGCTTTAGTTAATCCTAAAGACAAAATGAATTTTTTTATTGCTTCTGGCTTGATTCCTCTTCTTTTGAGTGATTCCAAAGTAGGTAATCTTGGATCATCATACCATGATACTTTTCCTTCCTCTATCAATGGCTTTAGGATTCTCTTAGAAATTGGCATTCCCTTGAATTCGAGCCTGGAAAAGAAGTCTTGATACGGCTTTCGCATTTTTAGAGCGTCTAAAATTGCATCAATTAGCTCCTTTCTTAGTTCAAATTCTTTTGAACGAAATGCATGAGTAACCCCATCAATACTATCTTCGATTGCTACTGCAAAATCATAGCTTGGCCATACTCGATATTTGTTTCCTAAAGTATAGTGTTTTTCATCAATTATTCTAAATAATACTGGATCTCGCATTACTGCATTATCTGCAGTCATATCCCCTCGAAATCTTATGATTGCATCTCCCGGTTTAAATTTGTCAAACATTTTTTCCCATCCTTTGATATTTTGCTTGATATCTCCTCTACTACATTTGCATGCTATTCTTTCTTTTCTATTATTGCTAATATCTTCTCTCTTACAAATACAGACGTAAGCTTTTCCAGAATTGATTAACTCAATTCCTTTTTTATAAAATATTTCCATATCGTCTGAAGTATTTTTTATTATGTCGAATTTTATTCCTAACCAGTCTAGTCCAACTTTGATTGCTGCATGATACTCCATTCTTTCAGCTTCTGGATTTGTGTCATCCATTCTTAAGATAAATTTGCCCCCATACATTTTTGCATACTCTGCATTAATGATAGCTGCCTTAGCATGTCCTATGTGTGGATATCCATTAGGTTCTGGTGGGAATCTTGTTATGACTTTTCCTTGTTCTGCTCCTTTTAATGGAGGTAATCCTTCTCTCTCCTCAATTTTTTCCTTTGGGATTAGAATATCTGGAAAATTTTCTTCTATTTCCTTTTTTTGCTCATCAAATGAAATTTTATTTATTGAAGAAACAATTTCTGCAATATCTACGATGATTTCTTTTGCCTTATCTCTAAATTCTGGTTTGGTTCCAAGAATTTTTGCTAATACAATTTTATCTTGAGTTTTTCCTTCGTGTTCAAATGCATTTTGTAGTGCTATTTTTCTAATTTCTTTTCTAATCTCTTCATCCAAATTATAGACTCCTTCTTACCACAAAATCTAAAAGATCTGTTAATTCTGTTTTAGCAGAACCGGAATATTCGGAAAGTGATTTTTTTGCCATTTCTGCATATTTTAGAGCCTGTGTTCTTACTTCTTCTTCTATCCCAAGTGAACGAATCACATCTACTGCGTTTTTTAGGTCCTTTTTAGTTGCTTTTGAATTTCCAAATGCTTTGAGGATCACTTTTCTGTCATTCCCTTTGGATGATTTTATTGCCATAAGAATTGGAAGTGATTTCTTGCCCTCTCTTAGATCATTTCCAACAGGTTTTTTTGTAATTTTTGGATCTCCCATTACTCCAATAAGATCATCTGTAATTTGAAAAGCAATTCCCAAACTTTTTCCAAAATTTGATAAATTTGAAATATCTTTTTGATTATTTGTAGCACAAATTGCACCCATTGAACATGATACATCAAATAACGCAGCAGTTTTTTTTCCAATCATTGCAATGTACTCTTTTTGTGTAGGAATTCTTTTCTCTTCGGCCATTTTTACATCTAATAATTGACCTTCACATACATCTACACATGCTTTTGCTAATCTTGAAACTAGTTGTACTTTTGCATCATTAGATAATTTTGAATCTGAGATTATTTGATATGCCTTTGAAAATAATACATCACCTGCTAGTATTGCAATGGGCATTCCAAATTTTTTATGAACTGTAGGTACACCGTGACGCATTTCATCATTATCCATAATGTCGTCATGAACCAAAGTAAAATTATGAATCATTTCTACTGCGCTAGCTGCTGGTGTTGCAGTTGTTATTGTTCCACCTAAAATTTGACAACTCTTTATCACCATGTGAGGTCTAAGTCTTTTCCCCCCATGAACAATGAGATGTGCTGCTGCATCATAAAGCATTTTGGGATTTCCTTTTAGTTTGGAATTTAGGTATCTGTTTACAATTCTTGCATTTTTTTCAATTGTTTTTGATTTTTTCATTCAACCAATCTCCATTTGTCTTCTGAAAGATGAACTTTGATTGCTTTTTGCAATTCTTTTTGTAATTCTGGGTTAATCCACAATGATAAAATATCTTTATGTTTTTCAAACATTTTCTTTTCTGATTTGTCTAGAAATTTCAATGCAATTAACATCCATGGACAATATATTTTTGGATTATTTTTAATTTCAGAAAGAAGTTCATTTGCCGAAAGCCATTTGATTTGATCAATTTCTTCTTCAACAATTTGAAATTTGGTGGATTTATCTACAATCCCAATTAGAGTGCCACATATCTCATTTTCAGAGCCTATGTCTTTGTATGGCACGTGATACTCAAATTTCATCAAATAATCCATTTTACATGAGACTCCTAATTCTTCAGGCATTCTTCTCTCTGCTGATGATGTATACGTCTCTCCTTCTCTTGGATGGCTAGCAACTGTTCCATCCCAGTCTTCAGGCCATAACATCTTCTCTTTGGCTCTCCTAGTAAGGACAAGCCTACCCTTATCATCAAATAATAATGCTGTAAATGCTCTGTGAAGCTTTCCATTTGGTAAATGACATTTCACTTTCTCCTCTGAACCTATTGGATTATCATTTCCATCAACTAAAATTACATATTCTTCAGACATTTCTTTTACCTCTAAACAATGTTCCTTCATATTTCTTATTTTTAATCGCTTTCACAATCCTTTCTGGTTTGTTGCCATTTACAAAAAATACATTCATGCCTAACTTTGCAATGTTTGTTGCCTCTTCTATTTTTCTAGTCATTCCTCCTGTTACATCCATTTTATTTTCAGAAATTTTCGGGTTTTCTCCTTTTAGCTCATAGATTAATTTTTTAGTTTTTAGATCTGAATAAACTCCATCCTCATTTAAGACAAAAATTATCAATCTCGGTTTTAGGATTTTAGATAAATATGTCGTTATTTTATCTCCTGATAAAATGTATGTTTTTTTGTTTCCATACCAAAGTACATCTCCGTAAGTAACTGGAATTAATCCTGATTTTGCAATATTTCCAATTTCTTTTATCTTCTTGATAATTGGTTTGTTTCCTGATATAAAATCAGTTGGAGGAATAGAGTATGGATTTAATTTATTTTTTGTAAATATGTCTAAAATTATTTTGTTGAGTTCAATCATTGAATTTTTAACAATTGCTACTCCATGCATATCATATTTTTTTGGTTTAGTGTGCATATCATATTTTACAGACCAATAATGCCCATAAGAACCACCACCATGTACAACAATCATTGGCTCGTTAATTTTTTTTAAATTTTTAACAATATTTTCAACAACTTTTTTTCTAGGACTGATTGGTTTTTCTTTATTCGTAATAATTGAGCCTCCCAATTTTATGATAATCATGCTGTCACCAAATATCTAGTACATTAAAAAGTATCCAATCCTTTAAAATCAATTTTTACAGAAAAGCAATCATAGTTTCCCTCTCTTAATTTTAGGATGGTTTTTTCTAAATTTGACTCATCAGTTAAAGCAATAATACATCCACCACCGCCTGCACCTGTAATTTTTGCCCCAAACGATGTATCTTCTGCCATCTTTATCATCTCACGTAATTTCTCATTAGATATGCCTATAATTTCTAGAAATTTTTGATTGTCATGCATACATTTGCCCAATCCCCTCAAATCATTATTTTTCAACATTATACTAACCTGTTTAACCAATTCTGATTCTTTTTGACATAAATTCAAAAACTTCTCCTCATTTTTTTCTTTGAATTGTCCGACATTTGACACTACCACATCTGTTGAATGCTCGATGTTGGAGTTTGCGATTACTAGATTAAAGTTTGAATCTGATTCAATTTGCGAAAAACCTCTTTTTTTGTCATACTCCATCAATCCTCCAAATGTACAAACAGTACAATCTGCTCCTGATGTATTTTCAAAAATAGTTCTTTCTGCTTCTATAGCTAATTCTAAAATTTGCTCTTTACTGGTTTCTTCAAATAATCTGGATATTGAGGCTGCGCCTGCAACACAACACGCAGATGATGATCCTAATCCTACTCCTAATGGAATTTCTGATTCTACAAAAATCTTAATTCCTGTTTTTTGATTATGTTTCTCAATCATTTTATTTGCAAGATAATAAAACGGTTTTAGAGGAGAGTTTATCTCTGAAATTGGTTTTTTTAGAGGAGCATCTAATTCCCCAATATTTGATTTAATCAAAATTTTGTTTTGAGGAATCTTTTCAGCAGTTACTGTAACTCTCTTGTTAATAGCACACAGAATTGCTTTTACTCCATACACAACAAAATGTTCCCCGAAAAGAATTGC
Organism: Nitrosarchaeum sp.; assembly: GCA_021414365.1. Taxonomy (GTDB): domain Archaea; phylum Thermoproteota; class Nitrososphaeria; order Nitrososphaerales; family Nitrosopumilaceae; genus Nitrosarchaeum. The sequence goes on from JAIOOR010000003.1 coordinate 70,459, forward strand.
CTTTCCTGGCGCAGACGCTTTAGACATCAAGTGAAAACAATCGACCCATATCCGACAACAGAACTCTTATCTCCCATAATGTCTCCACTTGTAGCATATTTTAACAACTCTCCTTTTGTTGCCCCAAGATCTTTACAAGCAATCATCGTTGATGCAATAGCACCATATCCACATGCACTGACATTTCTTTTTTCTAAAACATCATAGAATTTATCAACATCCAGTTTTAAAATAGGCTCAATTAACGCCTTATCTTGTTCATGAGCAACTTCATTTTGTTCGTAATGTGTAAAATCTGAAGAACCAATAATCATGACTTGCTTTTTTCTAGCAATTTTTGACATTGCTAAACCTACTTGGTGAGCAACTTTTTTACTTTGATTGATTAATGCAATGGGAACTATTTTGAAATCTGTGTACATTTCTTGCAATATTGGAATTTGTACTTCTAAACTGTGTTCTCTTGAGTGAGAAAAATTATCTATTTCTATAACATTTGCTATTTTTGAAATTTCTTCTGCAGTTTCAGAATCAACTTCAACTTCTCCAAGAGGAGTTTGCCATTTACAGTCTTTCATAGTAGCTACACTGCTTCCTATCCCCCAATGATTAGGGCCTACAATTATGAATAATTCTGGGGAGTTTGAAGAAATTTCATAAAATGAATGACATGCAATGGGACCTGAATACATGTAACCTGCATGTGGACAAATAATTCCAAAAATTTTCTTTTGAATATTTGACGGTGGAATTTTACCCGGACCAAATTTATGTAAAAAACAATCTCTAATTGATTTTTTTAATTCTTTTTTTTCACCGGAATAGAACATTCCGGCTACAGCCGGTGTTCTAATTTGCATTACTCTATTTCCTCTTCCGTTATCTTTGTTTCAAAATCGTCTATTTCGTATTTCATCGGTTCATCTTCTTTTAACTCTCCTCTTTCTATGAGAATCTGACGAACCAATAACCAATAAACTGTAGCAAGAGCCTTTCTCCCTCTATTATTTGCTGGAATAATTACATCTAATTTCGATGTAATGTTATCCGTATTTGAAATTCCAATTACTGGAATACCTGCATTGGTTGCTTCAGTTATTGCTTGGACATCTACTTGAGGATCAGAAATTAAAACCAATTTTGGTTCAATGTAATATGGTAATGATGGATTAGTAAGAGTACCTGGCATGAATCTACCTAATAATTTTTTAGAGCCTAGCATTTCACAAAATTTCTCAATTGGGGTATTTGCATATTGCCTGGCAGAACACACAATGAGTTTGTCTGTCCCAAGGCGATTGATGAATTTAGCTGCAGTTTTGATTTTTTCTAACGTTATATCAATATCTAGCATGTATAGCCCCTCAGGACTAGCTTTTGTGATAAACGGTGTCATGAATTTTGTTTTTACAGGTGTTCCAACCCTGATTCCTGTCGATAGAATCTTCTTTTTAATATCTGTGGATTCTGCTTGTTCACTCATAGCGATTTTAAATCTCTGCCATACCGCATATTAAATCATGCTCTGATAGACGTATAAGCTCATTTAGTTTTGCCACTCTTTCTCCACCAACTACGCCAACTTTGAGCATTTTTGATTTTGTTGCTAGTCCTATATGAGAAATATGCGAATCAGTTGATTCTCCAGATCTATGTGATGTGATTAATTTTATATTATTTTGATTCGCTACTTTGGCAAATTCAAAGGCATCATAAAGGCTACCCGCTTGGTTGACTTTGAGAATTGCGGCATTACAAGATTTTAAACTAATTGCTTTGACTAGGATATCCTTATTGGTAACAGTTAGATCGTCTCCTGTTACTAACGTGTCTGGAAATTTTGCAGTTAATTCTGCCATGTCGTTAAAAGCTTCTTCATGAACCGCATCTTCTGCATAAATTAATTTATATTTTTTAATAATGTTTGCAGCAAATTCAATTTGTTCTTCTGATGAATTGACAAAACCTCCTCTTTGGTAAACATACTTTTGTTTTTCTTCATTCCATTGAGTAGATGATGCAAAATCAACTCCTAATGCAACTTCTTTTCCCAACGTAAACCCTAAATTTTCACAAGCTTTTGCTGAAAGTTCTAATGCCATCTCATTTTTTAATTTCGGTGCCCACCCACCTTCATCACCACGCCCATTGGTAAAACTAGGATCCTCCTTTTCTAAAATACGCCTCAATTCTTTATGAACCGCTAAATTTGTTTCAATGGCATCTCGAATTGTTTTTGCACCTATGGCACAAATTAAAATCTCCTGAATGTCCGGTGTTCCAGGTCCTGCATGGGCTCCACCTCCTAAAATATTTCCTAATGGAAATGGAAATTTGAAAGATGCTTCTTTTGATAATATCTGAAATAATGGTATGTCTAAAGATTTTGAAGCCGATTCAATTGATGCAATAGTTACTGCAAAAGCTAGTGCCCCACCGATTTTTGCATAGTTTGTAGATTGATCAATACTTCTTAACGTGTCATGGATTGTCTTAAGATCCGATGATTCTAGACCGATGAATTTTTGACGATTTTCATTTAATACTTTTAAACTCTCTTCAGGTTTTTCATTTGGAAAACTTACTGCTTCGTATTTTCCAACACTGGCTCCAGATGGTGCACATACTCTACCTAGAAATTTATTATCAGATATAATGTCAACTTCAATAGTTTTACTTCCGCGGCTATTGTAAATGATACGTCCTTTAATGGAAGTTATCTTTGACAAACTATTCTAATTCAGATTGGACTTCTTGATGTCTTCTCTGTATTGCTTCATAAAATGGAATTACTTGTTGAATTGTTTCAACTGTTGTCAATAACATTCTTCTGCAACAATATCTGCTTATTCCCAAAGAATCTAATCCTTTAGCTGGATCTTCTCCAGATTTCACTTTATTTTGATATTCTTCATACTTATCAGCAATCAAGTTTCCACAAGTAAAACATCTTACAGGAATTAACATACGTACAAAAAAGTAATCAAGGATTATAAAAACCATGCAAGAAATTTTCTTTGCGGGTGTCGCCCAGCCTGGCCAAAGGCGCTAGCTTGAGGGGTTAGTCTCTTAGGAGTTCGTGGGTTCAAATCCCACCACCCGCATTTGATCTCACTTTATACACATTCTATTTTTGTATTTTGTTTAATGCTTTGATTAATTCAGAACGTCTTTTTTCTTCTGTTATTGCTCCTCTGACATCATCAACTAAAATACGATCAACATCCATTTTCCTTCTAGCTTCTTTTAGCACTTTATCATACATTGAAAATGGATACAAATGTAAATACAAATTTTCCATTATCTCAAAAACTCTTAAGGCATTATCTATATCGCCAATTCTAATTTTATCAAAAGTCATTCTTTTTAATTCCCCCACACAATCCATTAATCCTAAAACATATGATTCTGGCATCACGCCTAATTTTATTTCTGAAGGAATTTCCTTTTTTTCAACAATTGCAATTAAAGATGCTGCCTCCACAAACTCCTGCTCTGGAGTAATCATATATCTTAAAAGATCTGGTGTAGCCTTTTTTTTATATTTTTTAAGTAATACATCTGCTTGTCTGAGATTATTGTTTGCTAATTTTATATCTCCACTATGTACTGAGATGATGGATTTGCTACAAAGAATTATTATTTCTCTAGTATTTTTTAGCAAAAATTCTCGGGCATCTTGAACTTCCGTTAAAGATTTTGCAATTTTATTCAAAGATGGTTTTACATTTTTTAATGTCATGTCCAGATATGGATAAAATCTAGGTTAAATCGTTTGCCAAAGCTCTTATTTTGGAATGTTTTTCTTGTAAATTGTGGAAATTACTGTAGATCAAATGTATCAAATTGAAAATAACGGACATGCTATTGGTTTTTTAAAAAAATTTATGATGGAAAATGCAGGAGCTGCTGCTGTAAAAAGACTGGTTGAAAAATTAGGAAATATTGAATCAAAAAATATTTTAATTTTTGTCGGTATGGGTAATAACGGTGGTGATGGACTGGTAATGGCCAGACATCTTGCTGGTTATGGTGCCAAAGTAACAGTCCATCTTTTAGGAACTCCTGATAAAATAAAGACTGAAGAGAGTTCTTGGAATTGGTCGATTCTGGAAAAAATGCCTTCTGTAAAGTTACTTGGAAGTGAAAATTTTAATTATGATTTTGTTCCAGATGTTATTGTCGATGCAATCCTAGGAACTGGAATATCTGGTGAAATCAAAGATCCATATGCATCTGCAATCAAATTCATCAATAATACTAACTGTTTCAAGTTTGCAGTTGATGTTCCCTCTGGACTGGATCCACAAACTGGAGAAACTGCAAACATCTATGTTAAATCTGATATGACTGTAACATTTCATAAAATGAAACAAGGTATTCCAAAAAGAAAAGATTTGACAGGTGAATTATATGCAGAAAAGATAGGAATTCCACCCGAGGCAGAAGAGGGTGTTCTATGAAAGTTCATCAGATCCTAGTAGGAAACATGCAAAATTTCACATATATTGTCGAAGACGAAAACACCAATGAAGGAATAATAATTGATCCATCATGGGATCTTGATCAAATTGAACGAGTCATAACACGAAATAATTTAAAAATAAAATACATTATCAATACCCATCATCATTTTGATCATACATTGGGAAATGAGGGAATAGTAAAATCTACAAATGCAAAAATAATCCAACATGAAAAATCTGAATTAAAACATGATATAGCAGTCAAAAATGGTGATGTAATTGAATTTGGAGATTCAAAATTGACTGTTTTGCATACGCCTGGTCACTCTAAAGATAGCATGTGTTTGATTGGAGACGGAAAATTTTTTTCTGGTGATACACTTTTTGTAGGAAATTGTGGCCGTGTAGATCTACCAGGAGGCAGTGCAAAAGAACTGTATCATAGTCTTTTTGATATTCTTTATTCGTTAAATGATGATCTTATTCTTTATTCTGGGCATAATTATGGACATTCTCTAATATCTACAATAGGTCAGGAGAAAAAAACTAATCTTGTCATGCAAAAGCGAACTGAGCAAGAGTTTGTTGAAATGATGGGACAATGACATATTTAGATAATTTGGAATTTTTTGGTAATATCAACAAGGCTCATGATTTTGTTGACTCACTTAAATCTGGAAATTTTTTATTCTCTCTTGTAATATCTTATACTGAAACATGTGAAATATCAGGTATAACATTTGCTGGCGCTGATAAAGACTCGATAAAATTTACTCCTCCAGCAGACGCAGAGTATCTTTACTATGGTTATTGTAAGACAATTGCTAAAATTCCAATGACTCCTGATGGTAAACCAACTCCTGCACTACTTACTAAAACTGCCTTGGAGTCATGTAGCATACCTCATATTGTGATTAATGCTGGAAGTAAAATTCAACCTCAATTACCATTCATCCAAACTGGTTTATCCTATGGAAGAAATATTTCCGTTGATTCTGCAATGAGTGATTCTCAGGTATCGCAAGCAGTAGATTATGGAAGAATGGTTGGAAGAAATCTTGCATCTATGACTAACTGCTTGATAATAGGAGAAAGCATTCCTGGTGGTACTACAACTGCTCTGGCTGTATTGAGAGGATTAGGATTCAAAGCTAAAGTAAGTTCTAGTATTCCAAATAATCCTGTTGAACTAAAAAATCAAATTGTTAATTCCGCATTAGAGCGATTAACCTCCAATGATCCATATCATATTATATCTAAAGTTGGTGATCCAATGATTGCTTTTGTAGCTGGAATGTTGAGTGCTGCATCTGAAGTCACTAAAGTAATGTTGGCAGGCGGTACTCAAATGACTGCAGTTTTAGCTTTTGCTTCAAAAATTGGATTTAATGAACAAAATACTGCTATCGGAACCACTTCTTACATTACTGCTGATCCCAGCGCAAATTTCAAATCTCTTGTTTCTGAAATTGCAGATATTCCTGCAATAGCTGTTAATCCAGGACTAGAGAATTCCAAATTTTCCGGACTCAAAGCATTTTCACAAGGATTTGCAAAAGAAGGTGTTGGTGCAGGAGGTAGCATAATAGCATCTATGATTAAATCTGGAAATGATCCTGCTCGTTTTTTAACATTAGCCGAAAAAGAATATCATCGACTTTTTACTTCACTGTAACTGACTTGGCCAAATTTCTTGGATAATCAGGATCTGCATCTTTTTCAAGTGCCGCATAATATGAAAGCAATTGTATTGGAATTGTTTCTGAAATAGGATATGCTAACTCATTTGTTTTTGGAATTTCAATCCAATAATCATAAACATCGCTTTTTTCATCAGATATACCGATAATCTTTGCACCACGTGCTTTGATTTCCCTAGCACTCGTTAATGTGTCTGAATATGTTGAATCATTTGGATTAATTATGATCACAAATACATTAGTATCCATTAGTGCTAATGGGCCATGTTTTAATTCTCCTCCAGGAATTCCCTCAGCATGAATGTAGGTTAGTTCTTTTAATTTTAAAGCAGACTCTATTGCTATTGGATAGTGAATACCTCTTCCTAAAACATAGATGTCTGAAATTTCTTTAATCTCTCTAGCAATATGCCTGATTTGATCATGGTTTTCAAGAATTTTTGAAATTGATTCTGAAATTTCTTTATAGTCGATCTTGAACTCACCATTGCTTATTTCTTCTAAAATTTTGTATATTACAATCATCTGTGATGTGAAACTTTTTGTAGCTGCAACACCTATTTCTGGACCGCAATTCATCCCAATTACAACATTTGATTCTCTTGCTAAAGACGATGTGAGTGAATTTACTATTGAAATAATCTTACAATTTAATTTCTTTGCAATATTTACTGCATCTAATACATCTGCACTTTCACCGCTTTGAGAAATTGCAATTAATGTTGAATTGGGTTCAATTATGTCTGAAGAAAATTGTAATTCACTTGAAATGATTGCATCTGCTTTTATTTTTGCATGTTTAGCTAAAACTTGTTTTGCAATTAATGCTGCATTATAACTAGTTCCACTACCTGTTATGTAGATGTTATTTGAATTTTTAATGTATTTTGCTGCATTTTTAATCGCATCTTTGGTATTTTCTCCTGCCTTGAATATTGTATCTGGTTGTTCTGAAATTTCTTTTAATGTAAAATGAGCATAGTCACCTTTGTATGCATCTGCAAATTCTTTTGAAACTTTAGTAATTTGCTGCTTTACAATTTCTCCGTTAAAATCTAAAATTTGTAATTTATCTTTATCAATTATGACAAAATTTCCATTTTCAATGTAAATTGCATTATCTGTCTGTTCGATAAATCCTAAAACATCGCTTGTGAGAAAATAACTGCTTTTTCCAATTCCTACAATTAATGGTTCATGGAACCTTGCAGCTGCTAACTGTCCATTCTCAAACATTGCAACAAACGCATAGTGGCCCTTTAATTCTGAAACTGTTTTCATTATGGCCTTTTTGACATCCTTTGTCATCTCATAGTTTTTTTGAAGAAGATTTGCTATTACTTCACTATCTGTTTCACTTTTGAAGATATATCCATTTTTTTCTAATTCTTTTTTTAATTGTTCAAAATTTTCTATTATTCCATTATGAACAATTGCTAATTTTCCAGAATTACTTGGATGTGGGTGTGCATTTACATCCGTTACTCTTCCATGTGTTGCCCATCTTGTATGTCCTATTCCAATTTTTCCAGGCAATGTATCTAGTTGAACATTGGAGTTTACTTCTTCTACTTTTCCAACTCCTTTTTTTAATTCTATATGACTATTTGATTCAGTTGCAACCCCAACACTATCGTATCCACGATACTCCATCCTCTTTAGCCCTTTAACTATAATTGGTGCTGCTATTTCATTTCCATAGTAGCCGATAATTGAACACATAACTTATCTGTCTATAATAAAGAGGGGTTATTTACTGTTAAAGTTATTTCTTGTAATTATTCAATTAAACTTTTTACTCTTTAGTTTCAGATTCGCTTTCAGCTGTTTCTGCAACGTTGATTTCTGGTTTTGATTCTGGTTTAACACTTTCCAACATGCTTGGAATCTTAGATTCTGGTGAAAAATGAATGTTTTTTTCTTCTTCTAATGTTACAACATATGATGGAATGTTTATTTTTCTATCCCCAATCATAATGTGTCCATGAATTACTGCCTGTCTTGCTTGATACGGTGTTTTAAATCCAAATTTTCTTGATACTATAGTTTGTAATCTACGTGAAAGTAAATCATTTACTTGAAGATTGAGAACATCATCCAATGTTGATTCATTACTTACTAATCCTATCCTTGATAGTGATTTCATTAAAATTGGTTCTTTCTCTAGTCTGACCTCTTGTCTCAAAGCAAGCAATGATCTTGCTTGATGCCTTACTCGAGATAATTCTGTATGTGCTTTCCATAATTCTCTTTTTGATCTTAAACCAAATGTTCCAAGAGTTTTTAGCTCTTCCATTTTTAATTCATAATTAAGTGGTCTCTTTGGTTTTCTCCACATTCGTCTTGGATATTTAGGATCTCCCATTACATTTCACCTATTTCTTTTTCTCCGCAGGAGCTGCTTTCTTTGCTTCAGCAGGTTTTGCAGCTGCTGTTGGTGCAGCTGCTGTTGGTGCGGCTGCTGCTTGTGCAGGAGCTGGTTTGCCAGCTTTTGCAACACCTACTGCTCCTCCTTTTCTACCTGTAGTTCTAGTACATTGTCCTCTAACTTTTAGTCCATACATGTGACGATAACCTCTCCAACTATTGGTTATTCTCTCTCTTTCAATATCATTTCTCAAAGTAAAAGGAATGTCTGATGTTAAGAGATGCATGTTAGAACCTGTTTCAATATCTTTTCTTCTATTGAGAAACCATGTTGGAAAATTTCCTGCTACCGGATTGGTAATTAATTTTTCAATTGATTGAACATCTGACTCAGATAAAAAACCGATATTTGTGTTAGTATTAATTTTTAGAGTATCTAAAATTGCAGTGGCAAAATTATATCCTATTCCTTTGATCTGGGTTAATCCCACTATGGCCTTTTTAGCTCCTGGAATATCATTTCCTACAATTCTTACAATGTGTCTATATTCTTGTGTGCTCAAGTATTCCAAAATTCTTAGTTACCCCGATAAAAACCATGCTAGGCGTCAATTAGATGTGTATTGAAGAGAATTATCATTAGCATATGTTCTAATTGTTATCATAATTGTCTTTTTTAGCCTCAGTTCAGACATATCGCATAAAATTCTAAAATTTATCTAAAGTCTGAAACTTCGGTCCAATCTTTACCTTGAACATTCCATAGGTTGCATTTGCAGCATCTCTTTACTCCTCTTTGAACGTCTATGTCAATGCAAAAACAATGTTCTCCCTTTCCAGATGTATCCTTAATACATAATTTCTGCATTTTTTGTAATTATTTTATTTTATTAATTATCTTATTGGTGTTAATTCACATGGAATTTTTAATTAGAAAAGTTAAATTCACATAAAAACTGACAAACAGAAATGGAAGATGATTTTGATAGAGAAATGGTGGTAGATTGCATGTTTGATCCTATTACATCATCTATTTTATCTGAATTAGAAGATGGTGAAAAACAATGCTCCTTTCTGGCAGCAAAATCAATGATATCTGAGAATGAAGTTTTTGAAAGACTCTCATATTTAATAGATCACGGGTTTATTTTTAAAACTTCTACTAATGGAAAATCTGTATTTTCTGCAAATACTGAAAAATTAAATCAAATTATAGAAAATAGTGATACCTTTAATGCGACTATTGAAGGATTAGAAAAAATGGATAGTTATCTTAACTAAAAGATTTTTTACGATTTTTTATTACATAAATTGTTACTATTACCATTCCAGCCAAACCAATTACGAGAATATACAATGAAATAAATCCTAATGATTTCTTACCTGCATCTGGCTCAGGTCCTATTACTCCAAATACTTTGATTTCATTTTCATCTGAGTTTTCTATAACTAGTTTGTATGTTCCCGGTTCTTCAATTTTAAATTGTCCCTCAAAAACTTCTTGATTGATTGTTTGTGATTCTATTTTTTTATCAAATGGATCTAATATCTTTGCAGTGACTCCTTTTTTAAAATCAATTATTTGAATTGCATAAATTCCATTTTGAGTTTTTATACTGTTAAATTCTATTGGGATTACCAAATTTTCTCCAGATTTGACTTGTCCCTCTCCTTTTATCAAATCTTCAAAAATTATTTGGTTTCCATAAAATGATAATATTATTCCTAAACCTACAATGCCTCCTACAATAACAAAAAGTATGCCTGTTTTTTGCATGATCCATTTGTAATATTCTTTAGTTTAAACCTAATTTTTTAGAAAGAGGTTTAGGTTGATCACTCAAATAGGTTCTGGATGTATCGTAATTACCGCATTTTTAATTTTAGTTCTTATCACGTGTTCAATTTCTGATGTTATGTCATGAACTTTTTCAATAGATAGTTCTTTGTCAAATGAACAATCAATGTCAATTTTAAGAATATTTTCAAAATTCAGCGAAACTATCCGACCTATTTTTTTTATCACTGTGTATTTTTTTAAAATCTCTCTTATTTTTTCTTCAGTGACTTTATCTTCCACGTTTAAATCTACAGGAACTGTAAGAAATGGCTCAAGATGGATAGTTACATGCTCAATTTCAGGTATGTTTTCTTGAATTTTTTGTTCTATCTCCTCTGATATTTTATGAGCAGAATATAGGTTGATTTCACTGTCTACCATAACATGTAGATTTGAATATGTTTTACCTTTAGTTTTATGAGATATGATATTGTGAACTTCCTTTACACCACCTACGCTTCTTGCAATATCGTTTATCTTTGCATCTAGGGGAACATTTTTCCAGTCTGGTTCAAAATGAACTGTAATTGCGGCATTTACTATCTTGTTTTTAATATTATTCTCAACCCTGTTGCTGATTTCATGTGCTCTATCAAAACTTGTATCTCCTCTCAAAGATATAGTGACATCAGTAAATATTGTATCTCCGGATCTTCTCATCAAAATTGTTCCAACATCTATTACTCCTTCCGTGTTTATGATGATCTCTTTTACTTTTTTTACAAGTTCTGGAGATATGATGTCTGTTAAATCTAATGCTGTTTTATGAATTAACTTTAAACTAAGAATTACTAAAAGAATCCCAAGAATTAATGCTGCAATAAAGTCTCCATTGTAGAATCCATATGTTACTAACACAATTCCTACAATTGCAATTATTGTTGAACCAAGATCCATAAATGCATGATAAAAATCCGCTTTGAGTGTTGATCCTCCAATTTTTTTAATTGATTTTTGCAAAAGGACTATTCTAAAAACATCAATTCCTATTGTGTATAGCCCACCGATAATTGCAAAGATTCCTGGTAATACGCTTGGAACGGGACTTTGTAATCTCTCAATTGCCTCATAAATGAAAAATACTGCTATTAGAAAAATTGCGATTCCGCCTAACATTCCTCCAAGTGATTCAATTTTTCCATGACCGTAAGTATGCTCCGCATCTGGAGGTTTGATTGCCAATCTAGCTGCTAAAAGTAAAATTGCTGTAACAACACTATCAAGTAATGCATGAACACTGTCTGTAATCAAACCTAGACTGTTAGAAATTAAACCAAAAACTAATTCTACAACAAATGCAGAAAATATGGCAATTAGTGAAATCTGTAAAATTTTTGTTTTCTGAATAAACATTACTATTTTAGAAACTATCATGTATTACAAGTATTCTAAAGATAATTCATACGACAGGATTATTTGTGATGAGTGTGATTGATTGCTATGATGCACAGAAAATCCGTCTTTTTACTTATTCTTGCTTTACCTATGTTTTTAATTCCTGTTATCCAGGCAGAAGCCTCTAGTAACCCTAATCTATTTGTTTCAGCTGAAAATTCTCAGTTTAACAATCATTTTTCTGGCTCTATGGTAATTGAAGTCGTAATTCGTGATCCAAATTTACATGATACAGATCAAGGAAAAGGCGAACCAGATGTTACACTTAATGGAAAATCTTTACGAATGATTCAATCTGGAGATGGTAATTGGTATGCATATTTTGCAAATGTTGACAAGGCAAAAACAGCTGACTCTACTCAATCGTCCACATCTGGTAAAGGTTTGGACTTTGGTGTTTTTTGCAGTAGGGATACTCCATCATCTGTTTTTGGAATATCATTATCTGAAACTGATGGCTTTGCAGTTCCAAAAAATACACCTAGCTCCACAAATGGTGAAGAGTCATTTGATCAATGCACTGGATCTCCAACAGGTTCTAATCTTAATAATGTTGTAAGACACGCAAGATCAATTAACACAAATTCAAATGTACCTTCTGGACAAATTGGATTGGATTCAAATGCATGGCCATTAATCCAACTATTTTCATTTGGAAGCAATGTAAAAATCCAATATAATGCTGGAGGAAATCCTCAAAGTGTTACTCTTCAATATGATGATAGTGCAAATATTTCTCTGAATTTGGATAAAAGTGAATATCCGCAAAATTCTGAAGTTTTTCTCACCTTAAATGATTTTCAATTAAATCAAGATCCTACTGCTGAAGACTCTTGGACATTTAATATTAGTTCACCCCTTGCAATTTTTTATCAAGCATATGATACATCTGGTTCTGATTCTGCTAACGGTAATGCTGGATTGGTAAATTTAGTTCCGTCTCTTTCTAATTTAGGTTTTAAAAATAATGGAAAACTTACAATTGATTTAGGAAATATTATGAAATTAAAATCAAACAATAAACAATCTGGCACTACTGTAAGTGATGGTTCTGGGAATACATTTTCACAAATTGTTACACTTGTAGAAAATGGCCCTAACTCTGGAATATTTGAAAGTGCTGATAATGGCGATAAATCTACAATTTCGATCCTTGATAATGCCCCAAGAGGTCAGACGGGGAAAATAGAATATAACAATCAAGCTACATCTGTCCTTACTGGTTCTTTCACATCTTCTATCTCAATTAATCAGCCCGCTCTAACTGTTGGTGATGGTTCCAAATCATTAGAACCTGGAACAAAATTCCCTGTAACTCTTTTTGATCCTGATCAAAACATCAATTCTGGGATTAGAGAGCATTTAGATGTTTTTAGAGATACATCACTAGTGCCTACACTAAAGATTGGAAATCCGATAACTCTTGGAAAAGCATCTGATGTAAAATATTATACCTCATCTACTCTTCTAACCCCTGCCTTTACATTGAATTCCTCAATTCCTGACAAAAATTCAGAAAGGCTATTCATTGACACAAACGCAATAACTGCAAATTTTAAACAAATATCAATGAATCTTGGAATTTCAGCATCTGCCTTACAATCTTCCCTCATAGATTCTTCACGTCCAAACACTAGTGGAACTAATTGGCTAAACTATGATTTGAGATCCTTTGAAAAGGATTTTGGAATTACAGATTTTACTACTACTTCAATAACTCTCTCGTTTGGCACTTTAGGTAGTTCACCTATTACTATAATTCATTCAGGAGATTTATCTTCTTCACAAGGATTAATTCAATTGGCTGATTCAGATGTCCAACAACTATCTACTAAAAATGGAAATGTGTATCTTGTAGTAAATTTTGGTTTTGCTATGGGCAGTATATCTGCTGAAAAAAACAAACAACCTATAATAATTGATTTGTTTTCATTTGGACTAAATAATAACAATGATGTCAGTAATGGAATTTACAGATTTGAATTAGAAGAGACAAGTGATAACTCTTCTACATTTGTTGGTTCTATTGAATACACTGTTTTTAATCAACTCAATATCTCAGATCCTACTTTCATTAAAACAATGAGACCCATAGATAATGATGTTAAATTCATCATATCTAATAGACTAATTAATGAAAATGCAGTTGCAATTTCTTATTCTGATTTAGATAAAGTTGGAGTAACTACTACAACTTCTACAAAATCTACATTGTCTACAAATTCTGGTATTATGTCATCTGATTCAACTTCATATCGATTTGGTCAGCCAGTAACAATAACACTCAAAGATCCTGATTTGAATTTAAATAATGATGCAGTTGATATTTACTTGGTAAACAATGATCCAAATTCTTCAAATATAGATACTGTTGGTAGTGGCGACAATATTTTGTTAGAGGTTTTAATTAAAGACATTCGGTACAAGCGATGCACCATTAATGGAATTGAATATGGTGGGTTGGCTTCTACTGGGTTTACGCTAGTTGAGACCGGTTCTAACACTGGTGTGTTTCAAGGTTCATTCAAAATGCCTTCACAAATTTGTGATAAATCTGGAATGTCTCTGATTTCATCTGCTGGAGGAAGTCTTGATGCAAAATACCATGATGCTAGAGATGCTTCTGGAAATGCAAACATATTCAGTCTGTTAGGAAATAAATCTACTTCACAATATTCCACTATGCCACAATTAAGTGCTAATAAAATTACAATTCCCTCATCTGGTAATTCTGAAGATATAATTTTATCTGGTAGCATAACTAATTATAAAAAAGGCATTCCTTTAACTATCACCTTAACACGTCCTGATGGTGTTGTTCAAAATTTTGTTGCTGTCTTAACTGCTAATGGTAATTATCGTGCAGCATTTTCGATAACTCAAAATTCTTTACCCGGAGTTTATAAAATTCAGTTATCTCATAATGGGGTTAATGTTGGACAAGTTTCATTTACTGCAACTCAAAATATACCTGATTGGATCAAAAATAACACAAAACGGTGGTCTTCTATTTCAGATTCTGAATTTGTCGATGTGGTAAACCAATTAACTAAAGACAAAATCATAGTGTCTCCAAAGACAAGTACAACAAATGATAAAATAATCCCAAGCTGGGTCAAAAATATTGCAATATGGTGGTCTAATCACCAAATTTCAGATGATGACTTTATAAAATCGATCCAATACATGGTCAAAAAAGGTATTATTTGAATATGAACAGGTCAATTTTTCTTTCATTGAATACATAAATACCCTCAAGCCTGATTCCAAATGAAAATGAAACTTGTGTGGTTTATGTTGTTGTTACTGGTATCTTTAACATCTTATGGATTTGTTGGTTTTGCACATGCTGTAACTGCAGCTGATTGTGCAGATGGTCAATTATTTGTAAATGGTACATGTGCTGACACAGGCTGTGGAGCAAATGAAGTTTATCAAAATAATCAATGTATCCCTATTACTATTACTTTGAAAAATGATCTGAATTTACAAACTGATAAAACACTTTATGCTCAAGGAGGTATAGTCTCCGTTACAGGTTTAGTCAAAAATATTGAAAATCTTACTCCTGGTGATGTCTCGGTAATTGTTCGAGCTCCAGATAATAATATTGTCACAATATCTCAAATCCATCCTAATGACGATGGTTCTTTTCAAATGAGCTTTAAAGCAGATGGCCCACAATTCAAAACAGCTGGTGACTATACTATCCATGCAGTATTTTCTGGAATAAAATCTGATATCACATTTAAATTCACAGGTGGTACTGGCGCAATTGTATCTGGTGGTACCCCACAACCAACACCAAAACCAACCCCAGAACCAAAACCAACCCCAGAACCAGAACCAACCCCAGAACCAGAACCAATCCCAGAACCACCACCAACTTGTGGTGCAGGAACTGAATTGGTAAATGGTATATGTCAAGTAGTTAAAACGGAAAAACCAAAGGGCGGTGGATGCTTAATTGCAACTGCTGCATATGGTACAGAGTTGGCTCCTCAAGTGCAATTCCTTAGAGAAGTAAGAGACAATACTGTAATGAGTACTTCAGCTGGAATGGCATTCATGAGCGGTTTCAATCAATTCTACTATTCATTCTCCCCAACAATCGCTGATATGGAAAGAGAAAATCCAATGTTCCAAGAAGCTGTAAGAGCTTTTATCACTCCAATGATTTCTACACTTTCTATTATGACATTGGCTGAAAATGGTTCTGATGCTCAAGTGTTAGGATTGGGAATATCTGTAATTGTCTTAAACTTGGGAATGTATATCGCAGCACCTACAGTAATTGGATTCAAAGTTCATAAACATTTGAAATCTAGAAAATAACTCGTAATTTTTATAATAATTAATACAAATTCTAATTAAACGACAAAACGTTCTCAACGTTTTTTATCTGGTATTTGAAACAAATTATCGCTCGGTAAAGAAACATGAAAAACAATTCGAAATTAATTCTATTTGGTTTCATCTTACTATTCATTTTATTACCAAATAATGTATTTGCACAAGAATCTGATACAGATGGTGACGGCATCTCTGATTCTACTGATTCTTGTCCAACTGAACCTGAAACCATTAACGGATTCCAAGACACAGACGGTTGTCCTGATGTAGTTCCACCATCTGATACAGATGGTGACGGCATCTCTGATTCTACTGATTCTTGTCCAACTCAACCTGAAACCGTTAATGGATTTGAGGATCTTGACGGTTGTCCTGATGCCCTAGCCCCAAAAGATTCAGATCATGATGGCATCATGGATGATTTTGATTCTTGTCCAACTCAACCTGAAACAATAAACAATTATCAAGACACAGACGGTTGTCCTGATGTAGCTCAACCAACTGATATTGATAGTGACGGAATTCCAGATTCAATTGATTCTTGTCCTACTCAAGCTGAAACCATTAACGGATTCCAAGACACAGACGGTTGTCCTGATGTAGTTACTGGAATTGATACATCAAAATCAGAACCTGAGCAAAATAACTCCCTCTTGCAATGGACAGCTGTCATTGCTTCTGCCATTACCGCTGTAGGAGCTATAAGTGCTGCAAAACTCCGAAAATCTTCTTCTTGATCTTTTACTTTTTTGTGGTTTTTTTTGTATTTGCTAACCTCTATTACTTAACCAAACATTTAATGCTGAAAATTCTTTTTATGAAAATAATTGGTTTGCACGCCAAGAATTGTTGAGTGAAAATTGGCTAGGCACGAATTTACATTATTTTCCATCAATCAATTTTTCTATGTATATCGAAAATTATTATAACAAAAAGAATTTTTTTCAAAAAATAGTTTCATTATCTTCATGCATTGACTTATCGCATCAACACTAAATGCGTAATTACAAAAAATTTGAAATGTTAAATTTGGGAGTTAAAAAATGGAAAAAGATTCAAAAAATTAGAATCTTGGAATTGCGAATCCTAGTGTTTGGAAGATTTCCATTAATCTTTCAATTGATTGATCTCTGTTTGGGTTTTTTGAGAGATTTGAAATTATGCTTTGAGCTTCATTGAGTGCATCCGTTTTTGTTATTAGTGTCGCACCAAGTGTTTTACCCTCTTTTGCTTTCATTACTGCACCATAGTAAGAACACTCTCCTTTTGGAATTACTTGATTAACTCCAAGAGTTACTTTTTCTACGTCTGATTTTAGATCAATCATTGAGACTGCTAGAGCATAATCTGTTGCACATGCCTTTACAATATAGCTCCAGTAAGGAGAACCTATTTTGTATTGTTTTACAAGTGTCTTAGTTAGATATTTGCTAACAGAACCATCATTACCTGCATAAGTTTGAGCTTCACTGGTATGTAATGGGGCTAAGATCAATGAACCTACTAGTGCACTAAATGTAAAGAAAATTATTTTTTTATTCATAAATTCACCTCCTTGGTTTTTTGACGAGTGTAACGTATGCCTTTTGCAAAAAAAATCAAAGTACTACAAGATAAATGAGTACCTGTGATGATGTGTCTCTGGCAATGAAGACATTCCCTCATCGTTGCTCTTTTACACACTACACATACAGCGATAGGGGTCAGAGGACCATCACAGTTTTCACACGCATACAAAAAATTGCATGGAAAATTTGAAGAGACAATATCCTGTTGCCTGATTTCTGCTCGGGATGATAAAAAGTCAGGAGAATTGGGACTCTTTGAAAGAAGGCTTTGGTTTTGCTCTTCGGTATTACTCATTGAATTGTATTTTACAGTTTGATATTAGGGAATAACTTATCGTTTGTGGCATGCCTTAATTTCAATTGATTTTAAAACAGTTTAAATCATTGAGTGACTGCTTTGTTGTGAATTCATTGAAGTTATCCACCACATTAATTATTGGAACATTTGTAATCTTTCTAATTTTTGGAATTTATGGATATTATTCATTTTCGATTTCCATTCAAGAAGTCAATAAATTACTTGCATCAAGGAATGAAGGATTTGCATTCAACATGATGCAGGATCTTGATGAGCATATTGATAAAAGAATTGGGGATTTTAGGCAGATAACTCAATTATCAGTTGTTCAAGATTCATTAAAAACATCAAATGAAAAATTTTCTCAGATTACAGACGTACAAAAAGTAATTGAACAACAAGATATAATTAACAAAGAGAAAAATCAACCGTTTATTCCATCCAGTGATGTTGAGCTTACATCAGAGCTAACTGATTTAATAAATTTATATAGAACAGAATATGACTATGATGTCATTTCTGAGTTATACATTACAAATGCATATGGTGCAAATGTTGCAATTGGTTCTGGAACTTCTGATTACAGACACGATGATGAGACATGGTGGCAAGAAACAAAATCAAATGGAGTGTACATTGGAGATATTGAATTTAATAAAAAATACAACAACTATGCAACAACAATTGGTCTGAGAATTAATGATGAGGATGGAAATTTTCTTGGAATCCTCAGTGTTACTTTGACACTAAATGATTTGATTCATGAATTTATCAATGATGCAGAAATTATCAGTATACAAAACCGATCTATTCTTTTAATAAACGAAAAAGGGCAAATAATTTACTTTAACGGCATTCAGGATTTCAAAGATTTACAACCTGTACCATATTTTGAAAAGATTCAATCCTTGAAAGACGTTGGGACAATAGATATTTCCAGTAACACTGATGAGCTAAGATTGATTTCATACTCAAAATCCACTGGGTATAAGCAGTTTGAGGGTTTTGGGTGGACTGCAATAGTAGATCAAACAAGTTCTTCTTTTACTGAGGAATTCATTGATCTAAAAAATTCATTCCTAGTGATATCTGCTTTGGGAATGACATCCTCAGTAATAATTGGCCTTGTAATGTCGTATTTTATTTCACGACCTTTGCGTTCATTGAGTCAAATGGCAAAGCAGTTCTCAGTAGGAGAATTTAATTCAAAATTCAAGGACTCAAAAATATCTGAAATCAACATGATTGGCAAATCATTTGACCAAATGGGAGAATCTTTAAAAAAATTAATTGAAACAGAAAAAAAATTAGCTGAATCTCATGTCAAGATGAAAAACGAACGCCTAGGGGCAATAGGACAGCTTTCTGCAAGCATGGCACATGATCTGAAAAATCCTCTTGCAACAATTAGAACATCGTCAGCTATAATTCAAAAATTTGGAGACAATAAAGATCCTGAAGTTAAAAAAGCAATACAAAGAATGAACAGAGCAATATTTCGAATGTCTCACCAGATTGATGACGTACTTAATTTTGTAAGAATGACTCCATTGACTGTGTCTGAAAAAAAATTATCTGATATCCTCAATAACTCCATTGATTCTCTAGAAATTCCAAAGAACATAAAATTGGAAATCAAAGATTCTGATTTTATCATTTCTTGTGATTACAAAAAAATGGAAACTGTATTTTCAAATATTATATTAAATGCTATTCAGGCAATTGGAGATTCGGCTGGAAGTATTCTTATAATATCAAGATCAATCAATGGAGAAATCGAGATAAAAATTTCTGATTCTGGCCCAGAGGTAACACAAGAAATTCTAGAAAAAATATTTGAGCCACTTTTTACTACGAAACAAAAGGGAACTGGACTGGGATTATCGTCTTGTAAAAACATTATAGAGCAACACGGTGGAAGCATCTCTGTTCAAAACAATCCCACCACTTTTACTATAATTCTTCCAAAAAAGGACAATAAAACAGTAAGAGATTTTAACGAAAAATCAGAGTAATTTGTATTGAGTCAGAAAAAGGTCATTCTTATTGTTGATGACGATGTAGATCTTTTGGAAAATACCTCGTTTTTAATCAAAAGCAGTGGGTATGATGTGGTAATGGCTCAAAATGGTGTTGAGGCAGTTCAAAAATACAAAGAAACAAGCCCAAATCTAGTCTTAATGGATGTGAGAATGCCAATTCTTGATGGATATGATGCGTTTTTTAAAATAAAGCAATTTGATCAAAATGCCAAAGTCATTTTAATTACAGCTTATGCTCATGATGAAAAAAAACACATCAAGGCAAAAAGCCTCAATCTAATTGATACAATTTCAAAGCCATACACAATTGAGCAGCTAGAAGATTCTATCTCAAAGTATAGTTAGGATTTTAGCTTCTTTATCTGCTTGAATCTGTTTGTATAAAACGATATTGCTTCATCGACAAACCTGTAATACCATTTTTTCAAGCCAGGATCATTATCGAGTAATTTTTTCCATCTTTTTGATTTATCATTAGTTGATCTCTTTGAAGATATCAGAAGATTTGTGTAAAACCAATATGATATCTGGTCTGCAAGATCTTCTTCATTTATCTGCTCAAAGTTACTTTGATATTTTACATTAAGATATGTCATCAATTCATAAATTGGCAAGGCTGTAATATTTGAGATCTGAATATTATCCATAAACATTCCAGATGCTAGCGTCTTTAGTCTGTCTGTATCATTACCAATAGTTGATTTTAGATATGTCCATCTACCAAAAATTTGTGGCAATACATCTGAATATTTTTCTGCCATTTTTTCAATTTCTTTTTCTGAGAGATTGAGCACGTCAAGGCAATACAATATTCCGTGGAGTGATAATCTGTAAATATCAGCTGGAGCCTTTTGTAGACTTTTTCCGTCCTTTACTACCAATCCCACATCAAGCAAACCCATAGTGTGTTTTCCCCTTGCCATTCTTCCTACTAGTAATCTTCTGTAATCTTTTTCTTGAGTTCTAATGTTTGAAGTATCTGAGAGATGTGTTTTTGCCATTCCCCAAGTTGTTAGTCTGCCGTTAACTGCAAGTATCTCTAGTAATTTTTGGATATTTTCATGATGTTTTGGTCCTGCCCGATTTCTGTACGAGTATTGTCCAAAGATTTTCTGAGCTGTTGGTCGTGTATACTGCTTATATGCTAAAAGATTCCCATACACTGCACCCTGTTCTTTTACCGATGGCATGCCACAATCTTATGTTTATCATCATATAATAACATACAATATCCAATTTATGCGAAAAACATCGGACATCTTTTTTTTACAATCTATGCCTTATTTTGGAAATATTGGGCACAAAATTGACCTATTTTCAAACTCTAGGAGGAATCTATGACTCCTGGTCAGATGGAAGCAAGAAAAAAGAAAATGGCAAAAGCCATGAACACTCCTCCAAACTACATGTCTAAAAAAGCTGTTGCTGATCAAAAGAAATGGAAAAATATCAAAGACGATGGATTGCCAAGGTATTAAAAATTTTGATTAACCATTTGTAAATAAATTAGTGTACAGATTGATAGACTTAGAACAATGACTTACTCTAACATCAAAACATTTGTATCTCGTTACTTTTATTTTGATATTGCGAATTTTAATATTGATGTAGAATTGGATAAATATTTTTGATCAATCAAATCTTTTCCTATGAAATTCCAATTTTGATCATGAAATAATTTTAAACAAATATCCATTATTCGATAATGAGGATATCTTTCAAGCATTTTCTTTTCACCCATTATTTTGAATTTTTCATACATGTATGTACAACGTATTTCATCTATTTTTTTTACTGATATCTTAGCTAGAGATTCATGCGTGATATAATTTGAAAATATCAATATGATCAAAATTAAAATAAGAATTTTTTTCATATCAATTCAGAACAGAGTATTCTTTATCTGAAAAATAGTGAATGCTTGTTTGTTTTTATTGAAAACTATTTGATTTATGCTTACTTTTACCATTAGACCCATACGTCAAAAATCTAAAATTGTTATATAATAATAGGTGAGAATTTGTGGCATGCCATGCGTTCATTTGTATTGCTTTTGAATTCTTTTACTAAATACATGTCTTGGTTCTTTGCTGTTTTTCACAGAAAATCTGATTGACATGATAGATATCTAGTAATCATCCTCAAAAAATACCCATGATAGTCCTACCATGTCCATAGCAGAAGTGTTTTGCCTTGAGATTATCTCTAAGTATAGTTTTTCATCCTCTTTTACTGGGATACTGTCAACCAGAATTTTTGTAGCCTCGGAGTGGCTGTTTCTAACATATTGAATTTGTTGCATTTTCAAAATTATTAGGGTATAGAGATATTTGTCAATAGTTTCATGTTTGTGGCATGCCATCTAGATAAATGGCGTTTTCAAAATCATGAAATACTGGAATTTAGATCTGATTTATTGTCTGTATGCCCGATACAGTATATCATTGTAATCGTCTTTGAGGGAACTGATCTGACCTCTCAGATCTATAATCTTTTTAGTGTGCATTTCCATTTGGTCATTGAAATCAGATTTTTTATTTTTGTCATTGAGTAGTGTTCGTATCATATCTCTTTCATCTTGTATCTGTTTTTGCAGATTGTTAATTTGGTTTTCAAGATCAGGTATTTTATCCGACTCTGTGTTTCCTGCCATCTTTACAGAAATTGTATCTGGGTTGATAGCTGTTATCTTTGCTGAAGTCATCTGACAAGTGTTTGCTGAAATTTTGTTTCCAATCTTTACATTAGATGATTCCTTATCTGAAGATATCATTACTATTGGAAGAGTAATTTGGTTTTTGCCTGCACATGCTTCAAATATTGTATCATATGTGTTGGGTGTGCTGATTGATTTTTTTGCAGTTATCAATTTGGCTGAATCTCCTTCTATAGGTTCACCTGTAAATGATAGTTTTTGAATGTTGTATTTTTCAGTGGGTACTGCATACACAGTAAAGTATAATCTGTAAAGATCCTCTTTTGCATCGTTTATCTGTTTTCTAAGATCTATTATCTTTAAAATCTGACTGGTGTCTGGAGATGATGGATCACCCAGTAATTTTTTTGCAGTATCTAGTTCTTGCTGAAGTGATGCTATCGTTGCTTCTCCATCTGATAATGTCTGAGAAATATCGCCCTTGTTTAGCAGTGTAACTGTAATGCTATCGGGGTTTGATGCCTTGATAAAAGTGGCACTTAGGACACAGCTATTTTTTTCAATGTTTTCTGGGATCTCATAGTGTTGTGTTTCACTATCTGATTTTACTATGATATCTGGAACATAGATTTTAAGAAATGATGCACATACTTCAAATGCAAAATCATATCCGGCTATAGCACCACTTGAAGACACTGTCCCCGTTTTAGCCTTTATTGGTTGTGCATACAGTTTGTTTATAGTTGAAAATACTGTGGCATCTTGTTTTACTTGTGCATCCAAATGTTCTTGTTTGACTGGTTTTGCCCAACCATTTGCTATTAGTTGAATAACATGACTTATTTTTACACATGCAGGAGTACTTGTTGTTTCTTTGATTAGCTTAAATGTTCCAGTTTCACATGATATATCATCTGCAGATATTCCCAAAGCAATCTGCTTTTTTGGTGGAATAATGTCTGCAAATGCATTATGTAGGCTAGAGCCTGATATCATAAAAGATACTGCAAGTAGAGTGAAAATAATTAGAATTTGTTTGTGCAATTATTTTTATAGTTTTTAATAGTATTTAAAACTTGAATTCATATTAGTTGTAATTTTTATTTTCTACAAATTTTATATTTGATTTTTAGGCATGCCACAATTGTCTAACTATTGTATAATATTTGATGTATCATTATTTTATCATGAGTCAAATCTATTTACAACCAAGGCAACCTGAGCCTTCAAAAATACTGGTTGATAGTATCCCAGTAAAAAAAGGTGAAAAACTTGAAACAGTACAAGTAAGATGTTTGGATTGTTCTTCACAAACAATACCACATGTTTACACCCGATATTCAGTCCCACTTGTGCTCAAATGCACTAATTGTGGCCGCAAGTCCTGGGCTAACGCATCCTAAGGCATGCCACAAACCCACATCTATGCCCAAGTATGTGTTTGCAGATGATATTCTATGAAACAAACACTCTATCTGAAAATAAATTCCACATTTAACCCGTCATTGATTGTACAAACTTCTGAGGCAGCATATCTACAAATTCTACTTGGAGAATTATCTCAAAAAGACTACAAAATATTCAAACAAATTATAATTGCAATAAAAACAAACAGTGACACTCAAAGTGTGATACTTGCCTCTGAATTGGCAAGAATAAGAATTCTGGAGAAAAATATTTGTATGACTTTGGAATTATTGCAGCATTTCAAAACAAAAAATTTGTGTTTATTGGCATATCATGGAATCAAGAAATAAATTTATTCTCACTATAACAATAAGCATTGTTATAGTTATTGTCGGATTTTTTATTTTAGGTCTAGATAAAGTATTAATCAAACCTCTTATTCTCAAAGATTATGCAATTTCAAATACGTCTCTCATTTTAGATAGATCAAAATCTCTTATTCAAGTTTCTCAAATGTCCACTACACATTGAATATGAAAAATAAACAAAATATTACAATTTATCAACAATGTTTATCAGGCAATGAAATGATGATTTTCTTATGAAGTTTATTTTTATTTTGTTTCTAGTATTTGCAATGACTTATCCAATAACTATTTTTGCAGAGCCTTCTATCACACTAGACAAAACATCTTACACTACAGATCAAACCATCAAAGTTTCTGGAAAAGTTGTTTTTCAAGAGAATACCTCTCTTGTTATCCAAATTCGTAGCTCATCAGATATTGTTGCAATTAAACAACTCACCCCATCAAAATCGGGATCATTTTCAACCAGTTTTGATGCAACTGGTCCAAAATGGGCAGAATCAGGCACATATACCATAATTGTTTCATATGCAGGTGAAAAATCTGAAAAAACATTTGAGTTTTCTATTATCAATGTGTCTGAAAGTGAAACAAAGATTGAGCCCACTCAAAAGCAGGAACCTCAAAAAACCGAACCTATTCAAGATACACAACCTCAAAAACCCACCCTAAAGATTTCAATGGTGGGCTTTCCAGATCCCACACTATCACCAAATTATTACATTGACTTGTACAATACAGACTCTGTTTTTAAAAAATTATTTGACACGTCATTTCCAGGATTTAAAATCCAAGAAATAGTGGGATACAAACCGACTCATATTCCAGGATTTCCAGATTCGGCTCTATCCCCCCAATACTATATTGATAGATATTCCAATGAGACACGATTCAAGATATGGTTTGATTCACAATTCCCAGATAACACTATTTATGATATTGTTGGAATATCAGATAAAACAAAACAATCGATCCCAAGCTGGATTAAACAGTATGCCCAATCATGGTCAAAAGATGAAATTACAGATTCACAATTTGCATCAGGAATTGCAGAGTTAATTCAAGAAAAAATACTTTTGATAAATGGCGATATTGTAAAAACAAAAAATCAAAATGGAAGCATCCCTTCGTGGTTTAAGAATACTGCTTTATGGTATTCAGAGGGGGTAATCACAGAGGATGATTTTCTACTTGGATTACAATACTTGATTGAAAAAGAGATCATAGTAATCTAAACATTTTGAATCTAATTATATCAAACTCACAGATGCTTTCCGGATAAAAATTTAAGGCATGCCACAAAACACTAGTTATGACAATATATTTCTAAACTCAAAATCTATCATGTCTACAATCTTAACTCACAGGCAACCTGAGCCTTCAAAAATACTGGTTGATAGTATCCCAGTAAAAAAAGGTGAAAAACTTGTAACCAAACAAAGCCCAATGCAATTCACATGTGAAGATCTGATCGGGCTCACATGGGTTCTATTTGATAAGGGAGATGAGATTTAGTTGGAAAGCAAGCAAGTTTGTTTTTATGATTATGCTTGTAATCAAATGAGTCAAAATAACTGTATAAGATTTGCAGTAATCATTAACAATAAAGGAAGAAAAATTGCTGGAGGTTTTAATCCCAAAATAACTCCATTAGAAAAAGACACGCAAAAAATGGAGATGTTATTTATGGAAATAGCACTTGATCTGTCAATGAAAAAGGAATTTGACAACTCATTGGGAACCATAAATGCCATAGTATCATACCGAAACAAAGTCAACATCATCACCATCCCACATAAGGATAGTTTTATGTTGATTTCTTCTGAAATAGGCTTAGATCCTATCAAAATAATTCAAATAGCATACCAAAATCTCAGATCAATGAAAATTATTAAGGTAATGACCAATTAGCACAAGAAATCTTCATCAAGTATTAACATCATAAAAGGAACTTAAAAAACAATCTGTATTTTTTGATCAGACACTATTTTAGATAGAATTTCTTATTGCATTATTTTAATGAAAAAATTAATATCAAATATTTTGCAATTAACACAATTTCAAAGTATGACTATGATTTCATTGTTAACATGTTCATGGCATACAAATAAAAACTCCAAATACATTCATAGTCGATCTCTAAATGTCTGATAAATTAGATTATTTTCATACCACCAACATGGACATTTATCGTGAACTCTATGAAAATTCACTGATACTTTTTAGAACAACAAATTTGAAAGGTGAAATAATTAACTGCAATAAAGCATATTCTGATACTTTGGGTTATACTAAAAATGAGATTATTGGGCAGAGCATATTTTCTCATACTGCTAAAGAAAGCCTTGATGAGATGAATGATATGTTTAACACGTGGAAATCAGGAGTGGCAGTCTCAAATAGAGAAATATGGCTAAAGAAAAAAAATGATGATGAAATTTTGGGATTGTTTAGTGCAAATAATCTCTATGATGATGGTGTCCTCGTTGGAAGCAATACTGCAATTCAGGACATAACTGAAATTACTATGCTAAAAAAAGAGTTCAAAACTCTAAAGAGAAAAAGACAGGAGATTATGGGGGAGTTATCCGGTAGAATAGCACATGATCTCAAAAATCCTTTGAGTGTTATTAAAAATTCCATACAAATAATGCAAATGAAAGACGACTTGTTAGTTCAGAAACATTTGAGTTTGTTTAAGGCAATTGATCGTTCAATATTTCGAATGGATCATCAAATTAATCAGGTGTTAGATTTTGTAAATCCAAAACCTTTGAATCGTAATGTGTGCTCTATTAAAAAAATAATTGAATGCATCATTAATGATGTGATAAATCCTGAGAATGTAGCCATAGAATTACCTAAAAACGATGCCATGATTAGTTGTGATAAAGAAAAATTAGAAATTGTATTTGAAAATCTATTACTAAATGCAATTCAGGCAATGGGAGGAAATGGAACACTTGATATATCATTGGAGGAAATCCAATCATACATTAAAATACAAATTAAAGACTCTGGACCTGGAATACCAAACGAACTAATTCCAAAAATTTTTGATCCTCTATTTACCACAAGGCAGATTGGGACTGGTTTGGGATTGCCAAGCTGTAAAACAATTATTGAGCAACATGGAGGGAACATATCATTTGAAACTAAAATTGGACATGGAACAATTTTTGAAATATCGCTACCTAGACATTCACTTTAGTTAAGCAATTAGATTTTGAACAATCTCAGATAATTTATTGTTGATATATGAAAATAAAAAGTATATTTTTGATTTTCACACCTATCTGTGTCCATTTTATTCTCTATAGTAAAAGTCAAATCAAATGTATTTGTCATTTTGTTCTCAGTATGGGACTTTCAAACTGGTAGATGTGTTCAATTACCATGCATTGAGAATGAATCTGCTTGATGGCAGTATATCCACAATTATGACAAAAAAACTCATTTGCCTGTTTGCAAATTTTGCAATTTTCATTTACTTCTAATGTTTTGCCACATTTTCTACATGAATCAATTCTCATGATTGTGTTGCATCTTTTTAATACATTATACTTGGTAAGCTAACTAGCTTACTCGTATTGTAGGTAGTTTACCACACCCTATCATTTGCTATGTCATATAATGATCATGAAAACCCAAACAATTCAGAATCGCACCTGGAACAAAATGGTTCATGCTCCATTCAGAAAGGTCGTAAAATTCGATCTTATTTGTATGGGATTGGGAATCTTAATGGGCATGGGAATAGGTGCTTACTTGGTTGCAGGAGCATAACTCCTCAACTTACTTTTTTATGTTAGAGTATGGTATATTGGATATGATGTTTTCTAGAGTAGAGCCTGCATATACGACAAAAGATGGTTGTAGATTGGTTTGGCAAGGAACTGATGAGGATGATACAGATACAATAATACTAAATAAAAAAGAATTTGAATCACTCCTTGAGATTTTACAAAAAGATTCTACAGGTACAATAGAATTAGAAGATCAAATGAGCACCATACTAGTAAATTCTGATACAATTCAATTCAGTCTGAAAGATCATACCCCACTTGAAGCACAAACATTTGAATTTCAAAAAAAGATTCTTGAATATGCCCAAATTCCTCATGAACCCCAATATGTCTACATAAGCCCAAAAGAATTCTATCCTTCTGTTTGGATTAGAAAAGATGATACAGAAAAAAAAGATGTCAAAGATAACATTCCAAAACAATCATTACTTCATACGATTTTATCAACAACTCTTCAAACATCTGATAATTCTGATTTATTTCGAATAATGTCTACACGACGTTCTACAAGAAAATTCAATAAAACCAAAGTAGAGGATTGGAAAATAGATAAAATCTTAGCAGCGGCTGATACTGCTCCTACGGCTGGAAATTTTCAGGGGTTTGAAGTTTTTTACATAAAAAATCCAAAAACAAAGGAAGCACTAGTTGAAGCTGCAAACAAACAGCCCTATGTTAACGCACCAGTAGTTTTGGTATTTTGTATGGATCCATCTAGAATAAAACTTAATTTTCCACAAAACATCTTAGAAAAATTTTCAATGCAAGATGCAACACTTGCAGCATCTTATTCACAATTTGCAGCATCTGGTGTGGGACTAAGCTCCATTTGGATAGGCATGTTTGATGAGGAAAAGATCAAATCAATTCTAGGAACAAATTTGAGACCTTCTTCAATTCTCTGTATTGGTTATCCAGATAAGAAAAGACCTCCAAAATCTAGAAGAAAACTAAAAGAACTCATAAGAATAATTGAATAAATCCGCCCAATTATTTTTAACCAGCAATAAGGATGAATAACTTGTGTCTGACCTTATTGATAAAACTGCAAATTATGTTTTAGATCTTGCCAGTCCTCAACGCCTTAATATTTTATTTAAATTATTAAGCAAAGATTCTACCCCCACTGAAATAGCAAAGGAATTAGAATCTACAAAACAAGAAGTTCATAGAAATTTTATTCGATTAGAAGAAAGTGGGCTTATTGAAAAAAAGAATAATGGTAAATACAGCACTACAACATTTGGCGAATCGGTTTGTACACAGGTTCCAACAATTGTGTTTTTCTCACAAAACCAAAAATATTTTGAAGAGCATACTTTTGGAGACATTCCTTACAAATTCAAACTTAGGTGTGGGCAACTCGCAACCAGCCAACACATCAAAGGTATCTCAAAGGTATTGGAGCAATGGAAGTCAATATACAAAAATTCTGAGCAATATGTTTATGAAATATTATCTGAAGCCCCTCTTGATTTGATAGAGCCACTAGTCAAACAAATTAAAAAAGGAATAAAATTTCAGTATATTTTTTCTGAATCTGCAGTAGTTCCTAAAGGAAGAAAAGCATTATTGAACAAATTAGGATTTGATAATCTCATTGAAAAAGGACTAGTAGAAAGAAAGATGACAAAAAATGTTCAGACAATAATAGTGCTAAATGAGAAAGAAGCGTGTGTTTTATTTCCAACAAATGATGGCGAATCTGATCTTACTGAAATGTTTTACAGTGATGATTCAATGTTTCATGAGTGGTGTCTTGACTATTTCAGATACTGTTGGTATGGTTCAGATGAATTTATGGAAAGTAAACTAAAGGAATAATTTTTGGTTTTACATACATTTCAGTCGTCCATTTTTATCCCCAAACTGGTTAAGTGAGTCCCTGTAATATGGACTCAAATCACTGGTTAATCACTTAATATGATGCAGAAGCATATCTGGGAAATTCATCACACCTATGTCTTAGGCAGAAATGAAAACTAGTCTCGAATGTATAGCAACTTGCATTTTTCCCTTGGAGTAGATACGCTTGCTTCTGCATTAACGTATTTTTTTATTTTTCTTATTTAGGTGATGCTTAACATTGTTAATCTTTTGACAGGTGTCATTTTTAATAATTCTAAAAATTTAGATTTTTAAAAATTATTTCTTATTGTATGTCTTTAATAATGAATTTAGGGTAATGTTTCATTAGCGGTTAAAAATTATGTTTGTTACTCAGTTAATAGTCATGAATTTTTAGTCATATTTTCAGTATGACCATGATCGTTTTTTACTGCTTCTTGTATTCTTTTAGTAAGTCCTGCTAGGTAAGCATCTTTACAAATTTGAGAACAAAACTTTTCATTATCATCTTCAAAAACGATGCCACAGTAACTACAAGTCTTCATTTATACCCAAATCCAATTTTCTGTACTTTTAAGCTTAACTTTCATTTGTTGAGGTGGATGATTAATTATTTCAAATCTTTTCTTATTGTTTCATTGATAACTTTGGAAAAACTCACTGATTTAGAATCAGCTTGAATCATTTTTGCTTGTATTAGTCTTAATTTTTTTATCAGATCATCATCTAACATGATTGTTACTCTTTCTGCCTTTTCCAAGATATGTAAAAATAATTTTTCATATATTAAAACATGATCTAACTACTACCAAAAATGGAAACAAGTCAAATCAGATAAACCAATTACTATTAGGATTATATCTTAAATCCTAAATCTCTTAGTTCATCACGAATGTTTTGTTTCATTTGATCAAGTTCTGTTTTTGGAATATCAAAACTGATCATTTTTCTTATCTGGTTTAGCATTACTCTACCATCTTGATCATCTGATAATTTCTGACCCGATTCTTCAAATGTATAATATGCCTTCATGATTTCCAATCTTTGATTTCTGTCATCTTTTTCTGGATTTTTCATCCACTGATCAATCATGATACGTAAATCCTGTTGTGTTACCGGCGGAATCGGTTCTTTTGCATTAGAAATTCCAAATGCTATGGCAATAATCAACACTGCAATTACCCCCTACAGGTATCAGGTACATTTTTCTAGTTTTCATTTCTCTAAGTTTTCTCTGATCTTTTCCTGTATTTTGTTTTTTATTGATTCATTTACAGACAGTACTATTCTCTTGTAGAATCCGTTTTTGAGCTCAATTATCAGAAACGACTTGTTTCTTGTGGTATACCAAAACTCTCTTCCCCTGTTTGTAAGGTATGTTCCTGCCTTGATAATTCCGGGAAAAAATGTTCCAGGCATTCGAATCTCCCTTAGGGACTGGACTGGCCTCTCATAACTAATCTCAGAAATGGTATCTAGTGGAATTGTAAATGACCAGTGAACTCCCAAAATTTTCTCCAAAGTACTAAATTTTATGTACATGTTATTATCATCTGAAAAAATCTGCATCTATGCCTAAAGGGAATAATTACAATAAAAGAAATTCTATTGAATTGTAGTATTTAGAAAAACTTTCTAATAGTGTATGTATTGTATATTCACTCTGATCTGAAATTGAAGCTATAGATACCAAACAAGATCTAAAATAGAAATTACAATAATTTTTCTAATTGCTTTATTAAGGATTTAGAGTCTCAAGAAAACCACTTGTAAATTAAAATCAAGGCAATTACTCCCAGAATTACAGGCAAGAAAAACCACGGAATATTCCTTGGTTTTGAGTTAGAAAATATAGAACCATCATCGGTTGGTTTCATGAATCATAATGGTTTTCTAAAAACTTAAGGATTTAGGAAAATCAAATGTTCATCTGAATCACTACAAATGTAACTCAATTAGGATTTGATTCTACGTACTCTACGATAGACATTATTTTACCCATGTTCTGCCGTGGCCATAACTTTTGTGTTTGCCGTGTTTTTGAGTATTATCCATACTCATAAACAAGAGATTTTCATTATCAAGTGGAATTGTAACTCGCTTGATTTTTTCATAAGATGCTATGGTATACAGACCATGTCCAACTTTATCCATAATGTCAAGTCATTCCTAAATTTAAAATCTGAAATGCAAAAATTAGATCGTTTCAAGAATTTAAACAGAATGAATAATCTAGACATACAACACTCCATTAATCCATCAATGCAATAATCATGTATCATCGATAACTCAAGAATACGTCGTAACTCTTACGACGTCTCCCTTTGGGGTCTATATACGTGATGTAGAACAGGGATAATTTCTTTTCCAAAACTGGGATATTACATACAAAGTTAATCACTTTCAACAGTTTTCAAAATTATGACAAAACTAGTCAAAGCTAGATTGACTTAACTTTGGAATTAATTTAAAATTTAATTTTCATGTCTAATTAATCACTGAAATATCTAATTAATCACAATTTTATTTCCATGAGTTAATCTTGTATTTTTCCATTAACACTTGTTTTATCTCACTTTGCTTAAATGGCTTACATATTACTGCAGTTATGTCAAGTTCTCTTAGCCTATTTTGAGTTTCAGCTGAAATATCTGCAGTAACTGCAACAATTTTTGCATGCGGATCGAATTCTTTGATTTTTTTGATACCATAAAACCCGTCGGCGTTTGGCATCATGATGTCTGTAAATACTATTTCAGGACGATATTTCATGTATAATGATATGGCATCGTTTCCATCATATCCTTGTGCAAGTACGTCTAATCCCATAAGTTCTAGAAGATCAGAGAATACTTTTGTGGTATTCAAATCATCATCAATGACAATACACGTGATCATAACTCTAGCAAATTATGTTATTATTTAAACAAAGATCTGGTTTGAATAAATACTGATTAAATTTTTATTTATTGACCAAAAGATTATGAGTTTAATAAGTAACATTTGTTGGAAATCATGATGCTCTCTAATGAAAAAATAAAATTAATTGTAGGTTTTTTAATTATTTTATCAACTATTGTATTGTATGAGTTATCCGTTAGCGAAATAAAAAAAATGCCCTTAGATTATCAGTTGATTTCTGAACATGAAGGGCAGGATCGTATACTGGATCATATCGATGGCAATCTATCTGAACCGTTTTTGATAAGAGAGACTCTGAGGCAAAATGTTATTGGTGTTAATGGTGATGCTTTAGAAATTAAAGCAACTGTTGTGGGAATTGATCCTTCAACAAACAATGTGGTCTTTAACAGCGAGCAGACATTTTCAGTAGATCGAATCTCGAGGAAGCACTCGCAATCAAATGATTACTTTGCATTTCCACCAAATGTACAAAAACAAAATTATGAATTTGTACATCCTATGATTTTTACAAAGACAACTTTTGTCTTTGATACAGTAAGTAAAGTAGGAGATCTTGATGTATATGATTTTTCTTGTAAATATAGTGGCACCGATGTCTCTATGTCTTTTCCACAATTTCCAACAAAAAAGATACTTTCTGATGGAAAATGTAAGGTATCTGTAGAGCCAATCACTGGCATAGTTGTATATTTTTCAAAACAGTGGGATGACTATTTTGTTGACGACGAAAAAAGAGGGGCTCAAGTTGAGTTGGGAGGCAAACAAACCACAGAATATTCTAAATCAATATTAGTCAGTAATGCAAAATCTACAAAATCTCTCTATTCCTTCTTTGATGTTATTCTTCCAATTTTGATTACACTGATTGGTGTGATAATATTATTGGTGATGATTCTCTTTGAAAAAACAAGAAATCAAACTAAAATGATCATCCAAGCACAAAGTGATTTGATAAAAAAAGAAAAACTTTCCATTGTTGGAGAATTGACAGCAAGGATATCACATGATTTACGAAATCCTTTGAGTGTTATCAAATTGACAGTGGATAACATGGAATCAAGAATAAGTAAAAAATTAGATCCAAAACTAGAAGAGTACATTCCGGTGATAAACGATTCATTATCCAGAATAAATTACCAAATAAATCAGGTATTGGGTTTTGTCAAGCCGACTAATATTGACATGAAACTTGTCTCAATTTTAAAAATTCTTGAGGAATCAATTAAAAATACAAATATTCCAAATAATGTCTCCCTTACTTTTCCTAAGAATGATTTTTCATTGATTGCAAACAAAGTCCAATTAGAGGCAGCGTTTAGCAATCTATTATCAAACTCTGTGGATGCAATAGGTGAAAACAACGGAAACATTACAATCCGAGCAAGAAATGAAAAAGACCAAATAATTTTAGAATTTGAGGATTCCGGAATAGGAATACCAAAGGAAAACCTTGAAAAGATCTTTGAGCCTCTATTTACAACAAAACAGAGAGGAACTGGGTTAGGACTTGCAAGTGTGAAATCAATTATTGACACACATGGCGGGACTATATCTGTAAAATCACCGCCTACTGTTTTTACAATAACTCTACCGCAAAATCATGTCTTAAATTAGAATAAATCGATTCTTTTGGAAACTCTAAACTTTATTTCACAACTAAGACAAGAATCCAAAGATCTTTTTTAACCCAAGTCTAGCAGAAATAATCAACAATACAACTCCAATTATCATTAGCAAGATCATAACAAGTGCATTATTTGTAGGATCTTTTATCCTATCTGAGAATGTTATTAAAGTGGAAGATATTACCAGTGTTACTCCAACTACAAACATTGTCAAAAGTACTTTGTTAGAGTCAGACATCACAATTTTGTCAGAAAATACATTAAAAATTAATGGTTAATCAAATAGGGCATTTTGTCTTTAGTATCTAGAGTTGGATTTGCACACTGCCCACATTTTGGACGAATTATTTCCGCATCAAAATCTACCTCACCTATTGGCTTGTCACAAACCACACATCTGATTGTTCTAGTATCATAAATATTCAAATTCTATCCTCCAGTAACTGCATCAAATAGTACACATTCACAACCATCTCTTTTTCCACAGTATGGACACTTGCAATGACAGTGTGCTAGTGAGACATGGCATTTATTACAATCAGTATAAGGATCAGTTCTCTTTTCTAAAATTATATTTGATGGATTCATATCTCCAAAGATTCTACCCAACCACCGCATGAAAGACAAATTAGTATCCCATCTTCATTTTCATATCTTTCTAAGCCTGGAGGACACTCACATTTTAGAATCTCTTGCATGTATTTCATATACAATACTGATATTATAGTTCTAATTTAGAAATCTAAAAAAACATCCATTATTTTCAATAATTACTTGATATTTGTTCATGTTTTGTATAATCGATAATAAATTTCATCATTACCATATTATGTCATGAAAGAATTGGCTAGCATTTACCAACAAATCTATGTTACATGTTTGGATAGAGAATTTGAGACTGTCCTGATTAATCTTTTAGAATACAACAGCTCCAAATATGTCGAAATCCCAATACGCAGATTTTTACACAAGTATATCACAACACGTGAAGAATTTTGGTGTCAATTTAGGAAATGCAGCTCATTTGATGATGCGTTTAATCTGTACTACCAGTATGAAAAAAACAAATGCGAATTAATTGATTCGCTTTGGGATGATTTGAGTTTTGCACTTGATAATGGTCCATTAAGATGTGACTTGGGAATAATTATGAAAGATAGTATGACATTCTAACCAAACTAGAATCAAAACTGTGATTAATCTATCTATTCTGATACCTTTTTCCACATGGTGCAAAAAACACTATTGCAAGTGTTATTGCTCCGCCTACCACTGCACCATACGCTGTCATACTAGCTACTACCATGATTCTATTAGTATAAAAATATCAATAAACATGATGGTTACAAAAAACATGTTTGATTTTATTTTTTTAAATTAAACAGATGAAATATTCTTAAAATTTTGTTTATTTGTTTTAATTTGTTTAATAATGTTAAAAATAGTAAATGAATGTAAATGATCCACTAGATGATATTTTTATTTCATAATGTGATGTTGTTCTTTAGGTAGTAATCAATCTGTAAAAACATCAATGCATCTACAGTGATGTTCGAGTCAGAGTACGAGTTGTCACTGGATAACTAGTTGATTTTGATTACTGCCTAATATTTTCAAGGCTTAGGGTACCTATGGTTCAAAAAATGATTGAAGACAAAGGAGATTTTCTCTTATGTGCTCAGAGTATAGTAATTACAGATTTTGAAACAGGCGAATTGATATGCTCAAAATGTGGAAAAGTATTACAGGAAAAAACTACAGATACAAGAAAAGAGTGGACCTCAACTGCAGATCACAGTATGCCAACATCAATGACGATGCATGATATGGGACTATCTACTGTCATTGGAAGATCCAACCATGATTTTGGGGGAAAACCATTGGGATATACAATGAATCAATCCATGAGGAGAATGAGATTATGGGACTCTAGAAGTCAAGCACACATCCCCTCTGATAAAAATCTAAAAACTGCATTATATGAAATGGTAAAACTCAAAGAAAAACTGGGCCTCTCTGATGCTGTAATTGGCAGGGCAGCATACCTTTACAGAAAAGCCTCAAAGGCACATCTGGTACGTGGCAGAACCATCAAATCTGTAGTAGGAGCATGTATGTATATTGCTTGCAGAGACATGGAGACCACTCGTACAATTACTGACATTGCAAATCATCTGCAAGAAAAACGAAAAACAATAGCAAAATCTTACAGAATACTGTTTCAAAATCTAATGCTATCAGTTATTGTGGCAGATCCAATTAATGATATTGTAAAATTTGCAAATAATCTACAACTTCCTGAAATCACTAAACGGGAAGCCATAAGAATTTTTAATATTCTAAAAGAAAAAGAACTTGTTGCAGGGAAAAATCCTCACGCGGTTGCTGCTGTACTATACATTGCAGGAATCAAAACTAATGTTCCCTTGTCTCAACACAACATTACTCAAGTTTCAGGAATAACTAGTGTTACCATTCGTAATAGACTACATGATTATAAAAAACACAGAGTGTTATCTGAATTTGGATTATAATTTATAATAAAAATATCGTTACTTGATTTCATAGAATTTTAGATTATATAAAAAACAATCCAGACATATTACTTTAAAAATAATGCCACTATCGCCATTGTAGATATTATTCCTATAAAAATCAAAGTATTCCTAATTCTATGGTGGTCTGCAATCATTTCACTCATGAGTGATTTTGGCATTTGTTGAATTTAAATCACATTTGAGATTGTCTTAAAATTCATTTAATAATCTGCTATAAAATAAAAATGTGTCTTTGATGTCATAATAGACGAAAATCTTCCTTTATGGTATTTAGTACAATATGTGTTTCCGTGTTTTCCACATTAGGTATTGTCGATAAACTTTTTACAAAAATGCTTAGCTCAGCCCGACTTTTGAATTTACATATTACTGAAATATCATAATGACCTGTAATGTCATAAACACCACAGACATTTTCACTTTCTGCAATCTTGCCTTCTATTTCTAACATTTTTCCTTTGGCTGTCTTGATTTCAATTATTGCTGTAATGTCATAACCAAGTGTTTGGTGATCAAGTCTTGCCATGTATCCTGTAATTACTTTTTTTTGCTCTAGTTTTTTTATTCTAGTAAGTACTGTAGCTGTGGATAGTCCAAGTTTGTATCCTAGCTGTCTTGCAGATAGTCTTGCATCAACTAGCAAATTTTTGATAATTTTTGTATCAATCTCATCAAATTCCATGAATTATTATGTATAAATAAATATTTAAGATTTTATGATATATGTGAATAGATATAAAGATATTATAAAATATTCTTTATATTTATCAAAGCATATGACAATACAATGACAATGCTGATTAATGCAGATCCGGTTCTTGGCAAGTTTCAAAAGCATATTGAAGACTAAGGGATTAGATCTAAAATTCCAGAACAAAAACTAGATTTTGAATCTGATTATGCGGAATCACATCTCTTGGGATATCGTGATGGAATTGGAAGTGCAGGGTCATTAAAACTATCTGGATCACCAATCGATTATATCCATCTAGTCAAAAAACAAAAACTTGCAAAATGTGATTTTGCAGTTGGTGGGCACGTTGGAATGGGAGTTCACATGCACTCTTGGTGGAAACTCAGATTCTTTCTTTCCTTTCCTGAGTCAATTAAACTTGGACCATTTGATATGGGAACTATCATTACTGTAAAAAAAGGAATGTTTCATTCCAAAGTTGAAAGTTTTTTTTGGAGTGGATACCAAAAATTAACTACCTTACCACCTGGTTTGGTGCGAGATAATGTATCTGATGCATTGTATTCAAATCAAATGTTGCAACGATTAATGTTAAAATGTCTACTAAAAGAAAGAACAATTACTGTCTCAAGATATTCTCCAAAGATTGAATCAAACACAACTCCAACTCACTGCAAAGTTGTAATAGAATCCGCATGGAAGTTACAAAAAGATCTACTTGTAGATGAAGACACAATCCACATGTATGAAAAGATTGCAGATACGGTAAAACGTACTGTGAATAATTTGAAATATCATTTGAGGTAAATGTCTGTTTCAGAATTAAAGATATCTGATATTTTTTTAAAAAAAATTCTTGAAGCGCCATTAGGACAAGTAGTGACAGTACTTGGCGAGAATCTCAACTGTAAAATCAGTCTTGACTTAATTGAGCAAAACACGCCAAAACCAGGCACGGAGTTTGAAAGAAAAATTGTCGTATCTGCAGACGGTTTGCCATTGATCAGAGCAATCATAAAATTTGATCGAAATGTATTGCCGCAGTCTATCTTAAATGATCTTCTGCAAAAAAGAAGCTTGGTCGGAACAATTCTCAATAGAAACAAAATTAAAAATAAAAAAAATGTAATCTACCTTGATCTAGACTCTAATGGTAAAAAAATTCTTAGAGTCTATGAGATTCGAGACAAGGACAGTGTCTTATTTGAAGTATCTGAAGAAATCAGGCTGGATCATTTAGATGCTATTAGAACAAAATATCAAATATGACCTTGATATGATTTTTGCCTTGAGATATTGTAAATCTGATATGGTCATCTGTCAAAAAACCCGTCATTATTTCCGATGTTAAATTAAAAACTCTTCATACGAGTTAATAGGAAATTAAGAAAACTATACACAGATCATGTATGACAGATCTAAATCTCCTGAGATATAATCAAATATTTGGAAAATAGGGGCGATCTATACACAAGATACATGCAATAAGATCAATTTTTTATTTGAGAAAGTGCATATAGTATTGTTGAGATTGGCAAAAGAATGCATTATTTGTGGAAAGGATTTCATTGGGTTTGAAAAATACTGCAGTACAACTTGTCTTGAAGAAACATACAGTAAAAAATAATTCTTTGATTCAAAACTATTTTCATGCCTACCTGCGTCATTTTTATCCCCAAAATGGTATGCGAGTCCATATGATGTGAGATAGAACATTATTCTTTCTCCAAAAATTATTTTTAAATACATCCTAAATTTGATAGTTTTATGATGTTAAAAAATCAAATTTTATTTGGATTGTTTTTTGGATTGATTGCAGTAATTGTACTTTATTCTGTCTCATTTGAAAGTGTATATGCTAAAGAAACAAATGAATTTGAGGAACAATTTAGAGAACTCGAAAGAAACTACGAACGAAGTATTTCAGAACACACACAAAACTATGAAGAGCAAAAAAGCCAACTTTACGAACAACTAAAAGCTAGTAATGAATCAGATGTTGAGATTGGAAAAAAACTTGATTCCCTCTATGAAAGTTTTAATCAAAAGAGTTTCCAATTAAAAGCAGAATATCTAAAGCAATTAGATACGTTGGAACAGAAATATGGTCAAAAGTGGACTGACATTGCATCAAAACCTTATGATGATTCTGAAATAAAATCTAAATCTGATGAACCAAATTCCAATTCAGATGAAATTGTCAAACTCAACCAACGAATCAATGAATTAGAGCAACAGAATCTGGAACTTATGGATAGAATTGCCTCCTTGGAGAAAAGTCTTCAAGATGCAAATGCACTAGTAATGGAACAAGTAAAAATAATCTATGAGTGGGTTATTCATCAAAAATAATTCTGTATGTTATAAAATATCCGTAAATTAGTTAATTTTCACGCCCTACCTGCATATTTTCATCCCCAATTTGGTAGGTGAGTCCATGTGGAGTTGAACCAAATTGTGGTATTCTACTAAAAGTTTGATACTCTCATTTCAAAACATCACAAGTTCTATCAATTTTGTTTGATACTCCAAGATTCAAACTGTTTAAGAGTATTAATGCTAAATTTTTCAAAATGTAAAATCCCAAAAAATACACTTTTAATTAAGAGTTTGAAAATTCAATACGGTTTGCACGCCAA
>JAIOOR010000004.1 GCA_021414365.1 Nitrosarchaeum sp.
CCCATTTTAATCGATGATGATAAATATGAACCATCAGGTGCTGTAAGAAGTTCAAACGTTTATGGAAATGCATTTACAGAAACCAGTTCTGATGGTAAGTTTTGTTCTGAATGCGGTACAACATTATCAAAAACTGCAAAGTTTTGTCCTGAATGCGGAACAACACAAGATTAGTCTTAGAATATTTTTATGCTTTAGTGCCACATTTTGTGCAAAATTTGGCGTTTGGTCTTAATGATGAGCCACATGTAGAACATCCATTTCCATCAGATGTAATAGTTCTTCTTGGCATAAGAGATGGATCAGGAGATGGTAAAGTTCCAACATCACCAAATGCTTGTTGTGCAGATACAATACCAGGAGGACCACCTACAGGATTTTGTGCAGAACCAGTTCTTGGCATTCCCATCCCACTCATCATTCCAGGTTGACCCATTCCCGGCATCAATCCAGGAGATTGGGTGTTACCAGAACTTGAGCCGCGAGATTTTTTCAGCTCAAAAATAACTTTGATTGCAAGAAATTCTAATGCAGAATATGCTACTACATAATCACCTAATTTTTGAAAGAATTCTTTGTCACTCAGTAGACCTTTTTTGTACATATTATTGGTATCAAGAAATGATTCATAGTATCCTTGAGAATCATCAAACAAGCTTTGTAGCTTGTCAAATAGCATGTTGAGGGTATCTACTTCACCAAATGACATACTCATGCTTTTCTTTTGGAATATTAATTACTTTAGGATCAAAAAATAGAAAAATATTGAAGGGTTTATGCTTGTAATGCTCTATCAATCATATTTTTGTATGATTCTTTAGATGCTGCGCCAACTTGCTGACTAACTATTTCACCTTTGTTAAGGAGAATCAAGGTTGGAATACTAAAGACATTGTATTTTGATGCTAATTCGTTGGCTTCATCTACATTGACTTTGACAAATTTTACTTTGCCTTGGTAATCATTTGCCAGTTCTTCAACTACTGGACCTACCATCCTACATGGACCACACCATTGAGCCCAAAAGTCAACAAATACAGGTATGTCAGAATTGATTACGTTGATTTCCCATGACTTTGCATCTGAAATTTCTGTTATTCCCATGACAACCATAATTTATTGAACATACCTAAAAATGTTCACCAGAATTAACACCGTATTTTTAGTTGGAAATGAAAAATAAGAAAAATAGATTTTGTGATATATACTTAAATGTCGTTTCAATAAAACTGAGGTATGAGTACTGAACTTAGACTTAAAAAATTAAGAGGTTCTGGCGGCTATGTAATGGCTACTGTTAATGATCAACAACAAATGAAAGGAAATCTAGGAGGTCCAGATCTATTTTTGGCACCAATAGGGAGATTAGATAGTCAAAAAATTACAAAATATTTTTGCAATACATGTGAAAAAGAATTTGAAGGTCCTCCAAAAATAGAATATGAGAATCCAAATGAAGAGGTTGCAGAAAATTTAGTTCTTGCAGAAAAAGGTCAGTATATTTGTAATTCATGTAGTGCTACGATAGCAGAATATAGAGAATTTAAAAAACAGAATGAGACTGTTGAAGTTGGAATTGCAAAACCATTAGAAACTCAA
Organism: Nitrosarchaeum sp.; assembly: GCA_021414365.1. Lineage (GTDB taxonomy): Archaea > Thermoproteota > Nitrososphaeria > Nitrososphaerales > Nitrosopumilaceae > Nitrosarchaeum. The sequence goes on from JAIOOR010000004.1 coordinate 1,600, forward strand.
AGTCAATCTACACCACAAATTACAAATCCTGAACCATCTGTACAAACTCAAGTAAAATTACAAGTTAGCACACAATCAGCTACACAACCTGGTCCAGCTACGGCAATTAGTTCCATTGAAGGATTAGCTGTGTATGATGAAAATGCAAAAAAAATAGGAAATGCAAAACAAGTTGGCATAGATTCGAATCAGTCAGTTGTATTGTTAATTATAAAAAAGGACGGTACTGAAGGTAGTATTCCATGGAGTAGTATAAGAAAAGTAGGAGATGTGATTCTTTTAGGAAATCCAGCATCTGAGGTTCAACCTAGCCAACCCGGAAAATGCTCAAAGTGTGGATTTTCAAATAAGGAAGGCTCCAAGTTCTGTGAAGAATGCGGCAGTAAGCTACAATAAGCGCTCATAAATTCAACTAATTAACATCTAGGCGATATAATGAAATTAAACAATAAATCAATGTCAAAAGGAATTATCAAGGACATCATAATTGTCGCTATAGGAGTAATTGCAATTTGGATTAGTTTACAAGTTGTATTTGGTACACAGAATCCATTTTATGTAGTAGCCAGTGGAAGTATGATTCCAGTTTTACAAGTATATGATGTATTAATTGTTCAAGGACATGAGTCATTTGATGATATTAAAGTTGGAGACATCATTGTCTTTAATCGTCCTACAACACATGATAGGGTAATTGTACATAGAGTTGCATCAATTATTGACGATAATCCAAAAACAATCAGAACAAAAGGAGACGCAAATCCAGGTTCAATTCCAGGA
>JAIOOR010000017.1 GCA_021414365.1 Nitrosarchaeum sp.
AGTTCCTTGTTCCAATGCGAGCCACCAATATGTTCAAAAATCACATCTACTCCTGGTACATCTCCAAAAGGTTTTGGTATATTTTTGGAGATGTCACGAACTTGCTTGTGCCAGTCTTCTTTTCTGTGATCTACTGCATAGTCAGCTCCCAATTCCAATAATTTGTCTAATTTATCAGGACTGGCTGTTGCAATTACAGTGCATCCAAATAATTTGGCTATTTGTATTCCATAGTTTCCAACGCCGGAACCTCCACCCATAATCAATACTAGTTGTCCTGGTTGAATCTTTGCCCTTCCAACTAACATATGCCATGATGTCAACAAAGTCATCGAGGCAGCTGCTGCAGAATCATATGTAACATTATCTGGAATTTTTACGACATTAACTTCTGGCAAATGCGTTACTTCGCAATATCCGCCCCAGAGCGGACCTGTTTCAAATCCCCAAATTTTTCTCTGTCTACAATTATACTCCCTTCCACTAGTACATGATTTACAAATTCTACACGACATGTTTCCGTGAGAAACGACTCTGTCACCTATTTTGATATTTTTCACATCCTCCCCTATTGCAATTACCTCGCCAGCTGCATCTGTACCTGATATATGCGGTAAAGGCACAGATAGTGGTTTTCCTCTCATTCCCCAAATATCATCATAATTCAGAGAGGCAGCTTTTACTTTGAAGATTACTTCATCGTATTTTGGTTTGGGTTCAGGAATATCTTTGATTTTTAAAATCTTAGAAAAATCGTCATCTGTAGTATATTTATCGTATACCAGTGCCCTCATGATTGTTTTGAGTTTTTTCTGGTTATATGATTTGTCAATGTCTCAAACCACAAACAATTATAATCATAACACCAAAAAACACAACATGTCTGAAGTTACCGCATTTCCTGGGGACAAAATAGCATCAATTGAAGAATATGAAGCAGGATACAATACATTTGATGATGGCGATATGGTACGTGCAGCGACTGTTGGTAAAATAGATCTCAATAAGGATGAGAGGGTTGCAAACATAAAGCATTCAAAAATGTTATCAATTCCAAAAGTTGGCGATATCATAATTGGAACAGTTGCTGCAGTGATGTCTTCTATGATAGCAGTATCAATTGATTACATTAATGGAAAACCAACAACATCTAAAGTTGAATGTGTTTGCTCAACTAGAAATCTCAGAAAAAAGAACGTGGCTTTGGTAAATGACATTGTTACATTAAAGATTCTAAATCACCTAAACGGTACAATTCATGCAGCAATTGAGGAACCACATTTGGGGGTGTTATTTACAAAATGTAGAAAGTGTGGTGGCAAAGTAGTTCAGATGCGTGATGCCATAAAGTGTACAGAATGTGCTTGGATTGATGAAAGAAAACTTTCAACAAATTATGGCAACACTGATTTCGTAAAGCTGAGAGAGTAAAATGATACGTGTTTCGTTCCAAGGCGAACGAGGTGCATATAGTGAAGCAGCAGCAAGAGCATTTTTTAATTCAGAAATTCAAACCGTTCCCCTACTAACCTTTGCAGAAGTTTTAGAAAACACCACACAAAACAAATCAGAATATTCCATTTTACCTGTAGAAAACTCATTGGAAGGCAGTGTCGGGGAGAGTTATGATTTGTTGTATTCGACACCACTTAATGCGATAGGTGAGATTTATCATAGAATAGAGCATTGCTTAATTGGAAACGGAATGCTAGAAGAGATAGATACAGTGTATTCTCATCCACAAGCGTTAGGACAGTGCAGGAATTTTATTGAAAAACACAACATGAAAACAGTTCCCACTTATGACACTGCAGGAAGTGTAAAGATTATCAAAGAATTAAACAAAAAAAACATTGCATGTATTGCCAGCAAAGACGCATCAGAGATTTACAATGTACCTGTAATTGCAGAGAAAATTGCAAATAATTCCAACAATTACACCAGATTTTTAATATTGTCAAAGAGTAACAAGGAAGAAACCGGAAAAGACAAGACATCAATAATTTTTTCCATAAAGCATGAACCTGGTTCTCTCCATAGAATCATAGAAAACTTTTACAATTACAATGTAAATTTAACTAAAATAGAGTCACGACCAACAAAGACCAATACTTGGGAATATAATTTCTATGTAGATTTTGAAGGACATGCAAAAAATCCAAGAATTGCAGAAATGTTAGAGAAAATCAATCATGAAACACTCTTTATGAAAATTTTGGGATCTTATCCTGCAGCAAAACTAGGCTAGAATCCTTTTGGCTTTCGTAAAGTAAAGCCCATACTAAATCCAATAATTACCATACCAGAAGTAATGACAACAATATGGTATGTAAACAAAATAGGATCAGATGTAACTTGCAATGTTGCATCTACTTTTAATTCAGATGAGCCAGTATTTTGAAGATTTATCATAGTTTTACCGTCTTTTAGAAAAACCCAATCCAAAGTGACTTCTTTAGTATGAGATGTCTTTGGGATTTGAAGACCAGCGCCAGGACTAGATAATGCAATATCAAATCTATCTCCCGTAATCACCATATGCTGTTGCGCATGCTCAGTTGATGAGATTTGATATGAAGTGGATTTCCCTACTGGAAATGTTTCATGGACCTGTACTGTTTGCAATCCAATACCAGAAATTAAAGAATAGATTCCAATTGCAATAATAGCACCTCCAACAACAATTCCGATTATGGTTCTCTTTGATAACACAGAAACAAGATTTTGAATACTACTTAAAAAATTAACTACATCAGAGATACATCATGTGGTTGACTTTCAGCAAATCCAGCCCTTGACATTTTGATAAATTCGGCATTTGCTTGCATTTGCGGAATTGTATGAGCTCCACAATAACTCAAACCCGAACGTACACCACCAGTTAATTGTTTTAAAATATCAGTCACTGTTCCTTTGTATGGAACCATTGCCTCAACACCTTCTGCAACATAATCGTTAAGGTCTTCATCAAATGAAACAGAACCAGTCTCCTTTGATTTTCTTCCTAAAGATGCTCCAAGGGATGCCATTCCACGATATATCTTAAAGCGCTTGCCATTTTTAGTCAAGACTGTTCCTGGCGATTCATCTGTTCCTCCAAGCATACTACCTACCATTACAGAGGATGCGCCTGCAGCCAATGCTTTTGTAGCATCTCCAGAAGTTCTTGTTCCGCCATCAGAAATAATTGGAATTCCATAATCTTTTCCAATTTTGGCACAGTCCATTACTGCAGTTAGTTGCGGCACTCCTGAACCAGTAATTACTCTAGTAATACAAATAGAGCCGGAACCAACACCGACTTTGACTGCATCTACTCCAGCTTTTATTAGATCCTCTGCACCTTGTGCAGTTGCAATATTTCCAGCAATTAACTCACATGTTGGAAATGCCTTTTTGATATTACGAATTGTGCCAAGTGCATTCTCACTATGACCGTGAGCTATATCAACAACTAGTACATCTGCACCTGCTTTTAGCAAGGACTCTGATCTTTCCATAAAATCTCCCTTGACACCTACTGCAGCCCCAACAAGTGGTCTTCCTTTCTTGTCTTTTGATGCAGATGGATAATCCTCAATGTTTGTAATGTCTTTACTTGTAATCAGACCTTTGATAAAACCGGACTCATCAACTATTGGCAGTTTTTCAATTCTATGTTTATGCAAGATTTTTTTTGCTTCATCCAAACTTACACCAGGTTTAGCAGTTACAACATCTTTAGTCATTACATCTTTGATAAGACGAGTGGAATCAGTTTCAAACAGTAAATCTCGATCAGTTACTATTCCAACCAGTTTAGAGTTTGAATCAATAACTAAAAGGCCAGATATCTCTTTTTCTTCAGCATAATTTATTGCGTCCTGAACAGTTTTATCAGAATTAATAGCGTATGGATTTTCAATCATAACACTGCCAGATCTTTTCACTTTGAGAACCTCGTTTGCTTGCTCCTTTATTGTCAAGAATCTATGAATAATTCCTATCCCTCCTGCACGAGCCATAGCTACGGCCATAGCAGATTCAGTGACAGTATCCATGTTTGCGCTAACAAATGGGATGTTAATTGAGATGTTTCTTGATAATTTTGTGCTTAGATTAGTTTGAGATCTGCTAGTGATATCTGAGTATTTGGGTACAAGAAGAACGTCATCAAAAGTTAATCCTTCTTTGAATTCCAATGAAACCTTGTAAAGTTGGTCAAATATGGATTATAAGCTTTTGTTTCTTTTAGATAGTTTTGATGCAATTACAACGGCGTCTTTTGTTTGAGCCACATTATGAGTGCGAATTATATCAGCACCATTAATTACAGATACAACCTCTGCAGCAATAGATCCAAATAATCGATCAGAAACATTTTCTTTTCCCAAAAGTTTTCCAATAAATGATTTATTTGAAACGGAGATCAGAATTGGATAATTCATTTTAATTGATTTTAGATTTTGAATCACAGACATATCTCGCTCTAGCCAATCTGACTTTATTTTTGTAAAAAAAGATCCTTTTCCTGACTTTCTAAAAAAACCAACAGCGGGATCTAAAACTATTTTATCAGATGAAATTCCAGAAGTTTTTGCAATTTTAATACTGTCTTTTAAAAGATTTTTAGTAGATTGAATATCACCAATAACTCTTTTTGAATCAAATGCGCACAATACAAGTGATGGTGTGTATTCTTTAATTACATCAATCATTTTAGCATCGTATTTTAATCCAGAAATATCATTGATTATTTCAACATCATTTTCTAAAGCAGATCTTGCAACGCTTGCCCTGCATGTATCAACGGATATTGGAAGATTGGAAACATTTTGAATTGTTTTGATTGCATTTAGAACTCTTTGTGATTCTATTTTTTCAGATACAGATGTTGACAAGTACGGTGCAGTAGACATTCCTCCAACATCAATAAAGTCTGCACCATCAATCTCCATTTGCTTTACAGTATTTACAATTTGTTGTTTTGTTGATTTGATTGATTTTTTGTAAAAGGACTCTGGACTAGTGTTTAAAATGCCCATAATTCGAACTGGGTTATTTTCACCTACGCTCACATTTCCAAGCTTTGCCACATGATTTATCATAAACCATACCAATTTGAGTTTATATGATTTCAGGCTGGAGCAAAAAGTATTCCGAAATTATTAATGAATTCAAATTCAATGAAATGCAAGATACAGAGTCTGCAATTATTTTGGATTCGATTTTAAGAAAGCCTGTATCCCTTAAAAAAATTAAAGAGATGATACAAGGGAAATCTGTTTTTGTTATAGGTGCAGGTCCGTCATTGTCTTTGGCAATACCAGTGCTGAAAAATTTTAAAAAGACAATAAAAATCGTGGCAGATAGTGCAGTAAAGGTTCTAGTTGAAAACGGAATCAATCCAGACATTGTTGTTACTGACTTGGATGGAGACGAAAAATCATTAATTAAAGTTGGAAAAACGGATTCAATTTTTGTTGTTCATGCACATGGTGACAATATTGCCAAACTTTGCCTTGCAGAGAATTTTAAAAATTATATCGGAACGACACAGTCAAGGCCATTTAAAAAAATACAGAATTTTGGAGGCTTTACTGATGGTGATAGGGCAGTGTTTCTTGCAAGTCACTTTAATGCAAAAAAGATCGTTTTGTTTGGCATGGATTTTGAAGATAGAATTGGAAAGTACTCTCAAACAAAGATAGTAGAGAAAAAAACCAAATTAAAGAAATTAAAAAAAGCCAAATCACTTTTAGAGTGGCTAGCAAAAAAAACAAGATCGCAGTTATTTACAACATCAAGCACAATTCAAGGATTTGAAAAGATTTCCTACGATAAATTAAATATCATAATTACCTAGAATGCATTTAATACCCATATGCACAGAAAGAAATTATGAAATTCTCCGAAGAGCAAATACGTGACACTGTTGCTATTCGAGATAATCTAATCAAACAAATAGAAAAGCATCAAAAAGCAATAGAACTGTTAGAAAAAAACATTACAATTTTAGATTTGGTATTAAAAGAATCCAGTTTCACTAAAGCCTCTGCTCTAAGTACAGAAAAAAATCCAGAACTATCTACAAAAACTTCCACTATTGAAAAGCCAGAAAGTTCAATTCCCATAACAAGTGGTAGTGACGGTAAAATCATTGCAAATGCATACATCACGCCAGATCAAGTTTCTATAGTTTTAGAAGATACCATGGAGATAAATGCAGATACGCCGCCATTCAAGTCATTTTTTATTGATAGGATTATTGGAGAAATGAAGCGAAAAGACTCTGCAGAGGCAGAAACAGGAAAAATCCAAAAAGAGTCTGTCATTGATTATATAATTAACAAAAATGGCTCCGACATTAGAGAGATAATTATAAAAAACTATAGGCAAAAAGAGAGGATCAATGAGATAATTAACACTGCAGGATGGTCACTTACACGTATGCTTGAAAACATCAAAAAGTGATTTTATGGACAAGATAGTAGTTTTAGATTTTGGCTCACAATACAGTCACTTGATTTGCAGAAGAATCAGAGAGTTTTCAGTATATGCAGA
>JAIOOR010000020.1 GCA_021414365.1 Nitrosarchaeum sp.
ATTTACTTGAAGACTCTAAGACAGGAATATCTGGAGTTGAAATCTCTGAAAAACTTGGAGTGAATAGAACTACCATGACAAAATATCTCAAAGTATTTGCTGCAGAGGGATTTCTTAAACAAAAAAATATTGGAAATACCACATTATGGTTTTTAGAACCTGGACAAGAGGCATATTATTTTCCAGATGATTACTTTAAAGTTGCACCACAGTATCTTGAAAATTTGGTAAAAGGAAATGAAACTCAAGTTTACTCTTTGCTAAAAAACTGTCTTAATTCAGGGGCATCAGTACGAAAACTTGTCACTGAAGTTATAATTCCCTCAATAGATTCCATTCAAAAACTCTATGATGATGGTAAAATTGGAAAATCTGAGGAAAAATTATTAGAAAATATGATCTCTAAATCACTTCAAATTTTAAATCAGATATATGTTGATTTGAATCCCCAAAAAAATATAATTATAATTTCAGCTGATGCTCAACGTAACTTGTTATCTGAGGCAGCTTCTACATCTTTACATTCTGATGGGTGGAAGGTTTTTCATCTTGGAGATATGTCCTCAGCAATCAATGTTTTATTTGATCTTGATTTGCAAAAATTAATTGGAAAAATCTGGAAACAAAAATCAGGTGTATTACTTATCTTAGTTTTTTCAAATACTGAAGAAGGATTGCATTTTTTTGCAGAATCTGTAAACTCAATTAAGGAAAAATTGGGAAAACGAGTACGATTAGTATTATGTGGAAAAGTTGAAAAAACAACAAAAATTAACTCAGATTTAATATCTGAAAAATTTGAAGATGTACTTCAATGGTCCGAAACTGTCTATCAAAGTTTAAAGTAAATAAAATGGGCCCGATGTGATTCGAACACATGACCTTTCGATATCTGAATGGTTTATCAGTCGAACGCTCCAGCCAAGCTGAGCTACGAGCCCACATCCAACCCTCTTGACATGACTCATTTAAGTTTAATTTTCTTTCCACTTAATTGAGCATCCGATGGATGGGTCAAAATCTTTTTCAATTTTTTCTCCAGACAGCAATTTTTTTATGTTGTTAATCATTGTTTTTTCTGAAGCAATATCATCTGGTTTCATAGCATTGTCTATTTTTCCATGAAACACTAATTGTCTATTCTTGTTAAATAAGAAAGGATCTGGTGTACATATTGCACCGTATTTTTTTGCAATTTCTTGAGTAGGATCAACTAAATAATGGAATTTGAATTTCTTTTCTTTTGCCATTTTTTTCATATTTTCAAAACTATCTTCTGGGTAATCTTTAGAGTCATTACTGTTGATTCCTATTATTGCTATTTTATCCCCACATTTTTCAAATAATTCATTGAGAGCTTCTACCTTTGCCTTGACATATGGGCAGTGGTTACACATGAAAATAACTAATATTCCTTGACAATTGCTATAATCATTTAGTGTGTGTTTTTTATCATCAACGCCTAAAAGTTGAAATTCTGGGGCAACATCACCAGTTTTCAATTTAATCTGTGATTCTAAGAGAACCATGAAGTGTTCTTTTTTTATACAAATAAAATTCTTGTCAAGAAGACAACAATTAAAATCCACAGTTTGTTCCTTCTTGATGTGGGCTGGTAGTATAGCCTGGTAGTATACCCGCCTTGCACGCGGGGGGTCATGGGTTCAAATCCCGTCCAGTCCACTTACATTATATTCAGATCAATTCTGAATTTCAGATTTCTGGATGGATTTAAATAGGATGAGTTTTGGTTTTAATCTATGACAAGCGCAGCTGATGGATGGCCTGTATGGATACCACTTATTGTTGGATTGGCACCAGGTTTAGTATACTGGATTGCAATTACAGCAATGAAGAAAAGACGATAAAATTTACATCTCTTTTTTAACTTTTTATTATTAATTTTCTAGTGGACACTGGGTTAAACGTTGTTACCTTTCTTGTTGACTATATCATATACTGTACAAAATTAATCTCTAATTGATCAAATTTGTATGGAAAAAATAATTCTTAGTATTTTCCTTATTTTGATTTTATTTCCAATTTCTTCTGGATATTCTGCAGAAGTTACAGATAACAAACCAACTTTATCTGTAGTTCTCACTAGTGATTCTCCATTTGTTTACAGAGATAATGAAGGATACACTGTAGTTGTAGGAGAAGTTGAAAATACAAGTAAACTCTCCTCAGTTTCAAGAGTAAGCATACTTGTAAATTTCTACGATGCTACTAGTCCTCAATCTTTAGATGTTGTAGAAAGTGGTACTATGTTACAAGTCATTCCCCCTCTTGGAAAGTCCCCCTATATGATAAGATCAAATTCTCCAAATCTTGACATTACTCAAGTATCTGTTATCGTCGATGGATTCAATCCATCACCTTCAAAATCAAATGATCTATCTGTAAAATTAAATGATATTACTTTGGATAACACTCTTGATTTTTCAGGAGTATTGAAAAATGGTGCTGCTCCGATAAGTAATGCTACTGTTTATCTTGCTTTTTATGATAACTTTATTCCTCCAAGAATAATAGGCGTATCTACAATAACAATCGGTGATGTTAAATCCAATGAACTCGCTCCTTTCAGTTTTAATGAAGAAATTCCATCAAGATCTGTAGGCTTTACTTTATTTTCTGAATCAAACGTATTTTATTCTGACCCTATTGATGTAAAAATTCCACAATTAACTACAAAATTAATTACTATATCTAATGTGTCTGTACTTGATTCTCAAGGAAAAGTAACTTCCGAAATTAAAGTAGGTTCAACAGTAAAAATCCAGAGCGAAACTTGGATACAATTTTCTGCAGATCAAAAATCCAATGAAACACCATATAGCTATTATGTTCAAATTAAACAATCTGGTAAAACACCATTTGTAGAATTTATAGGAAAATACGATGGGAATCATATTGGGGCTGACAAACAATTTCCCTCTATAGATTGGACTCCTGAGAGTAGTGGTTTATTTTTTATTGAAACATTTGTTTGGGATAGAAACAATATCCCAATTGCTGATCAAGGACCTATAGTACTCGTAAATGTAGATTAGTAGATTTATTTTCATATCTTTCTATTTGATAGTATGTCTGAATTTGACCTTGTAGCAATGGGGGGCACATTTGATATTATTCATAAAGGACATCTGACATTACTTTCAAAAGCATTTTCAATTTCAACTAAAGTAATAATTGGATTAACTAGTGATGAATTAGCAGAAAAAAGGGGCAAAAAAACTATCAACAAATATTCAAAAAGATTTGAAACACTAGTCAATACAATTCAAACACATTTTTCAGAACATTCCTTTCAAATTAGTAAATTAGACAATGATTTTGGTCCTGCCGTTTTGGAAGAAAATGTTCAGGCTCTAATCGTAAGTGATGAAACTGGAAACCAGGGAGCAATTTTAAATCAACTTCGTGCAGAAAAAAATCTATCCCCCGTTAAAATTGTGATAGTTCCTATGGTTCTGGCTCAGGATGGTAATAGAATTTCTACTAGTAGAATAAAAAATTCTGAAATTGATATAGCGGGTAACTTATTATCAATTGACTAGAAGATTGTCTATGTTTGAGTAATTGTAATAAAACAATATTTTTGGACAAATTTTTATGGCAATAATCAATGATATGGTGAAAAAATTTGATTCTGATATTTCAAATCTAAAGGAAGGACTCTATCCTGAACACCTTTCATATTGGTACGATAAAATTATTAAAGAAACAATTGAAATGGCTCCTCCATGGTTACAAGATAAGATTAAAGTTAAACAAGATCCAATACTTACAATGAAATTTAATCTAGATATTTCAAAAAGAGCAGTTCGTTACTTTATGATTGTGGTTGATAATAATTTGGATGATATGCCATATTCTACAAGGTTGTATTTTCTTAAAGTCCAGGAAATAATGGGAATTGAAATGGATAAACCATTAGTTTAATCTACCATTTTTGTTAGGCACAAATTTTAACTCAAACTATCTATAACCAATAGTGTTGAATTTCTATAAGAAAAATGGATTTTTACAAAGCAAAATATTCTGATAAAAAATTTGACAGACATTCAAAATCTCCCCAATTTCAAAATAGAAACTCTAGAACTAATGAACCTTTACGATCTTATAGAAATTCCGGAGATAAAAGAAAACCAGAAATGCATAAAGTAACTTGTGCTGATTGTGGGAATAAATGTCAAATCCCATTTGAACCAAAATTCAACAGACCTGTTTATTGCAGTGAATGCTTTCAAAAAAATAAACCAGAAGAATCTAGAGATAAATATCCAAGAAATGAAAGAAATTCTAGCCCGGATACTTTTAGAACGAGTAGATCTAAAAGTACGAAATTTCTTAAAAAGACTGAAAGTTTCTATTCTAATGGCTCTGAAAAATTTTATTCTTCCCTAAAAGAAAAATTATTTGAAATTCTTGGAGGCAAAGTATGTTCTAGTTGTGGATTTAAAGATGAAAGAGCTTTAGGCTTTAACCATGTAAATGATGAAGATGCATTTGACAGTATAAGGAGAGGTGGGTTTGCATCTTCTTGGGGTAAGTATATCTCCGAACCAGAGTTAGCTAGAAAAGATTTGAGAGTTCTTTGTTTAAATTGTAATGAAATTAGACAACCTACTAAAACTGAATCTAAATCAAAAACTCCAAATAAAAAAAGTAGATACTTTCCTAGATAACACTATCAAAATCACTTTTGAGAATTAATTAATACTTTAATTATATTAATTTAGTATTAAAAATATGAATAATGATTTTAAAGCGTTAGGGTTATGTCTTATCGCTATGGTTGGGATAGCTGCAATTTACGTGACCTTTTTACGTTAATTTCATCCTTTTATAATTTCTATATCTTCTCCAAAAATCTTAGTTGAAACTATTTTATGCTCTTTATCAATCACAGATTGAATAAAATCTGCAAATACTTCTACATGTGCTTCGTTCTTTAGAAGAACACTATGTGCTGATTTGTCTTTTAATGCAACTACTAATTCATTACCTACTATGTTTAAAATCGCTGTCATATACGTCTCGTTTGAATCTTTGATAAAAAGTAAACTTGATAATTTTTGAGCCTCATATTTTCCATCACAACTAATTCTTATTTTCATTTATTCTCAAAAAGGAATTGATCTATCTGATCTTTTGCTTTTTCTCTTTTTATCTGATGTTCTGTAAGAAATTCATTTATTTTCTCAATTAAAATTGATTTTAATTCTCCTGTTAACATCTTTCCTGATTTATAATCATCATAAATTGATTTCAATTTGTTATCATTTGGTTCAAAAAATATTCTTAGATATTGATAAGATACATCAATATCCGGATTTCCACCAAGTTTTCTATGCTGTTCAATATCTGTCTGACCGCCAGAAAATGCATGTTTGTTAATTTTTTTCTTAACTGTATTTGGAGAATCAGTTGTGTAAATAGTCCCATTGTCATCAGAAGCTGACATTTTTCCTCCAGGTCCTGATAAACTTGGAATCATAATGTTATGAATTAAAGCTGGTTTTGGCTTTCCAATTTTTGGTGCAACATCTCGTGTTAATCTAAAATGAGGATCTTGATCAACTCCTAAAGGAATCAATACTGGTTTATCTTCAATAAAACACGGTGCGGATTGTAAGGATGTATAAAATATCATACCAATATTTGTCTCATTTGTAAATCCAAATACTGCTTTTGTATTTGAAAAATTAATTTTTTTTGCTACTTGTGCTGCAATTGGATATAATGTTTGAATATTTTTTGTGTTGATTATAATTTTTGTATTTTTTGGTTTGAATCCTAAAGCAATAAAATCAAGTGCATTTTCATATGCGAACTTGCCAGTATCCTCTAGTGTAAGATTCGGTTTTGAGAAAAACTTCTCATCATCTGTTAATTGGAAATACATGTTAACGTCAAACTTCTCTTGCAGCCACTTTGCAAAAACCCATGGAACCAAATGTCCTATATGGGTATGACCTGATGGACCACGGCCGGTGTAGAGAAAAAACTTGTTTCCCTTTTCATAGTCATCTAAAATTCTATTCATATCTCTATGTGAAAAGAAGATTCCTCGTCTGAGCATAAAGTGATCCTCTCCAGTAACTCTCTTTATTTTCTCAAGAATGCTTTGAGAGATCTTTTCTGTGCCAAATTTTTTGATTAGCTTGTCATAGTCAATATCTCCTTCGACATGCCAAGGAGTTACGATAAAGTCATCAGCTGACATTCAATTTGACTTAGGTTAAGGTTTAAAAAGTCTTTTTCGAACTTTCTGCTATTGTCACAAGTTTTCCATGAAATTGAAAAAAAAATCATTTCATCACTTAAAGAAAATCCAAAACAAACCATGGAAAAACTAGAAGAATCAACAAGTCTTTCATCTGATCAAATAAGGCGTGGAGTTGAATGGCTTAGACTAAAGGAACTTGCAAATGTATCGGAATCAATCACTATACTGTTTTCACTTGGGAAAAACGGTCTTGAGGCATTTGAGAAAGGTCTTCCTGAAAGACGATTACTTGATTTGCTAAAGGATGGACCAAAAAAACTCCAAGACTTACAAAAGGAACTTGGCTCTATCTTTGGTCCTGCAATGGGGCTTGCAAGAAAAAACAACTGGATTGAATCTAACAATGATCAACTCTCTTTGAAAAATTCTTCAGCAAATTTGCCTGGTGAAATTACATTAAAAACAATTGGAAAAAATAAATTATCTAAAATAGAACTTGATGAATCTGACTTATCTAGCCTTTTAAAAAGACCTGACTTTATTGTACAAGACGAGATAAAGTCAAAGGAAATCTCCTTAACAGATAATGCAAAATCCATTGAAATTTCTGATTCTACTGGGGCAATTGATGTCACTGCCAAAGCTCCTCAGGTATACGTTGCTAGAACTCATCCACTAAAAGACACTATTGATGAGATTCGTGAAATATTTGTCACATTAGGATTTTCAGAAATTCTTGGTAGCATGTCACAACCAAGCTTTTGGAACTTTGATGCACTCTTTACTCCACAGGATCATCCGGCAAGGGAATTACAGGACACTTTCTATCTTGATGGAATATCTGCAAAAAAGATTGGAACACCAGATCAGATAAAAAAAGTCTCTGCATCACACAAGCAAGGATGGCGATACCTCTGGGATATTCATGAGGCAAGAAAGATGGTATTGCGAACACACACAACATGTGTTACAATCAAGCACCTCGCTGAAACAAAGCCAGATGAGGCTCGTGTATTTTCAGTTGGCCGTGTATTTAGAAATGAAAAAGTAAGCTACAAACATCTTGTAGAGTTTAACCAGATAGAAGGAGTAGTTGTTGGAAAGAATACAACATTACGGGACTTGATGGGAATCCAAAAAGAATTTTACAAAAGAATTGGAATTACAAAAATAAAGTTCTGGCCAACATTTTTTCCATACACAGAACCATCATTGCAGACAATGGTGTATAATGACAGACTAGGAAAATGGGTTGAATTATTTGGAATGGGAATTTTCAGACCTGAAGTAACAAAGCCACTTGGAATCAAAAAACCTGTCTTGGCATGGGGTGGAGGAATTGAACGAATCGCAATGCTAAAGTATGATCTAGATGATGTTAGAGAATTTTACAATAATAATTTGAATTGGTTAAGGAGTGCTACCAAATGCCAGTAGTCGAACTATCATACTCTAACTTGCAAAAGTTGATTGGCAAGTCTTCCAAAAAGCAAATTTCAGAATCTTTACCATTTCTTGGATTAGATGTTGAATCTGAAGAAGGTGATCTTGTTAGAGTAGAGTATAGTCCAAACAGACCAGACTATTCTACAGATTTTGGAATTGCACTTGGCATGCAAGGACTTCTTGGAGTAAAGACTGGTAGTATCAAACTAAACATCAAAAAATCAAACTATGTCATTAAGGTAGATCCTACGGTATCAAAGGTTAGGCCATTTGTTACAGGCATTATTGCAAAAAATGGCAAGGTGGATGACAAGATGATAAAACAACTAATGACAATGCAAGAAGACCTTCACTTTGGAATTGGAAGAAAGAGAAAGAAATCCTCAATTGGAATCCATGACCTTGACAAAATATCATTTCCTCTAACCTATACTGTTGCAAACCGCAATCATTCTTTCATTCCACTCACATCACAAAATACCATGACTATAACTGAAATTATACAAAACACTGAAGTTGGAAAAGATTACGGTGCATTATTGGGAAACTCTTCAAATGTTCCAATAATTTTAGATTCTAAGAAAAACACAGTATCATTTCCTCCAATAATTAATGCTGCAGTAACAACTGTCACACATAAGACCATGAACCTCTTTGTCGAGGTAACTGGAATCAACAAACAAGATGCAGAAGACATGCTAGCAATAGTTGCTACTATTCTTCAAAGCGCAGGATTTTCCTTATATGGTGTAAAGATTACTGGTGCAAATAATTCCTCACCAAAACTTGTTCCAAGAAAATTAATCATCTCACCTAATTTGATAAATGATTCATTGGGTCTTAAATTAACTACTTCAAAAATCATAACATCCTTGAAAAAATCTAGATTGGATGCAGAGGCTAAAGGAAAGAACATCATCTGTACAATTCCTGCATATCGATTTGATATATTTGGTCCAATGGACTTGGTTGAAGAGGTTGCACTAGGATATGGAATACAAAACTTGGAACCAATGATGTCTCCATCTCAGACAATAGGTCAAACAAATCCTGTATCTGTAAAACTAAAGTTGCTGTCACTTACCATGGTCGGTCTTGGATATTTGGAAGTCCTAAACTCTAGTCTTACTAGCAAACGAATCTTGTATGAGATGACAAACAGGAAACCTGCAAAAATAATTTCAGTACGGGATTCAAAGAGTCAAGAACATACAATATTACGCGATTCTATCTTACCAAGTCTTGTAGAAAATCTATCAAGAAACATACATGCATCGTATCCTCAGAAATTATTTGAAACAGGAACTATATTTTTGCAAGGAGATCCAATTGATGAAAAAGTTTCCTTTGTAGGAGTAAGTGCACACCAGGATGCAAGCTTTACAGAGATAAAATCAATCTTACAGTCTGCACTAAAATCTACATTCAATTTGGAAATCGAAACTGCGACTTTGGCGAACCCAATATTTGAAGACGGCCGTTCTGCATCCGTATTGGTAAATGGTAAATCAGTTGGAATTATTGGAGAGATTAATTCTCAGACAATAGAAAACTACAAAATACGTGTTCCAGTAGTTGGATTTGAGATCAATCTTTCAGGATTGATATTTGATTGAGTTTTTGACTTGTAATTATTGATTACTTCTGAATGTAATTTTTCTATTATCTCTGGATAAAATTTCATAATTATGTTTTGTTTTTAATTTATTTAAAGAAACAATGAAAATTTAACTAGTGGTAAGATAGCATGAACTAAAAAACAACAAAAGATCGTGTGATAATTCTGGATTAATGGTTTTTAGCATAGATAGTTCTATACTTAAACGCCCAAGAGCAGGCACACAGACGGATTAGGATGAGACGATCGTATTGATACCAGTGATTTCTAATTCACCCAGGTGTGCTACAATATGGGCAACCCCGGTTAGAAAACCCAAGGAGGTTTAGGCTAAAATTACCAATGATCTTGCGCGAGTCAGAACCGGGGAACATTTACAAATTTTCAAAAACATAATAATTCCTACCATTATATGAATCTCAAAATGGTGAATTATTGGTTAGCAAAACAAGAACCTGATGGTCCACGAGGATACAATTTTGAAACTCTAAAAAAAGATAAAAAAACTGTTTGGGATGGAGTACATAATAATCTGGCACTAAAACACATGCGAGAAATGAAAAGTGGAGATCTTGTTTTATTTTATCACACTGGTGAACAAAGGCAAGCAGTTGGTATTATGGAAGTTATTTCTGAACCATATCCTAATCCAAAAGAGGATAATAAAAGATTCATTGTAGTTGATGTTAAATATAAAAAATCATTAAAACGACCCATCACTTTAGATGAAATGAAAAAGCAGAAAAAATTTCAAAATTGGGAACTTATTCGTATTTCTAGATTATCGATAATGCCTGTTCCAAAGCATATTTGGGATGCTGTTCTTGATATTTCTCAAAACTAAATTCGGCCTAATCGGTTTATTGATATAGTCGATTTGTTTAATAAAATCATGGCAACAGCTTATGTTTTAATAAACTGTGAACTAGGTTCCGAAGAGTCTATCATACAACAACTCAAGGGTCTAGACGGTGTGAAGGAAGTGCATGGTACTTTCGGAGCGTATGATATCTTGGCCAAGATTGAATCTGATACTGTTGAAAAACTCAGAGAAACAATTACCTGGAAGATTAGAAAAATTGAAAAAATTCGATCAACACTAACTCTTATGGGTATTGAAGGTCAATCATAAACACTCTTTTTTCTTACCATGATTTTACATTTTATTTTTGTTGTAAAAGAAGAAGATCTTGAAAAACGTAAACAAGAATTTGAATATGTAAAACAAATGGGAAATTTCTATAAAGTTTGGATCAAAAAAAAATTTAATAAAGATTTTGAAATTCAGTGTGATGAATTAATTACAAAACCCAGAAGCATTCTTCAAAAATTAGACATACCTACACTCATCAGAGATCATGAACAAAGGGGTTCACAAATTTACCATTTCTACTTATGTCATTTCAAACCACTTTGGACTGATTGTACATGTGAAGGATATCATGCTGAAAACTTTGGTATGGTTTGGTGGCAAACACCAAAAGATCCTTTTGACACATTGTTTCTTGCAGAAAAAAATTGCACTACAGTTTCTCATGAATTAACACACGAATTATTGCGAGCATCAGGACACAAAAAGTTCATTGAAGTTGTTCATGATATTTGGACCAAACATCTCTTTGACCAACTTCATTTTGAACAATATGGGCCAAACTTTGAAAGTACCGAAGAAAAACCGATGTTTCTTACAATCAATATATCTGACCTTAAAATAAAATAAAACCTAGATATTAGAAAAATATGTGATGTATTTTGCATATGTTGAAATTAACACTTTGTAACTGAGTAAATATTATTTTCAAAATTCGCAGTCTTGAAATCTAATTTGTTTTCCGTATCATTTGTTCTGGACTTGCTTAGATTTTCTAGCTCAACTAATGCATCTCCTCTAAATCCTACTGAAGAACCGTAAATTGCATCACTTAGCATTGTTCCATGCTCTCCTTTCTTAATATCGTCAACCATCTCATAAAATCGAATAGTTTCTTTTTTGTTTACCGGGTTTCCTGTTGCCTTGTTATGTGCTACTGCAATATACATTCCATTATTTTTTACAGCCACTGGAATTTTGTGATTTGTCCCGCTTGCTCCTGGGATTGTTTCATTAACTAAAACTTCGCATTTATGATACATGCTAGAAACATATGCATAGAATCTATACTGTGCGTATTTTCCTGCACTATCTTCTTCACATCCAACAAATACTTTATGTAAAAGCTCTAAAGCATCGTCATTCATACTTTGTAATCTGTCGTCTATTCTTCCTCTTTCTAGAAGATCAGACTTGCATTCTTTTGCAATCAACACTAAAATGAAATCAGGTAAATTATAATTTTTTAATGCTGCAACAAACGCTCCTGCTTGTGACATACCAAATTTTGGAAAACCTTTATTGACCATTTACACTCCTCACCATAGCACAACTGTAACTCCCCAACACTCAATTAGTTAGTCGCTTTTAGTTTATAATTGTTAAGAAATTGACATGCCTACATCCAAATTTATGAAATTTTTTGAATTGCAAATATTAAATTCCAGTTAAATTATCAAATTGATGTGGAAATAGATACTACTCCAGAATTAGTACTTCGTGTTTATAAAAAATTAGATGAAAATATTCAAAAATACCGACAAATAATTAAAAGACCGTTAACTCTTACAGAAAAAATACTCGTTGGCCATTTTTATCAAATTGACAACACCAATCTTGATGTAGGCAAAAACTATGTTTTTCTAATTCCTGACAGAGTTGCATTGCAAGATGTAACTGGACAAATGGTAATGTTACAATTTATGCAAGCAGAACTAAACCAAACGGCTTTGCCAACAACAGTTCACTGTGATCATCTGATACGAGCCAAAGTAGAAGGTGATGCTGATATGAAAATTGCTCTTGATGAAAATAGTGAAGTTTTCAAATTCCTACAATCTGCCGCAGGTAAATTTGGGTGTGGTTTTTGGAAACCAGGTGCAGGAATAATTCATCAAGTCGTTCTTGAAAATTATGCATTTCCAGGTGGATTGATGATTGGCACAGATTCTCATACTCCAAATGCTGGTGGTCTGGGAATGGTAGCAATAGGAGTAGGAGGATTAGATGCAGCAGAAACAATGGCTGGGATGCCTTGGGAATTACTTTATCCTAAAAGAATTGGCGTAAAACTAACTGGTGAACTTTCTGGATGGACAGCACCAAAAGATATCATACTCAAAGTAGCTGAAGAGTTAACAGTTTCTGGAGGAACAAATTCAATTGTTGAATATTTTGGACCGGGAGTAAATACAATTAGCTGTACAGGAAAAGCTACTATTACCAATATGGGTGCCGAAATAGGTGCAACGTGTTCTATATTTCCATATGATCAAAAAATGGAAACTTATCTAAAATCTACAAATCGAGAAAAAATCGCCGAACTTGCAAATCATAATAAAAAATTACTTGTAGCAGATCCTGAAGTAGAATCTAACCCAAAACAATTTTTTGATAAAGTAATTGAAATCAATCTTTCAACATTAGAACCTCATATTGTTGGACCACATACTCCTGATCTTGCTAGATCAATATCTCATTTAGCTGATGATGTAAAATCTAATCAATACATTGATCCAATTTCTGTTGCATTAATTGGTAGTTGCACAAATTCATCTTATGAAGATATGTCAAGAGCTGCCAGTTTAGCTGAACAAGCAAAATTAAAAGGAATTAAATCAAAAATCCCTTTACTTGTCACACCTGGTTCAGAACAGATCAGAAGTACTATTGAAAGAGATGGACAAATGAACTCATTAAAAGAAATTGGAGCTACAGTTCTAGCAAATGCATGCGGTCCATGTATAGGTCAATGGGATAGACCAGAATTAAAAAATGATGAAAAAAATACTATTGTAACTACTTTTAACAGAAATTTTCCAGGTCGTAATGATGGTCACAGAAACACCTTAAATTTCATTGGCAGTCCTGAAATGATCATTGCACTCGCTTTAGGAGGTAAACTTTCATTTAATCCTCTAAAAGATGAATTAACAGCAGCAGATGGAACAAAATTCAAACTTGAACCACCAAAACCTGCACCAGAAGTTCCAAAAAATGGATTTATGATACCTAAAGGAATTTTTGTTTCACCACCTGAAGATTCTAGTAATCTTGAAGTCGTAATAGATCCTAATAGTAGACGACTACAACGTTTAGAGCCATTTCTTCCTTGGAATGGAAAAGACTTTGAAGATATTCCAATAATGGTAAAAGCTAAAGGAAAATGCACTACAGATCACATATCTCCCGCAGGTGCTTGGTTATCACTTAGAGGTCATATAGATAATCTAAGTGACAACATGCTTTTGGGTGCTGTAAATGCGTTTAATGATGAAGTTGGTAAAGGAAAAAATATCTTAAATGGTCAACTTGAACCTTTTTCAAAAATTGCTAGACAATATAAAGAAAAAGGAATGAGATGGGTAATCATAGGTGATAATAATTATGGTGAAGGTAGTAGTAGAGAACACGCTGCAATGACTCCGAGATATTTGGGATGTGCAGCAGTTATCACAAAAAGTCTTGCTAGAATACATGAGACAAATTTGAAAAAACAAGGAATACTTGCACTTACTTTTAGTAATTCAGATGATTATGATAAAATTCAACAAGATGACAAAATTAGTCTTGTTGAATTAAACCATTTAGAACCACAAAAACATGTTAGATGTATTATCAAACATAAAGATGGAACAAAAGATGAAATTTCTCTTAATCATTCTTACAATAAATCTCAAATAGAATGGTTCAAAGCTGGTTCCGCACTAAATGTTTTGAGAAATAAATAATATTTTGACGTGGGGCCGACCGGAATCGAACCGGCGACCTACGGGTCACTACAGCTCCAAACTTACATCATCCGTGAGTCAGTTTAGCTTAGTTTACCTTTGGAGCCCTTAGCGGTGATCTATCGTATGCACTGTCGCCCTACCAGGCTAGGCTACGACCCCACAAACAAGAATGAAATAGACTAGAATTTTAAGTTATTTTAACCAAGATTTATTTGCAATTGATCTTGATCTACAACCGTTAAGAAATCATGGTGAAACCAATTGTTTTAGGATTAGCAGCAATTCCTGCAATCATTGCAATTTTAATTGCAATTCCATTAATTACTAAATCGGATATTCCATACTCTGCTTCTAATCCAAACGATGTGATTGAAATTGAATATGCAAAGTATCAATTAAAGAAAATATCTTTTGGAATCACAGAAAGAATTGGAGCACAAAAAACTGAAATTTTATTAATAAAAAATAATGGTGAAATGAAATATACTGTTACTGAAGACGGTTATCCAAAACCTGATATTAAATCACAACTAGATGAACAAACACTTCGTAAAATAAAATCTCTAATTAAAGAAACTGGATTTATAGCAATTCCTTCTGAATCATTTCCAATCCGCGATAATGTGACTGACTTTCAAAAATCAAATATAAAAATTACTCTAAATGGAAGAGTTAACCAAATTAATTGGCCAGAACAAAATGCAACTGATAAATTCATACCTCCGATAATTTCCATGGTGGAATCTCAACTTGATAAAATTAAAGAACAAATTATTGAATAGGTACAAATAGTCTTCCGATAAAACTCTGAATATGCTTCCACTTTCTGGCGAAAGAATTGATGCTAAAGGAATTATTAAAAATAAATCTGATACTGGCGATATTTTTCGTGGAACCTCTACTCTAAAACGAGGTTTTGCGCATATGTTAAAAAATGGCGTTGTGATGGATGTGACTACTGTAGAACAAGCTCAAATCGCTGAAGAAGCAGGAGCGGTTTCCGTTATGGTTTTAGATAAACTGCCATCTGATGTAAGAAAAGCAGGTGGAGTTGCACGAACTGCAAGTATTAGAATTATTGAAGATATTATGGATTCAGTAACAATTCCAGTCATGGCAAAATGTAGAATCGGTCATGTCTATGAAGCTAAAGTTCTTGAAGAGACTGATGTGGATATGATTGATGAATCTGAAGTTTTAACACCAGCTGATGAGACCCATCATATTTGGAAATGGGACTTTACAACTCCTTTCGTAAATGGTGCAAGATCATTATCTGAAGCATTAAGAAGAATTGAGGAAGGGGCTGCAATGATTAGGACAAAAGGAGAACCTGGTACCGGAAATGTTGCAGAAGCAGTTACTCATATTAAAAAAGTAAATGATGAATTAAGAATAATAAAAGCAATTTATGACTCTGGTGATAATCAGGATCTTATTAGAATCGCAAGGGAATTCAAAGTATCTTATGACATAGTCAAAGAGACTGCAAAACTTGGAAGACTACCTGTTGTTAATTTTGCAGCAGGTGGAATTGCAACACCTGCAGATGCTGCATACTTGATGTCTCTTGGGTGTGATGGGATATTTGTAGGATCTGGAATTTTTAATGCAAATGATGCTAAAGAAAGAGCAAGAGCTATTGTATTGGCAACTACTTTTTGGAATGAATCAGAAAAAGTAAAAGAAGCACAAAAAATGATTGATGAAAGACAATCTATGTTGGGATTAGATGTTAAGACTTTAGAATTAAGAATGCAAGAGCGTGGAAGTTCAGCATGAGTCTTACTGTGGGCGTTTTAGCAATTCAAGGCGATGTGCATGAAAATATCACATCTACTGAGACTGCCTTAAAAGAATTAGGTATAGAAGGAACAGTTGTTGGAGTAAAAACCACTAAAGAAATTTCTAAACTTGATGGGCTGATAATTCCTGGCGGTGAAAGTACAACAATTGGTCAACTTTCTCTTGTAAACAGTTCTCTGAAAATGATAAAAGAAAAAACTGAACATGGAATGCCTGTTTTTGGAATATGTGCAGGTATGATCATGCTTTCAAAAACAGCTAATGATCGAGTTGTTGGGAAAACAGATCAACCTCTTTTAGATTTACTTGACATTAAACTAGAAAGAAATTCATTTGGACGACAAAAAGAATCATTTGAAGCAAATATTTCTATGAGTGCCATTGACATTCCAAAATTTAATGGTGTTTTTATTAGAGCTCCATCTGTTTCTGACGTTGGTTCAGGTGTGGAGGTTTTAGCAACATTTAATGAAAAAATAATTGCTGTTAAGAAAGGCAATCTGTTGGGTGTTTCATTTCATCCTGAATTGACAAAAGATGTTTCATTACATAAATATTTTATAAAATTGATTAAAAATTCAAAAAACTAACTAAATGTGACAAGTGATACGTAATACTTTTTAATTATAATTTTTAAAATTTTTCAAATGAGTACAAATTTTGTTTTTGCTAGTGTTTTAGCATCTATTTTACTTGGTGGTGTATTTGGATTATTTCTTATTGATAATGCATTTGCTCAAAATCTATACGTAAGCAGTGATGATTCTGAAGAAAAACAAAAGGAATTAGAACAGAAAAAAGCTGAAAGACAACAACAAGCAGAAGAAAAACAAAAGGAATTAGAACAGAAAAAAGCTGAACTTGAAACTCAAAGAGAAAACTTTGAAGCAAAACAAATTAAAAAATTAAATGAATATGAAGAAAAATTAAAAAAAATAAAAGAAACATCTCTAAGCAAAAATGAAAAAATCACATCTGATAACTCTAATAAAATTTCTCAAAAATCTAAACAATTAGAAACAAAATTAACTAAAAAATCTGAAGAAATTCAACAAAAACTTGAGGCAAAATCTGATAATTTGGATTTAAGAACTAAAAAAATTCTTGATAAAATAAATAGTGGAAATTACATGGGAGAGAAAACAACTACTGATAATTTTGCTGAGACATATGAGTTAGTTTTTGATTCTGTAAATGCTACCGGACTAAAGGATAATTCACAAACATCATCTTTTACTGGAAAAATGATTTTTACCACATTTGATAAGAGTAAATCTGATCTTAAACTAGAATTAAGTGAATGTCAAATTACTGTAGATGAAATTATTTTTAACTGCGCATTTGGAAAAGCTAGAACCGTCTCTTCTGGACAATCTGATGTTAAAGATTCTCTTATAATCATGGCATTCTTAGAAGATGATGTTCTAGAAGAAGTTCATACTACTCTGAAAATTTTTCTAAATGCTAATACTCCAATTAATGAAATTGATAATTCCAAAGTAACAATTCTTCATCCACAAAGCATGATTTCTAATCTGTGGATTCTCAATGGAACTGCAACCATGAGTAAGATAGTATCTACCACTGAAAGTATCTCTTCTGGAAATGATTCTGATAATTCATCTCAAGATGAAATCCTCACTAGTGATAAATGATGAGCAATAGAAATTCTCTTTTTGTAATTGGGTTTCTTTTTTCAATGATTTTAATTTATTCAACTCAGTATTCATTTGGTGATACGGGTGTGATTACAATAGATTCTCATGATGTCAAATATGATATTGACAACGGTAATGTAGAATCTATTTTTTTGGATCCTGATTTTTTTGAATTACTTGTTACTATGAACACTCATGCTGATGGAACAATTGACATTACCATTCCTAGAGAACTTTTGGATGCAAAATTTGAATTATCTGATGACCTGTTTTATGTTTTAGTGGATGGTTTTGAAACTACGTTCATTGAATCTGAATCAAATCCAAATTCTAGAACTTTGGTGATTCCATTTTTTAATGGAGATTCAACAATTGAAATTATTGGGACCCATGTCTCTAATCCATTTATTTCAAATACTGAAATTATAATTCCTGATTGGATAAAAAATAATGCTGGCTGGTGGTCAAAAGATCTCATACAAGACTCTGATTTTGTATCTGGAATTCAATATTTAATTAAAGAGAAAATTATGACAATTCCGTTGACTTCATCAGGAGGTTCATCAAATGACGCAATTCCTGATTGGATAAAAAATAATGCTGGCTGGTGGGCAGATGGGTTGATTGAAGACTCTGATTTTGTATCTGGAATTCAATATCTACTCACAAATGGAATCATGCATGCATAATTTAGATTTTAATTATCATCTAAATTGTGCATAGACTTCAAGTCATCTTTGAATAATGATAAATTTTCTGGAATTGTAATTTTAATTGAATCTTTTAATGACAAATTTTTTGTCTTTTTCTCATTCCATACTTTAGAATTAAAATCTGTAATTTCTTTTGTAATATTATCTTGGTTCTCAATTGATTCTGATATTACTTGTTGTTGTTTATGGATGCTCTCTGATGAATACAAAATTTTCCAAAGATATTCAGTAATAAATGGAGTAATCGGTGCTAATAATTTCAAAATAGTTGATAGTGTTTTATGCAGTGTAAATATTGCACCATCTCTTTCTTCATCTGAAAAACCAATTCCATATGCTCTTGCTTTAACCATTTCAATATAATGTGCAGCAAAAAGATTCCAAGTGAACTCTCTAATTGCAATTGCTGGAATGAAGAAATTGTACTCATCATATCCTTTTTTACATTCTTTGATTAAATTATCTAGTTCTGATAATATCCATTTATCTGTGGCAGTTTGAGTTCCTGATTCAATTACAGGAAAACTAGACAAAAATCTTGAAACATTCCATAATTTGCTTAGAAACTTTTTTGTTGATTCAATTTTTTGTTCATTGCATCTAAAATCATATCCATGATTGATTTCACTTGCACTCCAAAATCTAAAAGTGTCAGCTCCGAACTGTTCAATTACAGGTAAAGGATCAATTGCATTTCCTTTACTTTTACTCATTTTCATTCCTTTTTCATCAAGACCATATCCCATAACCCATGCTTCTGACCATGGCTTTTTTCCAGTTAGTTGTTCACATCTGAGAAGTGTATAGTATAACCATGTTCTTACAATGTCTTTTGCTTGAGGACGAATTGTTGTAGGATAAACTTTGTTAAAAAATTCTTGATCTTTGTTAAATTTACTGATAAAGAGAGGAGACACACTAGAATCCATCCATGTATCAAATGTTCTTTCTTCACCTACGAATTCACTATTTCTGCACTTTGAACACTGAGTAATGGGACATTTTTCCATCCACGGTTTGTAGTACTTTCCAGGCTCAGGAACATGTGGTTCAGAGCAATTTTTGCAGTACCAAATAGGAATTTCAGTACCATAAAATCTTCTTCTTGATATGGGCCAATCTATGTTGATGGATTCCAGCCAATTCATCAAAATTTGTTTGTGCATAGCAGGATAAAATGTAATTTCATGTCCTAATTTTTTCATTTTTTCAATTGATTCTTTTTGTTTTAGATAATATTCCTCCATTGGGATTATTTCAATTGGATTTTTACTTCTTTCCGATACAGGTGTTCTATGAATGATGTCTTCTATTTTTTCTATAAATCCTTTATTTTGTAAATCTTCGATAATTTTTGTACGTGCTTGTTTTGGTTTTAATCCAACATAATCTCCAGCGGCATCTGTCATTTTTCCATCTAACCCAATTGCAACAATTTCTTCTAACTCTAATTCTCTAAATAATGCAACATCATTTTGATCACCGTAACTACATACCATAACTGCACCAGAACCAAATTCCTGATGAGCAGAATGATGTGTTCTTAGTTCAACTTCTGCATTAGTAATTGGTATGATTACTTTTTTTCCTATATATTTTGTATATCTCATATCCTCTGGATTTACAATTATTGTTTTACATGCACAAAGAAGTTCAGGTCTTGTACTTGCAATAATTATTTCTTTATCTGTATCCTTAATTTGGAATTTCATATAGACTAGTTTAGTTGGTAAATCTTCATACGTAATTTCTGCATCTGCAATAGTTGTACCTGAAACCCAATCGTAATTATTTGGTCTATTTGCAAGATAGACCTGTCCTTTTTTCCACAACTCAATGAATGTGGATTGTGTTAATGTTCTGTACTCTTCGGAATCTGTTCTGTAATAATCGGAAAAATCTCCGCTAATTCCTAAACTTTTCATGATTAGTATCATTTCAGCTTCCAAATCATCTAGTGCTGTTCTACATAATTTCAGAAATTCCCCTCTCTCAGTTTCACGCATTCTGATATTGTGTTTTTTTTCTGTGTAAATTTCCACAGGAAGGCCATTTCTGTCAATTCCTATTGGGAAATACACATTTTTTCCAGCCATTCTTGCAGTTCGTGCAATCATGTCTATTTGAGAATAATGTGCTGCAGCACCAATGTGCCATGGTCTACCTGATGGATATGGTGGAGGTGTATCTATTGTAAAATTCTTTTCCTTTGGAATAAAATCATAAATTTTTTCATTTACCCACTGTTTTAGAATTTCTTTTTCTAATTCTGGATTCCAAGCTTTTTCTGCAATTTTTGGCTCCATTTCTTAATTATCTTGAAAGATTTGCAATGATATGGGAACCTTTGTTATACCCTTCATAGATGTACACGCCAACTGCTTCTACATTTTGAGGTAATTTTGGAGCAAGTAACTTAATTATTTCACTTGAAAGATTTTCAACAGTAGCTTCTCCCTCTAAGAGATAAGCCGTATTTTTTGGAACTTGAATATCAAACATACCTTTTGGTCCGTCAAATTGAATTTGATAATGTGAACTGTCTTCTTTTTTCAAATATTTTCTATTGATAAAAAATTTATGATCAAATTCCGCAACTACTTCTTTTATAATTTTTTTTGCTATTCCAAAATCTACTAATAAATTATCTTTCATCTGTCCTACTAATTCAACCATCACTGAGGATGTATGTCCATGTAGAATGGAACATTTTTCTACTAATGGTAGAATATGTGCATAATCAAATGAAAATGATGGATCTTCTAGAAATATAGAACCTGTTTGAGGTGTTTTATCATAGAATACTAAATCTTGTAATTCTTTAATCTGTGCAGTATATTTTGGATGCCCTATAGCCATTATCTTTTCTTCAGGACAATTTTCTTTGATTTTATTGTATTTTTGTATGTCTTTTTCATTATCAATTACTTCTATCAAACCCTTCTTTGTTTTAAAATCAACAATTACAGAACTTCCATTTTTTAATATCAATTTATAATCATATTCATAATCCTCATCAAGAAATGATAACATCTGTGATATTGTAAGCTCTGTTCGCGTTCTCATTAAATTACCTTTTTTGTCAATATATCTAAAATCCGAATCTAGAATTGCTGGACTTGAAGCCATGTGAAGTCAACTGACTTTGCTCTGTATATAAATTCTGTAATACATAAAATTAAAAAATTCTTTTACCGTTAATCTAAAATTATTCTAATGAGTTTAGGATTTTAGCCAGATTGATGTCATTTTGGGTGATGCCTCCAGCATCATGAGTTGTTAAATCTACAACTATCTTATTGTAAACATTAAACCACTCTGGATGGTGATTCATTTTTTCTATATGCATTGCAGCCCTAGTCATAAATCCAAATGCTTGATTAAAATCTGTAAATTCAAATTCTTTATGCATTTTATTATTTATGATGGTCCACCCCTTTAGATTTTTTAATTCAGCATCTATGGTTTTTGCTGATAATTTTATCATGATTCTAAATCGTAAATACTAAATTAATAGTTACATGATGAAATAAATTCCAGTCATTTTGTATTACAAATAACCTGATAATTAATGAATGAATTGAATAAGGAATTACTCTGTAAAATTGAGAATTCTATTAAAGAAAGTGTATCTGAAAAGAAAATTGGCATTGCATTTTCTGGTGGTGTTGATAGCACACTAATTTCCAAGATTTGTTATGATTTAGGCTATGATATTGTCTTGTTGACTGTTGGTTTTCCAGAATCTCATGATATTTTGTTTGCAAACGAAGTCAATAAGCACTTAAAACTTGCTCATCATATTTTAGAAATTGACTCTACTTTTCAAAACACGGTTGCAAAAATTAAACAAACAATAAAAACAGATAATCTCTCTTGGAATGAAAATTGTATTGCATTTTACTATGTATCTAAACTAGCTAAAAGTCTAGGAATAGATGTTGTTGTAACCGCAAATGGAATAGATGAATTGTTTTGTGGATATAACGCCTATAGATTGGTAATTTCTGAAGGAGAATCAAAAATTCTTGAAGTGATGAATTCAAAACTAGACAATGAAATTAAAATGATGAAGGCAGTAAATCAAATTGCATCTGAGTTTAGTGTTAGAATAATTCAGCCTTTACTCTCTTCTGATTTTATAGAATTTGCTAAAACCATTCCTATTCATGAAAAAATTCGAGATTCTGAAGATCTGCTGAGAAAACACATCATACGAAAATTAGCAAGTGAAGTAGGAGTTCCTGAAATTTCATATACAAAAAGAAAAAAAGCTTTGCAATATGGTTCAAAAATTCACAAAGCACTGTTAAAATCTAAATAAATTTTCTAATAGTTTTTTGAACTAATTTGTTAACATTACTTATGATTAATGGAGATGCTCCGAGATGTTTTTCTGGAGAAAATATTGAATCGATTTCTTTTTTTGTTAGTTTTGTTGAAAATGCCTTGTCGTTTTTAATTGCATCAATATATTGAATCTCTTTATCCTTTGCCTCAAATGCAACTCTTTGAACATCTCTATATGCGATAAATCTTGGAACTCCTTTTTTGATTAATGCTTCTAAAACAAATTCTGCAAATATTTGCCCTTTTGTAATGTATAGATTATCTATAATTTTTTTCTCATTTACAATTAGGTTTGAAATAATTTTACTCATAGTTTCTAACATCTCATCCACTAGAATGGCTGCTGTTGGAAGCACAAATCTTTCATTTGCTGAATTTGAAAGATCTCGCTCATGCCATAATGGGATATTTTCAAAAGTTATAGCTATTTGACTGCGTAAAATCTTTGATAACGATGATACTCTTTCACTTTTAATTGGATTTCTTTTTACTGGAACTGCACTGCTTCCCATCTGACCTTTTTTGAATTGCTCTGCAACTTCAGCTATTTCGGTTCTTTGTAAATTTCTAATCTCAACTGCAATTTTTTCTAACGTTGCACCAATCAGTGCCAACTCAAATACATACTCTGTATATCTCTCTCTTGGAACTATCTGTGTAGTTACATCTGCTGGAAAAAGGTTTAATCGTTTTGCAACTCTCTTTTGAACTTCAAGTGATTTTGCACCCATTAATGATCCTGTTCCTACCACTCCAAGTGTTTTGCAAATCAAAACTCTTTTCTTTAACTCTTCTATTCTTTCTACATGCTTTGCCATCTCTGCTGCCCAATTTGCAAATTTTAAACCAAATGATATTATGCTAGCATGTTGACCATGGGTTCTACCTACTGCAGGAATTTTACCATGCTGTACTGCTCTCTTTGCTAATAGTGATGCAATTTTTGCAACTTTGGGTTCAATAATTTTCAATGCGTCTCTTATCTGCATAGAGTTGCTAGTGTCTACCAAATCATTGCTTGTTAATCCATAATGAATCCACGGTCTTGCATCTTTTGTACATTTTTCACTTAGTGATTCAACTAATGCTGCAGTATCATGATCACTTTTTGCTTCTAATTCTTTAATTCTTTTTACTGTGATTTTTCCTGACATTGCAGCAGTGTAGATGATTTTGCCTGTTGTTTTTGGAATAATTCTAATTTCACTTTGTGATAATGCAGCAGCCCCTTCAATTTCTAATTGATAGTTTACTTTTTTTTGTTCACTAAATATCTCTAACATTTCTTTAGTGCCATAACGTCCACTATCTATCGGTAAAATTGCCAATGTTTACTCTCTTAAAACATCGAAAATAAATCTACTTCTTTATATGTTATTTTGTATATAATACAACTTTAGTATCATTATGCCTCAAATAATTAAAGGTTGAACATTTTTTGATTTAGCACTTGGAAATCAAATACAATGATGTCAATTAGTTTATCAATAAAGAGTAAAAATGTCATCTTTTATCAGTATGACATTGAATGCAAAACAAAAAATTATGATTATAGTGCTATTTCAAATTGTTCTAATCATTGGCAGTTTTTTGGTACTTGTAAATATTGAATCCCAACGGATTAAAATTGGAGAATCTATCAATTATGCTGGCCTAAACCGATTTTTAACTGTGGAAACACATTTGGAAGTGCATATTTTATACTTAGAAAACAATTTTGATGAAAAACCACCATCACTTGAAAAACTTAAAGAAAATTTATTGCTAATAAAAGACGGTGGTAAAATAAACAGTGATTTGTTAACTCCTTTACCATTACAATTAGAAGAAGATTGGAAAAAAACATTTGATGATTATCTTATTTTTGAAAGCAGTATTCAAAATCTAAAAGATATGACTTCAGAAAATACATTGTATGTTCATACTACTATAGACAAATCTGCAGAAGAATTAATTCAAAGTTCAAATAATCTTGTTAGTAGACTTACTGAATATCTTTTTGAAACATATCTCTTATTAATTAGATTACAAATTGCTCTACTTTTACTCAATACATTTGTTCATATTTTTCTAGTGTTTATGATATTTAGAATTTTTAATAATGATCTTAAAGAAAAAATTCAATTAGAACGATTTGCCACTATTGGAGAAATTGGAGCAAATATTGTACATGACTTGAGAAATCCGTTAACGGTAATCAAAGGAGCTTTTGAGATTTTAAAACTGAAAAAAAATGATATGGATGAAACATTTGAAAAAAAACAATATGAAAAAATTAATAATTCTATTGATAAAATAATCTACCTGACAAAAGATATTTTAGATTATGTGCGAAGTTCAGAATTACAAAAAGAGGAATTTGATTTTTCTGAGATTATTCAAAATTCCTTAAATGAAATTACACTTCCAAATCAAATTCAAATTAAACTACCTATACAAGATTACAAAATCAAGGCAGATAAAATAAAACTTGGCATTGTAATATCCAACTTAATAAAAAATTCAGTAGAAGCTATAAATGAAAATGGGACAATTACTATGAATTTGGTAGAAAACCAAGATTATGTAGTTTTTTCTATCACAGATTCTGGAAATAAATTATCTGAAGATGATATATCTAAAATTTTCCAACCCCTTTTTACTAAAAAACAGCATGGGACTGGCCTAGGATTAGCTAGTTGTAAAAGAATCATAGAACAACATGAAGGAAAAATATCTGCAAGTGTAAATCCAACAACATTCACTATATCGATTCCAAAAAAATAATCTTTTTTGAATCTAATTTTTTGGATAAAATTTATCTGTCAATTCTTTTAATTTCTCTGCAGAATATGGTTTTTCAATTAAATCCAAGGCGTTTTTACTTTTTGCTAGCGCCCATTTTGAATAATCCGCATGAGCAGTCATGAAGATAATTTTGGCCTTTGGAAAGTCTTTCTCAATTTCAAAAAATGTGTTATATCCATCCATTTTTGGCATTTTTACATCAAGAAAAACTAATCCTGGTTTATGTTCTTTATATTTTGAAATTGTTTCCAATCCATTTTTTGCTTTAATCACATCATAACCAAAAAATTCTAAAAAAGTTACAGTTGTATCAAGAACCGCTTCATCATCATCCGCTACAAGAATTGTTCCTTTACTCTCCATATCTAATAATCCCAATCGTATGTACTTTTAATTTTAAACAATTGAAATAGCCTCTAAAATCTTTGAACGTTGCTTATAAAATATTTGTGCTTCAATAATAAAATCAGAAAACCATTTCTTTAGTTCAAGATCTTTTATTAGAATTTTTTTAAGATAATTTTTATTTTTCTGTTCTATTAAATTTGGGAAATATAATAAAGTAATATAAAACCACAATGAAATTAAATTTCCAATTTTTTGCTCATTAAATGATTCTGTAAGAATGTTTGATTTAATACCAAAATAAGAAATTAATTCATAAAATTCTTCATTTTTAATTTTTATGATATTTGGATTATCGAATAGTAATCCCTTACCAAGTAACGAAATATTGTAAACATTATCTCCAATCATTGATTTTAAAAATTCCCATTTTCCAAAAATTAATGGAAGAATGGTTTCATAATTTCTTGCTAGTTTATCTATTTCTTTTGCAGTAAAATTCAATTCATCTAAACAATAAAGAATTCCGAAATGAGATAATCTATACATACTTCCAGGATTTCTCTTTGTAGATTTACTATCAATCAAAACAATATTGAGATCTATTACTCCTTCCGAATGTTTGCCTCTATCTGTTCGTCCTACTAACAATCGTCGATATTCCTTTTCTTTATTACGAATTTTATACATATCATTTGGAAACTTGATCTTTGCCATTTCCCAAGTAGTCAGAGGTCCTTCTAAAGCAAGCATTCTGAGAATTTTTAAGATATTTTGACTATGTTTTGATTTTAAGGCTAAAACTCCGTATGATTTTTTGGCATTTGGGCGAATGTAATACTTGTATGACAATAAACTAGGAGATTTGCTCTCATTAAGAATAACCATACCGCAAATGGTGTGATAATTTAATATATAATTTCTCATTTACTCATATTAAGGAAATAAGATGCCAGAAAGGGTTACAATAATGCTCGAGAATGACATTGCAAAGAAACTAAGATTAAAACAATCAAAATTGATTCAAACTTCTACTAAAAATGTAAGTTTCTCTTATGTGATAAATGAGACATTACGTTCTGCTTTGAAGTGAAAATTACTTTTTAGTTAAAGAAATTTTTAATTAAGACTCGTTCTTCAAAAATTGTATTACAAAAACTTCCACAATTCTTCCATTTGCACTAAAAATGTACTTTCTTATTTGATTGTAAATGATTTAAATTGGCTTGAGGTAAATTTTTACCATTACTCATGTCTGCAATCACTCCTAAAAAAATTGGAGAAAATCAATACATCATTGAGGCCGATTCTAATCTTGGAATGAAAGTTCCAGTAAAAATCTACGCTGATGAAGCATTACTTCAAAAAATGTTGCAAGATAGAACTATCATGCAAGCAAAAAATGTTGCAACTATACCTGGAATTGTGGGTCATAGTGTAGTCTTACCTGATGGTCATGAAGGATATGGTTTTCCAGTAGGAGGTGTAGCAGCTATGGATGCTGAAGAAGGCATGATTAGTCCTGGAGGTGTAGGATATGATATCAACTGCGGTGTTAGATTATTGCGTTCAAATTTAACTGAGAAAGATGTTCGATCAAAATTGCAAGAACTTGTAACTGATCTTTTTAGTTCAATTCCGTCAGGTGTTGGTTCTAAAGGAGCAGTAAAACTAAGTCATTCTCAGCTTGATGAAGTTCTTGTAAGGGGAGTAGACTGGGCAATTGATAATGGATACGGTTCATCTCATGATGCAAATGTTTGTGAAGAAAATGGACAAATAAAAAATGCTGATCCCAATAAAGTTTCAGACAAAGCAAGAAAAAGAGGCGCACCTCAATTGGGAAGTCTTGGTTCAGGAAATCATTTTCTTGAAGTACAAAAAGTATCTGAAATTCATGATGAAGAAGCTGCAAAAAGAATGGGTATTAAAGAAGGAACTATTACAATTTTAATTCATTGTGGCTCTCGTGGTTTTGGTCATCAGGTTTGTAGTGATTATTTAAGAGTCTCAGAACAATCTATGGAAAAATATGATATTCATTTAGCAGATAGAGAATTAGCATGTGTCCCAAATACATCTGAAGAAGGAGAATCATATCGAAAAGCAATGTTTGCTGCATTAAATTTTGCATGGAGTAACAGACAAATGATTACTCATTGGACTAGAAAATCTTTTGAAAGAGTTTTCAATCAAACTGAGTCTGATCTTGATATGAGTTTAGTTTATGATGTTGCTCACAATATTGCCAAAGTTGAAAAACATAAAGTTGAAGGCAAAGAAAGAAAACTCGTAGTTCATAGAAAAGGTGCAACCCGTGCATTTCCTGCAAATCGAGATGAAGTTCCATTAAAATATCGAGATCTTGGCCAACCAGTTTTAATTCCAGGTTCAATGGGCACTTCTAGCTGGATATTGCTTGGCCAACCTAATTCCATGGATTTGAGCTTTGGTTCTACCGCACATGGAGCTGGAAGAACAATGTCTAGATCAAAAGCAAGAAGAGATTTCACAGAAGATAATGTCAGAAAATCCCTTAGTGATAAGGGCATATTTATCAAGGCATTAACGCGTGATGGAGTTGTGGAAGAAACCCCTCAAGCATATAAAGACGTTGATGCAGTAGTTAATGTTTCTCATAATCTTGGAATAGCCACTAAAGTAGCAAAATTGGTGCCTATAGGTGTGATTAAAGGTTGAGTGAAGAAGATTCCGAACTTGAAAGATTAAAGGCAAAAAGACTTGCAGAAATGCAACAAAACATTTCGTCTAGAAAACAAATAGAAACACCAACAAACAATTTACCACAAAAAGAAACTAAACAACCAAGAGACATTCTTGTTGAACGCCTTGGATTCAGAGGTATAGAAGTTTTAAAAAATGCAGAATCACAATTTCCAAATGACACAAAAATGGTTATAGAAAAATTATCTGAGCTAATCACCTCTGGAGAAATCACTGAAATTCTTGATGGGGGAAAATTGCTTATGTTATTCAGATCAATCGGTCTTAACATAAGAATGGAAACTAAGATCAATGTTGAACAAGATGGAAAGTTTGTATCTCTTTCTGATAAATTAAGTAGTCATTCATACGATGATGTTGATGAATAATGGATACTGTTTTTGAAGTAAGCTCAAAAAATTATGGTGATGATTTACTACTTATAAAAAAAACATTGTCTCATATGGAAACTCTAGTTGGTTGCTATAATGGATATACACTTGGTGAACCCTCTTCAAAATTTGGATGGACATTTTTTAAATTATCTTTTAAACCAAATTTGCAAAATGGAATCGAAGAAAAATTTGCAGGTATGTTAAACAAATATAGATTGAACAACGCATCTCAAAAATTTACCAAATTCATGACTGATTATTTTCAAGCTAAAGGTTGTAATATTAAAATTAAAATGCTCGACTAGACTCTTCTTCCTCTTTTTCCACCTTTCTTTCTGGTGGTATCATGAGGGATTGGTGTTACATCGTCTATTCTTCCTATTTTAAATCCTCCTCTTGCCAAAGCTCTGATTGCAGCTTGTGCACCAGGACCTGGCACTCTAGAGCCTACTCCTCCAACAGCTCGTACTCTGATATGAAATCCTGTGAACCCTTTTGTATGTGCCACTTCTACAACTGCATTTGCAGCTTTCATTGCAGCAAAAGGTGATGATTCGTATCTATCTGCATTAACATGAACTCCACCTGAACTAATAGAAACAGTTTCTCCACCTGTAAGATCAGTCATGTGAATTATTGTATTGTTATAACTACTGTAAATATGGGCAATTCCCCATTTTTCAGGACCATCAGTTTTTGTCTCTGGTCTAGATTTTGTATGAACTTCCTCAATTTCTTCCTCTTTAATTGGGATCTCTACTTCAATCTCAGCTTCAATTTCTGACAATGTTTAATCACATCTTAAAGGGTTTAAAAAACATTGATTTTCTGAATTCTTCTTATTTTGAGCACATTGAATTCGATTATTGTTCAAATACTGTATTTTTCTATATTTTGTATGGGATCAATCCTATGGGTTGCAATAGGCATCGCAATTTTTACTGCGTTACTGGGCTCATTTCTCTTTCAATTTCTAATCCCTAATAATTCTCAAATAAATGCATTAGAAGAAAAATGTGAAAAAATTGCCAAAGAAGGATTTCAAATACATGTAATGTATCCTGATCTTCAGCCAGATCAACTCCCTTCTGGTGATTTGAATCGCTTGACATATCTTGATGAAATGTGGATTAATGAATGTGTTTCAGGCTTATCCGCAGAATCTATTTTCAATATAGTTCAAAAAGTAGAACATAATTTCTACTCTGGTCAATAATTTATTTTCTAAAGTGATGCCAACCAAAATCTTTTAAGGGAATATATTTTTCTTGTTTTTCAAGAAATACTCCTCTACCTTTTGTCACATAACCTATTTCCATTATTGGAATTTTTGATAATCGTGCATTTTTTTTAACTTTATCTTTATATTTTTTTGAAATAGTAAATACAAACTCATATTCTTCACCCCCATGAAATACTAATTCATTTGGATCTATCTTATGCAATTCTGCAAATTCAAAAAGATCTTTTCCAGTTGGAATGCTTTTTATGATAAATTTACATTTGCTCTGATTTGCCATTTCATTTAATGTTGTAGAAAGACCATCACTGGAATCCATCGATGATGTGAATTGTTTTCTGTTTCTTATCCCAAAATCTAATTTTGGGCATGGATTGACGACTGATTTTATCGCTTTTTTTACAAAATGTCTATCTCCTTTCATTTTTTCAAGTAGTATTTTTAGACCTGACGCTGTATATCCAAATGGACCAGTTACAAATATTGTATCTCCTATCTTTGCTCCTTGTCTTTTTACTATCTTATCAGCTGTTCCAAATAATGATACATTGATCACGATCTCTTTTCCTTCATTTGTATCCCCGCCTAAAATTTTGAAATTAAATTCATCTGATGTTAGTCTAAATCCTTTTGCCATCTCAATGATTTTTTTACGTGAAATTTCCTTTGGTAAATTCAACGAAATCATTCCATAATGAGGTTTGATTCCCTTTGCAGCAAAATCACTAATGCACGCTATAATGCTTTTTCTAGCAGCTTCGGATATTTTCATTTTTGGAGGCATGTCTGTACTTTGAACAAATGTATCTGTTTTTGCTACAATTTTCGTTTTACCTAATTTGAAAATCTCAACATCTTCAGAGACAAATTTTTTATTTCCTAGTTTTTTCTGAAAAATTTTGATTATTGTTAATTCATTTAATATCGTCATAACACTTTTTCACTAATTCTAATGTATTTTTCACAATTCTCTTGCATTTATCTACATTGTTTGATTCAGCTGAAACTCTTATGATGTCTTCAGTATTTGATTTTCTGATCAACACCCAGCTGTCTTCATCTATTATTCCTTTAATTCCATCTTGAGTGATAACTTCTGAGTATTCTTTTTCTAATACGTTTGAAACTTTTCCTATGACTCTATCATGAAATGTAGAGTCTACTTTGATCTTTTCTCTTTGCTGATTATAACTTTCCATAAAATCTAATATTTCATTAAATTTCGAATCACCTAACATCGAAGCTATAAGACCACTAGTTAGAATTCCTTCTCTACAATAATTAAATTCTGGTAAAATAAAACCGCCACTACTTCCTTCGCCTCCAGCTTGAGCATTTATTTTTAACATTAAATCTATTACATTTGCTTCTCCAACTTTTGATCTCTGAACATTTCCTCCTTTTTCTTTGATGAATTTTTCTATGGAGATACTTGTATCGATACTTAATACAAATTGTTTATACCCCAACTCTAAAGATTTTGCAATTCCTAAACCTAATGTTACATCTGGGGTTTGTTTTTTTCCTTTCCTTACAACTACTAGCCGATCTCCATCTAAATCAAAAGCAAATCCTATTTCTTTTTTAGATGTTGCAGCGATCAAATCCTCCAAATTATCTGCAGTAGGATCTGGACCTCTGGTACAATTACTCAGGTTTTCGTTAATCACATTTACTTTACATCCTAATTGTCTTAACAAATTTGGAGCAAATTCCTTTGCAGCTCCTCCCCCAATATCAATAACAATGTCTGGATTATTTTCTATATTTCCTATGAGTTTTTTTGCATCTTCTAGATATGAGGATGTTATTTTTTCTTCATTTCCAATTCTTGATTTTGGAATTTCTTGGTTTTCAATGATTATTGGTAATTCTTTTTCATTAATTCCCCTTCCATTTATGATAAATTTTATCCCATTCCATTCCAATGGATTGTGTGATGAAGTAATCACTATTCCAGCTCCGTATTTTCTTGATTCTCTAAAAACTACTGGAGTTGGCACTGTTTCTAAATTGTAAATGTTTATTCCATTTTTCATTAATGCAGACGATGCAATTTCTTTGATCATCGTTCCTGATGGTCTTGTATCTTTTCCTATCACACACTTTTTCGACTCGATTAGAGATGAAAAATTATTACAAAATTGTAATGCATCTTTTAGATTAAAATCGTCTCCAAACACCCCTCTAATTCCAGAAATTGTTTTTTTCATTTGATCCCACTCGGAAAGGCTTTTTATTAACTCTGATGGCATAACCGAAAAGTGCCTTGGTAGCTCAGCCTGGTAGAGCGAACGCCTCGTAAGCGTTAGGTCGTGGGGTCGGAGCCCACCCGAGGCTTTATAATATTTTTTAAAATTTTAATTTTTTTTAAATATTTTTAATCATCAAACGTTTCGATATCTATCTCTAATTCTTTTCCTAACCCTTTCCACCATTGTTTCGTTTCGTTCTCCATACTCCCTTCATAATTACATCGAATTCTCCTTTATAGATCTGTCGGTTGATCAAATATTGATCAACTCTTTATGACCTTCCTATTTTGAATATTTTTTAAACTGTTCTGTTTTCTTTTTGTCTTATCTTTTTTCTATAAATTATAATTGCAAGGGTTCCAACTGCACATCCAAAAAATACCGGCCATCGTAATTCATTTCCTATCATTCCTACATAAGAATAAATCGTACCTCCAATCAAAGCAAATCCGATCAATTCAAGAGTTTTAATCATAATTTTTCTATTACTCGACAGTTAAATTAAAAAGATATATGGTTTTGTAAATCATAATTCTTGTGGATAAATATCTTCTAGTCATCATGGTTTTTCTTATTGTGTCAATTCCAATAGCATTTGTATCGCCTACTACGGGTCAAATTCGAGAACATCCGTTTATTTCATTGTTTTATGCGTCAATTGGAGGATTAATTGTGATTATTCTTTACAGCTCGTATAAGGATAGAAAACAACGACAGAAAGACAATATAAAAAGAAGATCGAAAAAATAAATTTTATAATTCTAATCCAAAAGATTCTGCAATACTTGCAAACTTTGCATAAGATTGCAAATACTGTCTTCCTTTCTCAGTTATTACAAATGTATTTTTATTGTCAAATTCTATTTTATTGATTAATCCAGAACCTGTTAAATTCTCCAAAAATTTTGATAATCTGGAATGTGATAGATTTGCTTTTGTTAGTAATGATGTTGTTTTGATACCTTGTTGACCTGACTGTTCAGTAGCAGTCAATAGATCTGCAACTATTTGCATGCTTGTTCTATAAGATACCATGTGATAATTAGTATAAACCCAAGATATAAGGGTATTACCATTAATTCAGATCAGATAAATACACTCTTGCCTGATTTTTACTGTATTGACTCCCCAATCCCCAGTTCCATGGTTTGATAGTTTCGTGGGTGTTGCTTATCGATATTATGATCTTAGAATGAATATAGTTCCTTTATTTGCTGATCGAAAAGAGGCTTCAACTATTTGGCATGATACTATTCATTGGTGGCTAGACTCATCGATAAAGGTTAGATTTGTTGAGATCGGTGATGAATACTGGATTATTATTGGTTCAGACTCTCAACGCCCTGAATCTAATTTTTCTTTTTTCAAGATTTTGCAAAAATCTGAAAATTATGAACGATTCAAAAAAGGACATGATGGCGAAGCATATCTACGATTGGGAGTTTATACAAAAAAGCAACGGAAGGATGTAAAA
This sequence comes from Nitrosarchaeum sp., assembly GCA_021414365.1. Taxonomy (GTDB): domain Archaea; phylum Thermoproteota; class Nitrososphaeria; order Nitrososphaerales; family Nitrosopumilaceae; genus Nitrosarchaeum. The sequence continues at coordinate 33,874 of JAIOOR010000020.1, forward strand.
AATGATGAATTATGTGATTGTGGACATGCAGCAGAAGATCATGATGAGGGTGATGATGATGTATGTTTGTACAATGACTGTAATTGTAAAAAATTTTCTAGTTTTCAAGTAAATTTACTAAAAAGAAAAAAAATAATCACTGATATTACATTTCTTGAAGAAAAAAATGTAAAAGAAGATCCGCTTGCATGGAATTGTTTTTATGTAAATAAATATTCAAAATCAGATTAATTCTAATCTTCTTTGTTAACTCTTACATGACTTCCTGGATAGTGTTTATCGATCTTTTTTGAATAACAGTCTCCACATAATGGGCCTTTAATTCCCCACTCTTCCATGGGATTGAAGCGCAATGTTATTTTGTTGCTGCAAATTGTACATTTTTCTTTAGATCCCAAAGTGATTCTGTTCTCTTTAATCTATATAAAAAACATTCTAGATTTAGGAACATATTTAAAAAATCATGTTAAATAATACTGGTTTATATGAATTCTAGGTGGATAGTCTGACCAATGTAAACCTCCTGCAAATTTTTACTTGGTTGGACTACTGCCTATTTTAAAATCTAAAACAAGTTGTTTGCAAGTTTTTTTAAGAGTAAAATTTCTTCTTCTTCTTGCCTTATTTTTTTATCTACGACTCTAAGCATTGAATCATTCCATACATGTTGTGAAAAGAAATTATGTTTTGTATTTGCTAGTTCTATTTCATCATCTACAACCGTATCTTCTAAAAATTTAGTCACTACAACATCTGCAATTTTTAAAATTCTTGAATTTAATTTAAAACTTCTAAATATTGGCTCCATTTTTCTTACATCACTTTTAAAATCTCCTTTAGTTTCTAGGATTTTTTTATGTAGGATTCTAAAATAAACTCCAACATAAAACAGAGTTGCATATCTTTTTGTTTTGTGCCCACCTTGTTTTCCGTATTTTAATGTCTTTTTTGCATATTCTTTCACAAGATATGGATAAAGAAGAATTCTGTAATCATCTTTTAGATTATCATTGAATATGTCATCATATTTACTTCCTCTGGGAAGAAACTGTGCTGGAGAACTATATGCTTCTGTAGGTCTCTGTTCAATTCCTGCTACTAGTGCTTGAATAGCATCTTTTGCAACAATTACTTTTTTATGATTATCTGGGAGATATTCATTATAAGTAGAATCTCCTTCGTATTCAGATTGTTTTGATTTTGATTTTGTATCAAAAGATCCTGCTTGAATTTCATAAAAATATCCACAATTTTTTAATTGTGATTTAATAGATTTATGAAAATCCATTAATGAAACAAGATCCTTTCCTCTAACCGAATTTTGAGAATTTCTATATTTTGTAATGTTGTTTTGTTCTTGTTCATCATCTGCCTTGATTATTGTGACTGTCATAGATCCATCCATGTTTTTAGTTCGTTTTGAATGATCAAGAATTGAATTGGATGTTTGTGCTCCATTTACAATCTGTGGTGCATGGAGTTCAATTATGTTATCTCCCAATTCTTCAAAATCACTTACTACGATTGTAATTCCATTATTATAATAGAAAAATTTTCCTGGATTACTCTGAAGTGTTTCTCTTAATCCTTTGTTTACAGTTGTTTTAAATTGCATCCATTGTCTGATGTTTGATTCAAAAACATAGTCTCTATTCTTACTGACAAATTCAGTTAACTCTCTCAATTTCAAAATCCCAAGAATCGTGTTTTCGTGCCTAAGCATTCTTTCTAACTTTATCGATGATCTTTTTCCAGCAGCGGGTTTTTTTATTCTCTCCCATAATTTTTGAATAATCTTTTCAATGTCTATTATTTCAATTAAATCATCTTGATATTCTACTTTTTGATCTGTAACATAACAACATTTTATTTTTAGATTCTTTTCTTTAATTTTTGTAACAAGTTGCGCTAATTCTGGCCTCATTTTTGATATGTCTTTGTCGAGTAAACGTTTTGCATCTTCTTTAAACTTGGCAATTGCTTCAAATGAATGAGATGTTCCATATTTTGACTGAAATAGTCGAATAGTGTTATCTGAAAAATCTACTGGAAGATATGCATCAATACCTAGATCGTTTGCACCATCTACAATTGCATCTGCAGCATCATCTTCTGTAGCCTCAAAAACTCGTGTGAGGACCCACTGAAGAAAATTATTTCCTTTTTCTACTTCACTTTTTGAATCTTCAGCATATTCTTGAATGCTTCCTCTGACATTTTCTGCAAATCCTTCTAATGGTACGCTAGAATTTTTTTGAACTAAAAGAGCATGTGAACCTGGAATATACTCTAATAATCCGTTACCGTTTTGAGCCAATTGGTTTTTCTAATATGTTATATATTTAGAGAATTTGGTAATTACATAATACCTCTCTACTATATGTGATGTAATTTGGAAAAAAAAAGAATAATCCTTACCTTAATGATCATAATTATCGTAGGCATAACAACAGGAATTGTCTTATTACAAAATTCTCATTTTGTTCAAGATTCTGATAAACTAAAAACTATCAAAGCTGATGTTGTAATGTCTACCAAAGTTTCACGTCCAGGATGCGAAAAAACTGATTCCTGTTATACCCCATCAAAAATTGTAATAAAACAAGGTAACTCGGTTACTTGGGTAAATGAAGATTCTGCGTTTCACAGTGTGACTTCAGGTCATTATAGCGAACCAAGTGGGCTTTTTGATAGCGGTTATTTAGATCCTGAGGAATCATTTACATTTATTTTTGAAAATGTTGGAACATATGATTATTTTTGTACATTGCACCCTTGGATGAAGGGACAAGTAATTGTTGAATGATTTAAAATATTGAAAGGTACCCGAGGGAGTCGAACCCCCTTGTATAAGCTTTGCAGGCTCACGCATAACCGTTCTGCCAGAGTACCGTTTTAAAAAATACGAAATGAATAATTAAACTCTTTAGATTAAAATCAAATAAATGGTTTTGAAGCTAGTTTGATATCTTCGGCTTTGATTGTTTTTCTTCCTGCATGTAATGCCATATCTACAGCACTTTTTGCAATGTTATTAGCTAACTCTTCAATTATTCCTCTTAGTTCTTCTGCAGATTCATCGCTAACTCTCTCAGCACCTGATTTCTTTAATATTCTATACATTGCTGAAATACCAAGTTCAGATGATTTCATTGATTTTTCTTTTCTTTTTTCCGATAAAAGATTGTGAGTAAAAAAATATCACCAAGGAATCGATTTATACAGACTATTTTAAAACTTTAATCATTGGCTTGGCTATATGATTCTCACATTCATTTATCTGATCCATCCTATCAATCTGATTTGGATTATACCTTTAATGGTATGAAAAATATGAAAATCAAAGCTTGTTGCGTATCTGTAGATACTGAAACATCCAAAAGAACTTTGGAGATTGGAAAAAAGAGCAAACTCGTTTTGCCTTTCATTGGAATACATCCAGAAAACACAAATGATAATCTAGAATTAATGACAGAACTAATCATTGAAAATCAGCACCTTATTTCAGGTATTGGAGAGATTGGGTTAGATCCTACATATGTAAAATCAAATGAAGACACTAAACTACAAATCCATTTCTTTGAAACCTTCCTTTCTTTAGCAGAAAAATTTCAAAAACCTGTTTCAATACACTCACGGAAAAGTCTTGATGATATATTTTCTATAATGACTTCCTATGATATTAAACATGCATTACTTCATTGGTTTGATGGAAGTAAAAAGCAACTTCAAAGAGCGATGGATATGGATTATTTTGTCTCATATGGGCCTGTTATGATTTATGCTGGTGATAAACAGACATTATTGTCTAAAACAACCGAAACAAAAATTCTCGTAGAAACTGACGGTCCTGTACGATTCTCTAGGTGTTTTGCAATGAAATCTGGACAAGTAAGTTTTATTCCAAGTGTTGTATTTTGTGCCTCAAAAATACTTGATAAATCATATGATGAAATGACTATATTATTAGAGAACAATTCAAAGTCATTTCTTGGAATATAGGTATAAAAAACCCTAATCCGTTACACGAGCAATGGATAGAATTAAGCGTCTTTCTTATGAAGTACTAGTTGATCACAAACCAAAGTTTGGAGAAGATTTTGCTGATAACAAGAAAGTATTAGATCAAATAGCAATAATTCGTTCAAAAGGACTTAAAAATGAAATTGCAGGTTATATCACTAAATTCATTAAAAAAGAAATACGTGAAGAAAAAGTAAAACAATCTCAAATCGAATCTTCTAAAATTGATAATCACACATTAAAAGAAAAAGTTTCTGAAGGTGATGATGTTCAAGAAGTTATCGAAATGGTATCCGAACCAGAAACAAGTGAAGATACAGAAGAATAATTGTATAACGACCAAACAATTAATTTCAATGTTATTAATGTGATTTTATGATAATGATTAAACTTGTAGGAGGTGCAAAAAAATCATTTTCTACTAGCGAATTAAAAATTGATAAATCCGATATTTCTATTCAACAACTTCTTGATTTACTATTGGAGTTAAAGCCATCTGACACTCCTAACTTAGATGTTGAAAATATTCTGATAGCAATCAACGGTTCAGACTCCTCTGCCATGGAAGGAAAAATGACTAAAATAAAAAACAATGATGTGGTAAGTATTATTCCTGTTATTCATGGTGGTTCTTCTAAAAGATTAATTTTCCATATTTCAAACAAGTTAATTCAAGTAATGGAAATTCAAGGTCAAAAACAAATTGATATTACTTACCTTGATACTCTCAGAAAAAAATTTCCAAAAATTAAACTTCAAGCTGTATCAAGTAACTTCGTGCTAAATAACTATCATTTAAAAAAAATAATTGGATTATCTGTTACTTCAGATAAAAATAATACATTACTTTCAAACAAACTTGAAACAGATCTTTTGATGCGCTTTGCAATTTCACTACAAATCTCTCATGCAATTGATTCTGTGGGTATCAAGCCAAAACAGAATTTCATGTTAATTGCGCAAGGAAATAAAAAGACACTAGATTCACTTTATAAAGAATTGAGTTTCATGTCCGTTAAAATATTCTCTAAAGATAATGCTGCTTTCATTAGAAAATATTTTAAAATAACTGACAAACAATTAGATGCTGTTTTATCAAAAAATCCCCTTGAAGATATATTGATAGAAAAAGCAGCAATTTTATTCTGATAAACTTCTTTTTGTTTTTTCTACGCTTAAAATATCTGTATTTTTAACAACTGCAATTCCAGTTTTATTTCCCATCACTTCAATTAATACAACTTTATCGGGAAATTCTAATGATACTTTATTTTTAATTTTTTTAGCAACTCTAGAAATTATCTCTTGACTTGAAATATTGGAATTTCTTTTTTCAATAGATATTCTATACGATTCTTCATTAGAAATTAATTTTAGCAACTCTAAAATTTCATCTTCGATACTTTCAATGTCTGTTTCTGTGACTTTTTGAATAGGGATTATTCTAAGACAATATCTAATACACCATGGTTCATCTTTTATCATTTCTTTGATTCTTTTTACAACCTCTATAGGATCTAATTTTGTTTCAGCGGTTAAAATTCCTGACATGTTAGTAATCGATATTATTGGTTCTGAATCTCCTATTTTTTCTAAAATGTCAATAAATTCTTGTTTTGTTTCTGATTCTAAGTGTCTAGCACATGTTATTATTAGATTCAAAGTATTTTCAAGATCTCACTTCGTGTTAAAACTGCTTCTGTTACATTTTCAAGATTATTTGTTTTATTACACTTAAATTTCAATTATTTTTTCATATTTTTTCTTTCATTAGTGATTTACATCTGAATAAGTTTTTTAAAGAACAAAAATTTCAAATAATTTAACATGTCCAATCCATCATCTGAATACGAAGATACAGATTTTGAAGATGATTTTGATGATGATATGGATGAATTTGAAGAAACAGAAGATTAAATTGTTAGACCAAAGTTGTCTGCAAAAGTCGTGAATGTATAATATGCTTGTAGAAACTCTCTTCCTGTCTGACTAATTTTGTATTTGTTTGAACCCTGTGCATCCACACGTTCTAACAATCCTTGAGAAACAAGTGTTTTCAAAATTCTAGAAATTCTAGAATGTGAAATGTTAGCTTTTCTAATAAGATAAGTTACTGTTGCTCCATCTTGATCCTGAAGATCATCACGCGTAGTAGCTAGTATTTCTCCAATTATTTTCATGTGCGTTCTATATTCAACCATGGCTATTCCTTGTATACGCTATTTTCGTAATTTCTATGTGAGTAAGGCGATATTTTGTAATGTACTAAAAAGATAAAATTATTTGACAAATTTTCTTTTTGTAATTAATTTGAGCCTGACAATTAATTATTCTAAATTATCATCGAACTTTATCTTAGTTAAGGGAATTTTACTTATTGGGATAAACAACGCAATTAATCCTCCAATTTTTATGATCATAGAAACTGGATATAATATTGATTCTGGAAATACAAATGAATACCATCCTAAAAATTCTCCAAGAGCTAACAATGCCAGTCCAATTGCTACAGATATGGCTCCTTTGTTTTTATTTTCAAAATATGACAACATTGTTTCAATTGCTCCATAAGCTAGTAAAATAAACGACACTGATCTAAAGATGTGTTCTATTTGTACTGAGGATACTAAGAATAATGGAAAAATTCCAACTGCTTTAAAATATCTTGATTTAGGAAAAAATGATTTAATGCTATGTGAAAATGCTATGAAAAAATATCCTACTGTTTGAATGACAATTCCTAAAGTTTGGATCCATCTTTCTATGTTACCTGATTTTATTATGAAGTCTTCTAACATATATCCAGCCCATATTACAAAAAATCCTGCACTGATTGAAAAAAATGCAATTGTTAATCTAAATAATGTTGGACTACCTGTATTTCTAAATCCAATTAATGACATTATCCCTATGATGAGTCCTACCAAAAATCCCACCAAATTTAGTATGTTTTCTAATAAAAATTCCAATGATGTTTAACGATTCATCAATCTAATTATTTTAATCTGCTGAATGATTTTACTATGTTGTTAATCCCATTCATCTAGTGAACCTGCTTTCTGCCCTTCAGTGCTTCCTGTATAATCCCCAAGAATGTCTGAATACGTTGTTTCATTATGTGCCACAAACTTGACATATTCACCATAACTCATATCCAAATCACATGAATTACATTTTACAAATGAAAAATCCATAGATAGTTCTGCAGTTTTCTTGCATTTTGGACATTTTATCTTCACACTTGTTTTTGAATTTGTTATCTATTATTACTTTACATCAATAAAAGATAAAAGGAGTTCTGATTTGCTATCTTCTATGAGTCGAATTTGTACAAAATGTAAAAGCTCAATTCTTGATAGTGAAGTACTTGATGTAGTTGCTGAAAAATATCCTGTTTGTAACAAATGTTGGGCTGAATGGAAAGAATATCGCGTAATGGTAATGAATGAAATGAGGCTAGATATGTCCATGTTGGACCATAGAAAACTATTGAAAAAACATGAGAAAATCTTTGTAGGTGTGCTTTCTCCTGAAGGAGAAATAATAGATTATTCCAACGAAGATAACAGAAAACCCGATAAACTTCCAGACGCCTAAATCTTCAAATATTTTTTTGCGCTATCTGGTATTACGATCATTATTCTTCTCTTGTCCTCGGTATTTAGGTCATTGATTATTTTCCTAATTGTTTGTGAAAGAATCTCTTTTTTCTGCTCATCTAGTGTTAAGAAGATCTCTAATATCCCATCTAAATTAAACACAATTAATTTTTGGGGGTATTTAGAAATTTCATTGATATACCCTGAAAATAATTCACTTCGTTGATCTTCCGTAAGTGTAGTTAAGATCTCTAACCATGTCTTAAATAATTTTGAAAAATTTGGAAAAGGAATTGTAGGTCCTGCTTCAAGAGCATTATTGATAATTTCTTTTTTTTCTTCATATGACATTGAGAAAAACTCTATCATTCTTTTTTTCAAAACAGGTATTCTAAGAAAATCTGGAAGATTTGCCAAGATTACTATGATATTTCCTGCATAATTTGGTCCTGCCACTAATGATCTGTATTTTTAATTGGATATTAAATCATCTGACAACACTTCAGCTTAAATAAACGGAATTTGGATTTGAAATATGACTGCTACTGTTGTTGTTGGTGGATTTTTTGGTGATGAAGGAAAAGGAAAGATCATATCATATCTGGCAATGAAAGATAATCCAAAAATTATAGTTCGCGGTGGTGCAGGTCCAAACGCTGGTCATACAATTAGAGACGGTGATAAAATATACAAAGTTAGAATGCTTCCTAGTGGATTTTTAAATAAAAATGCTAAAGTGATGATTGGTCCTGGAGTTGTAATCAACCCATCTGTTTTATTAAAAGAAATACAAGACTTTGATGCATCGGGACGCGCATTTATTGACAAACATTGTGGTATTATTGAAGAAAGTCATCTTGCACGTGATTCTAAGGGAGATTTAAAAGAAAAGATTGGAAGTACTGGTTCTGGTACTGGTCCTGCAAATTCCGATAGAGCTATGAGAGTTTTAAAATTGGCAAAGGATGTTGATTCTTTATCGTCACTAATTGTAGATGTTCCTGCCGAAATAAATTCCGCACTTTCTTTAAATCAAAATGTTTTAGTTGAAGGAACTCAGGGCACATTTTTATCTTTATGGCATGGAACATATCCTTTCGTCACCTCAAAAGATGTTACTGCTTCAGGAATTTGTGCTGATGTTGGACTTGGACCAAAAAAAGTAGATGAAGTGATTGTTGTATTCAAATCATATGTTACACGTGTTGGTACTGGACCGTTAGCAAAAGAACTCACGCTTGCTGAAGCCGAAAGTAAAGGTTGGTCTGAATTTGGAACTGTTACGGGTAGACAGAGGCGTGCTGCTGATTTTGATTTTGATTTAGCTAGGCGTGCAATCATGCTCAATAGTGCAACACAAATTTCTATAACAAAATTAGATGTAATATTTCCAGAATGCGTAGGCAAAACATCTTTCGAAGAACTTTCTAAAGATGCTCAATCATTCATAAATAATATTGAAAATAAATTAAACACGCCTGTAACAATAATTGGTACTGGGCCTGCCATCAATGAAATCATTGATAGAAGAAAATAGGCTGAAAATTTTTGGGTAAGTTTAATTTAGTATTCCTCAAAAAATAATTGTGGATAAATTACCTCGTTACATTCAAGTATCTTCCACGTTGGAATTTTCTAGATTAGTATGTGCACTTGAGCGTGCACCACGCGTATCTTTTCTTCATGAACACAATGGCCAAAAAGTTTTATCAGTTCAAATGGATATCTTAAAAGAAAAACCAATTGTGTATTATACACCATTTGAACATAATGGTCATTACATTTGCTATGGATTAAAAGGTGGAAAAGAGGAATCTGACATTGTAAATTCTACATCTGATGCAAGTAAACTTTATTCTCCTATTGTTCGAATTAAATCTCTTCCAGATGCATTAAAACCTGGAAATGGAACTGCGGATAGATATTTACCAATTGAACTTGAAGATCTATCTAGTCTTGCAAAACTCACTTGGGGTTTTGAAGAAACCCCTTTTCCATTATTCTTATTCCCTCACTCTGATAAATGGCTTATCGGAGTTTTTATGAATTTTAATGAAGAAGGAACTTCTTATTTTTGTCATGTAGTTCTTAATTCAGATCCTGAAAAACCATTCCTAAAATTTACTACTAGTAATGAAGCTGATCCTTCATTCGTCGAAAATCCATCAGAACACGGCTACTCATACATCAAAATTATAAAACTAAAAGATACACATCCGTTAGTTGATTATGGCCACCTTCAAAATTAGAATTTCTCAGATCTCAAAAAAGAATGGAAGTATAATTCTCGCTAATGACTATGATTCAACTGTTAGTAATCTAGAGGCAAAAACTATTCAAAATATCAAAAAATTACATCCTTATCTATGTGGAATTAAATTAAATTTTCATTTATTGCTGCCTCTTGGTTTTAAAGAAATTTCTAGAATCAACAAAACTGCTCATGATTATGGATTACAAACAATCGCTGACATTAAATTAAATGATATTGGAAATACAAATAAAGTTACTACTGAACATCTTTGGCATTTAGGTTTTGACGCAGTAATTGCTAATCCAATTATGGGATTAGATAGTCTAAAACAATTGGTAAAATCATCTCATAAGGAGAACAAAGGTGTGATCACATTATGTCATATGAGTGCCCCTGAAGCTAAATTATCATATGATATGGAAATTAAGATGGGTAAAAAACAGCAACTCTATCAATTATTTTTAGACTGGGCTATTGCATCCAAAGTTGACGGAATTGTAGTGGGTGCAACATTTCCAAAAATTATCCAATACTGTAACAAAAAGGCAGGAGTAAATCTGGATATATTTTCACCTGGAATTGGTACTCAAGGAGGAAGTGCTAAAGAGGTAATTTCTGCTGGTACTGACTATCTAATTGTAGGTAGAACAATAATTAATTCTAAAGATCCAATTAGTGTTTTAAAAGAATTACAAAAGCAAAGTTTTGTCTAGTAGTAATTTAGATTTTGTTAAAATTGATTTTGCATTTTCAAATGTTGTTTTTTCTATAGCTGCTTGATAATTCATCCATGCATAATCAAGATGTTCATGAGATATTGAAATTTCTTTAGTTTTTGTTTCTGCTAAGAAAAAAACAACTTTCTTATGAACCAACTCTCCTTGATACTGAAAATTGTATTCTATCCATTCTTCAAAATTATCCATAAATATAATATCTGTGATTCCGGTCTCTTCTTGTGTTTCTCTTATGGCTGTTTGATGAATTGTTTCACCTTCTTCCATTTTACCCTTGACAAAATCCCAATGACCCGATGGATAATTTAACAATAAAAATAAAATTTTTGAATTCTCTTTTCTAAACAAAACAATACCCGCGGATGTTTCTTCTATCATTTTTTTATCATTCCTAATTATTTTCCTAATCTTCTTTTTCTTTCTTGAAATGTTCTAATGGCTCTCATCAAATCAATCTTTCTAAATTCTGGCCAAAATATGTCCATAAAAATCAATTCACTATACGCACTTTGCCACATAAGAAACCCACTTAATCTTTTTTCACCAGATGTTCTTAAAATCATATCTGGTGATGACTGTGGTAAATGTGATGTGTATAAATTGGATTCAATTTCTTTCTTATCTATGTCACTAACAGTAAGAGTTCCAATCTGAATTTTTTCAGCAATTTTTTTTACAGCATCTACTAATTCATTTTGTCCTCCATATGCTAATGCGATATTGAGAAAATGATTATCATAATCTTTTGTTGCTTCATCTAATTTTTTTAGAATATCTTTAATTGAATCTGGAAGTAATTCTATTCTTCCAATTCCTTTGACTTTCATTTTATTTTTATGAATTCTAGGATCATTGTACAGCTTTTCTAATCTGATGCGAATCAATTCATAAAGATGTTTTAATTCGTCATCATCTCTATCTAGATTTTCTGCTGAAAGAGCATACAAAGTAATTATCTTTATGTCAAATTCCTCACACCAATCCAAAAGATTTTCTACCGCATCTGCCCCTTTCCAGTGACCTGTTTTTGGAACTGTGAGGTGTCTTTTTGCCCACCTTCTATTTCCATCTAAAATTAAAGCAAGGTGATTTGGAATATCCCCACCTCGAATTTCATTTTCAAGTCTTTTTGAATAAATTTTGTAAAGCCCTGACAATTGAAATGCTATATCTTTTACTTTGTTAATGTCTAATCACCTATGTCATCTATTGTAAACTAGATGATATCAGTGTTTTTTAAAAATAATGTTATTAAAGAAATTATTACAACTTTTAGTCCGAAATCATCTCTTGACGTTTATGTTTTCTATATTTTTTAAAGAGAATGGTAGCCGAGATCAAAGTAGCTGCAAGACCTGCTAGCAAAGGTGGCACAAGAGTAATTGAGCCTACATCATAATTCATCATAATGATGATAAATTGAGAAGTGATAGGATACAACGCTATCAAAACTATAATTCTTAAAATATCGCTAATTTGTCTTGGAATGCCTCCTATCCAATTACTGAGTAATATTCCTGCAAAAATTGCACCTAAACCAATCCATAATGTTGGTAATACACCAGTGACAAACTCTCCAATTATTATTTTATCTGTAATAATTGTAATTAACTCTGAATCTTTTTCTATTAATTTTTGATCAACTGAATTAATTCCTGCAGGTATTGATGATAAGATCAATAAAATACCTGCAACCATTGTAAATATTCTGATAAAACCCATTGGTGTAGGTTTTGTTAAATTAGCCCAAGCTCTATCTACATCAAAAGCTCTAATCAAAAATGCAGCACCTAAAATGCTTACAAGTACTGCAAATATTTCTGCAGTGTATCCAAAAATTGTACCAATTCCACCAATTAACAAAAGTATTCCCGGAACTCCAAGGAAAAATTTTGAATATTTAGAATCATATGCTAACATTTTTAGATATTTTCCAAAGACGGCGTATGAATACTCTACACTTCTACTTACTTTCATAACAACTCTTTGTACCGAAATAACTGGTAATACATTTTGAATTACTGGAATTACACTTTCATCATCTTCTCCATCTGATACAATTACTGCTCCATTTGCAGAAAATGACTCTATAATTTTTTTTATCTCCATTAGAATTTTTTCGTCTGCTTGAACTCCTCTTTTTTTAATTCCAGCTACGATCACCACTTCAGCTTGATAACCTTTACTTATCAAATCCTCATATGTTTTAATTGCAGCAAACATTGAATTAGAATCCGCATCTTCTGGATCTTCTAATGCTAATCTCTGAGCTGCATCAATACACGCATTTCTTCCAATAACTGGTGTTGTAATGCCAGCTTTTTCACCTATGTCATTATCTCTATCGACGCAAATTACTAGTAATTTACTAGCAGTAGACGCATTGACATCTTTTTCTATCTTGTCTGAGCTCTGAGACATTATTTGTTCTAACTGTTAAGTTGCTTTTTAACGATTTCCAACTTTTAAAAATATTATACTTCTGTTTTGAGCCTAAGGTCTTGACTTGTCTGATTTATTGATTAATTCTTGTGATTCTAACTTCAATGATTCTATTTTTTGTAAGACTTCAGTACTGTTTTGCCCTTCTTTTAACATGTTTGCCACAACTTTTGTTTCTATAATGTACGAATTGAATTTTTTCAAAGCCTCCATATAACTAATGTAGCTCTCCTGCCATTTTTCAGAGGGTTTGGATGTTACAAATTCACTAATCTGAACAGTAACCTGCGACAACGTTCCATCTGCTATTTTTATATAATCATCAGGAGCGGTTTTTCCATCCAAAAGATTTTGAAATTCTTTCTCTATATCGTCTTGTAAAATTTGATGAATTTTCTTTACTCCATCAAGATAATTTTCATAATCTGATACTACCAAAGTCGATGTAGTTTCTTGAGGAATTACCCAAAAGAGAAAACTAGCCGCGGTTATTGCTGCTAAAATAATTCCTGTAATCACAACTCCTTTTTTGGATGCCATTTTGTTTTTACTGAATAATGGTGCTTATAACTGGTGAACTTTAAAACATTGTCTAATATTGGATAAATGTTAAAAAAAACAGATACTAGTGAAATTCTTATCATAAATATTAAAAAAATTGCAATATTTATTATGATTCTTTATAATACTTCATTTTTATCATATAAAAAAATTTACACACATCTAGTCTATAGTTAAATATTTTTCACAGGCTCTTCCTAAATACCACCTTGTGCGACATTTTCTAGAATGGTACAAGCATATTGCGTAAAATGCAGAGCAAAAAGGGACATCAAAGATCCCAAAGAAACTAAACTAAAAAATGGGCGTCCTGCTGTTAAAGGCACATGTCCAACATGTGGAACTAATGTCTTCCGAATAGGGAAGATGTAGGCCTACAAAATCCACACGATTTCTCTTTTTCAAAAACCAATATAGGGTACAGTATGCACAATTTCTCAGTGGCTAAATCAGACTATGAAACTCTCCTTAAACGGATTCAAGATAAACTAGGGGATTCTCAAAAAGCATCCAAAACTAGATTTGAACTTCCGGTAGTTGATGTAATGTGGGAAGGACAAAAAACTTTTCTACGCAATTTCTCTGAATTTCCAAAAGTTCTTCGTCGTGACCCTGAAAAAGTTCTTCAATACCTTTCTAAAGAATTCGCAGTTCCTGCTGAACGTTCAGGTGATAAAGCAATGTTTGTCGGAAGAAGAGCTCCTGATGACTTTACACGTCTCTTTCAAATTTATGTTAAAGATTATCTTGAATGTCATACTTGTAAAAGTCCAGATACCAAGATTTTGAAAGAAAACAGAATCTCCTTTTTGATTTGTGAAGCATGTGGTGCAAAATCTACTTTAAAAGGTAAATATGCGTAATGCAATTCTCGATAAAAATTACTGAATATCAAAAAAATTTAATGCTAAATATCTGTGATGCAGAACTCTTAGGAAAAAATATCATTCAAAATGAATTGACAATGAAAATTAGTGAGAGCTATTATGGTGATCAAATAATTGAAAAAGACGAAGCTAAAAAATTACTTGAAAGTTCAACAATAATTAACATGGTTGGAAAAAATACAATTTCGCTTTCGTTAGAACTTGGAATCGGTTCTGAAAATGGAGTAAAAAAAATTTCTGGAGTACCTTTCTTAATTGTTTTTAAAATGTAATGTGTTTAAATTACAAATCAATCAATGATATGTTGATAACATGATAATATCTATTTGTAAACATGATAAAGGAAATCTCTTTTATCTAGTATCTTCAATAATGTCTATTGTCTGATGATATGAACTCTGATGATCTAATGTCTGATGATTTATTGTATGATGACTTGAGTAGAAAGATAGAGTCTAAAGTTGACAATAAATTAATTTCTAAATCTAAAAAGGGTAGTTTAGAAGATGGATTCAAAAAAGGGAAGGTGATCAATGAAGTTTTAGATAAGCCTACTGTAATGACACTTTACAAAATGATAACAGATCATATAATTGCATATGTTAATGGTCCTGTAAGTGCAGGAAAAGAATCTGTTCTTTTTTGGGCAGTAGATGAAAAAAATAACAATGTCGCATTAAAAATTTACTTGATAAGCACATCAAATTTTAAAAAACGAGAACAATACATAACAGGAGATCCACGATTTTCAAAAATAAAAAGAGGGACAAAAAATCTTATTTATTTATGGGCAAAAAAGGAATATAGGAATTTAACTCAATGTTACAAATGTGGAATTCCAGTTCCAAGACCACTATATCTATCAAATAATGTGCTCGCACTAGACTTTATAGGTGAAAATGGCTCTCCTGCAAAGATTTTGCTTGATTCAGAAGTTGATGAAAATGACTATGCTCAAGCAATTTCTATTATTACGAGATTATATCAAAAAGCTAAATTGGTTCATGGAGATTATTCTGAATATAATATTTTTAAAACTCTAAGGGGGTTGGTTCTTTTTGATCTTGGTTCTGCAGTTGATCTAAGACACCCTAATGCTCAAGAATTTCTTAAAAGAGATATTAATAATATCACTAGATTCTTTTCTAAAAGAGGAATTTCTGTTGAAGACCCGACTAAACTATTTGAGGATATTGTAAGATGAGCTTTGAGAAAATACTTCGAATCCCAAATGATCGAATTGCAGTATTAATCGGCAAATCTGGAAATGTAAAATCAACCATTGAAAATCTTTGTCATGTCACTTTAGATATAAATGGAGAAACAGGAGAAGTTTTTATTACATCAAATGGAAACATTGAAGACATCGAACCATTCAAGGCTATGGAAATTGTAATTGCGATAGGTAGAGGATTTTCTCCTGATAATGCATTGAATTTACTAAAAGGTGAAAATGCATTACATGTGATTGATTTGAGAGAATTTGTAGGAAAATCAAATGCAAATATTGAAAGGATAAAAGGGAGAATTATAGGAGAAGGTGGTAAGGCAAGAAAAAACATGGAAAATTTAACTGGTACTCATATTTCTGTTTATGGAAAAACTGTTTCAATAATTGGTGATACGAGTAAACTGAGATTAGTTGTAGATGCAATCTCTTCCATATCAAATGGAAGTATACATGGTGCCGTTTACAACAAGTTAGAAGCAGCAAACAGAAAAAATAAACAAGAAAAAATGCAATTGTGGGAAAATCAAGATGTCTACTATTAAAGAAAAATTTAATCAAATCTCACCAAGTGAGTTTTTCTATAGAAATAGGGATTTAGCTGGTTTTAGCAACCCTACTAGATCTTTGTATACTGCAGTACGTGAATTTGTAGAAAATTCTTTGGATGCATGTGATCAAAAAGGTATCTTTCCAGATGTTCACATGTCTATAAAAGCGGTGGATCCTGAAAAACAAGACCCAAAACCATACATTCTAACTGTTAAAGATAATGGACCTGGAATAGAGTCAAAGCATGTTCCATTGGCATTTGGAACTGTTCTTTATGGTTCTAAATTTGGATTAAAACAGGCACGAGGAATGTTTGGTCTTGGTGCAACAATGGCAATTCTTTATGGTCAAATTACAACAAACAAACCTGTTTATGTTAAAAGCTCAACTGATGGAAAAATTCAAGATGAATTTGAATTGCTATTGGATATTCAAAAAAATAAGCCAGTCATTATAAAACACAATACAAAAGAAGTTACAAAACGTGGTCTTTCAGTTAGCATTTGTTTGGAAGGTGATTATTCAAAAGCAGGTTCAAAAATTAAAGATTATGTCTATGAAACATCATTGATTACTCCATATGCAACAATCACATTTGATGATCCAAAAGGTGAAAAATTTCATTACTCTAAAATTGTAAATGAAATGCCACCTGCTCCTACAATAATTAGACCTCATGCACATGGTATTGATGTTGAAACAATTAGACGCATGATGGTTGAATCTCAATTTGAAATTCCAAACATTGATGATGCGATGATTGAAAAAGTTAGAAAAGATTTAGGACTATCAATAAAAAATCTTTCATTTACTGGAATAATGGATAAAGCAAAAAAACGTTGGAAAACTCTTTCTAGACCTGTAAGAGTTGTAATCTCTCTGATGTCTTTTCTTGAAATGGATTTTGATAAACTAAATAAAATTAGAATTGAAGATATTGATGTACCAAATAAAAAATTGTATTACTGGGATTTTGGTGATTCACAATCTAAATCTGTAGATATGGATCCTGAAAATCCGTACTATAAACAATTGACTGGTACTGTTCAAGGAGAGACATTAACTACGTTTTTGACAAAAAGATTTCAAAGAATTGGACCATCAACAGCTGTAAAATTTGCTGAATTTGCAGGATTCAAACCCGAAAAGCGTATGGGTTCAATGACAAATGAAGAATTAGTTAAACTCAGTGACTCATTACAGAAATTTGAAGATTTTCTATCGCCTGATCCAAGTTGTTTAGCACCATTAGGTGAAGAACCTCTTGAAAAAGGAATGAAAAAATTCTTCAAACCTGATTTTTGTGCTGTAATACAACGCCCAGCTTCGGCTTATTCTGGATTTCCATTCATTGTAGAGATGGGCATTGCATATGGTGGCGAAATACGGCCTGGTGGTCCTCACGTCTACCGTTATGCAAACAGAATCCCACTGCTTTATGATGAGGGAAGCGATGTAGTTCTAAAAGTAGTAAATGACACTGATTGGACTAGATACAAAGTCAAAGGCGATCCACCATTTGTAATTGTATCGCATATCTGCTCTACTAGAATTCCTTACAAGACAGTTGGAAAAGAAAATGTTGCAGACAGGCAAGAAATAGAACGTGAATTAAGATTAGGATTACAATTTTTGTCACGAAAGCTTGCAGCATACATGTCTAAACGAGGTCAAGCAGAAATGGCAAAAAAGAGAGCAAATCTATATGCAAAATACCTTCCATTAATTGCACAGTTTTGTACAGAACTTTCTGGAAAGACTAAAGAACCAAATTATAAGAAATTACTAGAAGAGGAGATCATAGTTGACGACAAACAAGATTAAAGATCGTAAGAAAAAAGCACTTGAAAAACAGCAAAACATCATAGATATTCTAAAAGATCATGGGGCTAAAATCTATGATGATCTAAATAATGGGCAATTTCCAAAATTTTCAATTCCTAGCAGATCTGTTAGTAATATTGTCTATGATAAAAAACTGAGGCAATATATTTTAGGAAATTCTGCAGCACTTAGAAGCTCAAGGAATTCTTCTCAATTAAGGTCATTTACACAATTAATGTGGTTGGCATTTTTTGCCAATAGATTAACACAAGAAAAAAAATCATCCACATTAAGAGACGTTTATTACTCTTCTCAAGCATTCGAAATCGAATTTGAAGATCAATCAGAATCTGATAATATTATTGTGGATTTGGAAGCTGTGTTGTCAAAACCACGAGAAGATTTTCATATATTTCCAGAAGAGAGAAGCTCAATTTTTGGAGATTTGAATATAGAGTATACAATTCCTGGCTATGAGGGTAAAAAGATGAATCTTTCTAACCATCCTGATGGGTATGCTATAGGTCCTAGCTTGACTACTGCTGAATTATTAGATACAAGTGCTGAAATTGTTATTGCCATAGAGAAAGGTGGATTATTTACAAGATTTGTAGAAGAACAAGTTGATAAGAAATTCAAATCTATTATAATTAATACTGGAGGTCAAGCTCCTCGTTCTACTAGGACTTTATTAAAAAGATTACATGATGAAATGGGATTACCTGTAATTGTTCTCACTGACGGTGATGTGTATGGCGAACACATTGCAATGGTAATTAAATCTGGTTCTGCAAATGCGGCACATCTAAGAGAACTCACTGTTCCTGATGCTAAATGGGTAGGTGTATGGGCTACTGATATTGAAAAATTCAAACTTCCAACAATCCCAATGACTGAATCTGACATTAAACGATGCTATGATCTACAAAGTGATCCTCGATATCAGGAAGGTATTTGGAAAAAAGAACTGGATGTGTTTCTTAAAATAAAAAGAAAAGCCGAATTAGAGGCATTTTCAAAATATGGTTTGACAAACATTACAGAAAAATACCTTCCACAGAAATTAGAACTTGCTAAAAGCCTATAATTTTTTAATTCTAAGTGTTAATACGCCATTTCTATATTTGAAATCACCAATTTGCATTTCATTTGAACCTTCTATTGGAACTTCTTTTGAAAAACCTACAGAACCGCGAATATACAAAACACCATCGATTAATCTAACGGCTATCTTGTCTTCTGGTCCTGGAACTTCAGCTACAAAAACGAAATCATCTTCTCCTTTGATAAGATCATACACCCAATTTTTTGTTTCTTGTTCTCTTATGTTGTAAACTGGCTTTTGATCTTTGGTCATTTTTTTCATAACATGAACCCAATAAAACATTGTAATAGCAGCAGCACCAATTAAAATAAAACTAACAAATCCTGAACCTGATCTTTGAGTCATTATGTAAATTATTCCAAGAAACAAAATTGCCATAATTGGAATTACAAAATTTAACGACTGTTCATTTGAATATGTTCCTTTATAACTTGCCAAGTAGTTGGTTTTGACTTTGACCAAATATAAAGTATCTTTGATTTTTATTACCATTTTTTAAAATTCATTTAATGACTAATGGCAATAAAACTGGCAAGCTTACTATCAAGGATCTCGTTTTGAAGGGAACAATCATTGCAGGAATTGTGACTATTCCATCCATTACGTCTTTTGTGGTTGCTTGGATAATTCTTGATAATCTAATACAGGCTGTA
This sequence comes from Nitrosarchaeum sp., assembly GCA_021414365.1. GTDB lineage: Archaea > Thermoproteota > Nitrososphaeria > Nitrososphaerales > Nitrosopumilaceae > Nitrosarchaeum. Next base: position 53,739 of record JAIOOR010000020.1, read on the forward strand.
ATAATAGGTGCTGTAATTCATTTTATTGCCATGGGATTCTCACTAAAAATATCAAAAAAATTGTTAGTGAAAAGAGATCCATAACATCCTTTATTTGATTAAGAATTATTTCAAAAATGATGGATATATCTAGAGTTGAAAAGGATCTTATTTCAGAAATAAAATTAGATCCTCTACAGGCAAAAGTCTTTCTTTTAGTAACATGTAGTGGAAAAATGACTCCTTCTACAATTGCAGAAAAACTAGATATCTCAACTGATGTTGCTTTGAATACTGCTAAGGCTCTTATGGTACTGGGTGCTTTCATAGATATTTCTGAAACTGAATTTGAAGCAATGCATCCTAGATTTACAGCTGTAAACATGTATAGAAAATTATGCGAGAGAGAACATGTTGAATTTAAACGAAATAAAATTGTTGACAATATAGGGGTAATTCTAGAAAAATCATACGATGATGCAAGAACTAAATAATCCTAACATTTGTTAAACAATATTGAGTATTGATACCGAATCCTGTAAACATCAACCAGTGTATTTTGGGGTAACTAACGTCAACATATCTGAGAGGACTATAGGTTCAGTTGATGTATGGCGATGCGGTGTTTGTAAGAAACGATTTTGTGAAGAAAAACAGCTTGGAATAGAAGAATTGGCAGATTTAGTGGGTATGCCAAAAATTGATCCTGATGCAAAATGGGCTGTAATAGTATGTAAATTACAACAAGGGAAATACAGATGGAAACTAGTTAGACTAAAAGAAAATTCTGAGATTAAACATGAGTGTTTAGATGAACAAATCATTTCTCTTAAAGTAAATAATTTCAAGGTTGAAGATGATAAACACTGGAGCTTTTTGATTGATGATCATGTTAACAAGGCTGTAGAAATATAATTTGAATCTCAAAGTTCACATCAATAATGTTCATGGAAGCCAAATGGCTGCAAAAATCACTGGTACTTTTACTATAGATTCTCATTCTTTTAGATTCAATGCTATTGCATTTGGACGAATTGGTGGTCAAAACATAGGTGCAAAAATTTCTAAAATCACAGAAAAAGAACTACTGAAACTAGGGTATGATGTTGATACAGTAATTGATTCATTACAATCTAGTCTTCTTCAAGGTGATCTTACTTTGCCAGAAGGACTAAAAAGAGAATCCTTTGTTGATGATTAGAATTCAGCTTCTTTCAAAGCATTTGCACATAAACAGCTTCGTGTTTTTGGAATTTGACTAATTAAATCCGTAAGAACTTTTTTTGTTCTCTCTACATTTTTAGAAAGTGTCTCTAAAACTTCTTTTGCCGTAACTGGTTTTTCAGCCCATACATCATAATCTGTCACCGTTGAAATTGATGCATAACACATTTGAGCCTCTCTTGCAAGCTGGCATTCTGGAACTAGTGTCATTCCAATGATGCCTGCTCCTGTAGTTCTGTAAAATTTTGATTCTGCCTTGGTGGAAAATCTTGGTCCTTCAATGCAAACATAAGTACAGTCTTTATGAATGTGAAAGTTTTGTTCTTTTACAACTTTTAGAATTGATGATTGTAATTCAGGACAAAATGGATCTGCAACAGAAATGTGAATAACTCTGCCATTTTCTGAAAATGTCCCCTCCCTTGATTTTGTGAAATCTAAGAACTGTGTTGGTAATGCAAAATGTCCTGGCTCTATCTCTTCTTTTAAACTTCCAACTGCAGATGGAGCAATTATTCTCGTTATGCCTAATTCTTTGAATGCCCAAATATTTGCTTTATAATTTATCAAGTGCGGTGGAATCGTGTGTTTTTTTCCATGTCTGGGTAAAAATGCAATTTTTCTTCCCTTAAAAATTCCAACCGTAATTGAATCTGATGGTTTTCCAAAAGGTGTGTCTATTGATATTTCCTGAGCATTCTCAAGTATTCCAGAATCATAAATTCCTGTTCCTCCAAAAATTCCAATTTCTACATCCTTTTCCATTAGTATCTTACCAATGATTTACAATTGTATTGATTAATCCCTTTCATTCCGTTTAGTTCTGTTAATTCAATTATGAATGCAAATCCTGTTACTTTACCTCCTACTTTTTCTATTAATTTTGCAGATGCTTTTGCAGTTCCACCAGTTGCAAGCAAATCATCACAAATTATGATTCTTTGCCCTTTATTGATAATGTCTTTTTGAATTTCAATCGTATCTTGTCCATATTCAATCTTATATGATAATTTTGTAGTTTTACCTGGTAATTTCCCTGCTTTTCTAACCATGATCATTCCCTTATTGTATCTAGAAGCTAAAACACATGCTAGTAAAAATCCTCTGGCTTCTATACCTGCAAATAAATCCACATCTTTTGGATGAAAATGTTTTGTAAATTCATCTGCAATAAATGATAATGCTGAAGGATCTTTTAATATTGGACTGAAATCTCTAAATAATATTCCTTTTTTTGGGAAATTTGGTATCTCTAATATTTTTTCTTTAAGATTCATACCATAAATTCAATACAGGTGGAATAAAATTGTTTGAAATTAATTTATAATAAAAGTTGCTTCTGCAGAGCTACCTGTCGCATCCGTTACTTTGAGAGTGTATGTTCCAGATGGTGTGTGCTCGGGAATAAACCATGGTTGTTTGATGTCTCCGTTACTAGATGCATGAAATGACAGTGATGCTATTTCAACACCTTCTGGTGAAATGATTTTCATACTTACCTCACCACTGGCATTCGCCACTTTAATGTCTAGACTTTTTCCAAATCCTGGAATTTCTACACCATTTGTTGCTGTGACTACCAATCCTTCTTCTTTAGATGCTTTGACATTAATATTGACTTTGTCAAAATTTGGACCACTTTTTACATTTATTGCCCACTTGCCTACCTCTGCAGGAGTGGGTATTCTTAACTCACTAAATGAAATTTTTCCGTTTTTATCTGAAAAAGTATCTTTTGATTTTACAATATTCCCATCTGGATCAATTAACTCTATTGTTAAAAGTGCATTAGGATTCGTGTTTCCTAAAATTAAAATTGACTCTTCAGATTGATATTCTAATTTTGTAGTGTTAATTTTGATATCACCAGAACCTGCTTGTAATCCAACTGTAAATAATTCAGTAGTCTTTGCATTGGCTTTTGTAATAATGGCAGTGTACACTCCTGAAGAATATCCACTTAGGTCAAGATGATATTGTTTTCTTCCATCTTGTTCTAATGTTATGGGAATTTCATTAGTTCCATCTGAAAATGTCTTTTGTTTATCTGAAGGATCAATTATTAGCAAGCTCACTTTATCTCCGGGCTTTCCAGATAATGATATGTTTGCAGTTTCTGTAGTTTTGTAATTTAATTTATCAAACTTGGCATTAATTGGAATTGAAGGTAATTGCCCTAATCCAGCGTAAATAAATTCCGTCTTACCGTCTTGTGTAGCAACTAAAGTCCATGTTCCCTCTTTGTCTACATTAATTTGCGTTGGATATTGAAATTCAACTAATCCTGATTCACTAACATTTATGGTCTTTGAAAATCTTTCAACTCCTAGTGGATCTTGTAAAATTAACTCTAGTTCTTTATTTGGTAGAGCAGTACCATTAAATTTCATTATGTCTCCCGGATTAAATTTTAAATCTATAGGTGCCAAAAGAACCGTTTTAGTTGTTTCTACAGTCCATGATACTGTAGTTTGATCTTTACCATCTGAAATCACCGCGTTGTAAACTCCAAATACAGTATCTCCAGGCACTGTGATCGGATCTATTTTCCAATTTCCTTTAGAATCCGAATTTGCGGTTCGAGTGTTAATTATGACATCATCTGAATTTTTTATTGATATGGTAACGCCGCTGTTTGGTTGAGCAGTTCCAGAAACTTCTATCAAGTCTCCTCTATGCATTATAGGTGGAACTCCATTCACTGAAAGTTTTATAATTTCAGTATCCGGAATTCTGTTCTCTACCTCTCCTATTCTTAGACTTATTTTCTTCTCATTTCCAGATTTGTCTTTGATAGAAAAATCAACTCTGTCAGTGCTTTGAGTTTTTGGAATTACTACAGTAGTGATAAAATGCCCATTTTCATCTGATTGAACAGTTCCGATGCTATCTCTATCTAAATAAATATCGTATTGTTTTGATGCCTCAAAATTATCTCCTATGACTCTAACAGTTGAACCGGCACTTGGTTTTTCTGGAATTAATTTAAACTCTGCATTATCTAAAGTTGTAACCATGATGTTTTGATCTGTTGTAGTTCCTACCTTCTCAACTGCAGATAATGCTCCTGGAATTGTCTTTCCAATTTCTATTTGATTTTGATTTTTATCTAGTGCTTTCCAATTTATTCCTGGTTTTGTTTGGTCTGTCTTGACTCCAATTTTAATAGATTCTCCAGGCTTTACAGATTCTAAAGATGTGAAAATTATTACTCCTTGAGGTGTTTTCTCACCAGTCCACCCACTTTCTGTTTTAAATGATTTAAAATTCATGTCACTTCCAAGCCAAACTCTAAATGAATTCACATCTTCTTTTCCACTATTGGTAAATTCGATAATTGTAGTTTCTTCAAATGAATAACTCTTCACCCCAATTTCTGCAGCATATGCATTTATTGGAATGATTATTGCTACTATCAAACATAATAATGCTAATGAAAGGAAAATTCCTCTCACGGAGGACTTGGTCATATGTTCATGCTGCTTCATCACTCACTTAAACCTTAAAGTGTATTTTATTACTTTTGTATTTGTAATTGAGGTATTTTTCATTCGCAAACTTCTTTAATCTTATGTTCTAACCCTTTGAAATTTTGTAAAATCTGATTTTGTAACAACATTTTGATACTGTCGTATTCTTTCTGCAATTAATCTGTATAATGATCTAAATTGGTCTTTGGTTTTATCTGATAAAAAGTCTGTCTCATTGAGGGTAATTTTTTCACAAATATATCGCGTGATCTCTTCATTATCAAACTGACCCCAATCCTCATCTTTGTGTTCTTCCCAAATTTTCTTTAAATTGTCCAAAACCCCTCTCTTCTCTCTTGAAGCAACCTCTTGGGATGTCAAATTTGAATAGCCTTCTTTTCTTAATCTGATTTCATATGTTTGATTAACTGCATGAAGGTAATCATCTAAAACCATATAGTCTTCAATCGACTCTAAATTTTTTCCATCCCTCTCAAAAAATATTGTCTGAATTGGTGAAAATTCATTTGACACTAGTTGGGCTGAAATTTGTTTGGATTCATCCGAATTATCTAATAAAATAAATGTCTTGTATCCATGATTCCTGTAAAAAATTGCTAGAGGTAATACTGAATTTTTATTGTATGCAGCTACAACATTTAGTGGATTCATTGAAATGTTTGGATCCTGAAGAAATTTATCAAAAGCATTTAGATACATTGCATCTGACATTGTTTCTACAATTATTACTGGTCTTGAGTTAGTTCCAATTTCCCTGTCTACGATTGATTCAACCAAACCTCTTGATAGGCCATATAGTATGGGAGTCAGTGTTTTATCATCTGCGTTCCAGTAATCATAAAAAATTTTACTAAGGTGTTTTCTTTTGTCTAATTCTACCACTAGCAGATTCCCTGGAGTATAATCAAAAATCATGAATGGTGAATGAGTAGCATACAAAACTTGGTTTGATCCTGCCAAGCCTTTGAGTAGATCTGAAATTCCTCTTTGCTGTGTAGGATGAAGATTTCTTGCCGGTTCATCAAGAAGTAGAATTGCTTCTTTTAATTCTGCTCTGTGTGTCTCTGCTGCAAAGTTTACAATAAAAGAAAATGTCCATTTGAAACCTTCCGCTCTTCTATTTAGCAAACCTGTATTTGTTACAGTTCCATCACGATGAACATCAGAAATTACAACACTCATAATGTTTCCTGGATTATACCTCAAATCAACATGAATTGGATCTCCTTTCCATGCTGGATTTAATTTCTTTGTTAACCTATTACTTGCAGTATTGAGAAGTTTGATGCATTTTGATGGTGTTCCTTTTACTTCATCTAATAATTTAATGTCTAATTCTGCTAAGTAAAACAGATTTCTTACTGTTTCTGCTTTGTCAAATTCTTCTACAAATTCTATGGAACCTAATCTTTCTCCTTTCTCTTCTCTGAGATATTCATTTAAGTTGATATTGCCATAGATCTTTTTGTAATCTGAAAAATATACAAAACGAGGATGTAAATCTGATGCAATATAATTGTCTAAAGCCAATTTTTCACTCTCTCCGCTAAGAAGTTTAGAAAACTGATTTTCAGGATTTTCATAGATTTTTTCCCATTCTTCAATAACTCTTGGTTCTTGTATGGCTATTACATGAAATTGATTGCTAAATTCAGCCATTCCACTATCAAACATTTCTTGATTTTTTGGAGGAGGACCTTCAAAAAATCTAGTGTCAATTTGAATTCTAAGATGATTAGGTATAGTGTCTAAAAAATTTAAAATTTGTTTTGAAAAATTTTCCCAAGAATTTAATTCTTTATTTGTTTCTTCACTTATCTGAATATCTTCAAATTCATACTGTACTTTTTGTTTTTTATTCGTTCTGTATAATTTTATTTTCTTTATTTCCGGTAAGCCCGGAAATAATTGTCTGAGCAATTGAATTTCATTTTGGCTTAATTCAAATTCTCCTTCTACTAACCTAATTTCTCCTTTGAGCTCTTCTGATAGTTCGTCACAAAGATCCAATTCTGAAACCCTTTCATCTCTATTCAATAATGTTAATGCTTGCAGAATTGTTGTTTTCCCACTCTCGTTTCTCCCTACAAAAGCTGCTAGATCTCCAACTGTAATTTCCCCAGAGTCATGAATGCAACGATATGCTCTCACCCTAAATTTTCTAAGTCGCATCTAGCAATATTTAGTCGGCTCCGATTTAACTCATTCGTCAAATTCATCCCAACGTTGGAATTTTTGCTAAATAGATATAAGGGAATTACAAGTGAAAAAACGAATTGGCAACTAGATTAGCATACGTTGTATTTATTTTACCGATTTTACTTTCAATTGCTTTTGGTTCTATAGTTATGGCTGATGTTCTAAAATCTCCTGACAGAGAGCTAAACATGTGGCCAATAAACTCTGAAAATATATCAACTCATGATAAATCAATTACAATAATTGGATTAGAAAAACAATATTCCACTTCCTCACCTATTGAAATACAGGTGAAGGTAAATGACTCTTTTTATGATTGCGGAGATCTTTATGTGACAATTAATTCTGGAAAAGACACTGTAATTTCTCAAAATGGCTTTTTTAAACAATGTTTTGTCGAAAATAACTCCCTTTTACCCGTTGATGATAGATTTTCTGAAATTATTGATACTCCAGGCCAATATGAAATAGTCGTGAAAATTAACGATCAAAATCAAAAGAGTAGTATAACTGATAGCGGAAAATTTACTATTAAATAGGAATGAAATATTGTATGATTAGGAGTTATATTAAAAATTAAGGTGATTTGATGGCAAAGAAAAAAGAAGATCTTTCTGATGATACAGCAAAAAAAGTAGCACCTAAAGAAAAGATTCCAGCAAAAAAAGTAGCACCTAAAGAAAAGAAACTAACCAAAAAAGAACTAGAAGAAATCAAAAAAGAAGCTGAAAAAACATTAGAAGAAGAGTTAGAAGAGCAATTAACTGATGAGGAAATTGAAAATTTCCAAATTGAAAAAGTTGACATGGAACGACTTACAAATAAAATATGTGACGTTTTAGCTGAACGAGAATCTGAAGGAATGTTTCAAAGTGAATTGTGGAAAAAACTTAAACTCACAAGTAGAGATGGCTCACGACTTGCATTAAAATTAGAAAGAATGGGAACCATTTATCGAGAAAAACTTCTTGATAAAGGTAGATGGACGTATAAATTAATTCTTAAGAAGACTCCAATTAGCACTCTGTCAATAGAGAATGCACCTTGTCTTGTTTGTCCTGTAGAGCAAAAGTGTTCTCTTGAAGGAGAAATAAGTCCACGTACTTGTCAATTTATTGAAGATTGGGTGCTTGCAGATATGAAAAAACCAGCGAAAGCCAAATGAAACTATTAGATGCACGACGAGATCAATATAGAAAATTAGCTCATGAACAAGGATTTCGGAGCAGAGCCGCATACAAACTCAAACAACTAAATCAATCTTACCGTATTATTGGACCTGGATTTTATGTTCTTGATTTAGGCTGTGCTCCTGGAGGCTGGACCCAAATGGCTGTAAAGTTAGTAGGCAACAAAGGCAAGGTTGTCGGAGTTGATACTTCATACGTAGAAGAAATTCCTGGTGCTCATATTATAAGAGAAAATATTGAAAATGAATTTTTAGTTGATGAAATTCTATCTTATTTTGAAAGAAAAGTTAATGCAGTAATATGTGATCTCTCACCACAAATTACTGGAAACTGGTCTGTTGATCATGCAATACAAATTTCATTAAATTATGAATGCTCAAAAATAATGGACAAAGTATTGATGCATAAAGGAAATGCAATTTTCAAAGTCTTTGATGGGGAATATTCTATGGAGTTTAGAGATTATATTAAAAAGAAATTTTCAAGAATAAATCTTACAAAACCTGAAGCAAGCAGAAAACAAAGCAGTGAATTATACTATGTCTGCTTGGGATTTACTGGCTGACCTGAGAAAACTTCAATTATTTCATTTATGTTTGCATTTGTTCTAAAACCTGTAGGACAAAAAGATGTAGGGCTAGCCAAATATCCATTATTCTGTAAATTTTTTATTGCGTCTTCTAATTTCGGGGGAGATGATTTCATCTTTGATGCAATTTCATCTAATGTAAAGTAAATTCCAGGCATTTCAGATTCTTTTAGACATTTTTGTAATGTTTTTTCACATACTTTGTCTACTGATAACTCTGGTATTTCTAAAATCATATTTTCTACAAATTCTTTGTTAAAAATTTTATCGATCCATAATGGTCCCCCCACACTTAGTTTTGATTTACATAACTCACATTCATTATTTTGTTCAAGTGATATCTTTCGATGACTACAATTTTTACAATGTAAGATATAGCCGATATTTTCTTTTTGATCCTGTCGAATAAGAACTCGAACATATGTTCTGTAATAATGCATATTGCTTTCTGCAAATAGTGGAACAATTTCCACCCCTAATCTCCCTGCAACCATTCTAAGACATCCAAGAATTAACCTAATGGCCATCTCATTTCCATATTCGACTCTTATTGGAATTCCTCCATACTTTCTTTTACATGCATTTTGATAGAGTCCATTTAACACTTGAAGATCTGTGGCTGTTGTCGAAAGAATTCCACCATGCATGGTAGCCCTAATCCCACAATCAAAAAACTGTGATGGCGAACCGAATGGATCAATATCTATGATTGAACCTCTTTCATCCTTTTTGGAATATCTGCTAAAAAATCTACATACTTCTAGTTCTGAATATTCTATATTTTTTAAATTGTTTAATTGTGCTGAATATTCTGCCAATTTTAACGCAGTTGGATTTAGATCATTAATTATCACCTTGTCTACTTGTAATTCATTTGCAACTCGTAATCCTCTAACTCCAACACCTGATAATCCCTCCAAAAATATTTTAGGTCCTGGAAATTTTTTCAGAAATGAATTGTATGCGATTATTGAATAATCTCTACTCACTCTTGCTTTTGGATTAAAAAATGCTGGTTCTTTTGGTGGAACTTTATCTGTAATTGATTTTTTTGGAACCAATACTTTGGTTTTACCTTCTATGATTTCCTCTAATGTCTCATTTGGAATTTCCAATTATTTTTCTGTAATTACTTAACCTATAATGGTTTAATACATGTGTTCAAAGATAAAATCCGTGCAAATTTGTGGAGTGGATGACGCTGGACGTGGTTCTATGCTTGGACCTCTGGTTATTGCTGGAATCTCTTTGAAAAAATCTAATATCTCTAAATTATCTTTGTTGGGTGTAAAAGATTCAAAACAATTATCTCCCAAGTCACGAGAAAATCTTTATAAAAAAATAATTACTTTAGTGGATGACTACTACGTAGCAAAAATTTCTCCAAAATTAATTGATGCGAGTGTTGATAAACACAATCTTAATCATCTAGAAGCTAAATACATGGCAAAAGTTATCCTGAAATTAAATCCTGATACATCATATGTTGATTCATGTGATGTTAATCCCAAAAGATTTGGAAAAGAAATTTCAAAATTATCAAACAACAAGAAAATTCAATCTTATCATCATGCAGATAGTAGATTTGTTGTAGTTTCTGCCGCATCTATAATTGCAAAAGTTACTAGAGATAGGGAAATAGAAAAACTCAGAAAAAATTATGATTTAGGAAGTGGTTATCCATCTGATTCTAAAACCGTAGATTTTGTTAAATCATATTATATCGCTAACCACGTATTTCCAATTTTTGTGCGTAAAAGCTGGAAACCTACACAAAAAATACTAAATGCTAAATTATTTTAGAAATTTTGCAATTACCATTGCGTGATCTTTATCATATGGATGAAGATCTATTACTTGTAATATTTCAAAATATTTTTCCATTTTTTCTATCTCTTCATCTACTATTCTTCTTGGAGACTTTGTAACATCTATACTTCTTGTTTTAATTACTAAAAAGAAATACCCTTCTTTCTTGAGATACATTTTGCAATTTTCTATTGCGATATCTGTCTGATCAGGCTGTGCAATGTCTACATATACTACGTCAACTTTACCAAATACTGAAAAATAGTCCTTTGGTTTTCTTGCATCTTGCAAAATCGGAATTATATTTTTTCTATGTGATGCAACTCTGTCTAAAAAATCTCTAGCTACTCTACTTGCATGCTCTACCCCAAAAATCAATCCTGTCGGTCCAACTATGTCTGAAATATGACTAACAGTTGTACCAGTTGATACACCAAGATATAATACAGTTGATTTATTTTTAAATGGAAATATTTTCAAGCCATTCATTATTGCTGCAGCTAATTTACTTCTAAATGGATCCCATAATCTGTATTCTATTCCTTTTTTTATAATTAATTTCTCATGGTATACCTGATTTCCTACAACTAAATTTTCAGTGGCTAGCTTTTTTTCACCATCTGAGTTTATCCAAAAAAATTCATAATTACCTTCGTTCAAACTTCGTTCTCTTTTTGTTTTTATTTGATTTGGAATCTGTTCTCTCTCTGTAGTTCTTATTTTCTCTTCTCGAGTCATTACTTTCCCTTCTCCTAACTTCTCCACCTGTTCTTCTTTCTCCACCCTCTCTTCTAGAATCAGAACCTTCTCTTCTTCTGAAGTCTCCACCTGTTCTTCTTTCTCCACCCTCTCTTCTAGAATCTCTATCATCACGTCTGAACAACTCTGGTTTTCTTGTTTCTTTTTCAGTAGGATTTTCGTATTTTTTACTAATTTCATTTACTCTAACATTTAGTTTTTCAAGCAAAGTTTTGTTGATGCCTTCACCATACACATCAACTCTTGCAGCTATGACTGCCTTTGCAGCAATGGCTCTTGCAATCTTTCCTCTTTGCCATCTAGGAGCAGCATGAACCAATGCATGTTGAAATAATAATCCATGTTTTGGTGGTTGAGCCCCTGTCTTTAAGGATCTAAACAATGCTTTTTCTGCACCAATAATTTGTATAGTACTTGCAGGCATTGATGCTAATTTTTTTAGACTTCCAGCCCTTCCTAATATTCTTGCACCTACCGCAGCTCCAAGAATAGCTGAAAGGTTTGGTGCAACAACTGCCATTTCTGATTCGACATGAGCCTCTAATTTTTTTCGTAAATCATGAAAATCCAAAATTTGTTTTGCAATTGATTGAACAATTGATAAATTGACATCTGAAATATCCCCTCCTCTGCTTTTTGATGCAAGTAAAGATATCATATCTGCTTTTGAATCCGGAAATCCTGCATCTTCATACACTTTTTTTGTTAAAGACTCTCGCTTTCCTGCCAAAACGATTTGTGCATAACCATTAATGCTATCTATTATGTTGTCCAGTTCTGGAAAATGTAAACCATACCACTCTCGCAATCTTGAGCTGAGTCCGTTTGCAATTTTATCAATTTCATCTAATGAATTTATTGCCTGAATAATATGTAAGTCTGGACTCTCTGAAACTTCAGTTACTTTTGATGATGATAACCCCATTGCAAATTCTCTTAATTTTGATAATGCGTCAGATACGTTTTCTGCAAATCCTGAATCAACAATTATTTGAGGTTTTGTTGCTTGAATTTTTTCTAATTCCTCCTCTTCCATCATTTGTGCATCTATGGAACTTTTTTTCAACAACGTCATCAATGATTCATCACTTACCGTTATTCCTCTTTGAAGTGGGCCAAGATAATCTACAAGTTCTCTTAATTTTGATTCCCTTTTTTTAACCGAGAGATAATCTCTAACTGAATCTTTGAAAGGAAATGTTTTTTCAAGTTTTTCATCTTTGAAAACCACGATTCCAAATTCTGTTAATATTACAGAATACATGACTAGTTAATTTTAGGTCTCCTTTTAAAAAGGTACTAGAATCCCTGTAAATCAACTATTATATTCGAAACCTCGTATGAAATTCAAAGTGGAACCCAGCCTGGTTACGTCTATTGGAAAAATTCAACTAGAAAGACCTGTAATGCTGGCGTCAGGCATATTAGGTATTTCATTAGATGTTTTTAATCGACTTTATCGTTCAGGCGCAGGTGCAGTTGTAAGTAAATCACTAAGTACAGAACCATGGGATGGATATCCAAACCCTACAATTTTTAGTGTAAATGGAGGTGGATGGATTAACGCAGTAGGTTTATCCAATCCTGGGGCTCCAAATTTTGCAAAAATGATCGAATCTAACAAAACTGTTCCAATAATTGTCAGTCTAGTTGGCTCTGTTTCTGAAGACTTTGAAATGATGGTTAATCAATTCAAAAATTGCAAAGTTATTGCATACGAGTTGAATTTATCGTGTCCTCATGTTGCTAAAGTGGGACTAGAAGTAGGTGATGATCCTGAGCTAGTCAAAAAAATTGTCAGTACTGTGAAAAACTCTACCAATGTACCAGTAATAGCAAAAGTAGGATTGGGAACAACTCATTACCTTAACACCATCAAGGCAGCAATTGATTCTGGAATTGATGCCATCACTGCAATTAACACGGTTAGGGCAATGGCAATTGATGTTGAAACTCAAAGACCTATTTTGAGTAATAAATTCGGTGGATTATCTGGTACTCCAATCAAACCAATTGCATTGAGATGTGTTTATGAAATTTCTTCAAAATATGATATTCCTATAATTGGCTGTGGAGGAATATCTACATGGGAAGATGCAGTTGAATTTATTTTGGCAGGATCCTCTGCAATTCAATTAGGAAGTGCAATTGGTGATAATTGGATACATGTTTTTAATGATATTAATCACGGAATCATTCAATACATGAAAAGAAAAGGATATTCTAAAATTGATGAGATGGTAGGACTTGCAAAGAAATTATAATCATACAAAAATCTGTATTGTTGAAAAAATAATCGATGAAACACCTACTGTTAGAACTCTTGTTTTTTCTGATGATGTGATGTCATCTGCTCTTCCAGGACAATTTGCAATGGTTTGGATTCCCGGAGTTAATGAATTACCAATGAGTGTAATGATTTCTCAAGAATCTGGCAAAGCTGCTTTTACAGTTAGAAGACACGGTTCTGCATCAACTGGATTATTTAATCTTCAAATGGGTCAACAAATTGGTGTAAGAGGACCGTATGGCAATTCTTTTAATTTAAAACAAGGCAAACTCTTACTTGTTGCAGGTGGAACAGGTTTGGTTCCGATGATGAGATTACTAACTTTTGTTAAACCTAGTGATAATGTAACTGTTCTAATTGGTGCAAAATCAAAAAATGAAGTCTTTTTTGAAGATTTGGCAAATAATTTACTAAAAAATAATACTCATAGTGTAATTGTTACCACAGATGATGGAACATATGGTGAAAAAGGATTTGTTACAAACATGGTAGAAAAACTAGTTAATGAAAATCATTTTGATGGTGTGTATACATGTGGTCCAGAAATAATGATGTATAAAACTGTCCAACTAGCTCATTCTAAAGGATTGTTTGTTCAAGCAAGTCTTGAACGTATGATGAAATGCGGTGTTGGAATATGTGGAAGTTGTTGTATTGGAGAAGATTTGGTTTGCAGAGATGGCACTGTATTTGATGGTGAACATTTAATGTCAAATAAGGAATTTGGACATTTTCATAGGAATAAGGCTGGAATTCTAGAAAATTATTAAATTTTACCAGCAAGGTTTAAAATAAATCATTAAATTATTGCGTTGAAGGGCATGGGTACTCCTAAAATCGTTTTAACAGCTGATCGTACATTAATGTCTCCGTATCGGGGTCTATCATTAGCTACATTTTTTGGATGTGCACCTGCAATTGATCCGCATCGTAATAAAAACAGCTTTTGGTATAAAATTTTGGGAAATCAAGTAACTCCAAAGATTCTATTTGATTTTATTTGCAATTACATTCCTCACACAAACGGTGTTGCAAATTATGCTCCATATGGACTTCGAAAAGTTGAAGCTGGTTTACTTAGAGATGGTTTTAGACGTGAAGATGTAGTGGTAGCACATCCAGATCATATTGAACAATTTATTGGTCCTGATACTCAAGTAATTGGTACATATGAAATGGATCCATTGGGAATGGGACCAGTTACAATGACTTTTACTTATGGAAGAAAACAAACCTCTTACGATGAATTCTATAATACAGAATTACATCATAGAATAAAAGCTGCAAAACAAAAAACTGGTAGTAAAGCCAAAGTTATTTCTGGTGCTTCAGGAACATGGCAATACAATTATGATCCTGAAAAAATTGAAGAGTTTGGTATCTATGCTATCTTAGAAGGAGAGCTTGGTGGCATCGCTCCTGAAATTGATGGTCATGCAGGCAGATTCTTCAATTATCTAATTAATGGTGATTTTGAAAACATGGATCCTTTCAGAAAACGTAGTGACTTTAAAGTAAATATTAAAGAATTTGAAAGAAACGGAAAAAAAATTCATGGAAGATTTGTAAATTTCTGGGATAGACCTGAGCTAGATGAAATTCCAGAAATTGTGGAACCAAGTATGCATGGAATGGTTGAAGTAATGCGCGGTTGTGGTAGAGGTTGTAAATTTTGTGATGTTACATTAAGATCCTTGAGATACTATTCTCCAGAAAAAGTAAAACGTGAAATCGAAGTTAACATCAAAAAAGGAGGCGCTAAATCTGCGTGGATACACAGCGATGATATTTTTGTTTATGGTATGGATCCAAGAACCGCTAAGGGAATGGAACCAAATCGTGAAGCCCTCGAAGAACTTTTTACTGCAATCATGTCTACAGGTGTAGGACACACAAATCCAACTCATGGTACTTTGGCAGGAGCAATAGCTGATGAGAAACTCATTCCTAATCTTTCAAAAATTATAAAATCCAGTCCTGATAATATGATTGGAATTCAAGCTGGCTTTGAAACTGGTAGTTTGAGATTAATTGGAAAATATGCTGATAGAAAACTAGCTCCATATGCTCCAAGTGAATGGCATTGGGTAGTAAAAGAAGGTGTTAAAACTTTGAATAAGGATTATTGGATTCCTGCATTCACTTTGATTATGGGTCTTGATAATGATGAACAGCCTGAAGATTCTTGGGATACAATTCGTTTAATTTCTGAATTAGAGCATGAGCAACCTGATTCAATGTTTACTGCTACTGCACTTACATTTGTTCCAATTGGATTATTGGAAAAATCCGATTTCTTCAACATTGGAAATGAAATGACTCCTGCACAATTAGGTGTGCTCTATAAAACTTGGCAACATAACTTCAAGTATGGAATTCAAAAATTCATGACCAAAACTGGTGCAAAAGGACCACAGAGATACTTCTTTAATGCAATTGCAAGATCATTGGGAGGTATTCCTTTAGGTGCAATGGAAAGATATGCTCGTAATAAGAGTAAAGAACACGAAAAAGTTATTGAAACTATTAAGGTAAAGTACTGGTAATTATACAAATACATAAATTTACTATTTTGTCCAATTGACACATGGCAACACACGGTTCACTTACCAAAGCAGGTAAAGTAAGAGGACAAACTCCTAAAGTTGAAGGAAGAAAGATAGTTGGTACAAATTCCAGTCTTCGAAACAAGAGTAACTTCAAAAAAAGATTTGCCTTGGGTAGATTTCCAGGACAAAATAAACCTGGTCAAAGAAGAAAGAGACGTTAGATCAAAACTATTACAACAAGTTGACAGAACCTCAAAACAATAACATTATAAAGTACTAGTACCGTACCATACCGTATGGTAGAAGATTTAAGATTAGATAGTTTGGAGGGCGTAGGTCCTGTAACTACTAGAAAATTATCAGATGCAGGAGTACACAATGTTATGGATCTTATCGTAAGAGGTCCTGTGGAAATTGCAGAAATAACTGGCATGGAAAAAGATACTGCAGAAAAAATTGTCAACAAAGCACGACAATATCTAGTTGAAACTGGATTACTATCACGAGATTTCGTTTCAGCCACTGAAGTTTACAAACGCAGACAAGATATTGGTAAAATCACAACTGGTACTAATTGTCTTGACACCCTATTTGATGGTGGTGTTGAAACACAAGCTCTTACAGAAGTTTATGGTGAATTTGGTTCAGGTAAAACTCAATTTGCACATACTCTATCTGTAATGGTTCAAAAACCAAAAACAGAAGGTGGATTAGATGGAGGTGTTTTGTATATTGATACAGAAAACACTTTCAGACCAGAAAGAATTGTGTCTATTGCACAAGCACATGAAATGGATCCAGAAAAAGTTCTTGATAGAATAATTGTTGCACGCGCATACAACAGTGCACATCAAACACTAATTCTTGAGGAAGCGGGTCCTGTAATTGAAGAACATAATGTCAAACTAATTGTTGTGGATTCAGCAGTTGGATTATTCCGTGCTGAATATCTCGGTAGAGGAACACTCTCTAACAGACAACAAAAGCTAAATCACTTTGTTCACATGCTGTCAAGAATTGCAGAGACTTACAACTGTGCTGCAATTGCAACAAATCAAGTAATGGCATCTCCTGATGTTTTCTTTGGTGATCCAACTCGTCCAATAGGTGGAAATGTAGTTGCACATACAAGTACATACAGAATATACTTTAAGAAATCCGGTAAGAAACGAATCGCACGAATGGTTGATAGTCCACATCATCCTGAAGAAGAGGTACTCTTTGCTTTGGGTGAAGCTGGAGTGATGGATTTAGAGGATGCAGAAAAAAAACCTACTAAAAAAACAAGCAAAAAATCAACTAAAAAGGAAAAAGAATCCGAACCTGAAATTTCAGTTGAATCTGCTGAACTAGAACTAGTTCAAACCAAAAAAGTAACTAAAGAATCCGAACCTGAAATTTCAGTTGAATCTGCTGAACTAGAACTAGTTCAAACCACAGATGATACTGATTCCGACGATTTCGAGTTGCTAGAAGAGTAAAATCTTCTTTTTCTCCTTTATTTTTTACACACATAATTATTCATGTTTTATTTTTAATTCTATTTTGAGTATTGATTAAATTATAATACAATATTACTAAAGTAATGATTGAATATGTATATTCAAAAGTGATCATATGAAAGATCTTTATCGTTTACTCCCAGAGGAAATGGAACAAATGGTATTGGATATGGGCCAATCCCGTTACCGCGCAGACCAAATTCTCTATCCACTTTACTATAAATTTCCAAAGAGCATATCTGAAATAAAACAACTGCCTACTCCAATGCGAGATAAACTCATTGAAGAAGGTTACACAATAGGCTCTGCAACTGAAGTCCATCGTGTTGTTAGCGAGGATGGAGATACAACAAAACTACTTCTCAATCTTGCCGACGGAACTCCAGTTGAAACAGTTTTGATACAATACCCATCAACTAAAATTGATGGTCATCCAAGATCTACTATTTGTGTTTCAACTCAAGTAGGCTGTGCAATGGGTTGTACATTTTGTGCAACAGGACAAATGGGATTTGAACGTAACCTAAAAGCTGAAGAAATAGTTGCACAAGTAATCCACTTTGCACAACTCCTTGAAAAACGTGGTCAACATGTAACTAACTTGGTTTTTATGGGAATGGGTGAACCTTTAGCAAATTATGATGAGACAATACGAGCTGTTCGTTTATTGACACATCCAAGAGGTTTTGGTATTGGACAACGAAATATTACTATTTCAACAATCGGAATAATTTCTGGTATTGAACGACTTGCTGATGAAGATCTTCAAATTGGATTGGCAATATCATTACATGCTCCAAATGATAAACTTCGTCAAAAATTAGTTCCAACGGCAGGCCCCCACTCGGTGGAGGATTTGATTGCAGCTGGAAAAAGTTATTTCCAAAAGACAGGAAGACGTGTCACATTTGAATATGCTCTAATCGAAGGTGTTAATGACTCGCCAGAAATTGCAAGAGATCTTGCTTTCTTATTAGAGAAAAATGGTTCTCATGTAAATCTAATCCCAATAAATCCCACAGCAGGTAATTTTCAGCGTCCATCTAAACGAAGTGTTCTTGAATTTGAAAGAATACTATCTAATGCAGGTGTAAACTGCACCATACGAGTAGAAAAAGGGACTGAAATCTCTGCTGCGTGTGGGCAACTTAGAACCGATATTATTGGATAATTGCATATTTCTAGTCGTAAGTGTTAAAATAGGGTCATTAAGGAATCTACTCAGATATGGCAACTAAGAAATCACATGGTCGTTCACATGGATTTAAGCACAAAGCAAGAGCTGTAATGACTAAAACTGCTCCAAGAGGAGTGTCATTCCTACTTCGCGAATATCATGAAGGTGAACAAGCCCTTGTTATTATTGATCCAAGACAACACAAAGGGTTACCACACAGACGTTATCATGGAAAAGTGGGAAAAATAACCAATGTTGGTAGACGCGCCATTACTCTGGATGTAAAATTAGGAAACAAAACAAAAACCTTAATCACTAGATTAGATCATATCAAACCATTCGGTGTATAATCATGGAAGAGATAAAAAAGAAACAAAGCATTTCTCTTTCTGAAGTTAAAGAGATTTTAGGAAAAGTTGATGTTGAAGAAATGGATCAAATTCAACGTTGGACATATGATTATGTTACAAAATTTGTAAAAATTGATCCTAAAGATGCTAAAGAAATGAAAAAACAATTAATGAAAGATTGTGATTTAACAGAAGAAGAAGCTGTAGAAATTGTAAATATTAGACCAACAAGTTTGGCTGAACTACGTTCATTTACATTTGGTTGGAAAAAACTTATTCTTGCTGAAACTTTAGAAAAAATGCTCAAAATACTCAAGGGGCATTCTTAAGTTTCAAGGAGTAATTTATTTTGCACAGGGCTCAATCCCCACCTAGAAAGTATGAGGAATATGCATATGTTTTAGATTTTAATCCTCGCGGAAAATCTTCCACTGTACGTGGACGTGATGGAATTATTATTACTGCAATCGGTGAAGACAGACTCACTATATTGGAAGTTCTTGGAATTCCAAATTCAACATTTGATGTTGGAGAAAGAATCTACATTGGAAAAGAAGGAAGAACAAAAGTACTTTCTGTTTTAGGAAAGCTAGAATATGCTCAAATATCTTCATCTGCTCAAAGTGAATTGCCTGGAGTTGTTGAAAATATTGTAACTCACAATGAAGCAAGATTTGTAGATTATCTCAACAATGCAAGACCTTTGACTCCGAGAATTCATGCGCTTGAATTAATTCCAGGAATTGGCAAAACATACATGAAAATAATGATTGAAGAAAGAGAAAAGAAAAAATTTCAAAGTTATGCTGATTTGCAAGAAAGAGTAGGATTCAAAGAACCCATCAGGCATATCTCTGAGAGAATCATGCATGAGATTACTGGTGAAAGTAGGATGAACCTCTTTGTCAAAAAATGATTAAACGAAAAAGACTCGGTCAACACTTTCTAACATCAAATACGATAGCAAGATCGATTGTTTCTGAGGCTAAAATTACTAAAAATGATGTTGTATTTGAGTTAGGCACTGGACTGGGAATTCTTACACCATTGTTATGTGAGCATGCAAAAAAAGTGATTTCAATAGACACTGATAGGGAATTATATGAAAAAGCAAAATCACGTTTTTCAAATATTGACAATCTTGTAATTGAATTAGGTGATGGCTTTAAAACACAAGATAAATTTTCAATTTTTGTATCTAATCTTCCTTACTCAAAAAGTAAAGACGCCATAGAATGGCTTGCAAATATTCCTTTTTCTCATGGTGTAATAATGGTGCAAAAAGAATTTACAGAAAAACTACTTACAAAATCTACAAAAAGTAGGCGCTCTGTCAGTATCATTGCAAATCATGCCTTTGAAATTGAAAAATTTTTGGATGTGGGCAAAAACAATTTTTCTCCTCCTCCAAAAGTCGATTCAGTGGTTCTTAAAATTACTAAAAAGAAATCACTTGAAAAAGATCTTATTCATGTAATAAACAAAATGTTCTCATATCGACGTAAGACAATCCAAAATATCTTCAAGCAGTTTGGAAAAGAAACCTTAATTGATAAACGTCTTGATGACCTTTCAGGGGATGAAATAATTGATCTTGCAAAAGAAATTCTTAAGAGATGAGGAGTATTCTCCAGCTGAAGACACGTTCTTTATTGCTGATTATATAGAAAAAGAGAAAGGAGTATCTGCTTTAGATGTTGGAAGTGGTTCTGGATACCTGACAAAACTTTTATCAGAAAATTTTGCCTTTGTAGTTGGAACTGACATTAATTTTACGGTTTTAAAAAATCAAACATACAGTACAAAAAATTTAATCTGCTGTAATGGGGCTGATGCATTAAAATTTGAATTTGATTTAGTGGTGTGTAATCTTCCATATCTTGCAACAGATGAAATTTTAGATGCGACAACTGATGGTGGTAAAGATGGGTTTGAAATTCCTAAAAAAATCTTTGATTCAATTTATAAAAATATCAAAATAGGTGGCAAATTTCTTTTTGTAACCTCCTCTCTTTCTGATTATCAAAAACTGATGGATCACGCACAAAAATTAGGTCTAAGCCCAAAAATTTTGGCAAAAAAGAAACTATTTTTTGAAGAATTAATTCTTGTTGAATCTACAAAGTGATTATTTTTTTAACAGTTGAGCAGATCGTTTTGCAATTGCATCTGACATTTCACTTGTTTTAGCATTGCCTCCAATATCGTACGTAACAAATTTCCCCTCGTTGATTACTTCTTCAGTTGCTTTGAAAATTGCATCTTTAATTTGAGGTTCACCAAGATATTCTACCATCCACGCTCCAGATAAAATTGCTGCAGTAGGATTTACTTTATCCATTCCTTTGTATTTTGGTGCACTTCCATGTGCTGGTTCAAACATTGCATACTTTTCTCCAAGATTTGCAGAGTAAACATTTCCAATTGATCCAGTATTGCCAGAGGCACATTCTGATATGATATCCATAAACAGATTTGTGCTTACTAAAACAGAATTGTTGAACCTCTCAGGATTTTTTACTAATTGTTGAGTCATATTATCAATATAGTATTCTTCTATCTCAATTCCTGGATACCTTTGTGCAGCTCTTTCAATTTCAGCCCAAAAAATTCCGTCAGTTCTTTTTAGAATATTTCTTTTTGTAATTGCTATTACCTTTTTTAATCCATATTTTTTAGCCCATTCAAATGAAGAGTCTGCTATTCTTTTACATCCCTTTCTTGTTGTTTTTCTGATTGCTATTGCAGAATCTTCAGATGTATCAAACTCAATTCCTGCGTACAATCCTTCAGTTGCTTCTCTAAAACATACAAAATCAAGTTTTTTATTTGGTGAAAGTCTATCATAAGTTTTAATTGGTCTGACATTTGCAAATAGCTCGTATTTTTGTCGTGTAGAAACAGCTACACTTCTTGGAGCATTAGGCGATGGTATAGTTGTAGTTGGACCTTTGTAGCAAGCATTACTTTCATCCATGATTTTTGCTGTAGATTCAGGAATGTATGTAGCTCCACCATTTTTCTCCCATTGCTCTGAGCCTGCTTCACAGCGAATAAGTTCTACTTGGGTATTGCAAGCCTTTAAGACATGAATCATGGCATCTACTAATTCAGGACCAGTTCCGTCACCATTAATCACGGCTGCTTTTTTACCCATTTCAGCGAAACTATTGGTTGAGCGTATTTAATTCTACCCTTAACTATTAAACTGATTTTTTTAAAATGACATATTTCGTATAGGGGAAATTTATTAACATAATTTGTTTTTGTCTTGATAGAATATGATAATTATACAAATCTCTGATCTACATGTAGGTTCTCAATTTCTTCAAGATAAATTTGATCTACTTGTAGATGAAGTAAATCAACTCAATCCTGACGTGATAGTTGTTACAGGTGATTTAACAAATGAGGGACTAATGCAAGAATATGAACAATGTAAGATACTTTTGACAAAGTTTAATGCAAAAAAAATCATCACTATGAGTGGAAATCATGATTATAGAAACACTGGTTATTTACTGTTCAAAAAATTTTTCCCATTTGATGCAATCAACGAATTAAGTGATGATATAGTTCTAGTTACACTTGGAACTGCGCGTCCTGACAGAAATGAGGGTGAAGTAGGATACCGTCAAAATTTATGGTTGGAAAGAACCATGAAAAAATATAAAGATAAAATAAAGATCTTGGCAATGCATCATCATCTTATTGCAATTCCTGACACTGGCTCTGATCAATTAACTGTCATTGATGCGGGAGACGTCCTAAGAACCATATTGGATACTAAAGTTGATCTTGTTTTATGTGGTCATAAACACAGACCATGGGAATGGAATTTTGGGAAACTCATGGTAGTAAATGCTGGAACTGCAACATCTGAAAGAGTTAGAGGCTTGTTTGAAAATACATACAATATCATTACCATTTCTAAAAAATCAATTGACGTGGATCTAAAAATTGTGGGAGGAAAAAGAATCAAACTTAATGATATTGTGACTAACTATCATCAATTTGGTGATGAATGAATTTAATTTGCAGAAAATAAACAAGTTCCAGATATCAATTTCATAAATCTCTTATGATTTGTAATAATTTTATATCATTGTAAATGATATTTTCAGGATAACAATTTAACATAAAACCGTTATCTATTTTATAAAATTCTCGATTTTTACACTCGTTGTCAAATTCATATGGATGAGTATTATCGTATTTCCAATCAAATCCGTTTTCAATGGTTTTCTCAGGATAGCCATGCCCTCTAAGCAGGGTTATTGAATTATTTTCATAATCTGCCAACACTTCGGCATGCAATGCATTTGGATAAAGATAAATGACTTTAGGATGATGTGTTATTACATTAAACATTTTTTTTGTAACATATTCATTATGCAAAAGAATAACTCTATCGTATTTTGTTAAAAGTGAAGGATCCTTATCCACATCTACATCAGAAATTAGGTCGTATCCAAGAATACCAAAAACTCGATAAGCCATTTCACTAGAACTGTAACTAAATTTTAATTTAGAAACTTCAACTGTTGCACTAACAGTTAAACATTCTTTATCACATTTGCCTGCATAATAATCATAAAAACCGTGATCAGAATAAGCTAGGAATGTAAACATTGGAACTATCACAACGGTAGTCTGATTTGCATTTTTTGGACCTAATGAATCATAAAGTTGTCTGTTTTCTTCTTTTGGTGTTAGAATATATCTGCTATAGCCTTCTACTCCTGATTCTGTCTTTCCAACATAGTCTTCTTTATTGCTACTAACAAAAAATAAAGAACTATTGTCTTGAACTTTGACATTATCTGTCGTATTGTTGGCGTTCTGAATAGTGTTAGACTCTGTATCAATTGTATTTGATGTTATGTTGTCTTTAACTATCAATGGATTTGCAATGATTTTATCTAAACCTAAAATGAAAAATCCTAAAATAACTAGTATGATGCATGCCACTATGGATAATATGTAAATATTCATTGTTCTGTCATTTTTCTCCGAAAGTGTCTAGTAATACCAAAATAAAAAATTAAATTAACTTTTGCAGTAGATTTTTTATAATTTTTTCTCACAAGTTTGATTTATTGTATTGCAATATAATAACAGATATCTGATTATGATATACTCTACTTCAAACCCTTTTTGTTGGTTTACTCATGATATGCTAGTTAATGGTATACCTGTAGAACAGTAATTAATATCAGAAAAAGTTTGACTTATTTACAGATTAATTCAAGGCAATATGTGCGGGGATCGCCTAGCTTGGTAGGGCGTGGGATTGCTAATCCCATGTCAGCAATGACTCGTGGGTTCAAATCCCTCTCCCCGCGCCATTAAATCG
>JAIOOR010000022.1 GCA_021414365.1 Nitrosarchaeum sp.
GGTTACAATGTAGGATTGGAAATAGAAAAAATCAAAAAAATTGAAAAAACTTCTAGTTCTGAAAAAAATATTGAAAAAAAAGAAAATTTAGAGAAAAATCCAAACTTGCCAAAAATTCTCTTATTGTCAACTGGGGGAACTATTGCAAGCAAGGTAGATTACAGAACAGGTGCAGTTACTCCAGTTTTAACTGCAGAGGAACTTAATTCATCAGTTCCCGAACTTGCTAAAATTGCCAATGTTGATGCCGTGGTATTATTTTCAGAATATTCAGAAAACATAATGCCGGAACATTGGTTAAAAATTGCCGAGAAATTAAAAGAATATTCAAATTCAGATTATTCTGGGATTATTATTGCACATGGGACAGATACTATGCATTATACTTCATCATTTCTATCATTTGCGCTTGCGGGATTTCCTATTCCAATAGCACTTGTAGGTTCACAGAGATCTTCTGATCGTGCATCATCAGATGCCGCACTGAATTTGATTGGAGCAATAAAATTTCTTGTTGGTTGTAAAACAAATGGTGTGTATGTCGTAATGCACCAAGATGAAAACGATGAAACAGTTGCGTGTCATTTAGGAACAAGAGTGAGAAAGAACCACACTAGCAAAAGAGGTGCCTTTCAAACCATTGGAGATAACCCTGCATTCATTGTTGTAAATGATCAAGTAATTAGAAATTCAAAAGATGATTTTTTCAAAGTCAAAGAATTTCAGCCAAGAATTAATCTAAATACAAAAGTTGCTCTAGTAAAATATCATCCAGGGTATGACCCTGACCTTTTAGGCAAAATCATTGAGATGAATTATGGTGGGATAATTTTTGAAGGTACTGGTTTAGGACATATTGGAAAAACAATGTATGATAATGTAAAAAAAGCAAACGAGAAAGGCATTTTCTTAGGCATGACTTCACAGTGTATTGACGGCAGAGTAAGAATGACAGTTTATGAGAGCGGTCGTGATTTACTTAATTTAGGAATAATTTCCTTGGAAAACATGATTCCAGAAGTAGCTCTAGTCAAAGCTATGTGGGCTTTAGGAAATTCAAAAACAATTGAAGAGGTCAAACATATTATGCTTCAGAATATTGCTTCTGAAATATCTAATTGAAATGAGTGATATGAATGTCTGAATTTTTTATTGAAAATATTGGATTAAAGGTCGGCCTTGAGATACATCAGCAGTTATCCACTAACAAAAAATTATTCTGTAATTGTACACCACTTGAATCAGATGAATACACTACTAAATTTCAAAGAAAATTAAGAGCTGTGAAAAGTGAATTAGGAGAATATGATCCAGCCGCCCTATTTGAGAGTTCCAAGTCTAAAACAATAATGTATTATGCTAACCAAGACAATAGTTGTTTGGTAGAACAAGATGAAGAGCCTCCTCATGATTTAGATGATGATGCAAAAAATCTTGTATTGATAATTTCATCTGCACTTGAATCAAATATTTTTAGTGAAATTTATCCTATGAGAAAAACAGTGATTGACGGCTCAAACACTACTGGTTTTCAGAGAACCATGCTAGTTTCTCAAGGAGGACATATTGATGTAGATGGTGAAAAAATAGGCGTTCAATCAATTTGTTTAGAAGAAGATGCTGCCAGATTGCTTGGGGACAAGGGAAACATAAGAGAGTACAGCTTAGATCGACTCGGAGTCCCTTTAATTGAAATTGCGTTAGAACCAGTCGAAGGAGATTCAAAAAAGATAAAAAAAATTGCATTATCTCTTGGAAGATTACTACGAAGTACAAAAAAAGTCACTCGTGGAATTGGATCAATTCGACAAGATGTCAATGTTTCAGTAAAGGACGGTGGTGGAGTAGTTGAAGTCAAAGGAGTACAACAGTTAGATCAATTAGAAAAAGTAGTTGAATTTGAGGCTAAAAGACAACATGGTCTCGTAAAAATAGCCGAAAAAATACAAAATTCAAATTTTGGTGAAATTTCAAGAGATGGGGATATTTTTGATATTACAAATGACTTTAAGAATTGTCAATCAAAAATCATACAAAAATCATTAAAAGATAATTCAATAATCAAAGCAATTCGAATTAGAAATTTTGCTGACATGTTTGGTTATTCACCATATGAAGGAATAAGATTAGGAAAAGAGATCGGTCAGCTTGTAAAATTCTATGGGATTGGAGGAGTTTTTCATTCAGACGAATTACCAAATTATGGCATAGAAGAAAGTGATGTATCCATTGTAAAAAAAATATTAGAAACAAATGAGAAAGACGCATTTTTAATAATTGCAGCGCCTTTAGAAAAAATAGATTTTGCAATTGATTCCATAATCAAAAGAATTAGTCAAGCAAAAATTGGAGTGCCTGCTGAAACAAGGTTAGCAACTCTAACTGGTGAAACAACATTTCTAAGACCTAGACCTGGTGCATCAAGAATGTATCCTGAAACAGATATTCCTCCAATTATTGTGACAAAAAAAGAATTGGAAGATGCAAAAAAGAACATACCAAAGTCATGGGATGATTCACTTAAAGAGTTACAAAAAAAATATGACTTGAATTTACAGTTGGCAGAACAGATTTTTGATTCACGATATTTAGAAATTTTTGAAAAAATTTGTGAAAAAATTTCAGTAGTACCAACTTTTGTAGCATCTATTCTCTGTTCTACTATTACAAGCCTAGAAAGAAATGGCTTGAATTCTCAGCTATTAGCAATAAAAGAAATTGTAAAAACTTTTGAATTTTTAGAAGAAGGAAAAATTGCCAAAGAATCAGTTGAGATCATATTTGAAAATATCATGTCAGGAAAATCAAAAACAATTGAAGAGGCAATAAAAAACACATCAATTAAAACTGTAAGTAAAGAAGATTTTGAAAAAATCATAGAGAACATTATCGCAAATAACAAAGGAATTATTCAAAATCAAAAAGAGCGTTCGGTTAGTTCATTGATGGGGATTGCTATGAAGGAACTTAGGGGAAAAGTATCAGGGGAAACGGTAAATAGCCTTCTTTTAGAAAAAATAAAGAAATTTTTGGAAAATAGTTAATCATAATTAATGCGGGAAGTGGGATTTGAACCCACGAACTCCTAGAAGATAAGGATCTGAACCTTACGCCTTTGACCAGGCTGGGCGATTCCCGCAATCTAAATTTTGAAATCTAGCATAAGTTTCTTTATTATACTGTTTTACTTAAAATACATCAGATTAACTAATTGTATAGAAAATGGAATTCAGAGAAATTTATTGTAGCAATTGTAAAAAAGTCCTAGGAAATTATAACATAAAATTTTACAGTGATGAAAAAATTGGAGAGATAATAAACACGTATCACATATCACACATACGAAGCGGTCATCAAGTTACGATAAGAAAATTAGTCAAAAAATCAGAATCATAGTTTTAATTTTTCAACAGCTTCAGATAATGTAGAGATTCTGTAAATATTTTGATCAGAAATGTGTTGATTCCACGGTTGTGAGTAAAGAAAGACATTCTTTTTACGCTCTAAAAATTTTATTGCGTTTAATGGAGAATCATCAATAAAAACATCATAATCCAAATCTGCCTTCATAGGACCATCAATTACTGAAACATAATTTTGATAAGTTATATCATGTAGTTTAAGCCAATTTTTTACAAAAGAATCAGTTGAAAGTTCTCGAGCTGTTACAATATCGACTTGTCCAAAATTTGAAAGATTTTGTGTTGCTATAGATAAACTATTTTCTGTGGGTGGAATAGAATCCCAATTCTTCCAACATGAAGTCAATTCCTCATAAAAGTCATATCGGTTAATTTTGAATTTTTTCCAAAAATCCCAATTAGTTATTTCTTCTTTAGAGATACTACATCTGATCTTATTACTGTAAATTAGCCATGATTCAATTACATCAGCTAGCACACCGTCAACATCTAAAGCAATTTTCAATTTCATTACCTGTTATTCATTAGATTTTTGGAATTCATCTAAAAGATTCTTTTGATGTTTGGTGAGTTTTTTTGGAATATTAACAACAACTCGTATGAATTGATCTCCTCTGCTTTTTGAATTCATGTGTGGCACGCCTTTGCCTTTTAATTTTATTATGGTGTTTGGTTGGCTGCCTGATTCCACCTTTACTTTTTCAGTTCCATCCAAAGTTGGAACCATAATTTCACGACCTAGAGCAGCATCAACCATAGATATTTCTTGATCATAAAAAATATCCATGCCATCTCTCTTGAATTTTTGGTGAGGTTGAACTCTGACTCTAACAATTAGATCTCCATTTATTCCTCCAGGCATTTCATTTCCTTCCTCTGGAACAGTATAATCACCTGTTTCTACACCTGGCGGAATATCAAATGATATTTTTTTGGTGCCTTTTTTCTTGCCATTTCCTCTACACTCACTACATGGTGTTTGTATGATTGAGCCTTGTCCTTTACATGTTGAACATGACTCTACTGTAACAAAGGATGCAAATCCCATGCTTCTACTTTTACGTACTTGGCCTTGACCATTACATGTTGAACATGTTGTTTTGTTTGTACCAGGTTTGCATCCAGAACCATGACAAATTTCACATGACATTTCTTTGTGTAAATTAATCTCCATTTTTTTTCCGTGAAGGACATCTTCAAGTGTTACCAAAGTTTCATAAAGAATATCAGAACCCCTTTGTTGTCTATAGCTAGAACCTCCAGTTCTACCAAAGATTGATTCAAAAATAGAGTCAAAACCACCGCTTCTTCCAAATAGATCACTAAAGTCACCACGAGCTCCTTGAAAAATATCATCTGTGCTGTATCTTCCATCTACACCAGCATGACCGTGTTGATCGTAGATTTTTCTTTTTTCAGGATCTGAAAGAACTGCATATGCCTCAGAAATTTCTTTAAAGTGTTCTCCAGCTTCTGCAGACTTGTTACGATCAGGATGAAATTTTAATGCTAATTTTCTATATTGTGCTTTGATTTCATCAGAGCCAGATGATTTTGAAACTCCTAAAACCTCATAATAATCACGTTTTGCAGCCATAAGTCATCCTTTAATTGTGATTGATGTATAAATTATGTAATTTGTTAACTTTTAGTTTCATCAGTTGAAGATGATTCGGATTGTGTGTTATCTTGTTGTCCACCTTCAGCATTTTGTTGGTCTGAACCAGGTTGAGATGCAGCATTTTTGTAAAGTTCAGTTGTAATTTCATTAA
The DNA here is from genome assembly GCA_021414365.1 of Nitrosarchaeum sp. Classification (GTDB taxonomy): domain Archaea; phylum Thermoproteota; class Nitrososphaeria; order Nitrososphaerales; family Nitrosopumilaceae; genus Nitrosarchaeum. Next base: position 5,195 of record JAIOOR010000022.1, read on the forward strand.
CTATGGATTTTAAGGTATCAAGTTTTGGCTTGAGAACATCAATCTCCTTATCAAGTGATTCTTTTACTTCTTTTACGGCATCAGTAACTTTGATTCCTTGTTCCTGAGAGATTTTGTCTTTAAGATCATGGTTGACAAGTTTTTCGACAGTGTAGATAAAACTTTCAGATTCATTTCTTAGATCAATTTTCTCTTTTTTCTTTTTATCTTCCTCAGAGAATTTTTCAGCATCTTCTTTTAGTTTTTCAATTTCTTCTTTTGATAATTTAGAATTAGATGTAATGGTGATTTTTGCTTCTTTTTTTGTACCAAGATCTTTTGCTGCTACATTAATTATTCCGTTTGCATCAATGTCAAATTTTACCTCAATTTGAGGAATTCCCCTTGGGGCAGGAGGTAAATCTGTAAGATTAAAACTTCCCAATGAAACATTATCAGTTGCCATAGGTCTTTCTCCTTGTACAACATGGATTGTAACTGCAGTTTGATTATCTGCTGCTGTTGTGAAAACTTTACTTTTTGATGTTGGTATTGTTGTATTTCTTTCAATTAATGGCTCTCGTACTCCACCCAAAGTCTCGATTCCCAATGTTAATGGCGTTACATCAAGTAATACAATATCGCTAGTTACATCACCTGCAATGATTCCTGCCTGAATTGCTGCACCCATAGCTACTGCCTCCATTGGATCTATACCTGATTCAGGTTCTTTTTCAAGTACTTCACCAACAAATTTTTTCACTAGAGGAATTCTTGTTGGTCCTCCAACCATTACAATTTTGTTAACATTAGATTTTGATATCTTGGCATCCTCAAGTGCTTTTTCTATAGAAGGTTTACATCTTTCAATGATAGGTCGAATTAATTCATCAAGTTTTGCTCTTGTCAATCTTAGTTCAAGATTCTTTGCACCTGATGATGGATCATGAGATATGAAAGGAAGGTTAATGTCAGTTTCCATAATGGTTGAAAGTTCAATCTTTGCTTTTTCTGCAGCTTCTCTAATTCTAGCCATTGCAGTAGAGTCTTTAGAAAGATCAACTCCCTCTTTTTTCCTAAATTCATCAAGAATGTAATTAATTACAACTTTATCCATATCTGTTCCACCTAATTGAGTATCACCTGAGGTACTCATCACTTCAAAGACACCGCCGCCCATTTCCATTATTGTGACATCAAGTGTACCACCTCCAAAGTCAAATACAAGAATTTTCATGTCTTGTTTTGTTTTATCTAACCCAAATGCCAAAGATGCAGCTGTTGGTTCATTTATTATTCTTACAACATCAAGACCTGCAATAGTCCCTGCGTCTTTGGTTGCTTGACGTTGGTTATCATCAAAATATGCTGGGACGGTAATCACTGCTTTATCAACAGGTTCTCCTATGAAGGCTTCAGCATCTTTTTTTATTTTTTGAAGGATAAATGCTGAGATTTGTTGAGGTTTGTAATTTTTATCTTGAATTTTAAAAATATAGTCAGAACCCATTTTCCTTTTTGCTGCAGCAATGGTACTATCAGGATTAGTAACAGCCTGTCTTCTAGCAGGTTCGCCTACCAAAAGTTCACCAGTTTTTGTAAATGCCACGACTGAAGGGAATGCTTTTCCGCCTACTGTAGCGCCTTCTGCTGCGGGAATAATAGTTGGTTTTCCACCCATCATTACTGCAGCCGCAGAATTGCTTGTTCCTAAATCTATTCCTATTATTTTAGCCATTTTGTTTCATCATTATTTTTTTGATATTTCTACCAGTGTTGGTCTAATAACTCTCTTATGAGAAATATATCCTTTCCTAAGTTCTTTGGTAATTGTATTGGCATCTAGCTCAGAGTCAGTAATAATAGAAATTGCCTCATGAAAGTTTGGATCAAATATTTCACCTAATGCATCAATAGGAGTCACATCATATTTTGCTAACAAAGAGTCCATATTTTTCAAAATAGAATCTAATCCTTCCGTATTGATCTTACTTTCTGCAAAAACTTGTCTAGCTCGTATAAAATCATCATAAATTTTTAAAAAATCCAACATAAATTCATCAATTTTTAAATTTACACCTTTTTCAATATCAGATTGAGTTTTTCTATGTAGATTTTGATAATCTGCTAATACGTGTTTGATTTTTTCTTCATAATCTTTTACTTTTTGTTTTTCTTTTTCTAAAAGATTTTCTAATTGAATTATTGATAGATTTTCAGAATCAGATTGTATTGAACCATCTGCATCATTTTGTATATAATCATCATGTGAATCATTGATTTGATTCTTAGAAATTACATTAACTGGAATTTCGTCGGGATTATTTTCATCTGACAATTCAAACATAATGATCTATTAGCTAATTTATACTCTTATTGAATAATTTCACATAGAGGATTGGCTTTAATTACAATAATATTAGTAGCCTGTTTATTTTTTTCTATATTTTCAAAATCTATTTTTGAGCATGCTACAATAATTGTGGTTTTGTCACTATGAAATAAATCAGAGTTTAGATGCTCATAAGCTTCTACATCACCAATGTAATCACGTAATCTTGAAGTTAGATTCTGTAACATTTCAATTTTATCTCCACGCATTTCATGTTGATCAAGTGTCCAAGATAATGCAATTTTTGTTCGACTAGCTTTTAGGTCATTTTTCTTTAATGTGGAGCGAATTTCATCAATTAGTTTCTTAATATAACCATCAATTCCCTTAACGCTGCCATTGATTAGATACATCAAGGTATTTGCACTCTCAAATGAGGAGCCTAGTGATTTTAAATCAAATAGTCCACTGACCATGTTATCTAAGAAGATTTCTTGAAAGTCGTCTGAAGAAAGATCTTTTTTTGTAACATCATCTTGAACATACCTACATACCTCTAAAATGCTACTTAGGCTAGAAAATCTAGATAGTACATTAATTGCATGAAAATGTTCAGATGAAGAAATTGCTACAAATTTTTTTTCCTTTTTTCCTGTTGTTAAAAGATCTGTTAAAGTTGAGTCCTCTTTCCCATTAAAAGAACCAATAAACTTTGGTTGTTGATTAAGATCCTCTAAAGGATAGTAAAAGTAAGAGATTTGTTTTCCTACTTCAAGTCCTGTCACATGTTCAAGGAGTGAAATATTTTCATTATTTCCACCAAAACCAGTAGGCAGAGTGTAAATTACAGAGCTATTTTTTTTTAGAGAGGCTGTTGCATCTTTGAATTTAGAATGAATTTCAGTTTTGATATCTTGTCCTGTTTTTCTGATTCTCGGTGTAAAGAAGAGGTATTGAGCTTTTGAAATGGCTACATCAATTGGTTCCATGGCCAACAATGGTTCATCTTCTTTTAGAGAAGATACATTGGGATAAGTTTTAGCTATTTCAGATTTTAGAGAAATTGCAGATGGTGTTGATTCATCAATAATGTATACATCTGCACCCTTTATTGCCATTTGACATGCAATAGCATAACCTTCGGTGCTAAGTCCATAAACAACAACTTTTGCTCCCCCCATTACACATAAGGCTAGTAATAGACTAAGAAAAACTTATTGAACTTACCATAATAATAGAAAATACTTGAAAATATGGATTGATATTCTAACTCCTAAACAATTATTGTTTTCGGAACCAATAATTGAAAAATTAAGGAAAAAACATAATGTTTTGTGTACATCACGATCATATGATGAAGTCGCAAAACTAGCAAAAATTCGAAATTTTGACCTAGTTTGTGTTGGAAAGCATGGGGGAAGTGGAAAATACGGTAAACTTGAGGCTAGTACTGACCGTATAAAGAAACTATCTTTGTTAATTGATAAATTTTCTCCAGAATTAGTAATTAGTTTTTGTTCCCCTGAAGCAGCAAGAGTATCATTTGGTATGGGAATTAGACATATTGCATTTTGTGATTCACCACATGCTAATGCAGTAATGAAGTTGACGTTACCTTTAATTCAAAAATTACTAATACCGTGGATTATTCCTAAAAAAGAATTTTCAAAATATGGAATAGATATAAAAAATATAATTCCATACAAAGCAATTGATGCAGCTGTAACAATAAAAAGAGCGGTAAACCAAAAAGAGCCATTACCATTTAAAAATAATCATAAGAAAAATATCCTGATCAGAGTAGAAGAAGAACAAGCTGCATATACATCAAAATCAAAAAAAATAATTCCAATAATAAAAGAAATCATAAATGAGTTTGGGGAAGAAAACATTGTAATTCTTGGAAGATATGCAGAGCAGGTTAAAAATTTAAGAAAATTATTTGGAAAAAAAGTAAAAATCCTAAAAATGTCATTTGATGGAAAATATTTGTTAAATGATACTGATGTTTTCCTAGGTTCAGGAGGTACCATGACAGCAGAATCAGCTTTACTTGGAGTTCCTACAATTTCTTATAATGCAGTACCGAATATCGTTGAAGATTATTTAGTAAAAAACAATCTTGTAAAAAGGGAAATAAATCCCAAGAAAATCAACAAAATCATTAGAAAATTTCTTGAGTCATCTAATGAAGATCATAGAAAAAGAGCAAGAAAAATTTCAAAAAGCATGGAAGATCCTATTCAAAAACTGATTCAAATTATCAAGTAATAATTATGGATTGGGTTTAGTTTAGAAATAACATAAATAAAAAGTTCATTAGGGGAATCATGTTTGCTCCTTTTTGTTAGTCCTGTAGTGTAGCGGTCAAGCACAGGGGCCTTTGAAGCCCTTAACCCCAGTTCGAGTCTGGGCAGGGCTACCATATTAAAAAAATACCACTGTAACACGAATATAATACCATGAATTTTCAAAGTGTAACAAATGACAGACATCATTTTAGGAATGGGGGAGGTAGGAACTACACTTTTTGAATTACTTGTTCAGCGCGGTTTTGATTGCATCGGAATAGATGTTGATAAGTCAAAATGTAGAAACTATTCTGAAAACAGTTCTATAAAAAATCCAGAATATTTGCATGTTTGTCTCCCGGGAGAATTAAATGAATTTAAAGAAATTACGGCAAGCTGGATTAACAAAATTAAAGATTTACAAGTTGTGATAATTCATTCTACTGTAAGACCTGGTACTACAAAAAATCTTCAAGATGAATTTGATTTGCCTATTTTATTTTCTCCAGTACGTGGAGTTCATAGAAGATTTTTGAATGATATAAAAAAATATACAAAATTTATTGCTTCAGACAAGAATGAGGTTAGTTCTAAAATTAAATTAGATTTAGAAAAAAGATTCGAGAAGATACAGTGGATGTCAACAACTAAAACTGCTGAATTAGCAAAAATTTTAGTTGATACAACGTATTATGGATGGCTAATCAATTATGCTCAGATTACAAAAATGATTTGTGATAAAGAAAAAATAGATTTTGATGAGATGTGGAAATTTGCAGATGAGATTCATGAAAATTTAGGAAATAGACCAAAAATGTATCCCGGAATAATAGGAGGCCATTGCGTCATACCAAATCTAAGTTTAGCAAAATATGATAATCTAGATATAATTAAAAAAATAAATGAACTTTACAAGAGTTTTAGCAATGAGAATCCTAATAATTAAAAGTCTAATTTTGTAAGTAATTTTGCGGCAATTATAAAAAGTATAGATGCAATAACAACTAAAACTCCCATTTCCATAATTACAAATTCTGTAATATGACCAAAAATACCTGCTCGTATCACATCAACTAAGTAAGTAAGTGGATTTAGGTAAAATGCGGTTTTGAGAGGCTCAGGTGAACCCGAAGCTGGATAAAATGCGGTACTAACAAATGCCAGAAATAAAAAAACAGTATTAATTATTACATTAAATCCCTCACTAGAGCGTAATCTAGTAGAAATTATAGATGCAATTGAGCCAAACAAAACAGAGCCAACAATTGCGGCAAAAACAATCATAGGAATTGTAATTATAGTAAATTCAATTGACTCAAAAAATACAGGGTATCCGACTAGTGCAATCAAAGATGCACTTGCCAATCCAACAATTCCTATAGTGCAAATATTACTTAAAATATAATCAGTTCGTGTAAACGGCCCAGACATTATTTGCTCAAACATGCCATGTCTTCTATCATTCCAAATTATTATTCCTGAGATAAGAGTACTATTCATTATGTTAAATCCAATCATACCGGTTGCCAAAAACGTAGGATAGTCAATGCTTTTGTTACCATATGGGACTTGTTGAATTAATGACGTGTAAGCAAAACCTGCGACAAAAATGTAAATTAAAGGAAATATTACTTGCCAGATTAAAAATCCAGGGTTGATAGATATTGTTAAATTTCTATTGACAAGTCTAACTATCGGATGCATTATCACTCACCATTTTTAAAAAGATCTCCTCAAGATTTGTAGGTACTGCTGAAAGATCTTCTATTTCAATTTGATTTTCATTTAGAATTTGTAAAATATGTAACAATACAAGTTCAGATTGCTCTGAACGAATTACAATATTAGTTCCATTATCAAAATCAATTTCACAATCAGCAATGTCTGAAAGAAGTGTTGTTATTCTATCTTGTTTTTCTAGTAAGTGGATTTTTATTGTTTTTTCTTTTCCAAATTTATTTTTTAAAGCTTCAGGCGTATCTACTGTAAGAATTTTTCCTTTATCTATTATTGCTATTTCATCACAGAGATATTCGGCTTCGCTTAGAATATGTGTAGTATAAAATATGGTCAAGCCTGTTTTTACTTTATTTTTTAAATAATCCAATAATTTTCTTCGTGCTCCAGGATCTAATCCTACAGTTGGCTCATCGAGGAATAAAAGTTCCATATCATGCATGAATTCACGAGCAACTTGGACCCTTCTTCTTTGACCAATTGATAGATCTTCGTTTCTTTTCTTACGAATGTCTACAAGATCAAAATCTTTTAGGAGTTGTTCCATTCTTTTTTTGCGCACAGTTTTTGGAACATTCCACATCATACCATATTTATCAAGAGATTTTTCAACAGTTAATGTAGGTTCGTAGCTAGGTTGCTGCAACACTACACCTATTTTATGTCGAATTTGTAGAGGATTTTCAATTGCATTTATTCCTAAAATTGTAAGAGAGCCACTTGAAGGTGGAATCAGTGTTGTTAAAAGTTTGATAGTAGTTGATTTTCCTGCTCCATTAGGACCCAAAAATCCAAAGACTTGTCCAGATTTTACTGATAAAACAACATCATCGACGGCTTTTACCGTTCCATATAATTTTGATAAATGCTCTACATTAAGACATGACATGAGATAGAATGCGATCTTCCTACTAATTTAGTTAATGAGACAAATTATCATAATTAAGGCAGAAATTATTTGAATAAACAAAAAATCATGATTTTGCGATCAAATGAGATCATAGACAAATCAAAACAATAATGAAATTTTTATTAATAGAACAGATTTACAAACAATGAATTGTCTGAATTTGATGTTCTTGTAGAAAAATTATTGGAGCAAAAACCAGAATTAAGTAGAAATGATATTGAAGAACAGATCAAACATAAAAAAGAAAAGATCGGGGCAGGTTATCTAACGGATCAGGGAGCTCTGTTTCTGATTGCATCTGATTATGGAATTACTTTATCAGGACCATTAAAAGTTGAAATGAGTTTAAAAGATCTTTATGCAGGTGCAAAAGAAATCTCTTTGGAAACTAGAGTTCTCAATGTATCTCCTGCAAAACAATTTTCTCGAAAAGATGGTTCACCTTTTTACCTTAGAACTATGACGGTGTATGATACAAATTCAACTGCTAGTGTAAAATTATGGGATGATAAAGCAAATTTACCAGGAATTGAAAATATCAAACCTGGAGATTTGATTAAAATAATCAAAGCATATGTAAAATCAGATCTAAATGGTTCTCCAACTATCAATATTGGCTCAGGTTCAAACATAGAATTGACAGATAATAAAAGTGAGATTCCAACTATAGATAAAATTACAAAAGACATTAGCGAATTACAAGAAGGGCAAAAAGATCTTGTAATCACAGGAGTAATAGATGGTGTTGTAAGTAGCATGGAATTTACAAATTCGCGTGGACAGCCTGGGAAAGCTCTAAGGATGAGGCTAAAGGGAAAAGAAGGAAATTCCATGAGAGTGGTTTTATGGGGAAAAGATCAGACAGATATTCCAAATATGATTTCTCAGAATGCCAAAGTAAGATTACTTGGTGTAAATATAAAAAATGGGAATCAAGGACTTGAAATTCACGGTAATGATTCAACAGTAGTTCAAATTGAAGGAGGCAAAGATGCAGGGCCTGTAATTACAAGAATTCTTTCAATTGTAACTACAGAGAATGGAAAGAATATGATTTTGGGCGTAGATAATAAAAAGAACATTTACAACATTATTGATAATTCAAATTCTACGAGCATCTGTAAAGAAGGTGATGTAATTGAGTGTATGCCATCTAAGGTATATGGAAATTCTGTAACATTAGATAGTAATTCATTTGTAAGAAAATTAGAAAATGATCAATCAATACCATCATTGTCACAAATAAGAACAAAAATTAATGAAGTTAAAGTGGATGGAAATTATTGTATAGAATCCATAGTACTTAAAATTCCAGAAAGACGAGAGATTCAAACTAAATCTGGAGAATCAATTCTATTATCAGAGATGTTTGTAGAAGACGACACTGGGCAAATTTGGGTCAAAGGATGGAGAAATCAAGCAAGACTAATTGACAAATGTGAATTAGGAGAAATAATTTCTATAACTGGAGTAAATGCAAAAGCAGGTTTGGAGGGAAGAATAGAATTGACTCTAACAGCGTTTTCCAAAATTACAAAGAAAAATTAAGAATCCCAAAATCCTCTAGTTACAACATATTGTCTTTCAGCTTCATAGATTTGCTTAAAGAGATGTTCCTCATCAATCATATTTCGCAATATCCTAGCAGCTGTATCAGCCCCAACTCCATATCCAGACATTACAGTGATTGCGATTTTTCCAAAATTTTCTATTAAAGAAGAGACTTTCCAGGCTCGATCAAACTTGTGTTTTTCATCTAAAGAGAGTCTTTTGCCCTCATATTTTTTACGTATTATTTTTGGAAGCTCATAATCAGAATAAAAAGTAGCAGTGATTTGTCTTGCTTTACAATAAGGACAAATCAATACATTTTTGACTTCGTTTGTCTCTATCACTCGTTCCCATTTTCCACATCGTGCGCAAATAAGGCGATGTTTTGTTTTTGCTAATCGAGCTTTTACAAGATCAATTATGCCCTTATCAAGATTAGCAGGAGACGAATAATATTTTGCAGTGTGATCTAAAATAGGCTCTGCTAGTTTTGAAAATTTATCAATTTCTAACCATTTAATTACGATTTCATTATCTCTGATTTTTTTTAGAATTTTGTTTGTATTTTCAAGATCATATTTATCATGAAATAATTCACGTAATGCTTCTTTTACAAGTGATGTATTAGCATACCTCTCATATAAAAATCGGGCAGATTTTTTTTCATAGATTGCACCTCGTCCAACAACTCCAAATTTCTTTGCAACGCACCATGTTTTCCAGCTTACATTGTGAGTTCCTACCAAAGACGCAGATACAAGCGAATAAAGATCATAATTGTCTTTAATAATTTCAAGGAAAAGTTTTTCAGAAATTCGTGATCTAGAAGATAATACTATTCTGTATCCATCAGAACGCGAATCAACCATAGAACCTAGCATAGATGAGAACATTGAAGAAAGTAAAGCAGATAAAGTCGAATTGATTTTTGTTCCAAAACAAGAGTGTATCACTATGGAACCTTGGGAACGACTAGACTCTATAACAATATTTTTCTCATCCGGAATTTCATTAAAACTTAATTCTTCAATAGTTTTATTGATTAATTTCAGTGAACCATTTTTTACTTTGCTGCGAAATGATCCAACTTTTTTTGCAGTTTTATAATCAATTGGAATGTTTTCTCCTTCCCAATAAGGGATAGTGATACCTCCTCCTCTAAATGGTTCAACATTTACAGATAGAGATTTTTCATCAACATTAAGTATTCTCCATTGTAAACCTTTTAGAACAAAAATATTTCCTGAATCTCCAAAGTCACCTACAAATCTTTGATCTAGAGTTCCAATAATTTTTTTCCCCACACTGTCAAATACTTTGAATTTAAGAATATCAGGTATTGTAGAAAGGTTTTCAAAATAATATTTGAAGGAACGGCCTTTTTTCCAGAAAGTCATTTTTGTCCTATCAAAGAAGATCAAATAATTAGAATCAAGTAAATCTAAAACACCAACTAAATCATCTAATTGTAAATTTCTAAAAGGATATGCGTTGTTTATTGTTTCTAATGCTAAATTCACAGAAATTTCTCCCAATTGCATTGTCATTCCAACAAGATGATGTGCAAGAACATCAAGAGAACCATCGTGAATTTTTTGCTCTTCAATTGAACCTTCTTTAATACGTTCTAGTATTGCTCTTGTTTCAAATTCATCATCAGAATTATTTGTAATAATTAGTCCCTTAGCAGAAGCATCTCTGTTATGTCTGCTGCGTCCTATTCTTTGAACTAGTTTTGATACTTGTCTGGGAGAACCATAATGAATTACCAATTCTATTGAACCTATATCCAATCCTAATTCAAGAGAGGAAGTACAGACTACAATTCCACGTTTTCCTTCTCTTAATGAAAGCTCGGTGTCTTCTCTAACTTCTTTGGATAATGATCCATGATGTAATTCTACATCAATGGAAGATTTTTCTTTTAGTACGGAAGCTAAGAATTCAGCTTCTCCTCTAGTATTGGTAAAAAGTAACACAGGAGAATCCAAATTTAGTTCTAAAACATATTCGATTATTTTATCTGCAACATCTGAAATGGTTCCAGGTACAAATTTAACTTCAACATCATATTTTCTAACAGACGTATCTCTGATAATTTGGCATTTTCTTTTAGTTCCCACTACAAATTTTCCAGCCTCCTCAAAATTACCAACTGTGGCCGATAATCCAATTTTTGTAAGAGGATATTTTGAATTTAGCTGTAATCTTTCTATACTTAGCGATAACTGAGAACCTCTTTCACTTGCAAGTAATTCGTGTACCTCATCTATGATGATCCACTCTAGTTCAGATAATGCGTTTAGCATCTTAATCTGTGTGAGAAGAATAACTAGAGTTTCAGGAGTTGTTATCAGAACATCTGGCGGATTTTCAGTGATTTTTCTTCTAGCTGTTTGAGTTGTATCGCCATGTCGGATTTCAATTAAAAGTTCATTACTTTGAGCATACTTGGTAATTCTTCGAAATACATCACGATTTAGTGCTCTTAGTGGAGTTATGTAAAGAACTTTGATTTTTCCAATTTTTTTTGATTTTTTTACTAGTGAGAAAACAGGAATTACAGAGCATTCAGTCTTGCCTGAACCAGTTGGCGCAATTACCAAACAGTCTTTTTTTTGTAAAATTATAGGAGAAGCCTTTTTCTGAATTTCAGTAAGAGTTGTAAATCCAAAATTAGCAAATAGGGAATCAAGTGTTGAATCAGGAAACTGATTCTTTTGTTGTGTTTGATCTGGATCTTTCATAAACTATTACGCCAACTAGGCCTAGTGCAAATAATACCACGGTGATTATTGGAATCGAATCAAAAATTCCTGCCATTGCTAAACTTTATGATGGATGGTTAAATATCTTCAGTATAATCAGAAAGCCCTGCAGAATGTATTTTATAAGAAAAATCGGTTTGGTGAAGGAGCCATCTTATTTTTCCATGAAATTTTGAATGAATTTTTGTAAGTTTAATTTTGATGTGTGTAAATAGATCAATTGCCGTTCTCATATTTTCCATTTCTGTACCTTCAATGTTTCTAATCATATTAGTAATAACAATAGGGATTTTTTTATTAATTGCAACTAACGACAGTTTATGAATATATTTTATAAACAGAGAATTCTTTTCAAATGTCGTATCTTCTTTTGGATATTCATAGGAAAATAGATCAGTAATATTATCAATTACAATTAGAGAAAAATTTGATGTATTCATAATATCAACAGATTTTATTTGTTCAGAAGTATTAGTAATTCGTGAAATAGTTATTTTTTCAAGAATATCAAATGTTAAATTTTGTTTTTTTTGAATTTCAAGAATTCTTTCAGGTCTAAAGCTACCTGTCGTGTCCTGATATAGAACAGTACCGCCATTTTTTATTGCATTAATACATATTTGAAATAATAATTGAGTTTTGCCAGTTCCATTTCCGCCGTAAATATCAGTAATTACACCATTTGGTATTCCACCAGATAAAAATTCGTCTAATTTTTGTAATCCTGTAGAGATCATTTGGATAATTATCTGAAAATGATGAAAAAATTTAAGGAATTTGATTTTTCAGAAAAGAGGCAAGGCTTTTATTCCAGAGAACAACGTAAGCAAAACAAGTGAATAATTAGTGTCACAAACTAGTAGTGCAAAAAGACCGTTAACAACTCTTCAAAAAAGTACTAAGAAGAAAGTTACTGTAAGGTTGAAAAACGAAGTTGAATACAAAGGAAAAATGGATAATGTTGATTCATACATGAATTTAATCATGACTGATGCAGAAGAATTACATGATGGTAAGACAATTGCAAATTACGGCAGAGTAATCGTAAGAGGCAATAACGTATTATTTATCAAACTAGAAAATGAACTCTAGTGGTTTTTATGACTAGTAGTTTTCTGTTTACTTCAGAATCAGTCACAGAAGGTCATCCGGATAAAATATGTGATCAGATTTCAGACGCATTTTTAGATGAATTTCTCAGACAAGATCCAGATTCCAGAGTAGCAATTGAAACAATGGTTACTACAGATTTTGTAGCTGTTGCAGGAGAAGTAACATCAAAAGCTAATTTTGACAAGAAATCTCAAGAAGAATTAGTTAGAAAAGTAATCAGAGACATTGGATATGATAACAAAGATTTGATGTTTGATACAGAGTCTTGTCAAGTTATACTAAAATTGCATTCTCAAAGTCCAGATATCAGTCAGGGCGTAACTGCGACTAAAGAAAAAGAACAAGGAGCAGGGGATCAGGGATTGATGTTTGGTTATGCTTCAAATGAAACAAAAGAACTCATGCCAATGCCAATATTACTTGCACATAAATTAACACAGAAACTAGCTGAAGTTAGAAAAAACAAAACTTTACCTTGGGTAAGACCTGATGGAAAATCGCAAGTTTCTGTGAGATATGAAAATAACAAACCAACAAAAATTGAAACAATAGTAATTTCAACTCAACATGCACCAGAGATTTCACAAGAACAAATATCAAAAGAAATCATCGATAAGGTAATCAAACCAGTTTTAGGAAATCTTTGGAATGATAAAATTAAAACTCACATTAACCCAACAGGGAAATTTGTGATAGGAGGACCACATGGTGATACTGGACTTACAGGAAGAAAAATAATTGTAGATAGTTATGGTGGATTTGGAAGACATGGAGGTGGAGCTTTCTCAGGAAAAGATCCTTCAAAGGTTGATAGATCCGCATGTTACATGTGTAGATATATTGCCAAAAATATTGTCGCTGCAGGATTGGCTGAAAGATGTGAAGTTCAATTAGCATATGCCATTGGAGTAGCAGAGCCAGTTTCACTTTATGTCAACACTTTTGGTTCTAGTAATATCCCAGAAAAAGAAATTGAAGAAATAGTTAGAAAAAATTTCAACATGAAGCCATCAGGAATTATTTCACAACTTGACTTGAAGAGGCCAATTTACAGAAAAACAGCGGCATACGGACATTTTGGAAGAAATGAGCCTGAATTTACTTGGGAAAAAACAGATAAGGCAGATGCGTTAAAGAAGGCTTCCGGACTTTAGAAGTTTTCGTATTGAAGTAAATTGTATTTTAAATGTATTTTTTAATTTTTTGTGATTACCCTTAAAATTACCAATTAAAAGATTCAGATCATCTACTCCAAATTCACTTTGAGGTTCAGAAATAGCTTTATGGTAAACAATCTCAAGATTGATTTTTTTAATTTTTGTATTTGTTCTGCTAGAAAATTCTTTAATGTATTTTTTAAAGGTGATTGATTCTGAACCGACAAGATCTAAAATCATTTTACTTTGTTTGCTTTGAGTTATGACATTGAAGATAATTTGTGAAACATCGTCTATGTAAATAGGTTGAATTGAATAATTACCAGAGCCAGGAATATTGATTTGACCTGTCTTGATTTGTTGTTTAAGATATTTTGTAAAAGAATCATCTTTACCGACAATATAAGATGGTCGAAAAATCACATAATCTAAATCAGAGTCGATGATTTGTCTTTCTGCTTTATACTTTGAGATAAAATATCCAAGGGTGGTATTTTTGGAAACTCCTAATCCACTAAAATAAATAATTTTTTTTATTTTTGATTTTTTACATAAATCAATTATTTTTTTTGTGAATTCTGTATTAGTAAGATTGTAATCATCATTAATTGTTTGTTTACCGATTCCAACTAGATGAATCAACACTTCAGAGTTTTTTAGTTTTGGCAAGATGATTTTTTCATCATAGTTTTTTGTGATGATTTTTGTTTCATTTTTAAATTTTTTAAAATTTTTTCTTGAAATAGATATTAATTTTATATTGTTTTTTGAGAGATATTTTCTAACATTTTTTGCTATAAATCCACTAGCACCAATTACAACAACCGGGGTATTTTTTACCATACTGATATAGATATTATTTTAAATATATTCTAAAGAAATAATGATAATACTTGAAATTTTAAAATACGGTTCTATTTTCTAGGATTTGTTCAAAAAGAAATCAAAGAAGAGTTAATACGTCAAAATAGGCATGATTAGTGTGGAAGATAGTAAGAAAGAAAAATTAAGAACTGGATATACTACAGGTACTTGTGCAACTGCAGCTGCTAAAGCTGCGTTACTGTCTATAATTAATCAGATAAAAATTGAAAATGTTGATGTAAAATTGCCTAAAGGTAGTTTCATTAAGATTCCAATTCATTCATGTCAATTTGACAAAAGTAAAGCTAGATGTTCTGTAATAAAAGATGGTGGAGATGATCCAGATGTCACTCATGGTGCAGAGATCATAGTAGATTTATCATTTACAGAAAAAACTGATGAAATTGAAATTGATGGCGGTGAGGGAGTGGGAATTGTAACCAAGCCAGGATTAGGTCTTGAGCTAAACAAAGCAGCAATAAATCCAGTTCCAAAAAAAATGATTCGTGAAAACATCAAAGAGGTTTTAGACAAACATCTTTTAGAAAAAGGAATCAAAGTAATAATTTCTGTTCCAAAAGGAAAAGAACTAGGTCCTAAAACAGACAACCCAAGAATTGGCATCTTAAATGGAATTTCAATTTTAGGAACTAGTGGAATTGTAATACCATTTTCAACTGCATCATATGCTGCTTCGATTAGACAAAATCTTGATGTAGCAATTGCAATGGGAAATGATATTGTTGTTCTTACAACTGGTGGAAGGAGCGAAGACTTTGCAAAAAAAATTATAGACTTACCGGAACATTGTTTTGTACAAATGGGTGATTTTTCTGGTTATACAATACAACAATGTGCCAAAAAAGAGATCAAAAAAGCATATGTTGTAGGATTTATCGGTAAATTAGCAAAAATGGCTGCAGGTGTGAAACAAACTCATGTCAAAGGTTCCAAGGTTGATATGAGTTTCTTGGCAGAATTAGCTAGAAAATGTAATGCCGATGAAAAAATAATTGATAGTATAAAAAAAGCAAACACTGCAAGACACGTATCTGAAATAATTGCAGAAAATAATGTAAATGGTTTTTTTGAGGAAATATGTAATGAAACATACAAACACATGAGAAAATATTCAGAAGAAAAAGTTCCATTAGATGTCATATTATTTGATTTTGAGGGCAATATTTTGGCTAGAAAGTTCTAGGAGTAAGGTATTTTATTTAATTTGAGTGGTTTTGAGTGTGGAAAAAATTTCGGTTCTTGCAATCACTAAAAATGGAATAAGCATAGGCTTAAGACTAAAAGAACATTTTCCAGATTGGGATATTTTAGCACCTTCCAAGTTTTCAGATAACAATAAAGAAATAACTTGGTATTCAGAATCCACATCTGAAAAAATTGTTGAACTTTTTAAAAACAACAATGCTTTGATTTGTTTGTTTTCTTTAGGTGCAGTAATTAGATTAATCGGTCCACATTTGAAAGACAAAAAAACAGATCCGGCAGTAATTGTTATTGATGATAAAGCTAGTTTTGTAATCAGTGTTTTGTCAGGGCATTTGGGTGGAGCAAATGAATTAGCACAAATTATTGCTCAAAAACTTGATGCTACTCCAGTAATTACTACTGCGGCTGACGTCAATAAAACAATAGCAGTAGATCTTGTTGGAAAGGAATTTGGTTGGAAAATAGATGACGACTCTACGGTGACTAAAGTTAGTGCATATATGGTAAATGAAGAAAAGATAGGAATTTTCCAAGAAGTAGGAAAAACAAACTGGTGTAAAGAATTACCAAAAAATGTTAAAGTTTATCATAATTTAGAAGAAATGAAAGATTCTGATTGTAAAGGATATCTAATAATTTCTGATAAAACTTTAGAAGGTGATTTTCTTCAAAATTCTGTTGTTTACAGACCTCCGAGTCTTGTGGTAGGAATTGGATTGCATTGGGATACATCTAAAGAAAAAATAAAAGAGGGGTTAGATTTTTGTTTACAAAAATTCAAACTAAGCGAAAAATCCATTGCAAAACTAGTTTCAATAAAAAAACCAGAAGATATCAAAGGACTAGTTGATATTGGAAAAGAGGTGGGAGTTATTGTGGAATATGTAAATAGAGAAGATCTTGTGGAAATTTCTACACCTAATCCATCAGATACAGTCAAAGCATTTGAAGGGACATCAAGTGTATCTGAAGCTGCTGCAATCAAGGTATCTGGAGGTAAATTAATTGTAGAAAAACAGAAATTTCCGCCAAATTTGACCATAGCCATAGCGAGGATATTGAATTGAAACGTGGGTTATTACTAATAGATAGAGGAAGTAGAGAAAGAGAAGCCTCAGAAGAATTAGAGGTAATTTGCAATGCGATTAAGGCAAAAAGAGATTATGTTTTTACAGAGTACTGCTTTCTAGAAGTAGAACCGCCATATATCGGAGACGGAATTGAAAAATGTCTCAAACAAGACATTGATCATTTAACAATAGTTCCTTATTTTCTGTATCCTGGAAAAAAAGTAAAAAATGCAGTCACAGATGTGATGAAATTTCAAAAAGATACCCAAGTGAAATTTGTTGTAACAAAACCAATGAGTATGCATAAAACTTTGATTAATTTAGTCGAGAATAGAATATCTTCGACTTTACAAGAAAATAATGTTTCTATTCCAAAAAAAGATGTAGATGTGCTAATAATTGGGCATGGTAGCAAAGATCCCAATGCACAAATGTCACTAGATTATGTAGTTGATGGACTAAAAGATAGTTATAGAAATGTTAACCGATGTTGGTTAGAGATTGAACAGCCAGATATAGTAGAAGGTATCAAGACTTGTGAAAAAAATAATCCTCAAATTTTAATAATTGTGTTTTATTTTTTACATGAAGGTGCACATGTTAAAACTGATATTAACAATGATCTTGTACCAGCACTGAAAAATTCTACTATCAAAAATACATACATTACAAAACATTTAGGAGTAGATGAAAAAATGATCGATTTGATAATAGAAAGGGCAAAAGAGGTAGAAAATGCAGACTAGAAAAGGTCAATCAATAGAAGATGCAAGCATGCAAATGATTGATGAGGAAATTGGTACTCATCATTATAATGAAAAAGAATGGCCCATTGTTAGAAGAATAATTCATTCAACAGCTGATTTTGATTTTGCAAGAGAAAACGGAGTAATTTTTCATAAGAAAGCTATTGAAAGCGGGATGAATGCGCTAAAAAACGGATGCAGTATTGTAGTAGATGTAAACGGTGTAATAGGTGGTCTAAATAAGCAAAACCCAAAAGATTTTCAAAACAAGATTGTTTGCAACATTTCAAATCCAGAAATAATGGAAATGGCAAAAAAAGAAAACAAAACTCGTTCTCAGGTATCAATGAGGGCTGCATTATCTGATATTGATGGTGGAATAGTTGTAATAGGTAATGCCCCAACTGCGCTTCTAGAAGTAATACAGATGGTAAAAGAAGGAATTATCAAGCCTGCATTAATCATTGGAATTCCAGTAGGATTCATTTGTGCTGCAGAATCAAAAGAGGAACTAAGTAAACTTGTAGAAATCCCATTTATCACCAACAAAGGAAGAAAGGGTGGGAGTTCCTCAGCGTCTGCAATAATTAATGCACTTTACAAACTAGTAAGAGCAGAGTCATCTTTTTGAATTATTAATGCAATTTTTCACAAAAATTTGGGCATAATTAGAACTATCAAAATAAAGATGGCCATATGATGCAAGTGTATTGTATTGAGTCAGTCCATCTTTGTGATTTTTAATTCCTAAACCAACATCTAATTCATATGCAAATTTTGAATCAGAAGAGACAGAGTCTAATTCTGAATAGTGAAATTCGTGTCCACGTAAATCATGTTTTTTATCAGAGATTATGCTTTTTGATATAATTTTGCCTTTTGTGTAATTTAATTTCATTTTTTTAGTCATTTTGGTTTCTGCATCAAATAATCCAATCATTTTGAATTTTTTATTCCCATAATCAATAGATTTTGTAAGATACATCAATCCCCCACATTCAGCATAAATTGGAGTATTGTCTTCAGATAATTTCTTGATAGTTTTTCTCATCATATGGTTTTTTTCAAGTGAATCTCCAAGAACTTCTGGAAAACCACCTCCAATGTAAATTCCATCAGATTCTGGAAGTTTTTTATCATATATAGGACTAAAAAAAATCAGATTTGCACCTTCACGTCTTAATGCATTAAGATTGTCACTATAATAGAAATTAAAAGAGTTATCCAGTGCTATTGCAATTGTAGTTTTTGGCTTTTTTGTTTTGGTGATGATTTTTTTTGAAAGTGGTATTGGATTTTTCATGATTTGAATTATTTTGCCAATATCAAGAGAATCTGAAATTATTTTAGAGTTTTTTACAATTTTTGATTTAAGATTTTTTTCTTCTACAGGAATTAATCCAAGATGCCGTGATTCAAAATTTAATTCTGAATTTTTATAAATTACTCCCAAAGTTGGAAGTTTTGTTGTTTCAAGTGCTTGTCTACATAAAATTTCATGCTTTTTACTACCAATTTTATTTAGTATGATTCCTGAAATTCTAGAATTCCTGTGAAACTTTTGAAATCCAAGTGCTGTCGCTGCAATTGATCTAGCGGTTTTACTTGCATCCAATATCAAAAGTACAGGAGATTTTGTTAAAGATGCAACATGTTGAGTGCTAGCATAATTTGAATCTCCGCCAAATCCATCATAGTATCCCATCACTCCTTCAATGACAGAAATATCAGATTTTGAATTAGATACAAAGCTATCCAAAAGTTGATTTTCTCCCATTAACCAAACATCAAGATTAATTGCTTCATGTTTTGATATGCTTGAAAGATAACTTGGATCAATGTAATCAGGACCTACTTTGAATGGTTGTACTGAAAAGCCTCTTTTTTGTAAAGCATAGATAATTGCACATGTTATCGATGTCTTTCCAACTCCGCTAGTAGCTCCTGCTAATGTAATTCTTGGGGTTTTCAATTCGTATGATTAGAATCGTTTTTTATTTAAATTGATACATTTGACATAACAATACTCAATGTTTTTACTTGGATAATTCATGAATTATCTATGGATAAAGACGGTTTAACTATTGTATACACTGGAAAAGGTAAGGGAAAAACTACTGCAGCTTTAGGAATTGCATTAAGAGCAACTGGTTATGCAAAAAAAATCTGTATGATACAATTCATCAAAGGATCATGGCATTATGGCGAGATGTATTCATCTAAGAGACTAGAACCAGAATTCGAGATGGTTGCTATTGGAAAGGGATTTGTTGGAATAATAGATGACAAGAATCCTAAAGAAGAACATGAAAGAATTGCAAAAGAAGCAATTAAAATTAGTACTGAAAAAATTCAATCAGGAAAGTATGACATTATAATTTTAGATGAGATAAATTATGCCATAAATTTGGGTCTAGTAAAAGTTGAGGATGTTCTTAATTTGATTAAATCAAAACCACAAGAATTAGATCTTATACTAACTGGAAATTATGCTAAAGATGAAATCATTGAATTGGCAGACCTAGTCACAGAAATGAGAGAAATAAAACATCCATTTCAACATGGCATAAAAGCAAAAAAAGGAATTGATTTCTAACTAGCAACATTAAATTATACAGAAGAAAAATTTAGAAGAAATGTCTACTGAAGTTCAAGAGATGCCAGAACAAGGAGAAATTGTTCTTGCTACAATAACTAAAGTAATGGATCATGGGGCTTATGTCACTTTAGATGAATATAATGGAATTCAGGGATTTTTACATATTTCAGAAATTGCACCAGGTTGGATTAGATCAGTTAGTAAATTTGTAAAAGACGGAGAGAAAAAGGTACTACTAGTAAAAAAAGTAAATTCAGATAGAGGAGATATAGATCTTTCATTAAAACAAGTATCTAAAGATCAAAAAAAGCAGAAGTTAAAAGAAGTCAAGAAATTTGAAAAAGGGAAAACATTACTAGAAAATGTTAAAGAAAAGGGAAAACTTTCAGATGAAGATATCGAAAAATTAGAAGATAGTATTTATTCAAAATTTGATTCTGTTTATGATGCTTTTATTGAGATTGGAAGAAATGGAATAGAATCAATAAAAGAGTTAAAAATTCCTAAAAAAACGACATTAGTTATTGAAGAAATATGTTCTAAAATCAAACTTCCTTCAGTTGAAATTAGAGGAATTATGGAAATTACAAATAAAAAATCAGATGGTGTTGAAATTATTAAAAAAGCGCTTTTGGATGCAACAAAAAAAGATCCTACAATAGATATTACTTATTTAGGTGCACCAAAATATAGATTATCTATTACTGCAGAAGATTTCAAATCTGCTGAAAAAACACTAAAACCAATAATAGCTGAAATTCAAGAAAATATAGAAAAAAAGAAAGGCTCATTCAAGTTTACCAGAGAAGAATCTAAAAAAACTAGAGAGAACTAATATGCGATTTCAATTAAGAAAATGCTCAAAATGTAATCACTATTCACTTAAGGAAAAGTGTCCATTGTGTAATGAAGAAACAATTTCTGCACATCCAGCTAAATTTTCACCGGATGATAAATACATGAGATACAGATTGGCTGAAAGATATAATTAAAAACTATCAGATTAGTTAGTTGGAACAAAGTCTTTGTTTACTTCATAAATGAATACGCCTATCAGAGGTTGACCTTTCTCTGCATTGAAACTTGGAGATGCATGTACAAGTCTTAATGGACCATTACTATCAGAAGTGTATTTGATATCTTTTACATATATCGGAGTAAATCCTGGTTGGTATGTTGCAGATTGTTGATTAGTTTGTAAATTGACATACGCTAAGGTAGTAAATGGGAACATTTTGCCTAACAAAGTATCATTCCAAAAATAATCAGTTCCACTGATACCATCAGATTGCAGATATTGATCCGTGGGATTTCCTGCAATTCGTATAAACCATTGTTTTTTTGATTCATCACCACCACCTTGCAATATGTAAAGAGCTTGACCTTCGTTATCAACTGCCAATCTCTGACCTGAAATAAAGACTATAACATAATCAGCTTGCATATCTCTTAATATTTGCCAACCTTCTTTTGGTGAACTGGTAAACATTTTGGCAAGACTTTCTATAATACTATCATTTAATGTTGAATTATCAGCTATGGTCGCTCTTTCTGCTAGGGTGGATATCCAATATCCATAATCCCACCAAGATGCAATTACCGCATCTTTAGGAGTATTGTTTTTTATCCATTCCATTGATTCTAACCAATCATTTGTACTTACTGGGTAAGCAGTGCCACCATTAAGAATTGTAGGGGGGGTTTTTGCTGCTGTAACCCAATTTCCATGTGATGGGAAAGAAATTGGAATGACTAAAAGAATTATTATTCCTACAATAAACGAAAATTTGAGAATTAAATTTTTGAATTGTTTCCTTTCTGTGTTGTTTAAAATCTCTTTTACAAGTACAGATAATCCTAATGAAGATAGTATTATCAAGGATAAGGATGCAAAAACTTCTAATCTTACAAATGCAGAACTAACATATATTCCAATTAATCCAAAAATTAATGAAAACAAAATCATATCATTTTTAATAAAACCAGAATTTTTTATTTGATGATTTTTTACAATTAACCAAATACCTAATCCTGCAAAGATCATCAGAATAGAATGAAATAAGAAGGATTGTTGGATTGTTGTACTAGCATGTTCTGCAACTGAATCTATTAAAGGAATAGAAGTAGTCAAAAAGGGATTAATTGCATTTAGATATCTATAACTTGGAAGTGGTAGAAATTCTGTATTAGCATTAATTATCAAAATACATGTACCGATTATCAAAATAGATGCTAAAAATAATAAACCGTTTCTAGTTTTTTTGGTTTCATTACTTTTACTTTGAATAAAAATACAAACTATTATGAAAAGTGTTGGAATTATTAATGAAACTCCTCCCAATCCAAAGATGAAATTTGAACTTAATCTTTCAAAATTTAGAGAGATGAGAAATACTATTGCTGTAAAGAGAGGAATTGCCCATATGATAAATTTATGATCCGATCTTACAAAAGGCAGTGTAAGAAAGAAAATACCTATAGGAATTATAAAAAACTGGCTTCCACCCCATGCTGATATAGATAAAGGCACAATAATTCCTGCAGCTATTAATTTTGCAATTGCTATTTTTTTATTTTTAGAATTAATACCACTAAGCAGAAAATAGATTGCTAAGAGACCAAAGAATAATCCAAGAGGTTCGGATTTGAACCAACCTATAGTTCCTCTCAATATCAATGGTAATGAAACTGAGAAAAATAATGCGGAAAATAACCCAGCAGTTGTTCCTCCTATTACTCTAACTAATGCAAAAATTACAATAGTGCTAAGAGAACCAAAAATAACAGGAAAGAGAATTGTAAAGTCATAAAGTTCCATTCCCCCACCAAAAATCCAATATGTAACAGCAGCAGTAATGTGAAGTACTACTTGCGAAGTTTGGGAAACATCTCTGCCATGGGGATACCAACTTAGATTGTCATCCCACTGAAAATATGCATTTATTCCATTATCAACAATGTATTGCGTAGCTCTATAATTGAAAAATGGATCAAATTCATTTAGCTCCCAACCATAATCAGCTGCTTGTGATCTAACTAAAAACGAAATAGAAAATGATAGAGAAAGAATTCCCACAATTAAGAGATGATGTAATTTAAGATCAAATTTTCCTAGTGAAAGTAAAGTTATGTTTGAAATCAATTAGATTTTCTCTCTAAACTTTGTTTATTACTCTTTGGGATAAAAAATAATTAAAATTATTCACATATTTAAAACAGAGATTTAAAATCCATAAAGTCAATTTAAGGAGAATATTTGCCTGTCAGTCTAGCTTCGGCAAGAATATGGTTTTTCATGGATTTTTCCACATCTGTTTTAGATGCACCCTCATTGAGGTTCAATTTATTATCTAATGCATACAATTTGAAGATGTATGTATGCTCTTTATCAGGTGGAGCTGGGCCTCCATAACCAATTTCTCCAAAATCAGTTTTACCTTCAATGGAACCAGATGGAATTGAATTTTCTTTGATTTCTGTTGTATTAGGTTCAATATTCCATATTACCCAATGAATCCAAATTTTTCCTACTGCACTCATTGCATCAGGATCATCCATTATGATAACTAGTGACTTGGTATTTTGTGGTACTCCTTTAATCTTTAATGGTGGATTTATGTTGGTAGTTTTGTAGCCATATTTTTTTGGAATTTCCTTGCCATTTTTAAAAGCACTACTTTCTAAAATTAAATCACTCATATTAATTGTTGATGAATTCTACAATTAAATTTTACTAAGATTCTAAAACGATTTTGTCATTTGAGAAAGACATTATAGAACCACCATATTCTTTGATTTGTTTTTTTAATTCCTTATCCATGGTACCAATGATAGCTTTATTTTTTTTTACATAATCAATTAGTTCTTTATCTGCAAAATTTCCAGAAATTGATATAATTTTAAAATTTTTTATAAAATCTCTAGTTGTA
Organism: Nitrosarchaeum sp.; assembly: GCA_021414365.1. Lineage (GTDB taxonomy): Archaea > Thermoproteota > Nitrososphaeria > Nitrososphaerales > Nitrosopumilaceae > Nitrosarchaeum. The sequence goes on from JAIOOR010000022.1 coordinate 29,468, forward strand.
AGTGCAGATTGATTTTTTTGAGGGTTTTTAATTAATTCAGAAAGTTCATTGTGAACAACTTGCGGAACAACAAAAGTGACTTGTCCTATTTCGACATCAATATTATCAATATTTTTGATTCTTCTAGTAGCCAGATGAATTAGAAAACTCGTATCACAAATTACTTCAACCAAGTATTCCTGCTCCAATTAGTCTCCATCTGTCAGTAATTCTTCTGCTAATAGCCACATTACCACCTTCAAATATGCAAGCAGGTCTTCGGAGTTCAACGTCTATATTATTTGATTTGATTTTAGAGACTTTGCCTAGAATTGGAGCAGTTCCAATGTTTAATCGTAATAATTCTCCTACTTGAATTGGAAGTACTTTGGTATCTTCAGCTGCGCCAACAGCAGAGTCAAACAGATTTACTTCAAGTTTTATTTGGGTTGAATTTTCAGGCAGTGTTCCAGGTTTTCCAATTACAGATCCTATAAAAGAATCACTTCTGGTCATTGCAGGATCTAGTTTAGTACCAATTGCTACCAACCCGCCAGGTTTTACGGAATCAACAATTCCAGCAGCTGTACCTAGAGAAGTAATTTCAGTCAGTAATGGCGCATATGGTTTCTTTTTTTCATCCATTATGCCAGGTTTAATTTCAATTTCATCACCAACAATAAAAGTTCCCTGTGTTAAGCTTCCTCCAATTACACCACCTTTGATATGTTTTAGTTTTGTACCAGGTTTGTTGACATCAAAAGATCGTAAGACATGCATTATTGGTTCTTTAGATTCATCTCGCTCTGGAGTCTTAATGGTAGATTCTATTGCACCAATCAATGCATCTATGTTAAGTCCAGATTGTGCAGAAATTGGAATAATTGGTGCTTTTGCAGCATATGTTCCCTTGACAAACTTTGTAATTTCTTGATGATTAGTAATAGCTTCGTCGTATGAAATCAAATCTACTTTATTTTGTACTATGACAATTTGTTGTATTCCAAGTGTTTGAAGTGCCAAAAGATGTTCTTTAGTTTGCGGTTTAGGCACTTGTTCATTGGCAGCTACTAACAATAATGCTCCATCCATTAATGCAGAACCTGAGAGCATGTTTGCCATTAGACTTTCATGTCCTGGGCTATCTACAAAACTAACAACTCTAGACAGTTCACTTTCTTTTCCACAATTATTACATTTTGGAGCTGTTGAATATCCTAATGGTTCTTCACAACTTTTACATTTGTAAAATGCTGCATCAGAGTAACCAACACGAATTGTAATTCCACGTTTTAGCTCTTGACTGTGAACACTTGTCCATGAACCTGTTAGTGCTTGAATAAGTGTAGTTTTACCATGATCCACATGACCTGCAGTTCCAATATTTACACATGGTTGATGACCATATTTTTTTATGTACCAATCAGGAAGTGTTTCTCTCCAATGCATGAATCAAAATGTAGAGCCGGTATATGTTAAGTTATTCTTTTTATTTTAAGATTCTGCTGCTACTTCAGCTGGAGCTTCTACTGGGAGTTCTCCATCAAATTTACAATTTATCTGGTATATTTCTTCTGAAACAGTATTGCCGCGCATGAGTTTTCTTACTCTCTGTCCAATTTCTGCTGCTTGTAAGCCAACTCCTTTTGAAAGTAAAATATATTTTCTTGCTGAACCGTGAATATCATTTCTCATTGGCACTCCAGATTTATCGCTACCGCCAGTGAGTTTTAATTTTCCTTTCAATCCTACAATAGATGCATCTGTTTCGTTACCTAGTTGTAAACCTAGTAATGTATTTGCATCACTGTCTTTCAACTCCTTAGTGATAGATTTTCCCTTTACATCTGATACGGTAAGCTTGAAATTTGTCAAGTATTACAAAAAAAGTTGAACGACTAATTAACCTTTGGACATTATTTTTAAATCAAGATTACTTAACATACGCATGGATGATGAAATCAGATGTCCTAGATGTGATAATAAGATGATAGATATGCAAGCATGCCATATGTTTTGTCCTAAGTGTGGAGCACATTTGGATTGTTCAGATAAAGGAAATTTTTGGTAATCAAATGCCGGGTCTTTTTGGGATATAATCATATGACATGTTAATTGCCTGATCTTTCATAATTTCAAGATAAGTATCATAATCTGCTTCAAAACTACAATGAGGACATTTTACATTAGTAATTTCATCATTTAAAATTGCTACTTTCTCACATTTAGGGCAACGTGCATCCATGATATTGTTTTTCAATCAAGATATTTAATCATAATTAATGAATTTGAGATAGGCGGTGTTAGTCTAGCTCGGTATGACGTCAGCTTCCCAAGCTGAAGGCCGCGGGTTCAAATCCCGCACTCCGCATATTTTATAATTCTCTGATTGCTTGTTCTATAGTTCCTCTGTCTTTAGCTTTTGGAAAAAGTTTCAAATAACTTTTAAGATCATTTTTTGCTTCAGAGTTCTTTTTTTGTTTCTCTCTGAGATAAGCACGATTTTTGTAAATTTTTGCGGATCTTTTAGGATTGATTTCAATGGCTTTACTATAACATAATTCAGATTTATCAAATTGGTTAGATTTCAGGTAATAGTTACCTAGTCCATTGTATGCAAGATAAAACCTATTGTTAATTTTGATACATTTCTCATAATACTGTACACAATCATTGGAATTTTGCTCATTAAGTAAACTTCCTAACAAATACAATGCAGCTGAATTGGTTTGATCTAATTCAATTGCTTCTTTTAGAGATATCAAAGATTCGGATGTATTTTTTTGTATGCTTAATCTTTCAGAAATAAAACATAGCCTGTTTGATCTTTCACTTGAATCATTTTCTAGTTTTATAGAAGACAAGATATTTGATGGAGCTAAAATGATCAACAGTCTTCCATCTTCAGACCATTCTTTATCAAAAATTGCTTGAGGTATTGCTCCTTCTTGCTGCTCGCCTGCTTGAGTTCCTTTCTGAATGTAATGGAAAATAGTTTTCTCATTATCATCATATCCAGATATTACTGAAGCATGTTGTGTGATTTCAGGAATTCCTGGAAGAATTACTATTGGTGGAATTCCAATGTCAATTATTTTTTTTAATTCAGACAAGGAAGAATGAATAATTTTACATGCCAAACCATGTCTTTCCGCAGATTCAATTCCTTCAATCAAGATACTTCCATTAGAATTAGGATATTGTTTTGCAGTTTCAATAGCCTCAGACATTGGAAGGTCAATATTCCAATATTTTGAAACTACATTGATTGGCAAAGGTAAGCAAATATTTTCTTCTTCTACTAAAGGAAGTAAAAGTTGATGATCCAAGGAATCCATGAAATTGAATAAATTTTGAGAGTTATTAAAATCAATCAGAGTGAACAAAACTTTTGAATTAAGTTTTGACCATCATCACTCATTTCAGGATGAAATTGGGTTCCAAAAATTGGTTTTTTATCATATTGAATAATTTCAAATTTACAGTTTTTGGATTTACCTATTGTAATTAAAATATCGGGTAATTTAGAAATCTCAAACTCATGGCTTTCAAATACTTGTAAATTATCATTGGAAAGGCGATTTTCTCTTTGAATGCTAATTATTTCATTACCTTTTTGAGAGAATGAAAGTTTTCGAATTGTTCCACCCAAAGTTAGAGCCAATATTTCTGCACCGTAACAAATTCCCAGTAATTTCTTATTATTTTGAATTGTATGATTAATTATTTTGGAATTGATCTCATTTGTTTTTTTTTCATTTTTTCTTCTTCCAGAGAGAATAAATGAATTGTAATTGTCGAGTAACTTTAGATCTAATAGTTCTGGTGTTTGTTTTTCAAATAATATTTTTTTGTTATTTAAAAAATCAGTTAAGTTTTTTGTGTATACAGAACCATTATCAATGACCAGCAGCAATTAGTACATAAAAAAACTCTACCTAATTTAATGTTCTAAAATATTTCAGGCATGATTTCCAAGAGATTTTCAAAGATTAGTCATCGTCTTTATCATTCTGTGATTTTTTTTCTTTTTTTAATTCTTTTAATTGATTCTTAAGATTCTTTTCTGTATCTTTGTGTTGTTTTTTAAGATCTTTTATTTGTGCTTTGAATTCTTTCTTTAGAGTCTTGATCTCATTTTGTAGTGCTTTTTCATTGGTAATTTCATCATGTTCATCATCATGTTTACCGTCATGGTCATCATCATGTTCATTACTACATACACCAAGTACATCACCATGCTTTAGATGTGCAGGAATAGCATTTTCTGAAACAGAAATTGTTTTCTTATCTTTATGACAAATGTTGACTTTATCATTATGTTCCTCATCAGATTCATCATCAACAGATGTAACAATTACTGTAACCATAGCAGAATTACTAGTATTTACTCCATCAGATATTGTATAAATGAAAGAATCCGTTCCGGTGAAGTTTAGATGTGGAGTATAAGTGATAGTTGTACTATTTGTTGTAATAGTTCCATTGGATCCTTGTGTTATAGAATTAATGATAAGTAAATTATCATCAACATCAGAATCATTGTTTAGTACTGGAATTATTATTGGAGTATTTTCTATTGTAGATGCAGTATCATTTTGGGCTATTGGTGCATCATTAACTAAACCTACTGTAACATATACAGTTGTATTATCAGTAAGTATTCCATCAGATATTGTATAAATGAAAGAATCTATCCCATTGAAATCTAGCTTTGGAGTATAAGTTACAGTGATACCGTTTGTTGTAACAGTTCCATTAGTTCCTTGTGTTATAGAATTAACTGTAAGTAAATCACCATCAACATCAGAGTCATTGTTTAGTACTGGAATTGTAACTGGAGTATCTTCGAATGTAGATGTAATATCATCTCTAGCTATTGGTGAATCATTAATTGGATTAACAAATAATGTAACTGTGGTACTGTTACTGTTATGGGTTCCATTAGTTGCAACATATGTAAAGTAATCAATAGAATCAAAATTTTGATTTGGTTGATAGGTAAAACTTCCATCTAAATTTAGTGTAAGAGTTCCAAAACCAACATTAGTTTGTATAATTGCAAAGATATCACTGTCAATATTTGTATCATTTAATAAAACTCCCAAAGGAGCCACAGTTAGAATAGAATCTTCATTGACTGAATAGGAATCATCTACAGCTATAGGCCCTATTTGTGCAAATGCAAAACTTGAGGAAAAAGCTCCCGAAATTAGAATCATTAACAGGAGGAAGCCTGAAAGTTTTTGCATACATAAGAAATTGTATTATTGCTTTTAATCAACAGGCAGAAAAGATCAGTAAGAATACTCAGAAATGGTTATAAGAAAAGATTATCGCTGCTTAAAATTAAATCATTTAAGTAATTTAGCAGTTAATTACCTACGGTAATTGACACATAATGCATTTCAGGAATATTGTCTTTTACAACTATTGTTCCAATATTGAGATTAGTGTCTTCTTGCCACATGAATACTCTGTCACTTCTTGGTTTTACGAAATTATCAATAAATTTAGATAAGAAATCTTCTGTGTCAGCACGATCATTTTCAGTAAAGAAAAATATCCCCCCTTCTTTAAATGATAATGGAATTTGTATTGATGTTGGTTCTAAAATTTCTATTCCACTTTCTTTAAATGAAGATTTTATAATATCTATCCTATCTGATCTTCCTAATTCAATATAGTCAACATCAACTGAAGTCGAGGAACCAGCTACGCCAGATACCTTTTTCAAATATGCCTCAAACGCCTCTTCTTGTGTATCTCCCAAACCGACATAATACTCTCCAGTAAATGCTGCACCTACAGCTGCAATAGTACCAAGTTGAGCAACAACTCCACCAGCTCCTGCAGTATATACAGGAATAAAGTAGACATCATGTTCGCCTACTCTGTATAGAATATTATCTCCAATTCTAGGATTTCTCAAAAGTGTCTTTAATTCAGCGAATTCTGGATCTTTATCCAATGCTTCTCTAACTGCAGTAGGACCAATTAATTTGGTAGTAGAGTTTAATGGAACTTCATAGAATTGTATATCGCCTAGATTTTTAAGATCATTTTCAACTACCATGTATCCTGCAAGATTTCTTCCTTGAGAACCTCGTAGTTCCAAGGAAAGTAATCCTATGAATTCTGTTTGGTTAAAACCAGGTGGTTTTGCTTCAACATAGTAAGCCTCCAAACCTTGAGGAATCTCATAGAATTCATTTGCCTGAATGAATGTTTCAACATCATTTACATGATAAATATTATACATTTCTGTTTTCCAGTTAAACAATTCAACTGGATACCGTATTTGCTCTTCAAGCCAAGTAGGTATTGGTTTGAACTGATCAGAATATTGACTAACAAACATTTCAGTAAAGAAGTCATCACCTGTTTTCAATAGTTGAATGTTACCATCATAACTATCAATCAGAGCAAATCCTACTAATCTAAGATATGGATTTCCAGAAGACCATGGTACATCATGAGTATCAAATCCAATTATCAAAGGAATCAACCAGTAAGAATTTTCTCCATCAGTTACTGGAATGGAATCTAATTCTTTACCAAATACATCATATAGAAAATAAGGATACAAAGTCTTCATTCTTTCCTGAACATCTTTGTATCGCATTACATGGACTGATTCTGCAGGAAATGAAAGTAAAAAGTTTGGCTCAAAAGTCCAGCTAAGTGGTGGAGATACATCCAATCCTCCTTGACCATTATAAGATACGCCTCCCAATTCTGCACTAGTAGATCCTCTAGAGTTTGGATATGCTGACCAAGTTTGCTCAAAGAGTCCTCCTTCACCATAATAGATTTCTCGTTGTTTAAAGAATTCACCACTATCTACAATTTGGCCATCTGTAGCCTCAAGTGTGAGAAATCCGTTTGGAACGTGAGTGTATACAAGATGTTCGTTATACCATCTATTTTCAAGACTAACTGAAGAAGGTAGTACAGGCTTCATGGAGGCAGTCCAGTATAACGTATTGTTAAAACGAAGAATATCGTTATCTTCAAAATCTACGTTTGGTATCAATCCAATTTCAGGTTTTAATTTAGCAAATGCTGCCTCCCAATCCCATACTCTAACTACATCAAGTACATCGCTGTTTTTATTTACATAATTTTTTATATTATTTGGTGATACAGATTGCAATTGTACCTCATGAGTGTTTTCTTTGATATCATTTAGTTGACCAATGTAACGATTGACACCAATTTGCTGAGCAGTGTAAGGTCCCAAGTATTCAATTTTTTTTGCATCTGCAATACTGTTATTGACAGTTACCAATCCACCAATAATAACTGCAATTGCAAGAACTGTTAGAATTCTAATGTATACATCTCTCTTAAACATATGAGTGAGTACGCGTGCTCTTATTCTGTCTACAATTGAAAAAGCTAAAAGAGCAAATCCAATTACAAGTGTCCCACCTACGATATATCTTGTATTGTAATCAATTTGATCAGTGAAAAATAGATTAAAACCTAACCAGAGTACACCTACACCAATTATGGTTTCTATAGTTGAAACATAATTAAGGTATCTTGGTTTTCCACTTTTTGAATCTTGAAGATAAGAAGTAACGACATTAATAATTTTATGAATACCCACATACAAAACTAAACGAAGTCCAATTGCTGCAAGAACTGGAGGTAAAAGAATTACTAGTGCTGGAATCATTGGAACAACTTGTTCAACTGCATAACTAGGATCAACACTTGGTGTTACAAACGGTAAAGAAAATATATTGGATAGATTTTCTAAACCTAGATTATTTCCATCAATAAAAGATACTGCTGCAAATCCAAACATAATATTTACAAAAAATGCCCCAAAGAGCAAAATTTTTGTAATTTGCCAAATGACAAATTGTAATGGGCTAAGCTTGTAATCCTTAAAACTTGGAATACTATTTGAGATTGGTTGTTGGGTACTTTTTCCAATAAACCCAATAGCTGTATGAAGTCCATACCAAAAAATAGATGATCTTCCAATGATGTTTACTCGTACCAGAGCAATTGCTGAAAGTATGATAGTTGAAACTAAGGAATAATACAATGGTTTGCTAAATTGTTCCCCAAATTCGGTAAAATTCATCGATAAGATTACAGTCTGATTCCCAGCAACTGCCAATATTGCAACAGCAATTATGGCAACTATGATTAATCTGGCAAATTTTCCTGTATCAGGAGGTGGAGCTTGCTTGTCAGTGGAGGCGCTATACAAAATCAACGTTTCTTATGGCTCGGTAAATTAATGTCTTACCAGCAAAAATTCTGAATTTGGCATTGTTTTTGAAATTATTTTACTCTAACTCAGATTTGTTAGTTGATAGATTTGATTCAAAAAAATTAAGAGATTGTCGCCAATTTTTTGCAAATCATGTATACTGCAGCATATGCCGGAATAGACACTTTTTCATTAAAGTATGGACCAAATTTTCTGTTTTTTAGCTTAAATTCAATGGGACAGTTAGCCATTACTTCTACTGAATTTTCATCAAGAAATGAGGCTTCTGTGTATGGATCAAACTTTGGAAGATCATTGCAGAGAATTTTTGTCAGACCACTTTTACTATTTAGTGATCCTGGAAGCCTGAATATTCTATGAATATCCATTGTTACATTAGGATCAATTTTAGCTCCAATTTTATCAGATATACCTTCTAAAGTTTTTTGAAAAGAAGAATATCCATTAGTGATTAGTTCTGAGATTATTTTTGAGCGTTTTGATTTTGAACCATATACTTCTTTTGAAAATCTTCCTCTCCATCCTTTTTCTTCAAAATCTGGAAATGATGAGCGATTTGGTTTGAATTTTTTCATGCCAAAAGTTTCCGGAATTGCTCCATTAAACATGATGTAATCTGTTAATTCTGATCTTTCCCTTGAACCTAGTTGTTGGAATTGTGAATCATACACATACACGTGAAATCCTTCATTTCCAGAAAAATAAACATGAATGTTATTTTGTTGAACATCCAAGTCTTCAGTTAGAATTTTTGATAGTTTTGATACTTCATTTTTGGATGCATCAATGCAATTTTTACATGGAAGTGATTTTTTTTCTAATTTTATAGAATTACATTTACTACAGTTATTACTGTTAGTAGATATTTCATTGCATTCAGTACATTTAGAAATCGTATGATTTTTTCTACATTCTAGATTTAGATCTTTGGCATCAATATCAAAAATTAGATCTGCTTCTTTCCAATCTTTTTCATTCATAGGTAGATTTGGAAAAGAATAGCATGCATTAGAGCAATAAACATCAGATGGAATGTTTTGCATTAGTAAAAGATGTAATTCTTTGTTATCTTTAATTGAGATATGTCTTGTCATACCAGAATTGAATTTTTGGAATCCAAATTCTCGCTCAGAGGTTCTGTTTGGCACACGAATAAGATCAAAATGCTCAAAATAATATTTCTTGAAAGAGTCTTCTAGAAATTTTACATCATTTTCTTGCATTAGATTCTCTTTTTTCCAAATTGAAGTGGGTTTATGATATTATCACATTCAGGTATTGCAAAACACAAATTTTGTGTTTTGAGTTTTTCACATGAAGGACATGAGTATTGTGTGCCACTTCCTGAAGTTCCTGCCAAGTGATTTAGTTGATAAAGAGTAACTCGCTCATTGTAATCTGGAGCATTTTTGAATAACGGTGCAATTTCTTCTACTGATTGACCTTTTGATAATAGAAATGTTGCAAGCATAAATCTTCCAGAGTGCGGGAGATTTTCTCCTTTTTCAAGAATTTCAATGGCGTGCTTTATGCATGGTGGATATTCTCCAGTAGTTACAGTATAAGTTGTAAATTTTTTAGACATGTAAATTAATTTGTTTACTGATTCCTCAAAACCGGAGATCATTGGTGGGGTTTTTGCATTAATAATTTTAGAGCTGATATAAGTTCCCAATTCTTTTCGAATCAATCTGACTGTTTCATGTGGAGTAAGAAATACTAGACCATTTTCTACATGTCTGTTTATTAATTTCCATTCTCTTTCATGAAAATTTATTGAATGCTTGAGATAATCAGATACTGGTATTACAAAAAAATCATCTTGTTTTTTTATCTGAACTGAAAACAAATCATCAATAACTCTAATTGCCAGTTGTTTTTTTGATTCATCAGAGATATTTGCCAAGTCCTTTTCTAGATATTTTTCTGCTCGTCTAGCTTCGGCAAGCGCAAATCTTTTGATTAATGTGTTCATGCCACTTAATTTGAGCAATACAATGGCTAAGAGAAAAGAGAAAACCTCTCTTGGAAGTGCAGCTTGATTTGATGCTTGATCTCCTATCAAATCAGAGTGGTAGATTTTTCCATCTGCCGCCACTTCAATTCGATTAAATGCCTTTTCTACCAATAATTTCAAATCTGGATCAGTTCCAAATTGCTCCAGTGTAAACCCCTTATCTTTTAGATATTGACCCGCATCTGCCAAAAAGGGGTATTTTGCAATTTCATCCTGTCCAAGTGCAAGCATGAATAGTGATTAATGACAATTACATAAAAATCTGGTTTTAATTATTTAGGCAGATGCTGATTTAAATTATGTTTAGGTAAAGTTGTGACATATGCAGATCGGTTGCCATGTTTCGATCTCAGGTTCAATTGACAAAGCAGTAGATAATGCCGTAGAAAGAGAGTGTTCTGCTTTTCAGATATTTACTAGAAATCCAAGAGGATGGCATGCAAAAGATCTTTCAGATAATGACATTACAAATTTCAAAGAGAAATTAAAAGCAAGTAAGATAGATAGATTTGCAACATGTGCCCATATGCCATATTTGCCAAATCTATCCACTCCAAAAGAAGATGGATTTGAAAAATCAGTGACTACACTGATTAATGAGGTTGAGAGATGTGGACAGTTAGATATTCCATATTTGGTTACACACCTTGGCAGCCATTTAGGGACAGGTGAAGAAGCAGGAATCAAACAACTAGTCAAAGGACTAAACAAAGCAGGACAAACAAAAAATGATGTAATGATTTTACTAGAAAATACTGCTGGGCAAAAAAATTCTGTTGGCGCAAATTTTGAGCAGTTGGCAGAGATTTTTAATCAGTTAAAGCCTGCAAAAAAATTCGGTGTTTGTCTTGATACATGTCATGCATTTGTTTCTGGTTATGATCTAAGGACAGAAAAATCAGTCAAAGACACTTTTGCAAAATTTAATGATATTGTGGGATTTGAGAATTTGAAGATTTTACACCTTAATGATGCTAGGGGAGAGATTGGCTGCAATCTTGATAGACACTACCATATAGGATTGGGAAACATTGGAGAAAAAGGATTATCTGAAGTAATAAAAACTGCTAATAAGAAAAAGATTCCAATAATTTTAGAAACACCAATTGATGATACTAGGGACGACTTTGAAAACATAAGAAAAGTTAAGGAGTTGGCGTAGGAATTTATTCAGTCATTGGTGAAATGGTACAATGAATTATGAAGACGTAATGAAATTAGCACTTGAGCGTGGATTTTACTTTCCTAGCTGTGAGGTTTATGCGGATGCCCAGGCAGGTTTTTGGGAATATGGGCCTTGTGGTGTAAGTTTGAAAAATAAATTTCTGGAATTATGGCGCAGAGAACTAATCAGAAGAGATGGAATGATGGAAATTGACGGCTCACAGATAATGTCAAAATCTGTATTTGAGGCATCTGGTCACTTGGGAAATTTTGCAGATCCAATAATAAAATGTACAAAATGCAAGTCAACTTTTAGGGCAGACAGGACTATTTCTGAGATTTCAAAAATAGAAATTCCTGAAAGTGCAGAGTTGGAGGATTTTGATAATGCTATTTTGCAAAATAACATAAAGTGTCCAAAATGTAAGGGAGATTTTGAAAGTACCAAAAAATTCAACATGATGTTCAAAGTAGGAATTGGTCCAGAGGAGGAAACTGCATATCTTAGACCTGAGACATGTCAGTCCATCTTTGTTGATTTTCCAAGACTGTTTAAGACTATGAGGGGTAAGTTGCCACTTGGAATTGCCCAAGTAGGTAAAAGTTTTAGAAATGAAATATCACCAAGACAGAGTCTACTTCGTTTAAGAGAATTTTATCAGGCAGAGATTGAAGTGTTTTGTAATCCAACAAAATTAGATGAGATGGAAAAGTTTTCTGAAATTGCAGATACTATTCTTAGAGTTCAGGTTGATTCTAAACTACAAGTGATGACATGTGAAGAGGCAGTAGAATCAAAGATAATTCCAAACAAGTTTGTAGCATATTATTTAGCAATATTAATTGAATTTTATGAGAAAACAGGAATTGATGTAACAAAAAGTAGATTCAGAAAACTAGGCGATAAGGAAAAGGCATTCTATGCACAAGTGGCTTTTGATTTTGAAGTTGAAACTACAATAGGCTGGCTTGAATTGGTTGCATGTAATTACAGATCAGACTATGATTTATCCAGTCATGCCAAGAAAAGTAAAGAGAAATTTGAAGTGATGGATAACGAGGATAAAGTCTTACCACATGTTTTTGAGATTTCAATGGGAATTGATCGTAGTCTTTACACAATCTTAGAGCATTCATTATACGAGGACAAAGAAAATGAAAGAACTGTATTGTCTCTAAAGCCATACTTGGCACCCATACACATTGGTGTCCTTTCATTGATAAAAAAAGATGGATTAAAAGAAAAGACAGATGAGATATATCTTCAGATCAAAAGAAGATACGATGTATTTTTGGATCATTCAGGTGCAATAGGAAGAAGATATAGAAGACTAGATGAGATAGGTGCGCCATTTGCTATTACTGTTGACTATCAAACTTTGGAAGACCAAACTGTAACATTACGTAAAAGAGATTCAATGGAGCAAAATAGAATCAAGATTTCAGAGATTGACTCTGTTCTTTCTGAATTTACTGCATATCCATAGTTTTTAAAATAATACAATCAAGTTTAATGAAAATCAAATTTCTATTATTCTGAAATAGTGCCAAATTCTAGTACAAGTTGTGGTCTGTTGGCAGAGTTTGCATTCTCTGATGATGCAAATGCAATTCTTCCGGAATTGTTTTCATTTGATTTTTTGATCATCCAGCCAAAGTTGTCTGCTGGATTTCCATTTAGTAGTGAATTGACATCATCTGTAACATCAAACTCTATCCAACCAGAAGTAGTACTAGTTATAATTTCTGAATCTGAAATTGTACTGGCAAATTTTCCACCGTTCCATTTTGGATTACAGTCTGTTTTTTTGTTTGAAATATTAGAGTCGGTGTTGCATTCCCATGTAACACCAGAACCAGTTCCTCTGTTCTTTGTTGGCTCATCATCATCATCTAGATTCTTTGGAATAAAATTGGCACCGTTTCCTTCAGTCCAGTTTGAGAGTAATTTGTGAACTTCGATTAGCCTATCATTATGTTTGCCCCAGTTTCCGCCATTATATGTTACATATAGTTTGAGTGTGGCAGAAGAGACTTGTTGTTCTTCATAAGAAGATAAATCAAATGATACTAGTGTTCGCTTGTTGCCTGCCTTTTGCACCATTAGAATAGTATTATCGCCTTCGTTAGTGTTCTTGGCGCCCTTGCGTAGAAAGCTATCTTTTTCTGCATCTAGTGTAACGTTGGTTGGTGTTTCACATACATCACCAACTCCATCTTCATCAGTATCTAGTTGATCAGAATTTGGAGTTATAGGACAATTATCAGTTAAATCTGGAATACCATCACCGTCAGTATCTATCACTCCTGACTGAAATATCTGAATACGTTGATTACCTGAATCAGCAACATAGATCTTACCTGATGAATCTACTGCGACGG
>JAIOOR010000023.1 GCA_021414365.1 Nitrosarchaeum sp.
GAAATTACAACGAAAGGGAACGCGACATTCTCATCGTGGAGTCATCGGTGTAGAGTCTGCAATAGTTATGATTGCATTTGTAATCGTAGCAGCAGCCTTGGCATTTGTTGTACTAAACATGGGATTCTCTACTACACAAAAGACAAAACAAGCCATAGTCTCAAGTACTGATGAAGCAAGCAGCGCATTAGAAATTGCAGGTAAAGTCATTGGTTCAGGACACATTACTGCAGGAAAATTAAATGCCACTGCCATTCCAGTCAAAATTGTGTCTGGTGGAGCATCCATCAATCTTAATCCTCAAAATGCGGCTATTCGTTATCTAAGTAATAATGTAGAACATGGAAACATCTATGCAGGAGCATTGCCAACAGGAGTATACGATACATTATCTGATGCAATGCAAGCAGCAGTAACAGCTGGTTACATCACTTCAAATCCTGTAAATAGTACATCTCCAGATGAAACAAAGGCGGTATTCTATTTTAATGTCAATAGAAATAACAACTTCATTTTGGATCAGGGTGAGCATGGAATGATGGCAATAGCATTTGCAGAAGCAGAAAGGCCACAATCTTTAGATATTATTAGAGCTGAGGTCATTTTGCCAACCGGCGCACCGCTGACTGTTGAACGAACAGTTCCAAACATCTCATCCATAGTAGTAGACCTTGGTTAATCTCAAAATTTAGTCAAGCCTCTATTTTTTTATTTTGTTTATTTTGATCAAACAATACTAGAAATTACCAAAAAAGTGCTGTCTGTTGATGACTGTGACTTTTTCATTATACTTATTGTTGATTGGTTTAATTTTTTCTATCTCTATTTTATCCTCTACTGCATTTGCTGAAGGAAATACTTGGACTGTATTTTTGCAACAATATGATGGAATATCTCATAAAGAACTGTTCTCACCTATTGAACTTCCAATCAAATCAGGTGATACAGTAAACTGGAAAAACTATGATTCTACAGCACATAAAATAGTTAGTGGGATACCATCTCATCCGGAATCTTCTGGAAAGTTTTTCTCCACTATGATTTTAAAGCCGGGGCAGAGTGAAAGTGTAAAATTGGAGCATACTGATTATGTTGCATATTATTATTTTTGTGAAATTCATCCATGGTTTACAGGCAAAGTCTTTTTTGAAGAATTTTCCCCCTATCATTCTACTAAAAATATGACTTCAGAGATCGTTGATGATAAAAATCTAGAGGTAAAAGGAAACGTAGATTCCGATTTTGGAACTTTACCCTATGAGGTTTTGATTTACAACAGTAAGAATAATCTGATTTTTCACACCATGAAATCATTCAATAAGGATGCAAGTTTTGATGTCCTAATTGACACATCTAGTTCAATTTGGTCTCATGATAGTGATTATTCTCTAAAATTAGTGTATGGTATACCAAGTGAAGCAACCACGAAAACTCTAAAAATACCCATAATCACAAATGAAAAATTACAAACAAAATCTCATAATTTATGCACGGATATGGCTGATAAAAAATCTGATTTTGTTTTTGAGGGTGTTTCTATTCCATATTGGTACAAAGATCCTCTTTGCTGGTTTGGAAATAATTTAATTTCATTTAAAGAAATCTCTGATGGTTTGAATTTTTTTACTAAATCACACATGTCTTAATTCAAGTGTTTAGTCTGTTTGATCACCATAAACACACTCTAGGATATACCCAAACCACACCATTCTCTAATCAATGAAATTACAACGAAAGGGAACGCGACATTCTCATCGTGGAGTCATCGGTGTAGAGTCTGCAATAGTTATGATTGCATTTGT
>JAIOOR010000019.1 GCA_021414365.1 Nitrosarchaeum sp.
ATAATTGAAATTAAAAAGGACTCTACTTTTGCATTTGCAACACTACATAGTGATTCCTTTTCTATGTCTGAAAATCAAAACATCATGGAGCTAAAAGTTGTTCCAATTGGGGAAGGGGCTGACCTATCTCTGGAAACTACAAAAACTTTTGACACTCAGCCATCATCTAAAATGTTGGTTTTTCTTCCAATAGATAAAATTAATGCAAATCACAAAAACAATCTTGGTATAGTGCAAATTGTTGATCTTCAAGGTAATCCAATAATTCCATCCTTTGATGTAAAATCAAAAATCATATCATCTAAAGAAAATGTAATTCAAGTAATTGATGATGCTGTAATACCACATGGAAAATCATATGCGTCATTTCCAATTGAAACACTTGGAACTGTTGGCACTTCTGTAATTTCAGCTAGTGCAAAAGGAGTAATTGGAACTGAAAGTGAAATAAACACTGATTCTTCATTGACAAAATTGAAAATATATGCAAGCGGAATTGATAATGTAATTCCAGTGGATAAACAAGTTGCAATTAAATTATTTATTGATGATGAAAATGCTGAATCTGTACCAGGTGCATCTATTAAAATCACCACTGATGGTAATTCACAAGTTGTCCCTAATGTAATTAGAACTGATTCTGATGGTAGTGCAATTGTCAGCTTGACTGCTACTAACGGGCCTAACATTTCATTAGATCTTGTTGCAACTGCAGAGGGATATTCCGAAGGAAAGGATACAATCACAATCAATGTTGATGCTCCTGATAAATCCCTAAACGCAGTAAATCTTGAATTACCTGAGTGGATTGTTTATGTTGTTATTGCAGCAATACTTATGATTGGTGTCTTAGTTGTTTTGTTTTTGAAAAAATCAAAGGCTCCAATAGAAGAAGAATGGGAAGAAGATATTTGATTTTACATAGAGATATTATATTACACTACTTTAGCATTGATCAATGTTATTTGTCTGGCTTAGAGTAATTCGCATTAGATTTCTTTTAGCATCCGTCATTGCAGTATCTGTGGGCCTTGCAATAAACTGGCATCAAAATTCTGCTGTTTCTCCATTTGATGCCGTTTTGACATTTGCTGGCGTTTTGGCACTTCATGCCAGCGTTGATCTGTTAAATGATTACTGGGATTTCAAAAGAGGAATTGACACCGTAACAAAAAGAACTAAAATGAGTGGTGGTACTGGAGTGCTACCTGAAGGATTACTAAAACCGTCATCTGTTTACCGTGCTGGCATTGGGTTTTTGATTTTAGGTTCTTTAATTGGATTTTATTTTGTATTTACTAATGGAATAACAATAGCTGTAATTTTGGGATTTGCAATATTATCTATCTATTTTTATTCAACTAAAATTGTGGATTCTGGATTAGCCGAATTTTTTGTTGCAGTAAAAGGCACAATGATTGTACTTGGCACATCTTTTATTCAATCAAATCAAATAACTTTGGAATCTATTTTAGGTGGAATTGCTGTAGGTGTTTTATCCTCACTTGTTCTTTTTATTGTATCCTTTCCTGATCATGATGCAGACAAATCCAAAGGAAGAAAAACTTTGGTAATTGTGGTAGGTAAAAAAAATGCAACCTCTCTATTTTGGATATTTCCTACAATTTCGTATTCTGTGATTGTATTTGGTATTTTTATCGGAGTTTTTCCAATATTTTCTATAATTACACTGATTACCATCCCATTAGTGATCAAAGCTGGGTTTGGTTTGAAGAGAAATTTTGATTCTACACAAGAATTGATGCCTTCCATGTCTTCTACATTGATGTTTAGTCGTATTACTGGGGTATTGTTTGTGCTAAGTTTTTTGTTTAGTTTTAAATTTTGATACTCTAGACATAAATTCAGTATTGATTGATAATTTTTATGATCTCAGGTTTTGCTACCCATGAGGGAACAAAGAAATTTCTTGAAAACTCAGGCATAACTCCATTGAATTTCAAGCAAATTCACAATCTTGTATTATCAAATGTAGGTATAGGGACATACCTTGGTGAAGCAAATGAAAAAACAGACGAACTTGTAAAAAATGCAATCAAACAATCTGTTTTATCTGGAATTAATGTCATTGATACCGCCATTAACTATAGGGCTCAAAAAGCAGAACGATCTGTTGGAAAAGCTATTTCTGAATTAATTAATGAGGGAAAAATTACACGAGACCAAATTTTTATCAGCACAAAAAATGGCTATATTACAAATGATGCTGATGTTAAACAAGAATTCTGGGAATACATTAAAAATGAATACACGCAAAAAGGCGTAATCAAGGAAGGCGATGTATCCTCTGGTTATCATTGTATGACCACTGCGTATCTTGCTGATCAATTAGAACGAAGTTTAAAAAATTTGGGATTAGATTGTGTTGATTTGTTATATTTACATAATGCTGTAGAAGGCCAAATTAAAGATGTTTCAAAAGAAAAATTTTTGGAAAATCTCAAATCCGTATTTGAGTTATACGAACAAAAAAGAAAACAAGATAAAATCAAATTTTATGGCATGGCCACCTGGGAATGTTTTCGTGTTTCTAATGATAATCCACAATATCTTTCATTGCAAGATACTGTTGAATTAGCAAGGAAGGTTGGTGGCGAGAATCATGGTTTTAGATTTATTCAGTTACCATTTAACATGTATTATGATCAAGCCTTACTTGCAAAAAACCAAATCCTTGATGGAAGACCTGTTTCATTGTTAGAATCTGCAGTCAAATTAAACATTGGTGTATTTACTAGTGTGCCTTTAATGCAAGGACGATTATTGGTACCTGGTGCAATGCCTGAATTCAATGATCTAAAACCATCATTGCGTGCATTGCAATTTATCCGTTCATCTCCTGGAGTTTTAGCCCCACTTGTTGGACAAAAATCTCCAGAACATGTTTCTGAAAATCTAGAGATTATGAAAATTCCTCCAATGCCTGAAGATGAATTTATTGCATTAGTTAAGAAACTCACTTCATGATATTGAAAATATGTATTATTTTCTTGCATTCATGCGGTTGATTCTATAGAAAGCTAATAAATGGGTCATCTTTAAATTACTATTAGAAATTTGTCTACTAAGATTTTTGATTATCCTACTATTTGTAAAACAATTTTATCCATAGATCCAAAAATTAGATTTGCTGGAGTGATTAATGAGCGAGGCAGATTAGTTGCAGGCGGGATGAAAGAAAATGTGGAGCCCCTAGAAAATGAAAAAGATGATGAGATGATATTCATGGAGCTTGCATTAAGAGTAAAAATGAGAAAAGAATTTGATAAACAATTAGGCCGCGTAAATTTCGCAATGGCATCAAGAGAACGTGCATTGGCAATCAGTTTTCTGATTAATGATGATATTTTGTATGTAGTTTCAGAACCTGATGCTGATTACGGTGCACTTCCAAAGAAAATACTACAAATAATTAATTCATAATTTGTTCTTCGTTATTGATTCTACATATGTATAAATAGAATTGTTCAGTGAAAAATTTGTGCCGGTAGATCCTGTTTGTGGAATTGAACTTGCTGAAGAATTAGCTGTCACACATGAATATGAGGGAAAAAAGTTATTTTTTTGCTGCAACGGTTGCAGAAAAATTTTCATAAGAAAACCAAAAAAATGGAAGAAAAATATCTAAACTGGAAAAGCCCCACACATACGACAAAATTTTGAGTTCTCTATGCTGAAATTGCAATAAGGACATGACCTTTCATCACGTCTCTTTTCTGATATGCCGTACAATCTCCTGTAAATTTCATAGTAGTGCATAGATTCTTTTGTTCTAATTATTACTCTGTCATCCTGCTCTATTTTCTTCTTTTTTTCTAAAAATAACTGATCGTTTATCACAGAATCAAATAAATTTGAAAGTCCTACTGTTCCTGATCCATCTTGCATGGGTGATTTCTCTCTCCAAACAATTTGCATTGGTATGTTTTTCTCAAATGCTTTACGAAGGATCCATTTTCCGTGTCTTTTTCCATTCTCATCTCTTACTTTAAGATCTGATGGAATTCCTTTTGCAAATTTTATTATCTTTTCATTTAGAAATGGTGATTCCACTGTAATCCCAAGCGCTTTACCTAGTTTCTGAGTTGGAAAATGCATTATTGCGCATACTCTTTGAATCTCTTTTTCTAGTTTATCTTCAGGCATATTTATAAAAAAACTATATCCTGCAAATAATTCATCTGCCCCATCACCTGTAATTATTCCAGTACTGTTTTGCTCTTTTGCCCACTTTATTGCCATATACATTACTATGTTATTTCTAATTTCTATATCGTTGAAATTTTTTAATATTTTAATTGTCTCTTCTATTGCACTTAGAATGTCTGTTGTACTTACTTGATTAATTGTCAATGATAGGTTAAATTCCTTTGAAACTCTTTGGCAGTATGTAAGATCACTTGCAACAAAATCTTTTGCTATGATAGCTACTGTGTTTGGATTTCTTTCTTTTAGCAAATATGCTATTATTGTGCTATCTAAACCGCCTGATAATGCTATGGTGTTTGATCTACATGTTTCACATGATTCTTTTAACATCTGCTGCAATTTTTTAGAAATTTCTTCCAATGACACGATAATATTTTTGAAATTAAAATAGGTTAGCCTAACGACTTGAATGATTTACAATAAATGGCATTTTATGCATTGCAAACTTTAAATCCCTTGTACAAACTTTGTGGATTAATGTTACTTCCCGCAGAAATTGAATCAAAAACCTTGATTCCTGCACTAAGAGCAATTCTTGCAAAAAAACTTGCAGAAGATCATAATATTCGTGAAGATGAAATTTCTAAAATGTTAGGTGTTACCCAAGCAGCTGTTAGTAATTACATCCGCGGAACACGTGGTGATCCTTCTTTGATTGCAAAACTTTTAGCAGAAAAACAAGTTTCCACTCTAATCGATGAACTCACTGATAATCTCTCATCTGATATGGCTTATACTCCATCCAGTCTTTCCAAATTTATTGGTCTTTGCAATTATATCAAATCAAGCTTGTTAATTTGTGAAATTCATCACAATCTTGAATCAAACATTGATGAAAAAGTCTGCAAAGAATGTGAAAACATGCTCTTAAAGGGTCCTGGCAGCGTTTACTAAATTCTTATTAAAATAATTTCTATATTGGAAGTCATTCTCCCAATACCTGCGGCTGCTTCTGTGTCTAATTTTATTTTTTGAACCTTGGAATTTCCATGAAGCATTTTTTCTGTTATGATGTTCGCAACTGCAACTGCGTTTGGGATTGAATCCCCCACTGCTCTTAGAATTACTTTCTTTTTATTTCCTAATATTGGTAGGATCTCTATGGCTGATTGCATAACTGGGTCATATCGAATGTTAAAAATGATATCTTCAGATTTAATCTGATCTTGACCATGTTCTTTAATATCTTCCATTAGCATTATTCAATAATTTGCAATTTTGTGTTCTATTAAGTTTTATCGACGATTGATTCACTTAATCAAAGTAATCTATTGGGATATTTTGATAATCGCCGTTTGGAAGTACTCTTCTTATGGTAATTGGAATTACTCTTTGTTCTAATTCTTCCATTGCTATGTCCAGTGATATTCTTGCAGTTTTTGGAATTGGAATGAATGGCGGTGCACCTAAAGATAATTGTAATGCTCTTGCTCCCATTATTCTTGCTTTCTCAAATCTTGTTAATGTAGGTGGTCCAATTGTGATCTTGCCTTTTTCACATGGAATTTCTATTGGCTCATGTTCTTCAACTGTTTCTACAACTTCTCTTTCTTCGATTTCTTTAATTCTTTTTTCAAGGGCTTCTTGTTGTTTTTCAGTTAGTGGTTCTAGACCTTCATTTTTTTCAATTAATTTTCGATAAGTATCCAACGCTTTATTTAATCCAGTGTTTACCTCGACATCTCCTTCAAAAACCTCCTCTACTTCTTGAGGCTCTATATACTCCTCTGGCTCTTCAACAATTACTTCTGCTTCATTAGAATCTGACAAGTACCCAAATTCTTTCAAAGCGTTATATATTCCAATAATTTTAAAATACGAATTGAGTTCAGCATCAGTCTCAAGAAAACAGATAATCTTGGAAATCAAAGGCAAAACAAAGATTAGATGTGATCTAAAACGTCATTTATCACCAAGGACCGTTGGTACAATCTTGAGATCTTTACCATTGGAAGGACATGCTCATTTTCTAGGAAAAAACATCGCATACTTTGAGACCATGGTTGATTCTGGAAGTGAGAGATCAACAAAAAAATTCAAAAAAGGAGATATTGCTTTTTTATCTTCTGCTGGAAGTATTTGTTTTTTTATCGAAGATGTTTCATCTGGAAAAATAATGACACCAATTGGAAAAATCTTGGAAAATATAGATGCACTAAAGGATATTAAATCTGGTGATGTGTTTTGTCTCTATGAAGAAACTGCTTGATAGATGTAATGTCCGCTATATCCGCCGACTTTTTTAATAATTCCTTTCTTTGCTGATTCTGATAAAAATGCATTTGCAGCTGAAACTTTAACTCCTGTTTGTCTTGCAAGATCATGTACTGTTACAACCTTTGCGTTTTGAATTATCTTTATTGCTTCTTTCTCATTTACTATTACTGTGATTTCCGCTTTACGTGGACCGCTCTCTCCCTTATCTTTTCTGTTCTTTTTTGAATCCTTTGCATCTTTTGATCCTTGAGCTTTATCCTGTTTTGCTGGAGTTACTTTTTTTGTTCCGCCCATAAACTGAGAAAAAAATAATCCTCTTATAAACGATGTATAATTCTTGAATCTCATCATATTCATACCAAGAAAAACTGAATTAATTTAATCGACAAATTTTCAAATATAAATAACATCTAATTTACTTATAATCATGGGTATTGTTTCAAAAGGTGCCAAATGCAATGTTGACGGCTGTGACAAAGAAGGAGCTCGTTCATTGAACACCACAAAAGTAGAAAATGCCGGATTACGTGTTAGTTCTGTAGGCAAAAAGAGTGTTCTATGTAAAGAACATTACAAAGAATGGAAAAAAGAATCTAAAGATGATCGAGACTTAGAACGTGCTCGTTTTGACAAGTTTTAATTCTTCTTATTCTTTCTTGTTTTTGTTTTTCTATCAGGCGTTTTCAAATAATCGCTTTGTAGTTTTTCATAGTACGCCCCCAATTTCTTGTACAGTCTTTTTGGTTTTCTTGAATTTTGATTGCTAAGTACATACAATGCAAGAATTGGAAACGCAATTGTTGCGTCTGCATAAACTGTAATCATGTCATGATGGGCATCTTGTACTTTGCCCCAACTTTTTCCTTCCTGCAGTGTTGCACCAGACAAACCACCTGTGTCTGGTCTTGCATCTGTGATTTGTATTACATAGTCTTGCCCGCCGTCATTTCTTTGAAGAATTTGATCTAACAAAGGACCTGTTTGCTGAGCTGTGTTTTTTGGAACCCCTCCACCAAGCTCCAATATCCCAGATTTTTTTGAATTGTATAAAATTGATGCCTGCTCAATAATCTCTTTTACAAAATCTAAACTGTATATTTTATCATGTAGTCTGTGTACTGCCAAGTTCAAAGCCAAAGATGAGTCTTTCATGGTGGAAATGTATACCGGAACATCGTAATCATAGGCAGTTGTGATAAAACTTTTTTCTGGATGTTTTGATTTTTCTTTACTAATTTTACCCATTAGATTACAAAATTCTGCAGTTGTAAATGGTTTATCTGTAAAATCCTTTGCAAACATTTTTTGTATTATGTGATCTTCTGCTTCTAATGTTTCATGGAATTTTATGTATACATCTCTAATTCGTACGATCTCATTTTCATATAATTTCATATCATCTACATCGAAACTACCTTGTTTGACTGGTAATCCCCATGCGAAATGATCTTCATGATAAACATTGGCACCGGTTGTGATAATCCAGTCTACAAAACCACGTTCAATCAAAGTTTTGATGATTCCACCAAATCCTACTGGAGTCATTGCACCTGAAACTGTAAGGCATATTGTAGCATCCTCTTTGATCATTTTTGCATAAAGTTTTGCTGCTTCGCCTAACTGCCTTCCATTATATCCAGAACTGGCAAAAACATCTACTAGATCTTCTATTGTCATCTTTGGATCAAGTTTGATATGTGGAATATCTTTGCCGTGAAATTCATGTGGGTCCATATCTATAAACAAAATTTTACCGTAAATAATACTTGTGAATTTGATTTACTAAACCAAAAATCGTTATCTGCTTATTATTTTACTCAAACGTTTTTTAAATTATGGTTAATTTTACGGCATTTCCATTACTGTCCCAAGCAAAAATATCTTTATCTTCATAAGGAAATCCAACGATCAAAGAAATTAGTTGAAAAAAGTTATTCAAATCAGTTACTGACGGGTGTGCATTTCCGCTTGGATGAGAATGAACTGTTCCGACATAACTCATATCCGCTGGTAGCATATAGTGTGGAAATCCTGAAGAAGAATGTGCATTAAAAGCAAATGGTGGAATAATTAATCCGTCAATTAGGATATTGCCTTTTTTTGACTTTCCTCGTAGAATTAAAATTCCTTCATTTGGATGCTTCATTTGACAATAAGACAAAATACTATCTAAAACATCTTTTTTTAATTTTATTTCACGCTCTGTTTTTTCCAAAATTATATTTGGTTTTGATTTTGTTATTTTAAAAAACATGTAATTTCTGAATACTTGACATGTCTTTTAACATATTCTTTCTCACAAACATTCAAGATTTTTTACACCTGAAAAATTTATGTGAATTTAAATGATAAATCTAAATTAACATTGGTAATCATTACTTAAATTCATGTATTGCTCATACATTGTGATAATATGTCCACCAAAGAGCAAACAGCATTAAAAAACAGCATCTCAAATGAAAAGCCATCAAAGATCTCTATCTGTGATTTATCGCAAAATAATGCCTCTGAAATTCTCCAAAAAATGGAATATCAAGTTCCAATTTACCTACAAGGGTATTCTGACTTGTTTACGAAATACTTGCACTCATTTAACACTGTTTTTGGAACTTGCCGAATATCTGAAAAACAATTCTTTGATAAACTTGGAATTGATCACACTGTGATGCAAGAAATTGCCGATTACTGGAATTTTGTTAAAAATTTAACCTTGATCCAAATAGAATTAAATTCAAAATTTGTTGAAGATTATATTGAATTTAGAGTCTCAACAATTGAATCTATTGATAAATCTATCACATCTATGTTAGATTATTATTCAAAAACTCTTTCCGAATTCAACAAAAAGTAACACGATGTAAATTTATCAAAACCGATTCTAATTTGTTAAGTTGGTATTTTAAAATCTAAATTTATGAAATTTCTAATCCATACGAT
Organism: Nitrosarchaeum sp.; assembly: GCA_021414365.1. Taxonomy (GTDB): domain Archaea; phylum Thermoproteota; class Nitrososphaeria; order Nitrososphaerales; family Nitrosopumilaceae; genus Nitrosarchaeum. Next base: position 9,385 of record JAIOOR010000019.1, read on the forward strand.
TTTTGTTTGATCTTGACTTTCTTCTAAGAAGGGCATTACAACAAGGACATCTAATATTTGTGGTTTCAATAAAAATTGAACACAGCGAGCATCTTTTTTGCCCACTCTTATATTTCTTTGATGTAGATACTTTTGTAGTCTTGTGTAATACGCATATTCCATTACAATGATATGTCATATCTATGAGAATTCTTTCCTGACTGTCTGAGGTTTTTCTAATCTACGCCAACTATTGTTTCTTTTATTTGTGATATTCTTGTCTGTTTCTTTCTTTTTATGCATACATTGTATTTGTAATATTTTTAATAAAACTGAATTAACATTGTTAAGTATTCACTAAATACTACGTAAAACAGAATGTTGATCAAGCATGAAATTTTTGAGAAATTTTAATACTTCATTAATTAATCAGAAACATATGACAGGATACGACTTGAATATCCATAGGGTGCAAAGTACTTGGTAAATGATAAAAATGACATCCTAAGGTCAATGGATGTCTTTATTGAAAAAATTCAACAATTACGTGGATTGATGCTTGGAGTTTCACTTTCTGCCATATTTTTAGCCCCTCTGGCAATTGTATTATCTCTGTATTTGGTCACACATCCAAAATTCCTACATATATTAGAAAATGAAAATGAATTTGGATTCATTTTGATTGTTTTGATAACTGTAGTTTTAGTCACTTCTGGTATCTGGTTAATTACGGGCTTACAGCAATTTCGTTCTCTGAGTTCTTGGAATAAAAGATATTCAAATTATTTGAAAAAACGCGATGATTTGGATAAACTCATCTCATCCGAATATAAACTAGATAAAGAATAAAATTTCAAAATTTTATGAATTTGAAGAGTCTCTTCTTGGGAATAGTTTTTCATAAGGTTCTATTATCTCATGACAAAAATTCATTCCTTTGTTTGTAACTTTAAAAATTGTAATGGTTCTTTTTCCATCTGCTTCTTCTATTCTTTGTATGATTTCATTTTTTTCTAGATTATCTAAAATTTCCTTGTGTTTTGTAATGTTTAATCCACAAAAACTAAACAATGATGTCTGATTAAGCTGACCATATTCTGAAAGAGTAAGTATGATATCTTTTACAATGTATATTCTGTCTCTATATTTTTTGGTATCTGTCAATACTGCCATTTGAGATAATGATAGTTTAACTATTGTGGATAATTCTTTAATTAACATTGTTAAGCAACCCATTATAATGTTTGATGCCTAAATTTATCATGAAATCAAAGTTATCATTTGGAAAGGATTTGGTAAAAAATGTTTTCAAAAAAGATAATGAATTTTCAAATAAATGTAAAATCTGCGACATGGAATTTTCTGATCCAGAACGAACAAAAAAACACATGATAAAAGCACACTCAAAACCAAAACGTGAAAAAGATCATCATATGTAATTCTCTAGTATAATTAATTTCTTAATGTTCAATACAATCTATTTCATGAGCTTTGGCACAAACATGTAAACAAGCAAAATTATCTCGATTCTTCCAAGAATCATTAAAAACCCGAAAACCATTGTTATAAATGGATTAAGTGCAGCGCTAACTGTACCTGCACCATGACCTGTAGTTGTTATTGCAGATACAGCATCAAAAAATGCATCTTGAAAATCATATCCTATTGTATGCATGTATGCTGCGACTAATAATGGAATGATAATTGATACTGCTAATATTATCAATCCTACCACGATGTCTTTTTTATCTGATTCAGATATTTTCACAGAATTTCTATCAAAAATATATCGTAATTTAGCTAATTGCATAAATCTGAAAATCTTTATTCCTCCCGCTGTAGAAAATCCACATCCACCTATTATCATGGCAATAATCATAACTGTGTATGCCACTGGATTCAAATTATTCATGCTTATTGTAGCAAATCCCGTAGTTGTGCCAGCTGAAATCATATTGAATATGCTGTCTAACCAACTTTCATCCATTGATAATATGAACACAAGACAAAAAATCACTAAAAGAATTAGGTACACTATGACTTCTTTTGTTAAATTTATTGAAAGAAATTTTGTTCTGACAAATGCATAATGAAAACCAAATGGAAGTGCTCCAAGTATCATTCCTGCCATCAATATGATATATTCTGGCGTTGTAAAATTATCAAATATTTTAGAATCAGGACTTGATCCTCCAGTAGATAATGCACTAAATGCAAGAGCAAAATCATCTAGTATCTCACCTCCACCACCAAAATAAAATAAAAGTAATGCGATTATTACAGCATAAATTGAAAAAATAACTGTGATTATAGAAAATAATTCTTTTAAGTGTGGAACATTTCCTGAAATAAATCCTTGCATTGTTTTAACTCTCTTTTCAGGATAAAACACAGTCACAATCAAGTAGATGAAGCTTAATCCTCCTACAAACTGTGCATATCCACGATAAAATGTAAAACTTCTTGGCAAGTCTTCTGGGTGTTCAACTAATGAGAATCCCCCAGTTGTAAACCCAGCTGAACTTTCAAAAAATGAATCTGCAAATAGTTTTACAGGATCACTGGATTCAAAATGCACTACAAAAAGCTGCGGTATCATGCCAAATAACACCAAAATCATAAAACTAGCAAAAACAAGAATTGCGGTTCCTCTTAATGTGATGGGCTGCTTTTCCCCATAAGAATTCATAAAAAATCCAGAAACTATGAGCAAGACCGACATTACATAAATTCCTGTTGCAACTATGGGATCATTTAACAAAGTTGCAATTATTCCGGGAATGAACATCAAGACTCCCGTGAATTGTGTTACCACCCCTAGATTCCAAATAACTCCCCACAGTGTAGATTGTTTCTGTTTTTTTACTAGTGATTTTTTTACAAGGTTTACTATTGTATCAAGATAAAGTATTCCTACAACTAAATTGCTTTTTGACATCACTGCAATTTTTCTAATTTTTTTCTCACGCATTATTTCCAGAGCTTCTGAAAGAAAATGATCTTCTCTTATGGAAATTAAAGGAAACACCATGATGTCTCCAAGTGTTGTTTTAAGTGGATTAACCAAAGACTCGCTTAATTTTGTTAAAATATCTTCGTCTGTAACTATTCCTAATGGATTATACGAATCATCGACTACTATTATTTCATCTTGATCTTTCTTTTTTAATATTGTACATGCTTCTGTGATCTTTACATGTTCTGATAACATTAGAATATTAGATCTATAGTACTGAGATACTTTTTTACTCAGATAATCTGTTAGGTTGTTCTCTTGAGACAATTATTCTGAATTTAGACCTACTACAGATTAATCTTGTGTCATAAATTCCTAAAGCGATGCGATCTGCCGTCTTTCCTTACATGCTTGATCATGCTAACATGTTTTGAATTTGTTGTAGATGCAATTGTCTTAAAATACTGTCTGGCTAAACTTTAAACTCTAAATCTTTGAACTTCATTTGAGATTACAATGAAAAATTCTGACATGTCATATGGATTGACTGAATCTGAATTATTTGATCAAATTTCTCATAACAGCAATGTTGTTGTTTATGATTTGAGAAAAAAAGAAGATTATGCCAAAGGTCATATCAAAAAATCGATTTTAATTCAATTTGATGAAAAACACCTCATAGACGCATCAAAATCCTCAAAAGTAATATTGATAGGTAAAGATGAGGAACAGTCAAAGAAGATGACAATTGCCCTACGTTCTCATGATATTGACGCATTTTATCTAATAGGAGGCATAAAAAACTGGTCAAAAGGATTCTATTGTACAAATATTTCTTATGTAGGAACAGGTTACCCATAATACAAAATGAATGTTATTGATTTACACAATCCTCAAAGAATAAACCGTACGCCTGACAGAATTGAGGTGTTATTTTCATCAGGTAATTTTGTAGAACATGGATTTTCAGTTAACAAAGTTGAACTCCGCCTATATCTAGAAAAATCTGATGCTAAATTAGGACCATATTCATTAATCACATCATTTGTAGAAACTGACCATGGATCAGTTGAAATGATTTATGATGAAGGTTATCGTGGAGAAGACTCACTTCATCGTACTGCTCAGTTTATTACATCTAATCTTGGTATGTCTGGATTAATCCTACGTTCCATTATCACGTTACGTGATAGGATTGAAAAACAATCTTCCTAATTTTGCCTTTTCATCATATCGCATATTGCTGTATTTGGATTGAACGTTATTAAAAAACCCTTATTGCCTTTGTATGATGTTTGTTTTAATAAATAATTCAAAAAATAAACTTTTCACTCATATTTTATTATGATCCCGGATTAAATCCATCTTGTTTTTAATAATGTCATGAAAGGAGACGTTTTACTGCAAAATATCAAAGTTACAGGAATTATTCCTGCATCCGCAGGGAAAAAATCCAAAGAGTCTAAACTGTTGATTCGTGAAGCTATTCTTACCAAATTAGGAAAGAACGTTGAGAATGTAAGGAAAAGATGTGCTGAAAAGCCATTGTCTGTCACCATTGTGTTTTCCTTACACACAACAACTCATGCCAAAAAGGATCTATCTGGTCTTTCAGATAATATCATCAAAATTCTTGGAGAAGAAATGTCTTCAAAAAAAGATGCTCTAAAAGGATTGGAAATTGTGAATAATACAAATCTGATTCACAGAATTATCTTGGAGAAAAACATCGTTAAAAAAGATGTTAAAGAAGAGTTTTCACTTTCAATATATGAGTGGGATTAACGGGTAAACTGTTACCTTATTTTCTTACTGTTTTTTTATTTTAAAAAACTGTTTTTGAATCACAAAATCTCTTTGACTCATTGTTTGTTCTTAAAAGGTTGACGGTGCTGTAATCCTACAACTCTTGGCTGATTACATTGTGTATTTGAATAAATCTAATGGAGAGCATAAAAAGAACTCTGATAAAAACTGCCGTCTATCGTGGTTCCATTACTTTGTTGCTGTTTGTTCTGTTATGGGCATTTACTGATGATGTTTATCAAACTTCAATGATTACGCTAGTTTTCAATATTGCAGCCACCATAATTTACTATTTTCACGAACGAATGTGGGGTAAAATTAGTTGGGAAAATCCAATCCCTCTTTGATTTGGTCTTAATCTGAGAATTTGAGGTCATTACTTGACAAATACGTTTTATTAGTTTTGATCTGTTCAAAATAAGATCATCCCTCTCAAGTAATGTAATTGTTATGCCTTGAATACTTCAAAACGTATTAAAGTAAAACTATAGAGTGTGATTATGTGCGCATATTACAACTACACTGTGACAGCATAGAATACACTCCTACAAAAAAGGAGATCAAAAGCGCTGAGGATATAATTCCTGAAACTAAAAGATTGGAGGAAGTTGTTGTGGCATTTGTGGCAATTGAAAACGGTGATGACTCATCTGTGGCACAAAACGCCATATCTCAAATAAAAAACTCTATGAGTAAAATCGGCTGTAAAAAATTATTGTTATATCCATATGCTCATCTTAGCTCAAATTTGGCATCTCCCTCAATTGCATTATCATTACTTAAAGAGATGGAGTCATCTGCATCTGAATTAGAAGTATCTCACTCTCCATTTGGTTGGACCAAATCATACAAAGTACAAGTAAAGGGACATCCACTTGCAGAGAGCTCCAAAGTTGTAACTAAAGAAAGTTCTGGAGAAAAAAGTTCAGGTGAAGAAAAAGAAATGACTTCTGATGCACTAAAAGGAGAATCAAAAATCACCTCTTATTGGAAAATACTTTCCCCTGATGGAACATTGAGCAATATTGGTGATTTTAATTTCTCAAAATATCCAAAACTTGAAATTCTTGCAAAATATGAGTCTGCAAAAAAGAGAGCGGTAGATGAACCTCCACCACATGTTGCACTGATGAAAAAAATGGGAATTGCAGACTATGAACCAGCTTCAGACTCTGGAAATATGAGATTTTTCCCAAATGGCCGTTTAATAAAATCTCTAATTGAACGATATGTTACTGACAGAGTCAAAGAATATGGGGGATATGAAGTTGAGACTCCGATTATGTATGATTCACATCATCCTAGTATGGTTAGTTATTTCAATAGGTTTCCAGCAAGACAATACAATATTGATTCGGAAGGAAAAAAATTGTTTTTGAGATTTGCTGCATGTTTTGGTCAATTCTTAATGGCAAATGAATATCAAATGTCTTACAAGAATTTACCATACAGATTATACGAATTAACTCGTTACAGCTTTAGACGTGAACAATCCGGTGAACTTGTAGGATTGAGACGATTACGTGCATTTACAATGCCTGACTGTCATGCTTTTTGCAAAGATATTGAGCAAGCCATTCGAGAAATTAAAGTTAGATTTGATTTATCTCGTAATGTCTTAAAAGAAATGGGTATAGTGGATTCTGATTATGAAATGGCAATCCGATTTACTGAAGATTTCTATAATGAAAACAAGTCTTCAATTGAAGATCTAGTCAAAAAACATGGTAGACCAGTATTAGTTGAAATGTGGAAAGAAAAATTCTTTTATTTTGTTTTGAAATGGGAATTTAATTTTGTCGATAGTATGGGAAAAGCTTCTGCACTTTCAACTGATCAGATAGATGTTGAAAACGGGAATCGCTACGGTATTGAATTTGTAGATGAACACAATACTCGTAAGCACCCAATAATTTTGCACAACTCCCCAAGTGGTGCAATTGAAAGAATCATTTATGTTCTACTAGAAAAGGCAGCACAAGAAATCAAAGAAGGACGAAAACCCCAATTTCCATTATGGCTTGCACCAACACAAGTTCGTGTAATTCCTCTCAAAGAAGAATTTTCCAGCATTTGTGATGCTTTGGCTGATAAATTATCTTCTCATAATATCCGAGTTGATATTGATGATAGAAATGAAAGCATAGGAAAGAGAATTCGTGATGCAGAAAAAGATTGGATTCGCTATACTCTAGTTCTTGGAGAAAAAGAAGCAAATTCAAAAAATCTGAGTATTAGAGATAGGCAAACTGGAGATGTCAGAGAATTGACATTTGATGATTTTATTAACGAAATAAGTGAACAAACAAAAGGAAAACCCTTCACTGGATTAAATCTTCCAAAATACCTCTCAGAAAGACCACAATTAATGGTCTAGATGAATTATCTCTACCAAGATTGTTTTTCCTATTTGCAAAGTTTAGAAATTAAATTATATCATTTTCATATTGTCCAAACTTAGTTGTAAATTTTAAACATATGGAGGCAAAAAGCCCCCATGATGAAAAGTCCGCAGAGACTTAACATTCTCAGTTCATCGATATGTTATGCTTAGAGTGAATTGATTCATTAGGTGTTGTATGATCAAATTGTTCACTCTATTGCGCATTTTTAAAATATGTAGTGATTTTTCATTAATGTACACATGTTGATAATTCTATTCATAGATTAGGCATGGAAAAGTAATGGTATATAGGGAAATAATTAAAACCACCTGATGGTGAAAAAATGAGCTTTCTAGATTTATACATGAACAGAAATCCTATGATCACTGCCTCATCAAGTGATTCTGAACCTGTAGCAACTGTATTTGGTATTCCTTTTGACTCTACACATTCTTACAAGCCAGGATGTAGATTTGGTCCTGACGTAATTCGTGATGCTTTTAATAATATTGAGATATTTCATCCTCAGTTTGGCATTGACTTAGAATCTGTAAATATCGAAGATTTAGGAAATACCACCCACACAGTTTTGGCTAGTGAGATGATTGACATGGTTGGTAAAATCACAAAAGAATTAGTTGCAAAGAAAAGACAATTGTTCATTTTAGGTGGAGAGCATTCTATTACATATGGTACTTACATGAGTTTTCCAAAAGAAACTGGCTATGTTGTATTTGATGCTCATTATGATTTGCGTGATGAATATGCAAATATCAAACTAAGTCATGCTGCATATCTTCGAAGAATTGTTGAAAAAAGAGGAGCAGAAAATATTTTACATGTAGGTGCACGTGCATTTGTAAAAGAAGAGCTTGAGTTTCTAAAAGAGCATAACATCAAAACAATTTCTGATAAACAAGTCAGAGAAGGAAAAGGTCCTCAACTTTTAAAAGATTTCGTATCATCTTTTGATTCAATGTATGCTAGTTTTGATCTCGATGTTTTAGATCCTGCTTATGCTCCCGGCGTTGGAAACCCCGAAGCTGCAGGTATGACCTCTCGTGAACTTTTTGATTTAATTTATTCACTTGAAAACAAAAATGTTTCAGGCGTAGATATTGTGGAATTAAACCCTCAGTATGATAATGGGGCTACTGCGTCAATTGCAGCAAAAATAATGTCTACCTTGATTGTAATGAATTTATCTCGATTGCATTATTCTCAATGAGTTGTTTCCAACTTTGATGTTTTTGAAACATGATAAATCTATTTACGCAAAAACATCTCAACACATAACAGGAAAATCTAATGTTAAATAATCTCAGAGGTGCATTGCAGCCAGCACTTGAAAAAATTGGTAAAGTTTTTGCATCAACAGGTCTGTCCCCAAATTTTTGGACTGCTGTAGGTTTTGTATTTGCGCTTTCCTCTGCAGTAGTTTATGGTCTTCATATTGAATTTGGATTAATTATTGGTGGAATTTTGTTGCTAGTATCTGGATTTTTTGATATGGTCGATGGACAAGTGGCAAGAGTAACTGGAAAAACCTCTCTAAAGGGTTCATATCTTGATTCGATGTTTGATAAGATTGCTGAAGTTGCAATTTTTCTTGGATTGTTAATTGGTGGATATGCTGAACCATATCTCGTACTGCTAGCAATTACTTTATCACTACTCGTAAGTTATGCTCGTGCAAAATCTGATGCATTAAACATAAAGCTGCAAGGTGTCGGTATTGGAGAAAGAGCAGAACGCTTACTAGTAATTGCAATTATTGGAATCATTGGATTCATTCAACCTGCAGTGATCATTGTAGTTGTAATTGCAGGAATTACGTTAATCCAACGAATGATTGTAACTGCAAAAAACATTAAAGAAAAAACTGACTAAATTGATATTTTTTGTAATTTCATTAAAACTACCATTAACTAACATTTTTTTACATTAACGTGATTGATAAATTGCCTAGCGATGAAGAATAATAGAGCATTGATTGAAGGTCAAAATGATTCACTGTTTCACGATCTGAGCTGGGTACAAATTACTTTTTAAAACAAAAAATTTCTAACGAAGTTTTCCACGTTGTCTTCTGCTGTCTTCTGATCTAATTTTTAGAATCTTGAAGTGAATTGCACATGAAATACAGTACCATTTCAATACTGTTGGTGATGCAATGTATGCTCCTTGGGCGCGTAATTCTTTTGCCAAAGTATGTTCTACAAGATTGATTCTGCCTGTGACTTTCTTTGCCTTGTCTTTTGGTACCGTACATCCACAGTTTGTACATTGTACTGTGCCTGATGATCCTTTACCGCCTTTTGTACGTCCTCTACTTGCACGTTTAAGTGGCATGAAGACAATCAAATCTGCCTCCTTATATTCTTGTATGGTTTTGATTTTTTCCCCTTCTATTGGAAAAATCAAAATCTATCAAATCATGTTTTATTTTTGTGACTAATTACTCTGATTTAATTTTTGAAAATAACGCATACGCTCCACCTATTGCATATGAAATTGAAATCAAAATTCTAGATAATAAAATGGCGATATCCTGATGAGATACAAACAACGACGTATCGATTTCTATTGCTATTGGAATGGCCAATAATGCAGTTAGTCCTACGAGTATCTGTTCTTTGTTACTTTGATTGCTAAATAATTTCATAAAAACATATGTTGAAAAGTTTCCTAATCCTATTCCTAATAAAATCAAATATTGAAAATACTGTGGGAAAACTGCTATTAGGCCAAATGGTAGTGCCCAACATGAACCATTTATTATCTTGATGTATAATGGCCAAGACAAACTATTTTTCATGCGATTACGAATTAATGAAATCCTTTTTTTAAAACTCAAAAAATAAATGCTGAAGATAATTCCAAATACTCCTACCCAAACAATTCCATAAACATACTTTGGTAAATTGTTTAAAAATACAATTTCACTTGCAATTGATGCAATTGCCACTGCTATTGCCACACAGATAAACAAGAGTCCAAAAATTCGTCTAACTTCATATTTGGTTGACTCCATGGATCTTGTTCATTCAAGCATAATTTATGGATTGAGTACAAAATAATTTGGTAAATTATAATTCTAGTTATGATGTTTGTTGAGATTTGTACAATTACTAAAAAACTAAATAAAAAATAAAAAACTAGTCTATGCTAATAGACTAGTTTTCTTATCTCTTCTAATCAAGATTATGATATATGATGAAACAGCTATGATTCCTCCCTGAAGTACTTTGCTTAGAATGTCAATAAATCCAACATCGTCTTGTTGGCCTACCAATGGAATATCTACAGTTCTAGATAATATGTATAGACATATCAGAGCTAATGAACCTCCTATTGCCAAAATATATGGTATTTTACTTGTGTGTCTGGTGATTGTTGCCCATACTCCAATTGGAATGTATGCTGCACCAACTGCTGCAAAAAATGCAGTTTCAATAAAAGCACCGCTTGGAAACTCTTGGGGTTTTCCAGCCTTCTCTTTGAATTCTAAACTCGCATCGGCAATTTCTTGAGTAGATACAAAGAGATACAATACTCCTGTACCTATCATCAAAAACACCATTGAAACCATAGCTGATTTCACTGCTTTTGAGTTCATGAATCATATCTGTAAAATTGAATATAATAGATTCCGACCGTTTTCAAAAAACGAGAATGGAAGATATTAATTAAATGCATATTCATATCCAATTACAGATGGCACAAGAAATTCATTATGCAGTAATGGCATTGCATTTGACAGTTGGATTTGTGCTTGTATATTTAGCAGCAAAAGCATTCAAGAAAACAAAATATCCACCAATGGCATTACTCGTTATTGGTTTTTCTTTGATTGTTGTTGGTGATACAATAATTGGAGACGTAATGGAATTTTTAGAACAAGGTATTTTTGGTGAAGTACTTTCAGAGGGAATTGAGATTTTAGGTTTTATTGTTTTGATATTAGCGGTGAAACGAAGCTGAAATGGACGATGCAAGTGAAATTCTCGACACGATCTCTGACGAACAGAGTAGGGAAATAATTAAGCTGTTATCAAACTTTGAGTATAACATACAACAAATTTCTGATTCTCTAAACATTCCTTTATCTACAGCATATAGAAAAGTAAAAAAATTAGACGAATTAAAACTGATAAAGAAAACAAAAGTGATTCGAACACTCGAAGGTCTTAATGAAAGTTATTATAAAAATTGGATTTATGAAATTGTAATTACTTACAGAGATGGCAACCTGTCCTACACATTAGAACATGCTAAGATTGAAGAAAAGATAATAAGACTCTGGCAAAAATTTTCTGAATGATTTCCAATCTTAAATTGTTAATCTAATTTTTATTACATCTATTTTAAAAATTAAACGCATTTTAATTAGTTTGAATTGATTTTGCAATCTGTTTTAGGTGTAATTAAAAAATACATCGTACCTTAATTGTCAAAATCATCATATTTTAATGCTAGATCAATTATTTCCTGATATAATGCGAGGTTTATGCCATGTTTGCTTTAGATCAAATATGGAATTAGTTATATCAAAGGGAAATATCATGTGTCCGGAATGTTTTGAAAAACAAAATGCAAAAAACTAAATCGATACTATTTGAAACACTAAGTAATGAAATTAGCCTTATTTTCACACTGCGCAATAGATACCATTTCAATTGATGGCATCACTCATGAGCAAATTGGGGGCGCTGCATGTTATGGTGGTTTGACTGCAAGGCAATTCAAATTTGATGTGGATCTATACACGAAATTTGGAAGAGACTTTCCAGAACAATATTTAATTCAAAACAAAATTCATTTCGAAAATGCATTGTCTGAGAAACTAACAACACGATTTGCTATTGATATAACTGGTTCAGACAGATCTCTTAAATTGTTAAATAAATGCGATCCTATTGAATACACCCCCATAAATGCAGACGGTTCACTGATTACTCCAATTTTTCATGAAATTTCTGGAGACATATTTGCTAAAATAAAAAAAGATTCTAGTTTTACTCTAGTTGATCCTCAAGGGTTTTTGAGACACATGGATTCAAACAACAATGTGATTTTGAAAAATACTGATCTTGATTTATCTGGAGTCAATGCAATAAAGGTAAACCCTGAAGAATCACAAATGATCGTCAATGGCACTCATGATGAAATGATGAGTGCATTACAAAAAAAAGGTGTAGAATTTGTAATTCTGACAAACAAAACTGAAGTTTCGTTATTAGTTAAAGACAAAATTTATTCTATTACATTACCTAACAAAGAAGTTTATGATACAACTGGTCTTGGTGATATTTTTTGTGCAACATTTTGTTGTACAATGTTAAAAGAAAAGGATTTTCTTTGGGCATTATGTTTTGCAGGTGGTTCTGCTCAAGCTGCATTGGACTCAAAACAAGTTGGTTTGTTAAAAATTCCACAAAAAAATGCAATTGAGACTAATGCTTCCTATTTTTACAATTTAGTAAAATACAGATCAATTTAGCGTATTATTTTTATGATTATTATTTTGTGAAAATTATGTTATTTAGAATAACGAAAAACAAGACTTAAGACCGGTATCTGAAAGAATCCCGATGACAGTCTCATTTTTCAACTTATGATCAATACATTATTGATCATAATCATCTATCTTATGTCATCTTTCTGTATATTTTCTTGTGTGTTTTTTTTGAAAAACTGGTAAAATTCTCTATTTGATGCATGATTTTTGGAGGATTACATTTGAAATTGTGCTCTATTTCATGTGTTTATCCTTTTATTGTACTCCTAATTTCATTTCTTTGTGCAAATAGGAATCTATGGTTCTGATACAACAGCATCTGCAGCAATTACAATAAAAAAAATTCTTGATGATGCTGAAATTGAATCCTTTGTAATTACTACAAAATCCAAAGTAAAACAAGCTGATTGTATTTTGGTGTTGGGCGGTGACAAAGGAGTTAGAAATTACTTTCATAGATCTTTCGATTCAACAACACCTGTTTTAGGAATAAGTGAAGGTGAATCAAGTGGATTTTTAGCACAAATTGATCTTAGAGAGTTTTCATCTTATGTAAGAATATTAAAAAAACAAAATTTTACTGTTGAAGAAGTTCCAAGAATTGGTGTGAAAATTGACGGAAAAAACGTTTATCCTGTCTTAAATGATGTTGCAGTATTCTCCTCAAAAAGTGCAATGCTTATGGAACACACACTAAGTGTAAATGAAGAAGAAGTATGGCACGATAACAGCGATGGAATTATTGTATCTACCCCTATTGGCTCATCAGCATATTCAATGTCTGCAGGTGGACCTATGCTATTTCCCAATTCAGGTGTATTTGAAATTATATCTGTAAACTCACTAGATATTACACGAAGACCCTTAATTGTGTCAAATCAAAGCTCTATTCAGATTAGTGATATTTCAGCTAGATTACACTGTGAAGTTGTTCTTGATGGTTTAGATAGATACAAAGTAAACAATTTAGTGGAATGTACCCAGTTTTTACCTCCTGCAAAAATAATCCGACTCAAAAAAGATTCTACTGCAATTTCTGCACTGGCAAAAAAAGTTCACCTTGCTGAAGAATTACTTAGTATGCCTCCTAGTTCTAAATTATTGTTAAAAACATTGGAATACGAAGGTGCACTTACACAAAAAGATCTTGCAAACAAAACTTTGCTTCCTGATAGGACTGTTAGATTGGCACTAAGCCATTTGCTAAAAAAAGGATATGTCAAAAAGAAAGTCTCAATTAGAGACGCAAGACAAAAAATTTACGAAATATCTAAAATAGAATAGTTTTTTCAATCTTTTGGGATTTTTATGTTTACTTTTGAGATGCAGCTTTTACAAATGCCTCAAAGACTGGTTCAGGATATCCGGGTCTACTGTTAAACTCTGGATGAAACTGAACTCCGAGATAGAATTTATGTGAAGGAATCTCTAGCATTTCCATCCTTTTGCCATTATCACTTTCTGCTGAAAAAATTAACCCGTTTTTTTCAAATTCTGGAATGTATTTTTTATTGATTTCATATCTATGTCTGTGTCTTTTGCTGATTACGTCTGCATTGTAGATTTTATGGGATATTGTATTTTGTTTAATCTGAACATCGTTTGCTCCTAATCTTAATGAACCTCCCATATCTGATATGTTTTTTTGTTCTGGTAGTAAATCAACAATTGGATTTTTAGCATCTGTTTTTATCTCAGTGGAATTTGCATCTTCTAATTTCAAAACATTTCTTCCAAATGCAATTGTGGCTAACTGAAATCCAAAACATATTCCAAGATATGGGATATTTTTTTCTCTTGCATAGTTTGCAGTTTTTATGATTCCTTCTGCACCTCTTACTCCAAATCCTCCTGGAACTAATATCCCATTATACTGTGATAAAATATTGAAGTCTGTAATTGCTTCAGAGTCTATCCAGTCTATCTCTATTGATTTTCCTAATTTTGCACCTGCATGCTTTAATGCATGATTAACACTAACGTAACTATCCGCAAGTGTGACATATTTTCCAACCATTGCAATTCTTACTTTTTGGTCTTCATGGTTTATAATTGACTCTGCAATAGAATTCCATTTATCCCAATTTGCAGAAGCATTTACCATGCCTACTTTTCTAAATTTTGTAAATAATGAATCCATTATTCCTTGATCATACAATATTTGTGGAACTTGAAAAATTGATTTTACATCATGACATGATAAAACATCATTAGCAGTGACATTTGTAAATAACGCAATTTTTTTCTTTGTACTTTCTTCCAATGGAGTTGTACATCTTACTGCCAAAAAATCTGGTTGAATACCAATTCTTCTTAACTCTTGTGCACTGTGCTGTGTGGGTTTTGTTTTTTGCTCTCCTACAACATCTAATGATGGTGCAAGTGTTACATGGACAAATATTACATTCTGTGGTCCTTCCTCAACTCTCATCTGTCTTAGCGCTTCTAAAAATGGGAGGGATTCAATGTCTCCTACTGTACCGCCACATTCTACAATCAAAAAATCAAGCTGTTCTTCTTCTGCAATTTTTCTAATTCTATTCTTGATTTCGTCTGTTATGTGAGGAATTATTTGAACACATGCCCCTAAATATTCCCCTTTTCTTTCTGCCTCAATTACTGTGGAATATACTTGGGCTGTAGTGATATTGTGACTTTTTGGAATATTTTGATTTAGAAATCTTTCATAATTTCCAATATCCATATCACACTCTCCACCATCTTCGGTCACAAAGACTTCACCATGAGCTACCGGGTTCATTGTTCCTGCATCATAATTCAGATAAGGATCTATTTTGACACATGATACTTTTTGATCAGCTAATTGTAATAATTTTGCAATTGATGACGTAGTCACCCCCTTTCCAAGACCAGACATCACTCCCCCTGTTACAAAAATAAATTTAGTCTGCACATTCAGAAAACAAGTATCTAGTTTTTGTATGTTTTGCTCTCATGATTCTAAAATAATTTGATCTATCGTTCAAAGGTGCGATCTTACATGTGTGTAAGATTTTATATTTTTTTTAACGTATGTTTGATCTTTCTAAAGAATATTTTTTATTTCTCAGTGCCTAACTAACTTATGAGAACATCTAGATAGTGGTCTTTAACTGAAATAGAGCTCCCCCTCAAAGATGTTAAAAATACCTGACCACTATTCTTTGACGTTTTAGAGTTTATCGCTAAATCTAGATCTAAATGCATCTACTCTACTTTGGGTCTTGTATTCTTCAGGATGTGAATTTTTTCGTGAGCGTTCTTCTAGCTTGTGTTTGTGCTCTTCTCTGGCGTGGTGTAGTCTATCCTTTTCATGAATAAACTCTTTTTTGCAATATTGACAAGTTACGATAGTTTTATGATGTTCATGTCTGACATGTTTTACCAGGTCATCGTGGTTATCGAATTTCGCATCACATTGAATGCAGTCATTTTTCTTATTGTGAAAAAGCTCCATAAGTTTGTCTACTAAGATTGCATATTTAAATTCGATACATGTTAATCATTTTTGAAACTTTAATTTGATTTGTTTTGAATTTTTAGTAAAATGATTTTGTTTGCTCACTCAAAGTTTACACTGTTCTTTGATAATATTACCATTTTTTGGAATCCAATTATGATGGTTGAATCTGAGCCCTGTAGCCATGAATATGCACATAATGGAACATTATCGTGCAGGAAATGTGGTAAAATTCGACTATAGATTTGAAAAAAACCTAGTATAATTTATTATTAGAAATGAAAATACTTTTTTTTTAAATCTATTACTCTCTAATTCAATTAAATATTTAGGAAAAAATTGAAAAATGAATCTGATCTAGATTTCCTTTATGTGTGATTTTATTTTTGCTACAACTTCCGGTGTTACTTTGATGTCTTTGTGTTCTTTTTTGGCGTGTTCGGCAACCTTTTTCATCAACTCTTCTTCTGTTTTTGCAGTCGTAGACCATCTGCATTTAACTCCCACATCTGCACAGCTGATACTTTTTGTCATAATTATAGAATGTATGTGAAATAATTAAGGATTGTTAAAAGATTTTAGAAAAATAAAAAAGAAAATGTCCTGATTAGGAAGTCACAGATTTAATCGATTTAACGGCATTATGCAGGTTAGACAAGTTGTTTGAGATTATTTTTTCTTTTTGTCCAAGACAATTTCCTCCGAGATAGCGCATAATATTACAAGATAATAAAGATAAAGGATAATTTGTACATTAACAATAAATCAATGTTTTTTAGTTGTTTCAGATATATCAAATCGATTTTTAACTAATCTACGATCTAAATCTGGATCTATTTTTTATACAATTTATTTTTGGATTGTCTCTTTTTTGAGACTCCTTGTAAATCTTGTAACGCTTGACTCTCTTTTGTTTTGAGGTGTTTTCTCAATTAGTTTCAAAAACGCACTGCCTACAATTACTGCATCTGCTCCCGTCTTGATGTATTTTTTGACATCGTCAGGAGTTGAAACGCCAAATCCTACACCTACTGGGATCTTTCCTTTGGTTATTTTTTTAACTCCTTTTATTGCTCTTAGCGTATAGTTTTGAATTCCTGTTTTTACTCCTGTAGTGCCATACACTGCAACAAGATACAAAAATCCCGAAGATGACTTTGTAATTTTTTCTATTCTTGATTTTGTTGTATTTGGGGAAATCAAAAATATCGTATCCATCATGTTTTTAGTAGCTTCCAGGTATTCTTTTGATTCCTCAATAGACATGTCTGGAAGAATTAATCCATCAATTCCTGCTTTTTTAGCCTCTACAATAAATTTTTGATATCCTTTATGATACAAAATATTGGTATATGTCATTAGAATCAGAGGAATTTCAGTTTCTTTTCTGATCTTTTTTACAATGTTAAAAAATTTGTTAATTTTTGTTCCATTGTGAAGTGATACAGTACTGGCATTTTGAATTACAGGGCCATCGGCAAGAGGATCTGAAAAAGGAAATCCTAGTTCAATAATGTCTGCCCCGCCATGTATCAATCCTCTAACTGCCGCCATTGTAGCTGCTTCATTTGGGTATCCTACCATTATGTATGCGATTAATGCTTTTTCTTTTTTTGCAGAAAGTTCTGCAAATTTTTCTTTAATTCTTGCCATGTTTGTTCAGATATTTTTGTACCTCTTCAACGTCTTTATCCCCTCTTCCTGAAAGTGTAACTACTATGGATTCTGATTTTTTACTCTTTCTTGCAATCTTCATTGCTTCTGCTATTGCGTGAGATGATTCTAGTGCTGGAATTATTCCTTCAGTTCTAGTCAACATCAAAAACGCATCAATTACTTCAGCATCTGTTGCTGAATGGTACTTTACCCTTTTAGTGTCTTTAAGATAAGAGTGCTCTGGACCAACACCCGGATAATCTAACCCTGCTGAAATACTATGTGTCTCTGTAATCTGACCTTCTTCATCTTGTAATAGATATGTCATCATTCCATGTAGTACTCCTTTACTTCCAGCTGACAGTGTTGCAGAATGATATTTTGATTTTAATCCCTTGCCTGCAGCTTCTACTCCAATGATTTCAGCATTTGTGTCAATAAGAGGATAAAATGTTCCAATTGCATTTGAACCTCCACCGACACATGCAATTACTGTATCTGGTCCTTTGTTTGAAATTTTTTTCATTTGAACTTTAATTTCCTCTCCAATCACACTCTGAAAATCTCTAACCATAACAGGATATGGGTGAGGTCCTACTGCAGAACCTAATAGGTAATACGTTGTTTCCACATTTGTAATCCAGTCTCTAATTGCTTCATTGATTGCATCTTTGAGTGTTTTTGAGCCTGATTTTACCGGATGAACTTTAGATCCAAGCATATTCATTCTGTAAACGTTTAGTTTTTGTCTTATGGTGTCTTTATAGCCCATGTACACTTCTGATTTAATTCCCAAAACTGCACATGCCATTGCAGTAGCTACTCCGTGTTGACCTGCTCCAGTTTCAGCTATGATCCTTTTTTTATTCATCTTTTTTGCAAGTAGAGCTTGACCCAACGTGTTGTTTATTTTATGAGCCCCCCCATGTAGAAGATCTTCTCTTTTTAGATATATTTTACCGCCACCACATTTTTCTGATAAATTTTTTGCATAGTATAACGGAGTTGGTCTTCCGGCATATTGTTTTAGATAATAGTCTAATTCTCTTTTGAAATCTTTATTGTCTTTGAATTTGAGATAATTTTCTTCTAATTCTTCTATTGCAGGAACCAGTGTTTCTGGAATATATTTTCCACCAAATTCTCCAAATCTACCATCTTTAGGATATTTCAATACGCGTTCACCAATTTTCTGACATTCTCTTCGATATTATCGCTTTTCATTATGCTAGATCCTATTAGGAATGCATCAGCTCCGCACTTTTTTAGATATTGGATATCTTCCACTGTCTCAATCCCACTTTCAGATATGATGGGTCTGGTCTTCGTATATCCCTCCAGTACTCTTTCTGTAGTTTTAAGATCAATCTCAAGAGTGTCTAGATTTCTATTATTAATTCCAATTAAATCTGATTCTGTTTTTAAAGCATTTTGAAATTCTTGTTTTGTATGAACTTCAAGCAGAATTTTTAACCCTTTTTTATGACCATATTCTATGAATTCGTCAATGTCTTTGAGAAACCCTTGATCAAACAATGACTGTATAACTAGCATGTAATCTGCACCGATTTTTTCTGCAGCATCAATTTGTATTGTATCAATCATAATGTCTTTCATTAACAATGGAACATCTACTGCCTGTCTTACTTGGATAAAATATTGGGGAGAGCCATTAAACAAGTGAGGCTGAGTAAGCACTGAAAGTGCCCTAGACCCGCCTTCGATCATTTGCTTTGCTATGGTAACCGGATTTGATGCTGTTCGAATTTTGCCAAGAGATGGGGATGAGAATTTTACCTCTGTAAGTAAAGTTGCATGTTTATTTGATTTTATGATTTGCAAAAAATCTTTTTCTGATCTTTGCAATTTTACATCTACATCATATACTCCATCATCAATTGCACTCTGTGAATTATTTACTAGTTTTTTTAAAATATTTTCAGTCATCATACCATCTCCTTTAATTTTAAAATATCTCCAGTATCTGCAACAAATCTTTCTAATAATTTGAATGCTTTACCTTCTTTAATTGTGTTTAATGCCAATTCTACTCCTTCTTCAAAATTATTTGCAATTCCTGAAACAATCAATCCTCCTGCAGCATTAAGAGCTGTCGTTTCTATCATTGCTTGATTTGCAGTATTGTTTAATACTCCAACAAATGTCTTGACTGCTTCTTCTTTTGTTTTAATTTGAATATCTTTTAGCGACGACTTGTGTAATCCTACAACCTGAGGATTGATTGAATTCATTAACACTTTGTCATTTCTTAAAACACATACTCTGTTTGTTGCACTAGTGGAAAATTCATCCATGCCATCATCTGAGCGAACTGTCATGATATTTTCTGCACCGTTTCTTTTTAGAATTAATGGTAGTCTGTCTAAAAATTCTATTGAAAAAACTCCTATCATTTGATTTTTCACACAAGCTGGATTTGATAGTGGACCCAATAGATTGAATGCTGATCTTTTTCCTAATTGTTTTCTAGCATTAGATACATATTTCATTGCTGGATGAAATTTTTGTGCAAACATAAAACATATGTTGTGTTTTTCAAGAATTTTTGCTATTTTATCTGGTTCTGAATCTAGGTCGTATCCAAAATACTCAAAAATATCTGCACTTCCAGAAACTCCAGAACTCGATCTATTCCCGTGTTTTGCTACAATACCTCCTGCCGCTGTGACTACAAAGGAGGCTGTAGTTGAAATGTTAAATGTTTGAAGATTGTCTCCTCCAGTGCCACACATGTCAATTATCCTACCTTTGTTTTTAGGCTCGATTTTGAGGGAAAACTCTCTCATCTTATCAAGCATACCTAGTAATTCATCATCTGTTTCACCTTTTTCAGTAAGGCTGGACAGAAAATCAAAATTCTCTTTGTCATCTGTTTTACCTGATAATATCTCCGTCATGACAAAATTCATCTGTTCATATGTAAGATCTGTTTTTTGTTGTAGTGTTGAAATTAAATCTGAGATCATTTTTTATTTTTCACCTGTTTTATAAAATTGGCAAGAATCTTTTTACCATCTTCTGTCATTATGGATTCAGGATGAAATTGCACTCCTTCAATTAGATATTTTTTATGTCTTATTGCCATCACTTCTCCATCATCAGCTGCAGTAGCTGTGACTTCTAGCACATCAGGAATTATTGTTTTATCCCCAACAAGTGAATGATACCTAGTTGCCCTAAAAGGATTTTTTACATCTTTGAATAATTCTGAATCTGTATGATCAACTGGACTTGTCTTGCCATGTCTGACACACCCTGCATTTGTAACTTTTCCACCAAATGCTTCAATGATTCCTTGATGTCCCAAACATACTCCTAATATTGGTGTAGTTGGTCCCATGTCTTTGATTACATCACTGCATACTCCAAAATATTTTCTATCAGACGGTGTTCCAGGTCCAGGTGATATGATTATTGCATCATATTTATTTTGTTTTATTTGCTCTAGTGTTATCTTGTCATTTCTAATAACATCACAATCTACTCCGAGTTCACCTAAATATTGAGCAATGTTGTAAACAAATGAATCATAATTATCTATAATCAGAAATTTCATTTTGTTGCCTCCTTTAATGCTTGAAGCATTGCCCCAGCTTTATGTTCTGTCTCTTTGAATTCATTTTCTGCAATCGAGTCTGAAACTATTCCTGCACCTGATTGCACAAACCCTTTGTTTCCATTGATGAATATGCTTCTAATGGCAATTGCAAAGTCACAGCATCCGTTAAATGAAAAATATCCAACAGCTCCTGCATATGGGCCCCTTGCTTCTGTTTCTAATTCATCTATTATTTCCATAGCTCTGACTTTAGGCGCTCCAGATACGGTTCCAGCAGGAAATACTGCCTTAAATGCATCAAACATGTCATTTTCAGGTGCTAAATTACCTACAACATGCGTAATTATATGCTGCACATGACTGAATCTTTTAATCTGCATCAACTCCTCTGTATGAACAGTACCATACTTGCAAACTCTTCCTATATCATTTCTACCTAAATCTACTAACATTGTATGTTCTGCTAATTCTTTTTCATCATGTAATAATTCATATGCTAACTGCTTGTTCTTTTCCTCATCTTCTGTAATTTTTCTGGTTCCCGCAATTGGAAATGTTTCTACCTTATCGTTTGTAATTCTTACTAACATTTCAGGTGATGCACCAATTATGGTTTTGGCATCTTGTTTTAAATGATACATGTACGGTGATGGGTTTAGTCTGCGTAATGTTTTGTATAATGTTAGATTATCACCAGATGTGTCAAAAGCAAATTTTCTAGATAAAACCACCTGGAAGATATCTCCCTCGTAAATGTATTGTTTTGCTTTGTTGACGATATTTGAGAATTCTTCTTGATTCATGTTTGGTGTTACTTCAGTTGCATTGAAATCTTCAAATGAGTCATCACTCATTTTAAATTGTTTAAATCTGTTTTGTTCATGATAAAAATAAAATAATTTTTTGTGTATGTTGTCGTATAATATTCCGTCATCATATATTCCAAATTCCATTAGTGGTTGTGATGAATTGTGAGTGTCTGGAATCTTTTCTACAAGTCTTATTGCATCATAGTTTACAACACCTACTGCACCACCAAGATATCTGTAGCTTTGGTTATCTGATTTGTCTAATAATTTTTTTATCTCATTAAATGGATCATTTGTTATGATTGTTTTTGTTTTTCTATCTTTTGTAATTTCCACCTTATCCGAGTATCCTTTGAAAATTATCTTAGGATCAAATCCCATCACTGATGTCTCAGCTAATACCTCAGGACCTGTTAGTGATTCAAAGAGAAATGAGTGTGAATAATTTCTAGAAATTTTATTATATATTTGAAATTGATTTTCAGATAACTCTAGTGGTATTACTTTCGGCTGAGAATTTCCAAATGTGTCCACCCATAGACAAAATTCTACTCATTTATTATTTAAATTAATAGTCCTAATCAGTTTTTTTGATTCAAGATGACATTTGTGCCTATTACGGTATAGTACGGTACCTTTATATGATAAATGATCGTATGCTAGGTGACCATGAAGGGGACAAAATCATCACTAATGCAGGATCTATATTTCAAAAAAGTACCTGAAGTAAAGTCAAGTGTTTCTGAAGTAAATTGTTACATCTGTGGAAAAGGATTGCCTGATGGATATCGTATCACTGCAAAGACACTTCCTAATGGGATTGCACTGTTTTGTGATGTCCATTATTCACTACAATAGATAAAAAAAATCATAATAATTTTTATTATTGATTTTCCAGATATCATTTAGATCAGTTTTTAGTCTGTTCTTTTTTAGACTGTTCATGGGTGCTGAGGATGTTTATGAAAAAATTGATGAAGAATTGGAATTTACTGATGAACAGACAGCGGAACTTTTGAAATTAAGTGAAAAGGAATTATTAGTTTTAATTCTCTCTGAATTGAAAAAACGAAAAAACTAGATTATATTTATCCCTATGACATTCATGCCAAATAACATGTTTTTGTATTTCATAATTTAAAAAATATTAATTGTTTCTTAAATTCCTCTATGATCATATGATTAATTTTTTGTTTATTGTACAAAGTATCGGAATCAAAGAAAAAATAACTGCAAAAATTATCAGAGATGAAAATGGAAATTCAGGTGTAATTGATATTGGTATTTTTGCATACTCTGAACTTCCATTGATGTTTTCTATTTGTAATGTGGCAGAGCCTACATTTGATTCTAAAAACCTATAGTCTACAAAGCTGCCACCGGCTGGTGCAATACCATGTTTTCGAAATACTTCATTATCGCTCTGTAATATCACAAAATCGTATTCTGCTTGTCTGATCGGCATTGTAGTTTTCTTGTCGTATAATGTTATGATGAATTCTGATTCTTCATTTGGTGATAATTCTGCTGGGAACCATGTCAGATCAACAAAATATTTTCCATCATTTGAAATTCCATTTTTGTCTGTTTGGCTAAGAAGTCTAATTGGAAATATTTGCTTTGGTTGTTCTACTGGTTTTACAACTGCAACAAAATCCGCTGATGCAAGTTCACTACCATCGATTTTCTCTACTGATATAATTATTGGACCTAGACTATTGGAGGGAAAAATATGATTTTCAATATTTGTTCCTGTGGGCGAATTTGACTGTCCAGTGGATTTCTTTCTGAATATCTCACTTCCATACTGTTTTATCACAAAATCATATGTCAATGTTTTTGGTTTTTTGTCTGAAAACAGTTCGTCAAAATCAATAATGAAACTGACATTTTGTTCTGGATGAATCACAGGTGGATTCCATGACAATCCAACTCTAAATTGAGCATTTCCGGTGTTTGCCTGCAATGGAAACTTGACTTGTTTTGACGGTATTATTGAAAAATGCATTTTAGATTCATTTTCATTGTTAACAATTTCTAAAAGTTCATTTTTATTTAATATCACGTGAACTATTCTTGCATCTTCAGAATAGTCATCAATTGTTACATTTGACTCTTCTAATTGTATATTGTTTAGAGTTATGTCATATTTTGTTGCAAGCATATCTGCAAATGTTTTTGGAATGTGTATTTCTTGATGCACTACACTGATTTGATTGATATTTTGTTTGCTCCAATCAAAAGGCATTTCATAGTTTATTGTATTGTTTTTTGAATCAAATAAAAAATTGTTAATGTTATCATAATATGACATAATTCCCACACTGTACTTTTTTCCATCCATTCCTGTTACCTCATGATCTGTTTTTTCTGCAATGCTTATTGCTCCATCAAGTTTTGGTTTTTTGATTAGGATGTTTTCAACAGAATTTACTGTGATAATTTCTATGTGATACTTGTACAAACCCCCTGAAGTAAATATTGGCCCCTTCATAGTAAGTGGTGAATTTAGTTTTTTAGTCCAACTTCCATTTGTAGATTCTTTATCCCCCTCAATCTTGATGCTGTCTGATTTTTTTGAGATAATCTTTATGTTAAGATTTCCTAAATCATCATATAATTTTTCATTAAAAATTCGTTCTCCATTTTTTAATAATTCAACATTAAACGTAACGTGTTCAATAACTGCATCTGTCTTGCTGTCTGTAAGTCTGATGGTAAGATAACTTGTATCATCATTTGGGTTGAAAACTGATGGCTGTATGCTTACAAATAATGTTGCATTTTTATCTTTTAGCAGTACTGGCAAGATCTCTCCTCCCAAGCCATGCTCATAGGATAATTGTACATCAACAATACTTAGAAAAGCAATGATTGCCAGGATCGCCATCAGTGTTCTGAGCATCAAATTACCACAATTGTTATTTACAATAAATTGAATCTATCTACAAAAACGATATCCATTGACATAATTTTTAAATTTAATTTTGGTCGAAAAATTCTACTAATGTTTAAATGAGTACTTTTTGAATCTGCTTGGTTCTGAATTTAGATAATTATCTGTAAATATATTTGAAAAAATGACTTTCATATAACAGTCTAAACAAGATTTTCTATGTCTAGAAATAATTTATTGATCACACTCGGTGGAATTTTATTGATTGTTATGGGTTTGGCATTGATGGGATTTTTCTAAAACATCCTATCTTAATGATTGAGCATTTTTTTTACAAAGTTCACAAATCAATGAATTTGTCTTACATCCACATGCAATGCACTGTTTAGTTTTTTCTAAATTCTTTGTCCCATCTGATCCTTGAATTAATTTTATTATGACGCCAATAATGATCGCTGCAATTACCAGAGTAATGATGATTCCAAGTACCATGTCTCTAGTATGCTTTATTGCTATTCAAACCTTCTCTGACTAAGATGATTTATGATTAGATTATTTGCTTTAACTCCAAACTTTTTCTTTGAATGTCCATTTTTTATTTAAAATGAAATTACTAAATGCTGCAGTTGCAACTGCTGATACAAGCGCAATTGGATATGATACTGTCAAGTTATCTACTAGATAATACACTAATCCTATCTGAACAACTGCCCCAATAGAGCTAAATCCAGCAAATTTACCAAACTGAATAATCGTTCTTTTTGGAGTAAAGTCTCTATCTTCAAACGTCCAATGTTTATTTAAAAAGAAATTAGTTGTAATTGAAAACGCAATTCCGAGTATGGTCGCATGCAAATACCACATGTTAAAACTAGATGTGAATAGTATCGACATGAGATAATTCACCAATAATCCTGATGCTCCAACTGAAAAGAATCTGGCAGCCTTTGATACGAATCTAACTGATGTTCTATTTTCATTTCTTTGTTCTTGCTTTCCATATCTGTAAAGATTCCATACCGCATGTGTAAATTCTAAAATTGTTTTCACTCCAAGTTTACTCTTTCCTTTTTGTCTGTCTAAAAATGTATATGGGATTTCTTTTATTGAAACTCCTTTTGCTTTTACAATCATCTCTAAAAGAAACTTGTATCCAATAGCGTCAAAATTAATTCCTTTGATGATTTCTTTGTTGAATGCAAAAAATCCTGACATTGGATCTGATTCTTTTATTCCAAGACCTCTCTTTGCTATAGTTGTTGCAACTTTGCTGATTAATTTTCGTTTTAATGACCACCCTTCTATTGAACCACCGTTTAGATATCTGGATGCTACAACAATGTCTGTTTTTGATTGTTTTAAAACCTCTACAAGTTTTGGAATTAGTTGTGGTGGGTGAGAGAAATCACTATCCATTACAATTATTATTTTGCCCTTTGCCTGCTGTATCCCATTTAATATTGCAGAGCTTAGACCTTCCTTTGTTTTTCGATTAATCACATTGACTGTATATCTTGTTTTTTCTTTTAATGACTCAAAATAATCTTCTGCGATCTTACCCGTCCCATCAGGCGAATTATCATCTACAACTATTGCCTCAACTGTGGTATTTTTTGGTAAATGCTCTTTGATTAAATGTAGTATACCTTTGATATTTTCTGATTCATTATAGGTAGGAATCACTATTGATACTTCGGCATTGACCACGCTAGACATTACGCCTATGCCAATTTATCTCATATTAAATTTTTAAATTGTAAAATTTGACTGTTTCATGCTAAATTCTGAGCAATTCTTATCTGATTAGGCGTTTTTTGATAATGGCAATTTAATATGCTGTTCTACACAATTAAGGCAAATCATCGCATCATCCAAATGGCAATCACATAAGCAATTTTTACTCATAATGTATGTCCCTATCAAATAGATATTACATTTAGTATGTATAAAAAAAGACACGCTTTGATTTTATGTTGAATGGATGATTTTTGGTTATTTCTCATGCATCCATTCACGAATTATAATTTTTGATGCCTCTCCAGTGGCCTGCATGTTTGTGTATGGATATGTTTTTGAATCAAACTTTGGCATAGTTTCATCAAAAGTCTTTACTATGATGGAATTATCTATCATGCTTTGTAGTTGAGGTCCACGAGTCAGATCAATCTTATAATGACTATCTTCCATGATGACTGTTTTTTCAGTAGTTACCGGATAAAATAAAATAAATGAATAGTCTTTTGGAACATTTTCTCGTTTAAACACATCATACAATATCCAAGAATATACGGGACTTGTGAGGACTGTGCTACTACTGTCATAATTTTTTAAAATATAAGACAAAGCCTCAAACTGATTTTTTGATATGTCATTGATAATCAAAAATGTGGTACTTGTAAAACCAAACACCAACACTGCAGATATTATTCCAAAATAAACAAATTTCTTTTTTATTTTATTTTCCCTGTGAATTGACTCTATCCATATTCCAGCTGCAATACACATTACTGGAATGATCATCATCAAGTGAAAGTATTGCTTGTATCCGATAGAGCTTAAAAATACTACAAAAGGGACAAACCACAATAAGAGAAATTTGTCTTTACGAAGTGCCGCAAAAACCATACCTGATAAACCCAATACAAACATCAATGGATCAATAACTGCAAAAAATCCAAATATGTCTAATACATTGTTTGTTCTCTGTGTTTGCCATAGTATTCCTTGCTGCCAAAGATCAAACTGATCAAGCATGATTGCATTAAGAGGCCATATTAACGGAATTAGTAAAAATGGAATCAGCAGTAATATTACATCTGAAAACTTTTTTCTGTTGCCATATACAATCCATGCAACTACAAAGATCATTGTAACTGCAGGTATTTTTGTAAATACTGCCAATCCCATCAAAGTTCCTGAAAAAATAATCCAGATTGATGAATGTTTTGATTTAGTAGAATAGATTGCAAGTAAAATTGCTCCTAATACTAAAGGAATTAAAATCGAATCAAGCAGTATTCTTTTAAAAATCCATGTAAATGGTAACACTGCAAAAAATGATGCTGACAAAAATGCTGGAATTGCCCCATATCTAAGTTGCACAATTTTGTAAATTAGAAACGTGTCTACTACTGCAAGTATTCCCATGAATACTCTGGGAATTAGATATAGTGATTGTAAGGAATCAGGCTCATTTGTTGTCTTGATGTCTGAATAATTTGTTGCGTAAAGAATCGATGATATTGCAATCTGACCAAAATACGGATGGTCGTACACATTACCCTCTTGAGGATTTCCAGTATTGAGAAAATCTATTGCGCGTCTCATGTATACCCCTTCATCAAAAAACACATCGGGATATCCAACAGGATTCCACAAGTGGATAAACCCTGAAAGAGCAAGTGGAATCAACAGTAAGAATAATTTATTCAATTGCTACTTTGTCTTGATGAATGACGGTGCTTTTAAATTAATTAGAAATTCAATACTACATAATTTGTTATACTTGGATATCTTGAATGATTAATTTCTCATGGTTACTTCATTACCTATGGATGCCTGCAATCCAAGCCCCGCACCTGGCTCTGTAGTGATTATCATCAATGTCTCACAGGAAAGACATAGGACAGATGGCGTATAGTCTGTATTTTCTTGGGTAGGGCCTGTAGAAGCTAATACTGCATCTTCTACGATGTTTGGACTATTGCAATTCACACATGTATTAGGTTTGAAAGAAAGACGCTTTATTTTTTTGATGTAATAATGAACCATGTAATTATAGTGTACACGTGATTCTTAAATTATTTGTTAACCACATTGTTATTCGTATACTTCTCATCTGTTTTGTATATTCATTAAATAAAGTGCAATTTCATAGCATATTATGCACATTCCAAAAATTTCACTGGCAGATGATCTGCCTATTTGTAGAATTTTAAATGGGATGTGGCAGGTATCTGGTGGACACGGACAAATAAATCGAGAATCTGCAATTTTAGAGATGCTTGAATATCACAAAGACGGATTTACTACATGGGATTTAGCTGATATTTATGGTCCTGCCGAATCATATATTGGAGAATTTCATAAACGATTACCCTTAGAAGAATTATCTAAATCTCAGGCATTAACAAAATTTGTGCCAAATCCAGGACCAATGACAAAATCTATTGTAGAATATTATGTAGACCAATCATTAAAGAAAATGAATACCGAATCCCTTGATTTACTCCAGTTTCATTGGTGGGATTACAATAATTCAAGTTATATTGATGCTCTAAATCACTTGTCAAAACTACGAGATGATGGAAAAATCAAACATCTTGGACTAACAAACTTTGATACCACGCGAGTTAAAATCATGATTGAAAAAGGATTCAAACTGGTATCTAATCAAGTCCAATATTCAATTTTGGACCAAAGGGCAGAAAAATTAATGACTCCATTTTGCCTAAAGCATGGCATTTCTCTTCTTACCTATGGTACTCTTCTTGGCGGATTTTTATCTGAGAAATATCTTAATTCTCCAGAACCTCATAGGTCAGATCTGACAACTTCTAGTCTGCAAAAATACCATAACATGATTACTGCATGGGGTGGATGGGGACTATTTCAAAAACTACTAGACGTGTTATCTAAGATAGCAAAAAAACATGATTCTAGTATTGCAAATGTGTCTGCAAAATTTATTTTAGATAAACCATCTGTTGCAGGAATTATTATTGGAACGAGACTAGGAATATCTGAGCATAGAGATGATAATTTGCATGTGTTTGACTTGGAACTTGATTCTCAAGATCATTCTTTGATAAATTCAATTACTAAAAAATCAAATGATCTTTTTGATACTATCGGTGATTGTGGAGATGAATATCGATAATGTCCTCCAGGGATTCAAAAACTTGTAGAATATGTGGTAGTTCTATGGCCAAACAGGCTCAAATGTTTCAAATTGTATGGGTCTGTACAAAATGTGGGACATCTGAATAAATAATTACATAAATTCAAAAAAAAATGGGAAAAACCAGATAGTAATCAAAACCACCTAGTTATCCACTGACAACTAATCACCAACTCACTTTTTACATCCAGTTGATGTTTGGTATTACTTGATTACTACCTGATACGTTATAGGGGTAATGAAATAAAAACACTGTTCTGTAAATTCTAAACACTTGTTTGTTTTTGTATGAAATTTTGTATAAAGATAAGGTTACTCTCGGAAAATATCTATTCTTCTTGAAATTTGTAATTTTCTATAACCCTCTGAACATTAGTCAGAATTATTTCTTTAATCTCTTCGTGTTTGATGCCAGATGTTTTCATTAACTTTATCTGATCTAAAATTGCAAACTGAACTCTTCCTTGTAACTGATCTATTATGCTAAACCCCTCTTTTGGAAATTCAGTTATGAATATCTCTGATTCCTCTTTGTCCAATTTATTTTTCTTAAGGAAATGGCACTAAAATATCTATTTTAATATCAAATTATTTTTTATATCGTTGAATCTATTCGTTCCAAATTGGCTGTTTTTTCAACCACAATATTAAATCCCTGTAAAGATGGCTTTTTTGCATGTTCAACACATTAATTTCCATATTTGTTGAAAGTTTTGCAGTCTTGGTATAGGTTTCATATTTTGCAAATACCACTTTATCCAAATATGTTTGACCCTGAATCTCTTTTTTTGCCAATTCTTCAGATTCAGTCATTGCAAAACATGCAAAGAGAACCCCGTCAACCCAATATGCACTGCCTGATTCAAGCAATGCCATCATACTAAGTAAATCATCTATGCTTAGTTTTATCAAATCTCTAACAAAGATGGTTTTGTATGGTTCATGAATAAAATCAGTCATGTTGTATACTGTGGTATCTTTTGACTTTATTTTAAGCATAGTTTAGAATCTAGTCTTTAAATCATATATTTTGAAGTTTTTTCAGTTATTTTTGGTAATCCTATCCGTTTTTTTAAAATAATTCTTTTTGTTACTTTAATAAAAAAACACTAAACATATTTTCAAAATATGGTGAACTTCTATTATTAATTGAGTTTGCTGTTATCATAATGTCCATTGATAATTTTCTCAGCTAACAAGCACATTTTATCAAAATCGACTTCATTTGGCGTATATTTTGCAAATCCAACTAGACTTGATAATTTAAAACAATTTTTGATGTCTTCTACAGGATATTTATCACTTGTAAGATGTGATAGGATATCTTCATTCGTAATCTCTCTTTTTAATTCTGCTCTATAACTTAAAAATAATCTTATGGCTTGACTGATTTCTCCATATGCTTCTTTATGTCTTTGTTCTTTGAAGTCTTTTTTTGCTTCTTCAATTAATCTATTTGATGCAGATACATAATCAAATGGTTTTTCAGGTATTGTTTTTAACATTGGACTTACCTTGATCTTCTTTTTTGTTTTAATTTTTTTGTATAACAAAAATCCAAGTAAACTTGCTAAGGCAATTATTGGAACATACCATAAATAGGAATAATCCTGACTTGGTTTTTCCAGATCAATTTTTACTATGTTTTGGTTTTCAAATTCAGCTTTTATTACAGCTGATTGCTCTTTCTGATTTTGATAAGTCAATTGAATATTTGATGCATTCTTATCTTGTTGAAATTCTACATTTTTTTCTGAAAATCCCTCTTGATTCAACTCCTCAACATATTTTTTAAAAGTTGGATTTTCTCGTAATTTTGATAGCAAATCATCCCTCTCTTGTTGAGTGTGTTTTTCAATGTCCGTTAAAGTGCCGTTTTTCATTGTGCCTTGAATTTTTGCCCAACTTCCCTCCTTGTTTTTATAATTAATCTCAAAATCTCCCGTAGAGTTGGAAATTGGGTTTATGTTTCCATCTGTGACATTATATCCTTGCTGAACGAGTCCTTGATGGAACTTTTGGAATTTTTCATTTGAGGCTAATTGATTTTGAAATTCTTTTTGTAGTTGGTTTTTTTCTTCTAATTGTTTTTGTATTTGCTGTTTTAATGCTGAGCTATCTTGTGGCATCTGGTTATTTTGAAGTCTTTGTTGAGGATCTTGTGAAAGTTGACTTTGCATCATTTGTTCCATGTGTTGCTGAAGTGTTTGTTGTGTAAATGGATCATTTTGTGATTGAGGTGGTGCCTTTTCTGATGATCCTTGGATTTTGTTTTGTATATTATTTTTTTGTGATTCGTCTGAGACAAATATTATGGTAAATGGTTTTAAATTAACTGCCATATCATTTCCATCATTATAGTTATAGCTGAGATTTACAGTAAATGTAATTGGAGAATCAGATGTCCCAAAATTCAATGAGTCTGTTTGATTCCCATCTCTGATAGTCAAGGTGGTAACTTGTGTGTTTGAGCTTGAAAATTGAGCATTTCCTTGATTTATCTGCTGAGTGATAGTGTATTGTAACATTCCATTGATTTCTTTGCCATAGTTGTTGTTAATCATCATTGAAATTATTGCATTTTCTCCCGTCTTAAAATAATATGTGGATTGGTCAACTGACATTTCAAGATTCTGTGCAAATGCCAGTGGAAGAGAAACAAAAAAAATTGATATCAACACAATGTATTTTATCATTGAATAATCCTTCCTTTACCATATCTGATGTATAATTGAAGAAAGAATAACCCAAGAGCAATCGCAAAAAACCAATCCTTGATACTGGTTTCTTCTTTTTCCCGTTTGATGTCTTGACTAATATTTTTGTAAACATTATCTAGTGTGTTCGAGTCTACCGATTTGAAATATTTTCCTCCCGATTGCTCTGCAATTCCCTTCAAAGTAGTTTCATCAAGTTCCGCAAATTGAGGGTGTCCAAAATAATCATATCCTAATACCACCTTCTCTTTAGAACCTAACCCTACAGTATACACTTGAATATTATTTGACTTGGCAAATACTACTGCCTCTCCAGGCGTGATTACACCTGCATTGTTTACTCCGTCACTAAGTAGAATCACTACTTTCTTTTTATTTGGAACTGAAGTTGCCATATCTATTCCGAGACTTAAACCATCCCCGATGGCAGTTTTCCCATCATGGGGTGATATGTCTCGCAGCTTTTCAATCACTTTATCTTTGTATGGACTTAGATATGCCGCAGTAGTGGCACCAGTTTCAAAAGTTACTATGCCGACATTATCTTTTGGTTGTAAAGAATTTATCAATATTTCAGCTGAATTCTTTGCAGATTCTAATCTACTGGGAGGATAATCATTTGCTTGCATACTTCCAGATACGTCAATCACAAGAACAACATTTACGCCCTCTTTTGTTTGCTCTAATGGAATATGAGGATCTGCAAATCCTATTATCATAAACATGACAACCACGATTGAGATATAAAACAAAAATGAATCTCGTTTAGAATATTTTTTGTTTCCTATTGTAGACTTGATATATGACAGATTACTAAATTGTATTGCTGCTTTTTTCTTTTTTACTAAAATTTTACGATACACGTAAAATAATATTGGTATCACTAAAAGAAAAATTAAGACTAGTTGGTTCTCAAATCCTGCCATGATTATTTTCTCCTCCGAAAGAATTTTCTCAATGGTATTGCATAGTTTTGTTCAGTAGTCATAGACAGAGTTTCTATCTTGATCTTTCTCAAGTTTGAAATGAATTGCAGTTCATTTTCGTATATTAAATTTGAATATGATCTACGGAATTCTTCATCAGATGTATCTACTAGAATCTGTTCTCCAGTTTCTTTGTCTTCTAATTCTATTAATCCAATATCTGGAATTTCTTTTTCTCGTTGATCAGTAATTCTTAAAGCAATTATATCGTGTTTTTTTCTCAATATTTTAAGTGGTTTTAGAAATTCACTTTCATCAATAAAATCAGAAATAATGAAAAGTATGCTTTTTCTTTTTATAATTTTGGCTATTTCTACTAGGGTATTTTTAAGGTCAGTTTTAGGTGAAATGGGAGTAAAATTTACAATTGATGTCAATAAATGTAGGATATGCCTTCTACCCTTTTTTGCTGGGATATATTTTTCTACCTTATCTGTTACTAAAAAAACTCCAGCTCTGTCGTTATTTCGAAGTACAGCAAACATGATGCTTGCAATAATTTCAAGTGATCTTTGTTTTTTAGAAATATTGCTTCCAAAACTACCTGATTCGGACAGATCAATTATAAAATAAATTTGTAAGTCTCTCTCTTCGATAAACTCTTTGATGTAAGGATGATTAAATCTGGCTGTTACTTTCCAATCTATTGCACGTATATCGTCTCCATGTCTGTAATCTCTTATTTCAGAAAACTCTATTCCCTGTCCCTTGAAAATAGAATCTGTGTTTCCAGTAATTAGGCCATCTGCAAGTAATCTCGTTGTAATCTCTAATTTTTTAACTTGTTTTAGTAATTCGTTTATTTGTTCCATTTTCTCATCTGATTTTTGATCATTATGGAATAATGATTTTATCCAGAATTTTTTTAATTATGTCATCTGGAGTTATGTTTTCTGATTCTGCTTCATAAGTAAGTAAAATTCTATGTCTTAGAATGTCGTATACGACATCTTGTACATCTTTTGGAATTACATATCCACGCTCATGTAAAATAGCATTTGCTTTTGCTCCAATTGTTAACCAAATTGATGCTCTTGGAGATGCACCAAACTCGATTTTATCTGATAGCGAGAGACCATGCTTATCTGGATGCCTCGTTGCATCGATAATTTCTGTAATGTAGTTTCTAATTTTTTCATCACAGTATACTTTTGGAACAAACTCTTGCATGCTCAAAATATCTGAAATTGATAGAATTTTTGATGCCTTATGAGAAATACCTTCAGTAAATCTATGAATAATTTCAGATTCTTGTTCTTTATTTGGATATGAAATTAACAGTTTGAACATAAAACGATCAACCTGTGCTTCTGGAAGTTTGTATGTTCCATCTGATTCTATTGGATTTTGTGTAGCCATTACAAAAAAGGGTTTTTCTAGTCTGTGTGTTTCTCCTTGAATGCTAACTTGTTTTTCTTGCATTGCTTCAAGTAAAGCCGATTGAACTTTGGGCGGCGCACGATTTATTTCATCAGCTAAAATAAAATTTGAAAAGATTGGACCCTTTATGGTTTTAAAAGTTCCCGAAGTATGATCATAGATCTTTGTACCAGTAATGTCTGCTGGAAGAAGATCTGGTGTGAATTGCAGTCGGACAAATTTTGAATCTATGCAATCTGATATTGTCTGAACTAGCAATGTTTTTGCCAATCCTGGCACTCCTTCAAGTAAAACATGACCTTGAGATAACAACGCTATGATTAATTTTTCAATTATTTTGTCTTGGCCTACAATTATGGTGGACATTTCTTTATGTAACTTTTGAAGTAATGTGGAAAATTCAATTGCACGTATAGTTAACTGCTCAATTTCGTGACTCAAATTATGATTATCTCCTTGTTTTTCCTTGAGCGTTATTTTTGATTTTGATATTTAGGGAATGCTTAACATTGTTAATCATTCAAGTTTTCTATCTAGATTGAGATTTGTGCTTGTAATCTAATTTGTTTCACGATGTATTACATCTATCTTATGAAATTCTTCTATTTTTTCAATTAATGTATCTTTGAAATCAAATGGTATTTTGATAAACTCTGCAATATCACCCGTCTCCTCAGAGCCAATAATCACAATTTTATCTATTTCAGTTCCAGTTCTTTCTTTCCACATGAGAGAATATGCCGTTGCTTGCATGAAATATTTCTGAACTTTATCATAATGCTCCATTAATCTACTTCTGCTAGTCTTAAAATCTATAATTGATAAATCTCCACTATACTCGGCAATACAGTCACAAGTTCCTGCAATTTTGAACTCATCGCTATACAGTGCCAATTCTATTCCTCTAATGTTGTTCATTTTATGCAGATATGGTTTTAGTTTTTCAAAATGATTCTTTGGAATATCTAAAAAATCATCATTTGATTCTTTATTGTTAAGATAATTCTCACAAAGTTTGTGAGTCATTGTTCCTTGAATCTGGGATTCTTTCATTATTTGCTCTGCAACATCGTTTCCAACTCTTTCTCTCCATACATCAAGACCTGACATGTCAGATGTTTTGGATAATATCGTGGTAATTGATGGATACATGTTTCCTTGTGGCGTTTGATAGTATCTTACTCCGTCTATCTCTGTTTGAATTGCCAACGGAATTGTTATTTTTTGATGTGTAAACTGCATATTTTTATAAAATCAACGCAATAAAAAAATCAAGTGTTTTTAGAAATTCTTTTTTAACATTACATTAATTTTCAAAACTTTTCTCAATTTCTTGAGCCATCGATTCTAATTTGCTTGTATCTCCTAAATTTCTATATGTTAACTTCTCCAATGTTTTGATAATGCTAATTGCTGCTCTGTACTGTGGAATATCTGGATGATTCAATTCTCCGTACATTCCAATTCCTTGAATGCCGTTTTGTTTTGCAAAACCTAAGATCAATCCATTAAATCCAGTAATTATTGATCTTTGAGGCGTAGTTAAAACTCCTAATCCCTGCATTTGTCTTGTTAACTCCATTGAGGTAGTCGTTACAAACGTTTTGGGGTTTTTATCTAATACTCTATTTGTATGAAAACCTCCAAGGGTGTAGATGAATTTAGCAGAATATTTTTTGGAGACATCAATGACATCTTGGCAAAGAGAATACAGTTCTTGACTGTCTTGTGGTTGACCTGTGCCTCCTCCAAAAACAATCAATCCATCTGAATATTTGTACTCCCAACTCTCATTTGGCAATTCTATGTGTCCACCTATGTCTACTACATATGTGGGATAAGGTGTTTTTGCAATTCTGAATTTCTTTGTTCTCAAACTATCATTGATAAAATTAACCACTATGCTTCCAACGTTTCCCATATCCTGCATGGCTGCAATTACTATTGGTTTTTCTATGGCTGGCTCTTCTGTTTGAAAAAATTCCATTACTTTCTCTAAAGTTTGACTTACTTAAAACTTAAGATTTGTATATGCTGTGAAAAATTAAAACGATTGATATATTATGATTATTGGAAAGATTGATAAAAATGAGAAAAAAATCAGTTTTCAGCTAAATCTCAAATGCTCAAAATGTCAAAAAAAAGTACCTGGAGGCATGAAGTCATCTGAAAGCTATTTTGGCTCAGAGCCATTTAAAATTGAAATTAAGAATTTTAAAAAAAATTATCTTTGTGGTATATGTAGAGATAAAAAAAGAATTGCAGATAAAAAATAATTTTTTTTAAATTAAACTATTGATAAATAAATTTTTTCTCAATTGTAAATGTAAATTTTCTACCACACGGCGTGTACTATTTCCTTGAGATTTCTTCTGGGTTTAGGGAATTTATCTTGCTTTGGGTATCCTATGCATAGTATTGATGATGGAATTAAATCTGTATTGATGACCTTCATTACTTTTTGCTCGTCAAACATTCCAATCCAAATTGAGCTTAATCCTAAAGCTTGGGCTGCAAGCTGAGAATATGCTGCAGCAAGTGTTGCATCTTGTATGGCGAATTTTTTCAGTATCTCTTCTGGAAAATCCATTTTAACCCTTGATGGATTTTTGCAAAAAATTAGAACTACAGGTGCATTAACATAAGGCTGGTTGTTGCATGCCTCAATTAGTTGCTGCTTTTTTTCAGGACTCTTAACGTAAAATATCTCAAATCCCTGAAAGTTTCCTGCAGTTGGTGCAGTATCTGCGGCAGCTATAATTTTGTCAATTTTTACAGTCTCTACTATTTTGTCTGTAAACTTTCTAGTTGAACGCCGTTTTGACATTACTGTGAATAAATCAGTATTGATAAATTCAGTTGGTGATGATTTTAGTATCTGATCTAGTAATTGATTTCTAACATTGGTATCTGTATTGCCACCTGCTTTTGGTTCATATCCTGATGGGTATAGTTTTTCCTGTTCATCTTTAGAATTCACACCTGATGTAGATGAAATAACTTATTAAGCAATTCTTGAAATACTGTTTTTATTTTCTATTTTGAGTAAAATTATATCTATTATTTTCTACCTTTGATAATCATCTGATTTGATTCTATAAGCATACAATTAGGATGAAATTGTTTTTCAGTTATATTTCCACATGCATGACAATGAAATGTAATTGCTAAATTGCATATGTTGCATAACTTATCTGATTCTAATTGTTTTCCACATCTTCTACATGAATCAAATCTCATGTTGATATGCTGTTTTTAATTTGATTTAAAGTATGTGAAACTTAGGCTGCAATAATTAGCTTGCTCTAATTTCTTTATTTGATTGATTTTCATTCTATAGAATTAGAATCAATTGAAATTTATTTTTTTATAATTTGCTGTATGTACTATCTTGTATTTGTATGCCTGTTTTGAATAATTTTTTATTTTGATAAATTTATGACAAAAATATTGTTTTTGAATTTATTTTATTTTGATAATTGATGTATTTTTGAGCCACAACTATTGCATTTTTTACTTGCTATGTATTTTTCAATACTCTGATCATCCCACAGTAACGCATTTGATTTATGCCCCTTCTCGCATTTTATCTTAAATAACACGCTTGTCATGATTGTGTTTTGTTGATTTTTTCTAAACTTAAGGATATTGTTTTTAAATTAATTATTGGCTCGGTCTTGCATTACCTGCTTCACTAGATTCATCTTGTTTTTTAAATACTCTATACTCTCCAATTATCGAACTACACTTTTGACATGTGTACTGTCCTCTTTCTACGAGAATTAAATTATCTGCTACTTGCTCATTTGTGTTTTCTTCTAGATGAATTGTTGGTGGATTGTTAAATTCCTCCTCACAGTTTTTACAATAATGTTTTGACATTTTTCTCTCTTCAAGTTTTCCTACAGGTGCTAAAAATAATTTTCCAACACCCAAATCCGCCTTTTTTGCTTGCTCTTCAGTTAGGTCTGCCATTATGTAGCCACCTGATCCCTGAAGTTTGAATTCAGTCATTTCTTTTGTTATTTATTTTGGTCTTAAAATACCATGCTTTTAAAAAATGATTTAGGATTTGTTTTTTGTTTTTCTTATTTGATAAAGGACTGAAAAGCTCAATCCAGAAATAAACAAACCAATGCCAAACAAACTCAGAAAAATCATATTGATAGTATCATTTTGAGGATTCAAAAATATTGTAATTCCAATCAAAGTCAAGATTATTCCTAAAATAAGCCCAAAAATGCTAGGACGTTTAAGTTCAATAATTTTAGACATATTTCAAGTCATTTTCAATTTTATTTAAAGCCTAATTTAGAATATATGAAACTATTTTCTTTGATTGTATTTTTCTGCTTCTTTTTCATAGAAAAATTCTTGTCTTTTCAAATCTTTTTCTGAAATTATCCTGTATTTTCTCATGGGTACCAATCGTGATATCTGCTCGTATGTGTTCATATCTCGGACATCTTCTGCATGCGCAATTTGTATTAGTGGAGATTTTTTCTCAATCATTGGCTTTACTTGTTGATATCCTCCACTCTGAGGCATACCTGTACGATATAACCCAATATTTTTCACACCTTTTGAAATTTGTGGATCTTGGTAACAACAAATAGAATATTCGCCGTTTTCTTTTTCTACAATTGTTAATCTTGTAAATTTATCACTCCAGTCTTCAATATTCTTTGCAATATCCACAGCTTCTTTTTTATCTTCAAATACCATTGATACTACTAATCTATCTTTTTCATATGCCCATGAAATTCCATAAAAATTTCCATGCCACTCTATCTCATAAGACATGAATGTCTCTGAACATTTCTCAAATTAACACTTTCGAATGGTATTTTTTCTAGACGTGTTTTTCATATAACTCTCCAAGCATAGAATTAATCTTTTCAATCTCATGGTCTCCCCAAGAATCTGATTTTATGCGAATGTGTATGTCATTTTCTTCTAAATTATGAATAACTTTTGGATACATCATTCCAATGAAAAATGATTTTTGATCTAAATTCATTTGCTTTGCTCTGTGTTGAAAATAACTTAACCACTCTCGTTTTTCATCTTGAAAAGTTTCTAAAATTATACTATGAATCTTTAATTCAAGTTCTTTATCCATTGAAATTTATCATATGTAAGTAAAATTAAGGATTTTTATTTAAAAAAATTAGCAGAATCTGTCACATTCACATTTTCTGCTTGTAAACACATTTCTCAGTGAATCTAATTTTGAAAAGGACATTGAAGGTTTCTTGCCAACGATTTTGAATAAAGTTATCCCTGTTGCAGAACTAGTTCCTTTGAGCGCCCATGACCCATTTTTCATTAAATACGGTTTTGGGTTTTTCATGGTTACTTTTTGATGGATTTTGATATCATATGCCTTGATGTCTGACATTGCTCAATATGACAAAATTGGTATTACAAAGGCATTGTAAATTTTTTCATATCTAAGAGCTCAAAAAGTTCTCTAATGTTTTTTGAATTTTTCTAACTACTTATTTTTGAACATTAGTTTTATTTTTTAATTTGGATTAAACAAATGTTTAAAATTTTAGAATCTCTGTTTTATATCAGTAATCTAATAATGAATAGGCGCCTTCGATTAGTGGTCTAGGCATGCTATAAACGATCACTATTCCAAGACGTCGATTTTAAATTTCATTTAAATGAATCCGTAGTGCTTTTTTTATTTCATTTTTATTTAGTTCAACTTTGTTATTTCCAATCTTTAGACTATCTGCATCATCTATTGACGATAGTTTATGAACAAGAACATCTGAGAGTAACTCTAAATTAAAATCATTATTGTTTTTGATATTTATTTTCAAATATTTTTCATGTATTCCTTTACCCTTAGTTAATCCTCCCGCTGGAAAAATTCTGATATCTTCATTTACTCTGTTTTCTGTTTGATTTTTTCCAAAAATTCTATGATCTATGTCATTACCTCCATGAAAATAAAATATTGTAATAATAAACTCCACATTCTTTTTGGTATTTATCTGAAATAAAGACGCTTCTTATTGTTATTTTTTCAATAGTGCTTCTTCTGGTGTTTTATCTTGATTGATTTTCCAATGCCAACTATGGTGTTTCTTCCAATGTTCTTCTAGTTGTAAAGTTGTAGGTTCTTTTCCTAAGGTGTTCCGCACATTTTACACTGTCTCACATATTTTTCTAAATTGTTATAAAATTAAGGATTACTTTTTTTCCATGATGCTTTTTCTTGATTCTCTGCACTTAGCAAAACTAGAAAAAATACAAATTCTCTTAAGATATTTTTTTGATTTGGTGTCAATGACAATTCTAATTTTTTGGAAAAATCAAGAGATATCTGATATATTTGTCCAAAATGGCTTCCTAAGGTAAATGCATTTAACGATTTATCTGGTATGCTATCTAGATTACTTTTATACAAATTTAGAGCCACATTTTTAGTCCAAGTGGTTTTTAAAATCAAATCCATGGTTAATTTAATTAATCTCTCATCTAACTTCCCCTCAATTGATGTAAGGATTTTACGAACCTCTATTTTGTTTTGTTTGCTCAGTCCTACCATGTCATTTCCTGGTTGATGTTGTGTGGTACTTGATATAGAATTTATTCAATACTTGATTTTAAATTATGTAAAATTAAGAGTTGTGTTAATCTATTCTATCTCTTAATTGATGACAATCACAAAGACAGCCTTTCTGGCATTTCATTCTTTTACAATCTGAACATGTTTTTTTATTCCAATAAGGCATAGTATTCATTTTATTTTGATTTTTGTTTTCTATTCATCCTGAATTCTTGTGATTTCTGTCTTTTTCTTTGTTGTTCTAAATTCATAATCAGATATGTTTTTCCTGCTTCACATAACTTCATTTCGCCTGTAAACTGATCATGCACTGATTCCAACGTGCCATCCATTAACAATCCTCCAACAATTTCCCATGCTTGGTCTTCTGGTATATCAAATTTGTACGAAAGTGTTGAAACTTTAGTATAATAGCCGTTTTTTGAATTACGTAAAACAAAGTCTCTGATTTTATCTTCAGTTGTTTGGGTTTTTGGTTGTGATGATCTATTACCAAATCGTTTAAATGGTTTTCTGTTCTCTGACATTGTTCTTTTATGGTTTTGCTGGTATTTTAGGACTTGTAAGAATACCTAAAGGCTTTAGGAATCTACATGATAATACATATCATGAGTGAAAAGGCAAGAAGAATTGAGGAATTAAGAATGAAAACTGGAAGAAGTAAACGTTGTCTTGATTGTAAAAATCATCGATGTATAACTTCAAGCTGTCAATGCAGTTGTCATTTGAAAAGCTAACTGGTATCAGACCTACTCAGACCTGAATGATGATCTTCACTGCTCTAATCTGAGTGCGGTTGTGTGTATTTCCCAATCTTGCCAATTAGCAAAGTTTCTAATCTTAGCACTCCATAGAGGTCAAATTTTGATTTTAGATGATTTGTTCTAATTATATTCTCAAAAATATTTTGAATCCATTTTCTTTGCATCCATTGTGACGATTTTATGGCATTTACAAAAACAATTTGCATGAATCATATCATGATTGTTTCTATATTCACATTCTTTAGTGTGTTCCATGTGATTTTTATTTTTACTTTTAATGCACTTAAAGATTAAGATTATTGATAGTATCTTAGATGGATTTTTGGTTAACTATATAATAAATTAGTCTGAAATTATAAAAATAAAATTTGAAATAAAAAAATTTACTTCAATTAACTATTTCTTTTTTGAAGCTTTTTTTGCTGCTGGTTTTTTTGCTGCTGCTTTTGCCATGATAAACAGGTTGTTTTATCTAGAATTTGCAATGTTGATGTTAATTAATTAGACAAAATGGATATTGATCGGAACATGTTTTTGACCTTTTTGAATCATACAATTATTGAAATTTAATTATGCTATTTGATAATTATCAAATCATTCTTTTGCATTAATCGAATCAGGATCATTATTTCCTGGAAGATACTTGTCTCCTAATTTTACCTTCATTTTTTCATCAAATTCTTCTTGAAGCCTTGATAGATAGATCTCTGCTTCTGTTTCATCATCTGGAATTCCCGTATTAACATTAAAATTAAAACCAGTCGCTAAATGATAAAACTCCTCAAAAAATTCTTTACAATCTATTACGTCAGCTTGAGAATCAATTGATACTATCAAACAGTCATGCTCTTCTCTGAATTTTAAACATATTTCTTCATCAATCATTGTGTCAACTATTACGGCCATAAGATATCGAACTAATGTCTCATCTAGTTTTTTTTGATTATTTTTAGAGCGTGTTATCCATAATTCATAACCATCAACAAGATACTCAAATGTCCCAATTAGAATATCTCTAATATCACTAACTGGATGTGCTAGTTTTGATTTCCATGAAGGTTCTTCTTTATTTCCTGGCTGCACGTATAATACATCAAATTTTATTTCTTCATGAATTTGTTCATATTCCCAAACTTGTTTGTTTGTCCACATAGGAGAATATTTTTCAATAAGTATTGCAGTTAATTGATCCAATATTTTGTTTCAATTAGACCGTAGTTTATGCTTATCTTACAAAATATGATGTGAATTTTTCTTATTTTTTTTTGAATTATGTATCTAGTTTTTAATGTTAGATTTAAAAAATGCTAAAGTGCATTCTGCTAGTTCTTTATCTGAATGTTTTTTGATAACGTGCTTACAGTTGGGGCATGTACCCTTGTCTTCCTCAGTGAAATCATCGCCTACTTGCTTCATACAACACTCCATTAATTCTGGAGTAGAGTGTGATTCCATGGATAGTTTACATGTGGGACATTCAGTCATGTTTTCTACCCATACGAGAATAGTTGTTGATATACTATAGGGCAACTTGTGACAAAATATTTTCATCATTGAATAAAATTAGTTTTTTTTACCACAATATCCCTACCTAATTCTAACAAATAACAATGTCAGAATATTTCTGATTTTTATGCCTAATCCTCTTGGTTTTTTATGATTTTTTTATTATTTTAAGCACATTTTAATTAAAAATTTTATTATATCGTTTAAAAATCATTATAAATCAGGATTCAAAAATTGAAAAAATTTGATAATATTTTGTTACAATGCAGTTCTTGTAATCTTAAAGTAATTTTTGGTTTAAT
This sequence comes from Nitrosarchaeum sp., assembly GCA_021414365.1. Classification (GTDB taxonomy): domain Archaea; phylum Thermoproteota; class Nitrososphaeria; order Nitrososphaerales; family Nitrosopumilaceae; genus Nitrosarchaeum. The sequence continues at coordinate 53,573 of JAIOOR010000019.1, forward strand.
TTATGATATAGAGTGTGATTGGGGGTCGCACATTGTAATTCAATGTCCTAACTGTGAAGAATTGTTTTCAATTGATAATTCATGTCCTGCATTTTCAAGTATTTTAGATTTGACTAAATTAAACAGTGATTTATTAAATCAACAAGAAATATCTGATTACTCATCATCGGCACATCCGTGTTAAGTATTTGATTTTAAACAAATTTGATAAAAGTCTTATTTTATTTTTTAAACAATTCTAACTCTTCTAGAATTTTACCCATAGAATGTTTCCACCTTCTCATGGCTTCAATGTCATGTGGTCTGTTATTCTCCATGTCTTCTTTTTGTTTTAAAAGTTCTTGATGTCTTTTATCATCTATTTTTTTATTCATGTCTTTTCTTATTCTTACATTCGATTCAATTTATCTTTATTAAATATCATATAATAAGATAAAACCGACAATTAATGATATTATTGAAATCCCCATTGAAATCATGAATTTTAGATTCATAAATTAATTTGACTTATCTAAAATTAATAGTTTTTAGATAAAAGCAAGCATGTTTGATGTCTTTTTGCATCTGTCCCTTTGGGGGATATGATAAAGCCATCAAACAAGCAAAGCCCTTGCTTTTGTTTATGTTTTCAATTTTAAAAAATTCTTAAAATGAAACATGTCTTGTTAACTGATCAAAATGGTCAGAAAAAATCATCTAATTTGTATCCATTACATCTGAGCCCAAATACTCATATGCTTGAAAACTCTTTAATTCAGATTTTTCTGACATGTTTTTCAAAATAAACACACAATTTCTTTTAATTTACTATGAGATAGTGTTTTTGAGTCATCTTGTTTGGCGGCATTCCTACGTTTGCCTTAACCCGACCATGCCCTAGAATTCTAAGGCCGTCAAACATGTTTTTCTTTTAAATCCAAAAACTTTTCAAACCTAAAGCCTATGGTTATAGTCACCATGATAATCTGTAAGGGTGCAAGAAAATTCAATAAATTAGAAAAATGTGATTTCCAATTTAGCGGAAATTGGGGTGAACAAGAACTAGTTGAACATCAAAATCTGCACAAGTCTCTAGAAAATGAAAATTATTCATGGTTGGGTTTTGACATTTCTCAATCTTTTGGAATTTACAGTGAGCGGGATGGGAAAAGATTCTAAAATTTTTATCACGATTTTACTAAATGATTGATATTTACACGTAAAATTTTACTAAAAAAAATCAATAATTTTATTCTCATCTATAGTGCATCTTATCATGAGTCAAATTACCTCTATTTCTTGGTCTGTGGATAGTTTATTGACTTGGTCTGATTTTAAAGCAGAATTCAATCCTGCATCTTTTGAAGATGCTCACAGTGTTATCAAATATCGTTATACTTGGACTATTAATTCTGAGAATGTTGGAAAACAAATTAGATTTTTTATTGAGAATATTAATTTGACAACTGAGTTTTACCCCCTTCTCTCTTGGGTAAGGTCATCTCAAGCAACATCTAATTTATTAAAGCATGAGCAAGGACATTTTGATCTTGCAGAATCCCTAAGACCAGAAATTGTAGAACATATTCAAAATGTGTTTGCTGGAAAAAAATTTCCTACTAGGGGACAAAATCAAGAACAGCAAAAACAATTTGCACGTGAAGACTCTGGTTTAATGATTGCACACGAAATTGAAAAATGGGAAAAATTTCTTTATGAAAAGCAAGAAGAGTATGATAATTCAACTGATTTTGGGCAAATACTAGAAAAACAGCTAGGATACGATAATGTATTTAAAAAATTACGAGATATGATATAACTCTCTTTTTTTAACTCTTAATAGTCTTGATTTATTTTCCTGTTTTAGTATTTTTTTCTTACCGTTTAATCATTTTGTTTTCAGGAATTGAGTTAATGTAATTTACAAGACTACGATAATATTTTAAATGAAAATCCAAATCACTGATTTCTGTCTGCTTTAATTTTTCTAGTTCAGGCCCAAAGTCTCGTTTGTCTGATTGTATATGATTCAATGTGTTCTCATTTATTTCAATCATGTGAAATAGACTACGTAATACTTCTTCTTTTGTCAATGTTTTATCGCATGATCTTTTCAGTAATGATTCAACCCAATCCATGTTTTTTTATTTTAAAAATTGTTATTTGTATTCCTGAATGTATCTTTTCTAACCTTTACTGTAATTTTGTTTAGTATGTTTTTATTTGAAAAAGGCAAATCTAGCCTTTTTTTTCTTTTTTCTTTTTATCCATTATCTCTTGATTCCTCTCTATGTCTGAATGAATTTCTACGTGATCATACAATGCTTCTTTTGAATCAAAAATCTGTTCACAATAATAACACTGGTGCATTCCTTGCTTACGTCGATCTTAAATTAAATACTTTCTCTATGTTCACGCCTAATTAAAATACACATGAATAGTGAATTAAATTTCTAAAGGTCTGAAATGGAATTAATGAGTCTCTAATCTTATTTCAGTATTGCATGCTGGCAATCTTCCTGATTCTTTTTTGAATTCTTCAATTAATTGTACTTGGCGCTCTTTTGGATTATCTGTAAATTCTCGCTGATATGACTGGGTTTTTTGTTTGCATTCATTTCCTTCAAATTCTGTATCTACATATGATGTGAATGTTTTTTCTAAATTATCACTCTCTCCTATGAAAATCACATCTTTGTTTCTGTTGTACAAAACATACACACCTGGAACTGCTTTGACAAATTTGGCGCTATCTAGCCAAACTCTCATTTTATCTTCTAATAACTCCATAATCATTTATGTTATTACTGGTATTAAACTACATTGCATAATCGTGATAATACTAGAACCTTCATACTTTTAATATTAAAGAAAAACAGATTGAATCCTGTCTCTTTTAGAAAAATTTCCAGAACAATTTTCTCCCCGTGATATTCAAAAAGAGATCATCTCTGAAATCGAAGAGAAACTAAATTCTGGTTACAAGAAAATTATTCTATGCGCTCCAACAGGTGTTGGAAAGTCACTAGTTGGTGCCACCATTGCAAGATATTTTGATAGCTCATTTACTATAACTGCTTCAAAACATCTTCAGGATCAATACATCAAAGATATCCCATTTCTAAAACCCGTTAAAGGAAAACAAAATTTTCCCTGTCTGAAAATGATGGAGTTAGAAAAAGTAGATAATCCTAGAAGAGCCATGAGATGGGGATTAACATGTGATAAAGGACAATGTCAAGAAAGAATCAACAAAAACGGCAAGGAGATAGTTGAAATCTGCAAATTCAAGCCCACGATAAAACAAGTAGATGACCATACTCAAGAAGCGGAATCTTGCCATTACTATCTTCAAAAATATGATGCACTTGTTTCAAAACACTCTCTTTGGAATTATCATGCTTTTTTTCAAATAATGAAATTCAACAGAAAACTTTTTGAGGATTATCTAAATAGAAAAGTCTCGATATTTGATGAGGCTCATAAAATAGAAGACCAAATAATGCAGTTTATTGGATTTGACATATTTGGTGGTCAGGTAGAAGAATGTAACCTCAATGCCACAAAATATGATTTTACAGATTTAGATTCAATGATACAGCTAATTGATGACATAGCATATGCATATGCCAAAAAAATCAAGGATATCAAAGAGAGCAGTTCACATCAAAATGAACCTGATTATGAGTCTGTTACAAGACTAGAGAGAAGATATGACAGAGCAGCTCAAGCTAAAATCGATATACTTGCCAACAAGAATAATTTTGTAGTAAATGATCCAGTTGAGGATCTCAACGGAAATTTCAGAACAATCTCTGTAAAGCCAATCGATGTTTCATCTTTTGCTAATTCATTTTTTACCACTGAATATCAAATATTTATGTCTGCAACAATTGATAGGTTTAGTTTTTGTGAAAATATGGGTTTGAAACAAGATGATGTTGCATTTATTGATACACCGAAATCTCCATTTCCAATCGAACATCGAAGAATTGATCTTCTAAACATTAAGCGATTAAGCTATGGTTCAACTGAAGATGATGAGCTTGAAGTGATAAAAACGATTGATAGGATAATGGATGAGCATTCAACTGAGAGGGGACTGATATTGACCTCATCTATACCACGCTGCCAAAAAATTCTACGATATCTATCACCAAAAAATACTCAACGAATTAGAATTTGTCATAGCTATAACAAAGATGGCAAAACACAGGATGAGATTATTACTGAACACGCTGCTGATCCTACAGGAGTGTTGCTTTCCTCTTCATTGTGGGAAGGTGTTGATCTTAAAGATGATTTGTCTCGATTTCAAATTATTGCAAAAGTGCCATATCCAAACTATAAAGAAAAAAGAACAAAAGCAAAAATGGATAAATTTCCTTTGTGGTATACTGCTCAAACTCTAACTAAACTACTTCAAGGATTTGGACGCTCAATTAGAAGTGAGGATGATTGGGCAAGAACATATGTGCTTGATACTGCAGCCAACAACGTATTTTTCAAAGCTCAAAAAATGATTCCTCGTGCATATTATGATGTATTAGGTATAGAAAATTTGTAATACATTGCCACTTATACTATAATCATTTTTGAATTAATTCTAAACTCTTTTCGTGGTCAAATACTTTAATTCATAATTCTTGTAGAAAATCAACAATTCGATAATAATTTAACCACGAAAAAATAGATAAAACTATGGAAGAATCTTCAATCAAGATACTATATGATAACAAAGATGCAAAATGCAAAAATTCTGAATGTGGTCATACTATGGAATCACACCTGCATTTTAAAAACATCAAAGAAGACAGAATACCTTTGATATACTGCTCTGAATGTAGGGCACAAGGTCAAGAATGTAAACTAACAAAATTTTGATGACAATCAAGAATTAAACCCCAAAAACCTTTAGATTTTAAACTCTTTTTAGATTTAGGCTCATTTTAAACAAAATTCGTGCTTGTAAGGTTTACTTTTAATCAATCTTTAGTAGACAAAAGATTACAAAATAAAATACTTGTAATACAAATTTTGACATTATTTTAGCCCTTTTGGTACCTCATTTTGTTAGTTTCCTTTTTTAATATTAGAACTGTTTTTTGTAAAAAATAATTTATATTTTTGCATGGACTTATGCTTGAATTCCATTAAAATAATGTACTTCACACACCTCGACCTGTTATTTGTATAATGTTTGAATATATCGGGGAAGTTTTATCAAATCGGTTAGATACTCCACCTTAGATTCAATTCCACGGGGACTCAGCTACCATTTTGGGGACAAAAGTGGACGCAAATATGCCCATTAAAAAATTAGATGCAAATAGAAGATATCAAAATGGAAATTTGTTATCTTTGACAGTTGTTCCAGAAGGCGAACCAAATATTGCCATTTGCACTACTGCTTTAAACGAATATTTACCTAGAATCACCTGAATTGGTAAAACCCACACATAGAATCCTAACAGTGAGATATCCAGATTAAAAAAAGTAGGATTTGGAATAGATGTCGGATTAAGCATTATTGGCGGAATATGTTCTTGATAAGATTGGAGAATCATTGCAGTAAATGCATAGCCAAATGTCAAAAACACAAAACAAAAGAAGATTATATTAAATCTGTTTCCAATTTTACCATGTCTTAGTTTTTGATGAATCATAAACCCTGGAACAAAGTATAGAATGAATATTCCTACAATAGAATTTAAAACATCAATTCCAAGATCATATGAAGACTCTTTTTGAAGCTCTAACATGACAAAGATTACCAACACTGAGATTATTTCTATTGTCAGTCCTATTTTGAATTCCTTGCTTGAAAGATCATCTTTGATTTTTTGCATTATTTTCAGTCTTACATTTATTATTTTATGCTCTGTTTTGACATATTTGGAATTTGCAAATACTTTAATTCCAAAACCAATTATTCCAAGAAGTATTATCACATAAAGTATATTTTCAAATGATTCTTCATATGACAGAATTACATACCAAACTAGCAAAGAGATAAGCACAAATTGGAAAAAAAGTATCGGAACTATCATAATCCAATTCAAGGCGATACTGGAATCATCATCATGAATTTCATACGGTAATGACATAACTAAATTCCAGATTTTGCTTATAATTTCCTAGCTAGAAGCTCTTTTGACTGTCATAAGGAATGATTCCAGGCTCAATTACAAAAAACCCATCAAAGGTTATGAGCCCGTCAAGGCTTGAACCTTTCTTGGGAATATTTATGATTCAAAAAAATATGTAAGTTAAGAGCTTTGAGAATACATTTTATGTCTAAAATTAGTTAAATTTACAAGTTTTATAGCATACTTTGAGTCAAATTCTTCAATTCCAACTTAATGTAAAAATTTGATTATAATGTAAATATTCTATCAAATTGTTCTGGAAGTTTCAAATTTGAGGAATTATTTTTAATCATTCGTTCTCCAAAAAAATATTCGTTGGTATTCTCATTAAACTCTTCAGTAGTAAATAAAACTGCAGAAATTTTTGGATTTGATTTCAATTCATCTTCTGCCCAAATCACTGCTTGCTGAAAATCTCTTGGAAACATACCTTCCATTAATTCCGAAATTCCAATGCTGACAATACCTGGAATTGAAGCATCGATTTGATGATTTGCAATTCTTATGGCATCTATGATGGAAGTAAATCTATCTGGAAGCTTTCTAGTAGAAGATGAGAACCCATGGAATTCTGTAACGCATGATTTTCCATTTAGATTACTTATACCACTCCTATATTGAAAGAAACTTTCTCCTTTTCTAAGTAGACCCAGATATTCTTCATTGCCAATACGTTTTCTTAATGCAGTGTCTATTAGGTCAAATAATGAATTCATTCCCACATTCAATATCTGCTCTTTTGGGATATATGGTAAATCCGTAGTAATAATGTCTGATTTGTCTTTGCAAATCAAATAAAGATATACATCAAAATCAGGAAATTCGAATTTTCCTGCATTTCCTTCGTTAATTTTTTCAATGACTTTATTTTTTGCTTTATCAGCTAAATCATCTTCAATTTGATCAGTTCTTTTAAAATTTACAAATATGAAGAAATACTTCTGATCCAAAGTTAATTTTTTAACCACCTCATCCCAAATTTTTTGAAAATATTCATAATTCAAATTATCTTTTTTTGTAGTAGGATCTTTTTTCTTACAATCTAACTGCACATTATCATTTATCAATAAATCAGGCGTAGGAGAAGTGTTTTCTTTAAGAAATTCTACTTTCTGGCCTTTTTTGACAAGATAACTTGCAATACGTATTTCATAGATTATTTTATCTGCTTTTTGATATCCTGAAGTGATCAACTCTTGAATTTTTTCATCTATACCAACAACATGCTTGTTTTGAAGTAATTCAATGTCTAATCCAAGAACAATCAATTTTGCCATATTTTTAGTAATTTTATTTGTTCTAAGTTTAGAGCCTTCATCATAATCATTTTTTGCATCGTGTAAAAATCGAATAAAGGGATGAAAATCCATGTTTTTTCCAAAATTTTTTTCAAATTTTTGTTCTTCATCATTTAATTTGTCATGAGGCAAGATATTTCGAATTCTATGATATTGCCCTAAACCAGAATCGAATTTCAGATTCATGTTTTCATACATTTCTGGAAAGTAATAAAATGATCAAAGATTTTGAGGCTAAAATCTAATTTTAGAAATATGTTTCGAGTACTTCCTAAGAGTTTTGAAAGTATGAATTATGGCTAAAACAAATTAAATTTTCTGTTTTGAAAAAGATTTTGGGTGTAAAATACAATCAATTTTCTTTATAATTTTTAGGGTTTAACACATATAGAAAATCTAAGGTGTTTTTCCATTTTTCAATACCGTCTACATCATCTGAGTGTTCTAATTTATCATGAGCATATTCGATCATTGTCATTTTGACATAAGACTTCCATGTTTCAAAATCATTATCCAATTCTATAGCAAATGTATTGTAAGGTTTTCCTGATTTCATCGGAACATTATATTTTACAAAAGCTCCACGAAACATGTCGGGGGATTCACTTTGTAGTCTTGTAAGCCCCCCATAAGCACTTGGACAAGTAAATACTCCAATCCAATCTCCTTTTTCATAATACTGTGCAGCTTCATCAATAGCAGGTCCAAGTATCATGTTTGGTGATTCATAAAATTCTCCAATACTTATGCATCCTCTTAAGTAAATGTCAATAGCCATTGCACCTGCAACTAACATTTTTGCAGCAAAAGCAGTTGCCATCAATAAATCCTGAATATTTTTAGAATTTACAACAAAGATTATGGTATCTGAAAATGCAAACATTTTGTATGTTGAATTCCATTCTTTTCCTCTGGGAACAAAATTTTCCTTGAATGTTTCAACTAATAATTCCCAATTTGCTAATACAGAATCGGCATTTTTCCCTTTCCAGGAACCTTTTGTTCCCAATGAGTCAAGTAAAAGCACAGCACCATAATTTTTCTTATATTTTTTAGATTTTGTGTTTTTCTTAGATTTTGCGTCTTTTCTAGCCACGATTTAGAATATGAGTTTACTAATGTATTAAAAGTTACAGATTTGTGATTTCATTCCTAAAATCCCTGTTTTAGAAATAGATTTTGAGTGTAGAATCTTAAAGGGCTTGAACCATTTTTGGAGATAAAATGAGATGCAAAATTTAATCTTTCAAAGGAACTAGATTTTAGTTCAAAAATTTAATTCAAATATTAGCAAGTTTGTATCCCAAATGGTTTTCATTTAGAAAGTGATTCTTTTAATTTTTGGATATCCTTTTGAAGTGCAGAAAATCGTGGATCCCATAATAATAGTTCATCATTAAGATTTACATCAAGACCGACAATGTCCCCTGGTTCATGCATACGAAATTTGACATTATGTATCCCTCCAACTTGAGCAAATTCTGATCTCCATCGCAAATAAAATTGATCTGCAGATTTCCCAAAAGACTCTATAATTTCTTTAGCGTAAAATCTTTGTCTTTCTAGCTCTCTAGGATTATAGAATATTCCATTATCTACATTTCCCACTTTTTCTATGAATGTATATGAAATTGAGGTATATCGTTGAACTTTTAAAAAATTTTCTAATGTCATGGATCCAGGAAGATTTTTAAAATTTTGTATTCTTTCTATTTCATTTAGAATGAGTTCTCTATAACGAAATATTTCATCATAGATAGGTTTTGAATATCTATATATTTTTCCAGTATCTGGATTAAATTCAGGATTTGATTCTAAGTGATTAAAAATACTCTTTTTGTAACTATCAATAAAAGATATGTGACTGAAAAATAAATCATCTACGTATTTTGTATTTTTTTCAAAGACTTTCTCTATTTTTGGTTTAAAGACATATTTGAATAAGAAAGCAATGGCTGTTGCAATAATTACATTTACTGTAATGCCAATGTATAGCTCAATCCATTTATCATCAAGAATATCCATATTAATACAAATTTAATAAATTCTAAATACCCTTTGACAATTCTAAATACCCTTTGACAATTCATAACCTGCATTAGTTAGTTTTGTTTCAAAACTTCCACCTAGATACAACTGGAGATATAGATATCCCTCATCTTTGAGATATTTCATATCAGATAGAATTTCTATTGGTCCAGATAACTTCAATTCCTTAAGGATGATTTCGTGAGATACATAATGGTCAGTATCTTTTTCATAAAATCCTTTAAGAATGCTTATAATTTTATTTCTTCGATTTTGGTGTTGTAAACTATCAACCAATTCCTTTTCTTCAAGATATTTTATGCCAAAGACAGTTATTTTGTATTGGTTATTTTCCAAGCTGATTAAGAAATTATCTGCTAAACTATTAAGAGCCATTCGTACATCATTTGGATTATTAGGCGATAATTCGTCTTCAAGTGTAGTCTTTCTAAAACCAATTACATAATTTTCAAAATATTGATTGTATAATTTTTTGAGAATAGAATTCTCTATATCTGAAGTCATAATGATTGAAAATCAAATTATTCTTAAATATCATTCTAATCCATAGAGGCTTGAACCGTTTTTGGGTAAGAAATTATTCTGATTCCACATCACATAGGCATACCCTTCATGAGTTCTGTCAAATTGATTTGACACTCTTCATCTCCCAATGGGCTTGATTTTGGTTTATGACCTCATTTCTTTATGAAAATTGTTTTTCTAGTTCAATATCTAAAACCATGATTATGGGTAAAACCATTGAAGAAATAAAAAAACATCAATTTGGTTTATTTATAATGGGAATTCTGTTTATTGTTGCTGGAATTTTTGCAAATAATGTAATGCCTTGGGCAGACCAGATTGCTCTTACTCAAATAGAAAGTTGTATTGCAGATATGCATTTTAGACATAATAATGAAACTCAATTTCAAGAATGTGTTTCTCCCGATCTCAAGAAAATAGAGGCTATTCAACAAATTAATGCTTACATAACAATTTTGTTTTCTATAGGCGGCGTCTTTGTTGGACTTGGTTTTAGCACTAAATCAAAATCAAAGGAACCAGTAAATATACATGATATTTGTAATTGTGGAACCGTCTTTCGCTGTCCAACTCATGATAAATGATTTGAAAGTTACTTTAGCTAATGCTAATTAGTTAATTGATGACCTTCATGAGTTTTGTCAAATCGGTTTGATACTCACCCATTTATTTATAAATAAAATCTTTAGCTCTTACAAAACGTGAGATTATTGTCAAAAATATGTTCTGGTTAATTAGAGTGAATATATTTATGCAATTATGAATACAATTCCACCCTTTACGAACAAAAATCTGCGTCTGACCAAAGTAATGATGAATGATTGTTTGTTGACATTAGCCGAATTTTATCATGAAAGTAAAAACTACCAAGGAAATCAAAATTATACCAAATCCAATAAGGGTTAACAATTTGGCTATAACAAATGCTTTCTGAATTGAAATAATTTTCTCTGATTTTTCTAAAAATGTGCCCATAAGAAACATTGATGATGCAATGAATGGGACTAACATTGTAATTCCATACGTTTGAATAATTTTAGTAAAACTGGGTTTATTTGTTTCTTCTTCGATTGTAATTACTTTTCCATTTTCATCAATTATCATAATTTTGGTTTTCTCCATTTTATCAATGGTATATGAAACTTCGACTAATCTAGTAGATAATTCATCTTTCATAGCTTGTAGTTGATTTACTCTATCTATGCTGATAAGAAACATTGTTTTATTATCAATAGTAATGAGTGATGCTGTTTTATTGTCAATACTTTCAAGAGTTTTTTCTAATGCGAATTTCTCTACCTTTAATTTTGAAATTATATTTAGCCATTCATTATGATCTTGTAAAGGTCGAATCTCCTCGGAGAACGTTTGAACTGTAAGTAAAATCAACAAACCTGTTATGATAGTAGCATTAATCTGTAAAAGATTTAGGGAATTCATATCTTAATATTAATTAAATATCAACATAGATAATCGTTATTATCAATCAGAAAACCAAGACAATCAATGTTTGCACAGAGCTTGTAAATTATACACCATTAAATCTTGATAGGCTGATTTCACTAATAGATACGGGGTTTAGTTTCAGGACAATTAATGAACAAATTTCATAATATTCATTTAGAATTAATTCTATAATGATTCTCATCTAACTACACGTAATGTTCTTCTAAAACATAATGTAATTACAGATAATGATGATTCTTTTCCCTAATTTCTTACATTATTTCAAAACTCATATACTTTGTCTAGATCCAAAGATAGAATCAATATTCACCTTGATTCGATACACAAGTAAAGATCCAATTTAAGTAAAACCATAATTATTTCTAATTATGACAAACGATCAACCAACAGATGTTAAAAAAAGCAGAAGTCTGCAAGATGGTAAAATCCAAGAAAGCCGAGTATTCATTGGCAGTAGGGTAGAACCAACTAGTTCAACAGGTGTTGAAACTCCTGCATCGTCTAGACCTAAGAAGAAATAGAACCATCTATTTTAAATTCCTTTTTTAATTTCTCTTTCATTTTTGGAATTTCATCTAATAATGTTATTTCACATTCACTCAAAATTTTATAATATCTATGAGTTTTAGATGAAATGTCTTCATCAGGTTTAGCAGTGTCTTCAATTTCTCGTATTTTTCTTATGAAAAAATTATGATCTTTTACTCTCTGAAAAGTATCTTGAAGTGGTTGTTGTAGTTCTGGTTTTAGAAAATTAATTTTTCCAGAACTCGTCAAACTATCGTAAAAATCATGGTTTAATGCTCTATTCATGAAATATACTTCACTTCCATCTCCGAGAGTTACTTTCTTAAGATCACTGTATTTTGTTTCATCTAAACCCTCTAACGCATCATTTAATTCAACAAATAGATTTTTTGAAGTACGTTTTCTTTCAGAATTATCATTATGCCATCTTTGGACAAAGTATGTTATTGGTGCTATTATAAGAGACATAATTGTTACAAGAGAAGCCCAATTACTCAAAGCATCGTTACCCATTAGATTTGTTGTAAACCAATCAACAATTACAGCATAAATATCCACAGATTATTTCTAATAGAAACTATGTTTTTAATCATACTCATGTCCCGACACAAAACACGAATAATCTGTCACATCAATCGAACAGCACTTTTACATAATCTATACCCTGATTATGTAATTACTAAATTTAGATACAGGAATTAGATGCAAGTGCATAAACTGTCATTCCTCCAAATCCTACACTTAGTCCTGTAACTACCCCAATAGCAATTCTAGTGCGTTTTCTATTTGGAAACAAGAATGAATACAAACCAAAACCAATACCAATTATGATGAAGGGTATTGTTGCATATCCTAATGCTACAGTAAGATTTTCTAGTCCGTGAACACAAAATGGAATTATAAAATATCTTAGCACTGCTCCAACAATTGTGTAAATTGATAAGCTGAGATAAGCTGGTATATTTTCACTTTTTCTGTTCATTTTCTAAATCTCATTATTATCATGTTTTCTCAGAAATTTGATAGTGCGTGATTCTTTTGATCTCTGAATCAAATTTTTGGTTCAAATTCTCCTAATTCGCTCTGTGCAAAAAGATTTTTGACATATGACCTATTTTTCTCATTCATTAATGATAAAGACAATACATCTACAAAGGATGTTGATGTTGTATTAAAATCATACTCTTTTCCATCTTCTATGATTTTGGCAATTGCCATGTCTGGACGTCCTGAAGATTTTATTTGTATTTTAAATGAAGAAATTTTATGATGGTTAGAAATTATTCTGTTTCGAATTTTTATCAAATCTTTGTAGGCATCAAGACCTTTTTGAAATTGATCTACTAATGATTTTTCAGTTATTTGTTTTAATTTGAATTTATTAGTCATAAAATGCGCAACATCATCTCTGCCTTTTTTAAAAGCGCATAATTTTGAATTTAGATGTTGATCAATGAGATTGACTTGTTTCAATAAATCTATGGAATCCGAAAAACCCCAAAATTTTTGTAATGGTGTAAACTTATGTTGCAAACTATTGCTCAAAAAAATTGCCCACAATGCAAACATTTGTGCTTCTAAAGCACCATGTAAGTAAATGAATCCTTCAATTTTGGATTTTTTCTCAAAAACCTCAATGTACTTTAAGATAGATTTTCCAAGTTTGGATAAATTCTCTTCATCATTTGCATCAAAATCTGACTCGATATATTTTTTCAATAAAAATGATTAGGCATAGATTGATTTAACCGCTTTCCAACAACTCATAACTTTCATTCTTCTCTAATTATTACAAAATTTTAGCATAAAATTATACATAAAGTGATTCCTTTTTTACTGATTGTCGTTCAAACAAACACTCCTCTGTAGCGGTATTAACTGATAAGTGACATTTGGGAAAATCAATTATTTGTACTCTTGAAATTTTCTGAGTCTCGATAAACCGACATAACTCTAAATCCGATTCTATCAAATTTAGCATACTTTAATACAATTTACCGTTTTTTGAGATTATGACATTAATCATATACTTACGATGTGAAAATGGAACAATAATAATTGCAGACAGAAAGCAATCGAATGTTTCAGAAGCATCGGAAATAACTAAAAAATATTACATTCCAGATAATGAAGAATTTCTTTTTTCAATGTCAGGAGATGCAGATAGGATAGACATAATTGTAAATGAATTAAAAAAAGATCAAACAATCAATTCGGAATCAGTAAGATCTCAATTAGACAAGATTATGCGAGAATCTCCTGATTTTAGAGGGGATGTAAAGATTTCTACAGGGTTATTATTAATCAAAAATAATTCTGACTTTCAATTTCATAATGTTAGATTATCCAATTCTCTTAGTACTATAATTGATGAAAATCCAAGATTTCGTTGTTATGGAGAAGGTTCAATTTTAGCAGATTATTTAATTCGAAATTTTAAACCATATAATTTTGATTGTAAAAAAGCATTACAATATCTAATTGCAATAATGAATGATGTTGCAGAACGAATTGATAGTGTAGGTAGTATAGATGGATTTGGTTTTGATATTTTATATATCTCAGATTCTAATGAGATCAAAAAAGAAACAATTTATGAAAAAGATAATGTGGGAAAAATTGAACATAATTTTGAACTAAAAGAAGATTTTGAATTAAATCTGTTTCCTAAAGAGAAACCACTGATGGCAATGCTTTCCATTGAAAAAGATTTTGAGAAAGAAGAAATCTCAAAACTCAATACATCTCAAAAATCATATTCATTGAGTCTTAATAATAAAATACATGAGATAAGATATAAAATTGAAAACGCTACAATTGAAAAGATCACAGCAGACACAGAAGCTAGATCCTTAATCATTGCATTAAATTCAACAAATGATGGAATTTTAACAATTACATTACCAAGAAAATTACTTGATGCTAAAGAAGGAAGGGCAGATGATGTATTTTTTGTTCTTGTAGATGGAGAAGAAATGGAATTTAAAGAAACAACAACATCTACAGATAGAACACTAACAATACAATTCCCAACAGGTGCTGAGGAAATAGAAATAATTGGAACACAACATCCTCTAGTCATTCAAACAGACAAGAGTGAGTATCCATATGGAAGCGACATAATTGTAACAATAATTAACTCATATGTCGAATTGGGCAAAAACAACATACTCAAGATAAAAAATGAACATGGAAAACAAATTTATGAAAAAATTATCCCAATCAACAAAGAAGCAAAAGGAATCTATCAGGAGATAATTTCCATAGAAGGAAAAAATTGGGAATCTCCAGGCAGTAAATTCAAAGTTTTTGTTGAATATGAAGGGGAAACAGCAGAGGTAGGCATATCTAGAACCGATTTTGGAGTGTTCATTGAATTAGATCAAAAAGTTTACTCTTGGACAAACAAAATACAAATTGCATTAATTGCTCCTGAATTAAATAAAAATCCTAACGAGGTGGAAATAGTTGGAAATAAATCTGATTCAACGATAATCATTGAAACTGGAAAAGAGAAGTTGACAAATTATGCATTAATAGAAACAGGAGAAAATACAGGTATTTTTACAGGCGAAGTAACATTATCCGGATTTGAAAATAAAAAATTAGAGTTTAAGAATAAACCTCTTGGAATTACAAATGGAAAAGGTCCAATTGATGGAAAAATTGCTTGTTCAAATCACGATGCCATAGTAATTACCTTATCAACACCATCAAAAACAATTAGTGCATCCGCATTAATTCGTTGGAACATAGGGGAAATCCAATGGTTAAGTGCAGTTTATCCTGTTTCGGGGGAAGGAACAATAAGAGTTGTTGATCCCGATATGAGTTTTCAACCAAACATAAAAAATAATTTCAAAATAAAAGTTTGGAGTGATACAAACCCGGTTGGAATTAACGTGTTAGTGGAAGAAACTAGAGAAGGTTCAGGCATTTTCATAGGAAAGGTATCATTCACACAATCAAATGAGAATGAAAAATTGATGGTTAGTGAAGGTGATACCATCACTGCAGAATATCTTGACAAAACTTTACCTGAACCATATTCACTAAAAGATGAATTAAGAATAACTGCAACAACTATGATTGGAACTTTAATGCCACCTCTAGAAAAAATGATATGTTCCGTCCCACGATTTTTTGATAAATATGATAATGAGCTTGCTGCAGGTAGTGCTGGAGGAGAAATTCGCATAATATCTAGCGTATTTAATGAATCAGAAAATGAACAACAATTTGCATTTTTACTTCAAATAAGTGATGCCAAAGGAAAACATGTTTTCACAGAACATATTTCAGATGTTTTAAAAGGTAAACAGGGAAAACACCTTGAGATAAAATGGACCCCTGAAAAAGGTGGAATTTACAAAGGAACAATTTTCCTTTGGGAATCAATCAATATTCCATCGTCACTGTCATCTCCAGTTGATTTTGATTTAATTATTGAGCCATTAGAAAAATCGATTCCTGAATCGCCAGAAAAAGTTGCATTACACAGTCATATTTTTTCAAATAAATCAACAATAATCATTCCTAAAGGTTCATCTCATCCAGGTTGTGAGGAAACAGATTCATGTTATATCCCATCAGAAATGATCGTACGAGTAAACCAAACAGTAATTTGGAAAAATGATGATGATGCATCTCATACAATTACCAGTGGAACTCCTGAAAGAGGATGTGATTCTGTTTTTGATAGCTCATTAATTTTACCTGGAAGTTCTTTTGCAGTAAATTTTAAAAGAAAAGGAATTTTTCCATACTATTGTTTAGTTCATCCTTGGCAAACTGGTAAAGTTATTGTGGAATAATCATTAGACATACAATTATTTCATTGATGAATTATCTAAAATCAATTAAGTGAATTGCGAAGAATTCCATTCTTGTATAGATAGATTATGCTCTCTCTATACCCATCATCATCAACTCCTCCATTTACCCACCAATTTGCATTATTTTTTATCCATACAGGAATTGGTTGATTAGGGTTGTATTCATCCTGAGTACCATCAAATGGTGCAATTTTGCCTTCATCAATTAGTTTTTGCATAGAAGTTATATATTCTGTATCTGTGATTTGATCTTTAGACCATGCAGCTGCAATTCCTTTTTCTGTACTGAGATCTGGCTCTGAAACATCACTTACATCTGATGGAATTGTTCCAAATTCTGATAATTGTTGTTCTAGTGATGAAATCCTTTTTTGTGCAGAATCAAGTTTTCCTTGTAATTCATTTACTTGATTTTGTAATTCAGTTACAATTGAAGGTGTTATGATTTTTTGACTAATCAGAAATTCCATTGCATTAATAAATTCACTTTCAGAAATCTTGTCTTCAGACCACCATCCAGCTATTCCCTTTACCCAATCTGGAATAGTATCTTCCTGAGCAAATGCACTAGGAATTACAACTGTGCAGATAAGCAGAATAGACAGTATTATCTTAAAATTCACAATCTAAACATAGCAAATTCTAATATAAGATTTATCTTGGTAATCTTGGTATTCATGGCTACCTATATTCTTGATTATCTTATTTATCTTGATGAATGGCAAAAATAGTAGGCGCAAGCAAGGTAACTGTGAGATACCAGGTAACAATTCCTGAGGATGTTAGGAAATTCATGAAAGTAAAGGTTGGTCAAACACTGGTATTTGCAGAAGAAGATGGCAAAATAGTTATCAAATCAGAAATGTGATTTTTTTAATTTAGATTTTGTTTGAACTTAATCTTGGATGTGTTTTGAGGACCTGAGTTTTTCATATTTGGATTCGTATTGATTGGCTTCATCTAGTTCTCTTTCTAGCTCAACGAATCTTTGAGATAGTAAAGCAACTGATATTTGTGATGATCTTCCATCTTGTATTTCGTTCATCTCTTTTGTGCACTCTTTCATAATGTTGAGAAAAGCAATTTTTGGCCCAGCTATTTCTTCTGTTGTTATTACCTCTTCAAATACATCCTCTTTGATTTTCCTGGTGATAGTCTTTGATAATGTCCATGTTTTCTCATAGTTTTTCTTTGCTTCTCCGTAGATCCATTGTAAAGATGCAAATATGTTTTCTTTTAATGCTGAATAATTATACTGTGACAAGTCTCTAACAAATGTATTCTCAACATTGATTTTTTTCATATCATTTCCGATTGTAGAACGGTCTATTGTGGAATATGGTTTTTTACCATTTTTTAGTTTGATTTGCAGCATTCTCTGATGAACAAGATCAACTGTCACTATTCTTCCCTCGTTTTTTATAGTTCCAATTATCAGCATTACCATCTCTCTTCTTTGTTGAATTGCTAAATTTGTACTGCCTTTGGTTTTCATCTTATTATAATGAGATATATGTTCCTGATTTATCGAGTTTCATCTTATATTTTCTAGAGTTTAACATCATACTAGAAATTCCTCCGGCACAGATTCACAAAATCGTGTAATATCAATTACTGCTAATCCAAAGGAAGTAGATCTTACCTTTGAATTCTTTCTTATCATATTAAGATATTTAGTAAAAGTTCGTTTGTCTTTCTCGCCTAGAATTCGGTGTAGAGCCTTTTTTATTGATTCAGGCGAGAAATTTGGATAACTTCCTATTCCTTGAAATTCTTTTTTGATCTGATTTAGTTTCAACATAACATCACTTCTAACCATCTTGCCACTGTAGATTGTCAAAGATGCAGTTTGTTGATGTTTGCGTCTTGAATTATTGTATTCTATAAGAGCAATTTCTAATTCTGTCTCGAATCCTTTCCTTAGTTTTCCATGCTTCTTTATGACATGACATTTGAATTCTTCTATGACGTCAGTTCTTATTCTACTTCCTATCTGCGTACGATTATGTGTATATTTAGTTAGCTTGCAGTTTTCTTCTTCTATTCTAGCTTGCAAGCTAAGTACATTATCATTATCATTATCATTATCCATTCTAGTAGTTTGTATGGTTGATTCTTTCGTAGTGTTCGTTATCAATTTAATTTAGTCTCCTTTTCACAAACTACAACATTCAACAAACTGTCTATTTTGATATTATTCATTTCAGTGTG
Organism: Nitrosarchaeum sp.; assembly: GCA_021414365.1. Classification (GTDB taxonomy): domain Archaea; phylum Thermoproteota; class Nitrososphaeria; order Nitrososphaerales; family Nitrosopumilaceae; genus Nitrosarchaeum. Next base: position 72,614 of record JAIOOR010000019.1, read on the forward strand.
ATTAACACACATACAGTGTGCCTCTATCTCTAGACCTGTTATTCGATCTATCTTTATTGTTCTCTCTTGATGCTCATTACATCGTCCTTGATTACAACCACTACAGATCATCTCAAGAATCAGCTTCATGAGTAACCTCTTTTTGTAACGATCTTGTTTTAGGAAGATGGTATCCTTTTTGGAGTAATGAATCAGAAATCAATCTTTCCAGAGCCTTGGACAGGTTATATCCTTCAGTAGTTGCAAATGCTTTTGTCTGTGACCAGACCTTTCTGTCGATTTCTATTAGAGTTTTAATTTTTCTTTGAATCATAAAATGTCTATAATCTACTAGATTACAAGAAATACGGGATTAACAAAATGGTGGTCGAATTTGACACGAGGATTAGATAAACGACAATTATCTTTCGTTGAAAAATCAAAAAAGAAAATTTTTGCATATATTATGAAATATGAGCCTGTACTATTTTCTCAAATACTTAAGGGAGCAGGCATAAAAGATCATCATACCATAAGAAAAAGGCTAATTGATCTGATTAAAGAAAATCGTATTTCACAAATAAAATTAATTCATATTCCACAAAGTAACAAAAAGAGAATACATTATCACATTATTCCTCAATCTGAAAAAATGTCCAATTTAATCTTCAAAGAAACATTACTATCAAAATTAGGAAACAGTTACTATGATGGTATAAAATATGAAACTCCAATTCACTTTCAGATGTCTCACAAACTTCAATTGTTAAACAAAGAATTTCAAAGTACATTAAAATATATTAAAACTAAATCTAAAGATTCTAACTCAATAAAATATTTTGAAAGCGAAAATATTCAATTTATAGATGGGCTTATCAAAGTATTGGAATTTGTTACTCAATCTATAGAAAATAAATCATATGATAGTTTTAGAGAAGCATATGATGATGATCAAATGCGTATGGCCATCGGAGATATGGATAAGATATATCATGTGTATAAAGAAGTGAAAAGTAATAAAAAAGCAGTTGGACCAATTAAAACATTAATTGCAAATTTACTAATTGAGAATACAAAAAGTAGAGCCATGAAAACAATGAACATGTCATCAAAAACAGGGTCAAAACTATATAGAGAGTTATTTAATGATGACGATTCACCAAAAGTAGATTTACTAAATGAAATTAATGAAAAATCAATAGGAAAAAAGGAAAGTTTGCCTTTATTTCCATCTGGTGAAACTCTTCTAAAAAAATGGAAGAAAATAAAAAATTAATTTGAATTGGTTCTACTTTTCCAACCTTCATTGTGAAGCTCATTTTTCAGTCGTTCAACAGCTTCATCAACAAGTTTTGGAATTCTCTTTTCCAATTCTGATTTTTCTTCTAGTGCTTTATCTAGTAAGATTTGTTTTCTTTCAGAATCATTAAAGGTTAGATCTATGATTGCCTTCTGGAAATATGATGCTCTCTCCTCTTTGGTCTTGACGATATACATGGCTAGGTGTTTTCTGTGCCTGATATACCCATGAGCTAGGGACTCTCCGTTCTTCCTGGCATATTCAGTGGCACACCTCTTTCTCCAAGAATGAAGATTGTATTTATGGCGACCCGTATCTGAATATTTTTCAGTCATTCCCAAGGCAGCATACGTCTTTCTTATTCTAGCCAACTCATTATGTCTGAACTGGATTATGTCTTGAGTGTCATACATCTTGAATACAAAATGGTCCGGATTGTTCTTGCAAAGTACTTTGAGACGCTTTGCAGTTTCAGGCCTGACATATCTGGTACCACCTGCGTTTTTCCCCTTGGAGTTTTCCTGAGGAAGAAATACCTCTACTGGGTTTTTGTCAAAATGAATATGCTTTTCCTGAATTTTTCCAGCCTCTGAAATTCTAAACCCCGTATCATTCATTGTATGGTATAATGTGATCGATTTTTGTTCAGTAGTAATCTCAATTACGTTTCTAGCTTGTTCTGCAGTTAATGGTTCTGCTTCTTCATCTTCATAATCTCCGCTAGTTGTTTTTGGTTTTGTAACATCCATCTTGATGTCGTCATCATGTAGTCTTATTCCTCCCACTTGTGATAGGTATTTTCTAATTGTGGCAAAATATGGTGATATGCTGTTCTTGTTTTTCTTTCTGAGAAAATATTTTACGCTATTGTTTCTACCTTTATGCAAAATAATTTTTGGATGATCTTTTAGCAGCCACTTTACAAACTCGTCTAAGAATCTCAGGACCTTGGTAGGGGACTGTGTCTTGCTCATGTCATCTCGGAGGTCTCTTAGAATTGTGTCTGTTTCCTTACCATACTTGTCTTTTGAGAAATAATCCAAATTTGTGATATGAGCCTTGGCAGTTTCCACGGCACTAGATGATCCGCTCTTTGAATGGATCTTCTCGTAGAACTCTTCTCTGGTGATTGTGTCACTGATATAGTCTAAAGCCATGCAAAATATGCCTCTAGGCACGTTAAAAGTATTTTTTTAGAAAATCTGTAGTAGACAACAGTAATCCAATAACATAATGTAATTTTCTTTTCCTGTTATCTCTGAATTTAATGTTGATCTGTGATCTATAAACCTTGTGGACAATTTGATCATGATTATCCGCTTACTGAAAATATGCTAAATGCTTAATTGAATAGAATAATTTAGAAAAATTATGCGTATCACTGAACTCCTCACATTAAAGAAACAAAAAATTAGGTTGTATATTATTGATAAAAACAAACATTATTTTGTAAATGAAGGAGTTGTAAAAAATGGATTTAGTCCAAAATTATATGTTGCAAAAAACAGAGACAGTGTATTGACTGCATTCTCTAAATTTGCATTTTTATTTGATGAGATAATTCGATTAAGAATAGTAAAAACATCCAATCAAAGTGATAGCAAAGAATTGCTCTATCTCCTCAATCTTGTTCCTGTGAATCGAAAGATTAGGACATTTTTGGATTGGGGTGTATTTTCACCTGAATATACTAGGGATATGTCAAGACTCTTTGAAGTGAGAAATGACACTATACACTGTGTGTCACTTGATGAAGTAAACTACAATCCCAAAAACCTAGTTTCATTATCTGATGCAAGCGGTTTTAAGAAATTTAGCACTGATTTATCTAAAGCGTGGGATAGTCTGTTGAAAATATATGTCACTGAACAATCAAAAATTAATTGGACTGCGTTGTCCCGCTGATACCTTATTTTGAATTATTTTTGGAACTGGCCTCTATAACAGGCACAAAATAAGATTGGAATTAAAACCCCTCTTGAAGACTAGGGAAACGTGTTTACTCTTTTGTCAACAAATTCATTTTTTGGCTTCTAAATTTTTTTAATAAACAAATAATATGCAAGAATTAGAAAACATCAGTCCTGAAAACCAATTTTGTGTGAATGTGATGAAAATAGATAAGGCGATTCGATTTGCAGGGATTTTGTGCAAATGTGGGAGACTAAAGGCATATCGGAGAAAAAAGGGCATGATTCCCCATCTGAGTGTTCCTGAAACTAAACTTGTTCATCGTGAAGCACTGTTAAAGGCAAAAATGAATCGTGTATTTGATCAAAAATTGGGAAAAACAAACTGGTCTGTAGAATCAAGAGATAACGTAAAGTGGATTACTGTTAATATTGATAAGGATCTTTTGCTGCTATCTACAGAACGTTCATCAAATCATGATATGATAGTGCAACAAATTATCTCACTTGTTCAAACTTGGCCAAAGCAAACTGCTTGAATCTAAATTGGAAATTATAATTTTTCTTCAACAATCTTTTCTATCGTTTTAATACATTTATGACACATCACTGATTTATCTGACATGCTACATACAATATCATTATTTTGAAATTCAGAATCATAAGTAATGGCTATGGCTAGTTTGTTCCACCATACTTCATAATCTTCTTTCTTTTTTCCACAGACAAAACAATTTTTCATGATTTTCTAACTTTTCTAAAAAACATAAACATTTAGGAGTAATTCAAAATATCTACATCGTCACAGATTTGGACTAGTAATTGCCCCTTGTGCAGCCGATCCTACCAGTGTTGCATATTTTGCCAATGCGCCTGTTGTATAGTTTGGTTTTGGTTTACTCCACTGTTTTCTTCTATTTTCTAGTTCTTCTAGCGATACATGAAGATCAATAATGTTGGTTTCCGTATCTATTGTGATTTCATCATCGTTTTTTACTAGTGCAATAGGTCCGCCGACATATGCTTCAGGAGCTACATGTCCTACCATGAATCCTCGTGTGCCTCCAGAAAATCTACCATCTGTTACCATTGCAACTTTTTTACCCAATCCTTGACCTACCAGTGCTGCAGTAGTAGCTAACATCTCCCTCATTCCAGGCCCTCCTTTTGGACCTTCATATCTAATTACTACTACATGACCTTCTTCAATCTCTCCATTGGCTACAGCATCAAATGCGTACTCTTCTCTATCATACACTCTAGCTTTTCCAGTAAATTTTGTCATCTCTACTCCAGCTGTTTTAATTACTGCTCCATCTGGTGCCAAACTTCCTTTCAATACAACTGCAGTTCCAACTGAGTGTATTGGATTATCAATTGATTTTACTATCTGTTGTACTGGTTCAGGAATATTCATTGAAGCAAGATTCTCTCTGATTGTTTTTCCAGTTACTGTTAAACAATTATCGTGAATTAATTTTCTCTCTGCTAATTTTTTTATAACAAATGGGATTCCGCCAATTTTATCTAGAGAGTTCATTACATAATTTCCACCTGGTTTCATATCTGCCAAATGTGGAGTCTTTTTTCTAACTCTCTCAAAATCATCATATGTTAATTTTATTCCCACCTCATTTGATAATGCTAACAAGTGTAAAATTCCATTAGTAGAGCCACCTACTGCATTGAGCATTGTGATTGCGTTTTCAAATGCCTCAAATGTAAGAATGTCTCGTGGTTTGATGTTTTGCTCTAGTAATCTTACACATGCCTTACCTGTATCATAAACTATTTTCTCTCTTCTGTCATCTTCTGCTGGAGGACTTGCACTACCTGGTAAAGCAAGACCTATAGCTTCAGAAATCGAAGCCATTGTATTTGCAGTAAACATTCCTCCACATGATCCTGCATTTGGACATGCGGTATTTTCTATATTTTTTAGCGCTTCAAGTGATAACTGTCCTGCATCATATGCCCCAACTGCTTCATACACATCAACTACTGTTAATTCTTGACCATTTAGAATTCCTGGCATGATGGTTCCGCCATAAACAAATACAGAGGGTATGTTTAATCGAGCCATTGCCATCATAGTTCCTGGCAAACTTTTGTCACATCCTGCAATTCCCACTAAAGCATCATACTGATGTGCTCTAACCATTAATTCAATAGAGTCAGCAATTACCTCCCTTGAGATCAATGATGATTTCATTCCTTCATGACCCATTGCAATTCCATCGCTTACTGCTATAGTTGAAAATTCTCTCGGTGTTGCACCTGCGTCGCTTACACCTTCTTTAGCTTTTAGAGCTAATCTTGGAAGATGGATATTACAAGGAGTTGCCTCGTTTCCAGTGTGACACACTCCAACAAATGGTTTGTCTAAATCATTATCTGTTAACCCCATAGCTTTGTACATTGCTCTATGAGGAGCTCGTGCAGTTCCCTCAACTACATTTCTGCTAGAAATTTCCATAATATGACAAATCTATTTTGCTATAATTTAGACTTTATTGATGTTATCACTGAAAAAAATATCATCTAACATAAAGCGTTTAAATTCCAAGTATTTCTATCCGAAATATTGGAACAAAAGACTCTTGCATGTCCTGTTTGTCAAAGCAATAAAGCCGAGATAGCAGGAGAAGATGTTAAGCTAAGTGGGAGATTTCAGAATAAGGAATTTCTAACTACTTCATTAACTGTTCTGAGATGCATTCATTGTGGATATTACATGTTTTTTGACAACACGGCACAATTTACAACAAAAGAACCATCTGAAGAATCCTGATTAAAAATATTGAAAACTAATTCTCAATAATCTTTTGCTCGTTTAGTTGTGTTAACAAGGCTTGTATTTCTTCTGGCGTTTCTGCTCCATATGTAATTAAAATTCTGTCTTTGTCCATTGGTTCATAAGTTCTGATATCGTTGACTTTTTCACCATTTATGTAGAATTTTAATGAGTAATCAGCATTTGTACAAAATTGTCTTCCATCTTGGAAAACAAAGCATTTGTCATCTACTTTTAATTTCAATGAGTCAAATAAATATCCTAAAGTTACCCCTTTAGCATGTTTGTGAATTGTTGTGCCGTCTCCTCCTTCAAAATGAATCCAGCTTGTTTTGAGTTGATATGCTGGCAATGAAAAATCAAACGTATCGCCAAAAATCTTAACTAAAATTGCAGAATGAGAGTGTTCACTTCCTAAAGCTCCTGCCCCTACTGGACCTCCTGGTGCAGCATGTGAAATGTTCATGAATTTCCAACCTGCAAATCCTACGATTACTGCAATAGTTACCAATACCCCAATTGTGATTAGCATGTTTCTTTTTTTCTCAGAAGAACGTTTTGTTGCGTAGTTTTCACGCTTATCTTCTCGTTCTTTTCTTTCCTTTCTTCCCATGGGATATCTGGAATCAAAAATTTACCCTAATTAACTGTTCGATGAAACAATAAATAAAATCAAAAATTCAACTTCTACTATGAGTTGTATTTTTTGTGATATTTTATCTGGAATTAGAGATAGCCATATCATATATGAGGATACAGCACATGTTGCATTTTTAGACAAATACCCAATCGATGTTGGTCACAGTTTAGTGGTTCCAAAGAGTCATCATGAAAGAATAACGGATATGGATTCAAAATCCGTTGGAGACTTGTTTTCCATAGTCCCTAAAATTGCAAAGGCTATTCTGAGTGCCACTAATGCCGATGCCTTTAGTCTTGGCCAAAATAATGGCAGAGCTGCAAAACAAATCATCCCACATGTTCACGTCCATATTATTCCAAGGTATAATCATAAAGGAACAATTTGGACAAAGCGTTCAATATCAAATAGTGAAGAACTTTCAATTTTAGCAAAAAAAATCAAGACACTACTTGTTTAGTGTGGCCTGGATTGTATCGAAGTATTGCACCTACTTTGCCTAAGCTTGATAACATTACTCCGTGTTCGGCACTTCCTGATACCACTTCTAACCTAGTTCCTACTTTTGCTGCAAGAATTTCTAAATAATCCACAATATCTTGCTCGTTTGCTTCAACTTCCATTGCATTACATCCTGGACATGGACTGCTAGTGTATTTTGTCTTTTTTGGAATGACTTCTCGTCTTTCTACAATTTCTTCTTGCAAATGTTGACATCTTCGACATTTTCCTTCCACCCGATTCAAGTTTGTGTCATCCGTGATGATTAGAATTTTCACAACATTGTTTTTTAGAAGTTCAATGACATCTTTTAATCCATATACTCCCAAACCTGAATGTGAGTTTATTTCTCTGAATAAATCTTCGATTAGTTTCTTTTCTTCTACCATTCTAAAGTCTGAAAGAAGTTCTCCTGACTTTGCAAATGCTTCTCTAATTCCCTCTGCTCCTGAATAGGATGCATCTATTGTATTTATGATCATATTTTGTAATCTATATTCCAAATAATTGCCGTTGATAAAATCTTCTTTTGTTGGACCAGGTCCAGAAATAATTAATCCTTTGACTGGGTAAATATCGATAAAATATTCTCGAGTTGTATCTGCAACCCTATTGTAAAAATATGAAAGTTCCATCTCTCTTAATTTCTGAAATCTTTTTGCAGACTGTCCTCCCTGCCTGTGCTTTCCTGCAACTCCAGAGCCTGTCTGTGATAATACTTCTATTTTATCACCATGAAGTAATCCCCAACCAGCATCTTTGGCATCAATAGCTAAAAAACCGATCAGATTATCGTCTTTTAGCATGTCTTTTAGAATGTCAACATGAAAATGATCATCGCATCTGTATAGATACTGTTTCAAGTCTTTTGGTGGATCTATCTCCCATACCTTTACTACTTCACTTCCTAATGGACCTCCTCCCTCTGGTGGCAATGCACCACAAAACATTACCAGTCCTCTTTCAGGAGTTTTTTTAAACAGTTTTAGTCTTTGAATAACTTTGCCTAATGAATCTACAACATGCGATCTTGTAAGATCTGATTTTATGTTATCGGCAGTTCCTTGCTCTTGTTGTAATGTACTGATAATTTCATGTAATTGCTTTCCTTTGGGAATATACACGCTAATTAATTCAGTTCCTCTACCTGATTTTTGAGCTAGTTCTTCAAGCATTTTTCTAATTTTATAAAGTTTAACCGAATCTACTTTTTCTATGTTGATCTTTTCCATTTGCATTTTCTTTCTGTTATACGAATATTAAGTTTGGTTGATTCAAATCTTTATCTCACTAAAATTATAACTCGTTAATAGATTTTAGAAATACTTCAAGTGGTTGATTGCCCGTTATCTTAATTAATTTTTCATTGTTGAAAACCAAAAAAGATGGTGTTGCATCAATTCCGATTTCCTTACCAAATTTGTATATCTGATTTACTCTTTCTAAATATTTATGATTATCAAGGCATTCATTGAATTTGTCTAAATCTAGATTTACTGTTGTGGCAAATTTATCTAGTGAGTCACGTGTTACCCAACCTGTCCTTTCTCCTGCCCAGTTCTTGTATAGTTCATCATGATACTGCCAATATTTTTCTTGATCTTGAGCACAATATGCTGCCTCTGCAGCTAAAATTGAATCCTGCCCGTTCAGTGGGAAATCTTTGAAAACCAGTTTTACTTTACCGGTTTCAATAAAATCATGTTTAATTGTATTGAATGTGTTTGTATGAAATTTATAACAATATGTGCATTGGTAATCCCCCCACTCCAAAATTGTAATTGATGCCAATGGGTTTCCCATGATTGGAGAACCGTTTTGAATTAATTTTGATTCCGTTAATGTTTTTGAATCATCCTCCGTATTGGGGAAAAATGCCAAAAACATACCTGTTATTACTCCTACTGCTATTGGAATTAGAAGCAAGTAGATCTTTTTCATGATTTTTTGATTTTCCTTTCTAGTAAATATCTTCCTTAAATCAACTTGATGCCAAAGTCCATAATGCAGAATTTTTTGCAGATATCTCTGCGACAAACGGATCATCTGATGATGAGATTATTATGACGTCTCCTTCATCTGGACGCAAATTTTCTAAAATACTATTTTTTGTTTTTATATCTCTGATAAAACATTCTTTATCGTCTCCTGGAAAGATCAATTTTTTATTTTTACATATTATTGTGGTACATCCTGAAGAACCATACAAAACTGCATAGTCTCTTTGCTCTAACCCTGTTTTGATCATTTTAGAATAATTTTTGAGTAAAACCGCATGATTGTATTTACCTTGAATTAAACTGCATTTTTCAATTCTACATTCTGTTGGAATTGAATTTTGTAACTGTTTTGTTAATCTATGTCCTTTATCTGTAAGAAAAGTTCCAGATTTTGTTGAATCTACTATTCCAGCTTCTTTTAGATGCAAAATCAACGTTTTAACAGCTCCTCCTCCTAAATGAATCTCCTTTCCAAATGTTGCTCTGCTGACAAATCTTTCTTTGGATAACATTTGTAATGCTTTTAGAACATGTGGAATACTAAATGTAAGAATTCTTGTTCCCTTTATTGATACTATGTTTTGAAGAACTTGGATGTTTTTATGCAGAATTTTTTTTACGCATAATTCTATATAAATTGGATAAATCATCCAAGAATTTAAATACATTAAATCAAGATAATTTTCATGTCTCAATCAAGACAAATCAACGTATCTAAAAACGGTGTTCCGGTTATTGCAATTATAGCATTGGCTATAGTTTTTTCAGCAGGACTATTTGTTGTTGGATTTGACCAGGGACATATCTTTAGTCTAGTTTATGGCGAACAAGCATTTCAAGACATGTATCTCCATGAGCTAACTCATGATATGAGACACGCTGCTGGTTTTCCTTGTCATTAGGGGTTTAACCTGATGAAAACATTTCTTTTTGTTATTATTGTTATTGCATCTGGTACTGCTGCTGGAGTTGTCCAAGGTGGTATGAATCTCATATTTGTTGAACCATCTCTTGATCAAGCAATAGGGATTGAAAATCAACATCTTTTTGCAAAAGGTGAAGCAGAAGACAATTCTGAATTTTGGATAAAATATGATGGGTATAGAATATGGCAAAAAAGTGGTCAAGTTTTAGCTGGTGCTATTCTAGGTGCTTCCATTGGTTCTTTATTTGGAATTGTTTTTGCATTTTCAAAAAATTCACTTCCTGGAAAAACTACCGTACAAAAATCTCTTATTTTAGCAGGAATAATGTGGTTGACTGTTTATCTCATCCCGTTTTTAAAATATCCGGGAAACCCTCCTGGTGTAGGGGAGTCTGAAACAGTTGTATTACGTGGAATTCTTTATCTGACATTTATTGCACTTTCTGGATTCGGTGCTCTGGGATTTTACAAACTTTCTAAAAAACTAAAAACTAAAAAATTAATTGCTGTTGCTGGATATGCTACATTCATTGGAATTGCATTTATTGTAATGCCTCAAAACCATGATCCTATCACACTGTCTATGGATTTAATTAATTCTTTTAGGATGATGTCTGCATTTACTGTATCTGTTTATTGGATTTCATTAGGTCTATTCTTAGGCTTTTTATGGAATTATTATAAACCTGATAAAGAAATATCATCTTCTTTTCATTAGTCATTCTAAATCTCTAGAACGAGAATGATATGATGTAATTTAAATAACTCTTTATTCATTTTTAATTTAATTGACTCGACGTTTGACTCTCCCTCAATTAAAAAAATACGATATTACTCAAAAAGTAATCGAGGCTCTGGCTGATTCTGAATCACGCGCAATATTGTTTTCAATAATAAAAAAAGGCATGACCGCATCTGAATTATCTGAAAAATTAAAAATTCCACTTAGTTCTGTATATAAAAAACTAAATGATCTTGAAGAGCTTACTCTAATTGAAGTAGAAAAATGGATGATCTCTGATAAAGGAAGAAAATTCAAAATGTACAAAAGTCGAATTAGCAAGGCAGATATCTCTATTAAAAAACCTGACCCCATTCTAAATTTGGTACCTAATTAGTGAGATAAATGTCAAAACCCACCATAATCCAACTAAGTGAATTTGATGTTACTCAAAAAATAATCGAATCTCTAAGTAGCGTTTGTACAAGAGCTGTGCTGTTTTCAATTAAAAACGAATCTAAGGATGCAACCCAGATTGCAGAAGAGCTAAAAATTTCAATTTCTACAGTTTACAAAACTTTGTCGAATTTAGAAGAATTGGCCCTGGCTGAAGTAGACAAATTTGTAATCTCTTCTGAAGGAAAAAAAATTAAGCAATATCGTAGTCGTATCGGCAAAGTTGAAATCACATTAACTGATATTGAACCAATACTGAATCTTTATTCTAATACTAGTAATCCAAAATCAATTGTACAACAATAAATCAAAAATTACATAAAAATTAAATTTGTACTAGATTCATTTATCAAATTAAAATTGAATTATGATTTTTGTGTTTTGCAAAATACATGCCTGTAAATTAAGAAAAATCCCATTGTAATGTTATTGTCTTGTTTTATGATGATATGATCAACTTCTAGTTTAAATTCTCCAGAAAATGCCCTACTGTTAACATCTTGATACAAAGGAGACAAAACTCATGATTGATTACACACAACTTTTGATACTGGGTGCCATAGCTGGTTTTACAATATTTATCGGCCTCCCCTTGGCTGCACTGAAAAATGTTAGTTCCAGAGCCAAAGGATTTCTTAATGCCCTTTCATTGGGTATTTTGGTATTTTTAATAATTGACATATTCAGTCATGCTTGGGAATCTACTGAAGATATTGCATCTGATGCCTTTGTTGGAAATATTGCTATTGGTGATGGTGTATTGCATCTTGTTGCATTATTTGGCGGTATAGCCATTGGATTATTTGGGCTTGCATGGTATGAACATGAAGCAACAATAAAGAGAGTTCCTCAAATATTATCACTAGAAAATATCAAAAAAGGCGATGATCACCTTCATCAAATATTTCATGAAACAAGTGGATATAGACTTGCTATGATGATTGCTGTTGGAATCGGTTTTCATAATCTTGCTGAAGGCCTCTCCATTGGACAATCTTATGCAGCCGGAGAAGTTGGGCTTGCTTTACTTTTGATAATGGGATTTGCAACTCATAATGCAACCGAAGGTTTTGGAATTGCTAGCCCGATGGCAGGACTTTCCAGAAAACCCACAATTCGTTTTATGATTTTACTTGGGTTGATTGGCGGAGGGCCTACATTCATTGGTACTCTGCTTGGTAGCTTGTGGTTCTCAGACATTACATACATACTATCTTTATCTATTGCAGGTGGAGCATTGATTTATGTTTCAATGCTGATGTATAATTCTGGAAGAAAACATACCGGTAATGGAATTATTATGATTGGGATATTTGTCGGTCTTGTCCTGGGCTTTGGGACTGATCTGATTATCCATCTCGGTGAATTATAATCTTAATATTGTTAAAAAATCCGATTACCCTGAAAGAAAATCCATACAATATCATAATAATTTGAGAAATTTACATTATTTCTTCAGAATGCCTCATTTTGAAACAAATGGCCCTTGATCGAGATGTTTTTTGACTCTTGTACTTCTAATTGCATGTGATTATGATGCTATTATGAGTTGTAAAATTGGGTTTATTCACAGTTTTTCATATTTTGCCATCCAAGATAAGAAAATGTGCATAAATTGTGGAATAGAAGAAAGCAATAATAATTAATTATTTGATTTTGAATCCATGAAGTATTGGGTTTTCTTTTTTTTACCAATTTTGATTTTCACCATTCCTGTTTTTGCACAAACTTCTACATTTGATGAATCTGATAATCCCTCACAATACATTTTAAAAATTGATGATCATCAATATCCGATCTCATATGTTGTAAACGCAGATGTCATTGCAATGGCTATTGATCCAGAATCAAAATCATTGCTAGTTGGATTGGAGAATACTCAGGATTCCAAGTTTTCTATTGAGATAAATCCTGAATTAATTAGTGCGCCAAATAACGAATTTGTAATTTTAGTTGATGGGCAAGATGTAGATTATCAAATCACTACTAACACTGATGGTTATTTGTTTAGTTTTTTTGTACCTACAGGTAGTGAAGAAGTTGAAATTATTGGAACTTCGGTAATTCCAGAATTTGCTGAACTATCAATGCTCATAATGGGATTGTCTTTTATTGGAATAATTGGAATTCAGAAAAGACATGATATGGCTAGGTTGTTAAAAAAGATTAAATTTTAACTCAACCATTTTTGAAAAAGAAATAAATTCAAAGAAGTAATTCTAATACAGTGTACAAATGTGATTACTGCGGGTCATCATTTGGAGATAGGATTTGTTATTTCTGTGAGAAGTGTTGTTGCACATCTTGTATGGTAGATGATAGAACTCGCTGTAAAGATTGTTACATCCAGAAAAGAAGACTAGAGTGGAAAAAATTACTTAAGAAAAATAAGCCTATTTTAATTTTTATAGGATTTTTGTGGCTATATGCCGTATTTCCAGGACCATTCATACCTGATCTTGACCCGACTTTTTACACAATTTCTCTTGTTGCGGCTTTGTTAATTATGATTCCAGTTTGTTTAGCATTATTTTTTTGGTCACTTAATCCCCCAAAGTCCGATCTTAAAAGTAGAAAAGATTAGATTCACAACTTTTCATAACTATAGAAAATACATGTATCCATATTATTATTTTGCAAAAATATTTTTTAAGTTGTAATTTTGTCTAACTGGTTTATTTCTTTTGCATTTTTTATTTCACGTGCAATTCTTTTACCCATACTCATTGGTTCATTAAAAAGCAGTGAATAATACGGAGAACCATCCATGTAGATATTTGTACCTGCGACAATTCTTGCTGAAAACTCAAATGATGTAAACTTTGCATTTTCATCGTATACACCTTCAATACAAAATGGTCCATTCATTCCAGGTGAGACCATTCTTTTTGAAGATTCTACAAAATTTTCCCCCATTGTATAGACCTCATCTAATAATGATTCTCTTAAAATTATTGGACTGTTTCCAATTACGTTAAATGATGGAACCTTGTTGCTTTTGAGTTGTTGTTCTGATGGGATTCTTGCAATGCCTTCGATATCTGACTCATGCCTCTGATCTGCGCCAAAAAATTCAAGCTCTTCTCTTAATGGTGAATAAAAGAACTGTAAATATGCTAATACCCCTGCTGCATATTCTTGAATGTATAGTGTCTCGTCTTTGGAGATTACTCCCTGTGAGATTAATTGGTCTCTTTTTTTATTATATTCATCTTGATTAGATGCCAAAAAATACCCTTTACCTCCAGCAGCTCCTTGCCTTTTTACAATCACAAGACTGTTGATGTCCTTTGAATCTAAAACTGGTTTTGGAATTGGAAGTTTTGCTTCCCGCATAAGTTTTTCTTTCATGGTTCTATCTGACTCCCATCTTAAAATCCACTTGTTTCCAAAAATTGGAGTTTTGATTGATTCAATTTGTTCAGAATTCATCTGTGCAATCAAAGTTCCATGAGGAATCAACACTGCATTATTTTGCTCTAACGTAGATTGGTGTTTTTTTTCTAATATTTCTGAAAACGAGTCCACCAAAATTAATTCATCAATAAATGAAAATCTATGATATAATTTTTCACGCTTTTTTTCACAAACAAGAATTGTTTTTAGGCCCTCATCTTTGGCACCTTTTAGAACTTGTAGCGCACAATGAGATCCTAATGTTGCTATTGCTGTCAATGTGATGTATGTTCTACATTATCGTACTTTATGAACCATGTGCAGATGACACATATTGAAAAATCTCATCAATTAATTCTACATTCAATTCTGATTTAACGTCTTCTGGAATTACTTTTAATACAAAATCATACATGCTTGTATTTTTTGGAAGAGTCCCCCTTTCTTGATATAATGAATAGACTGCAATTCCATTTGATATTATGGCAATGATTTTTTCTTTGTTTGTTAAAGGCATTATTTTTCTAATTTTTGTATGAACTTAAGGCTTTAGAAACAGTTCAACTAATTTAATCACACTCAAAGTACACCTTAGGTTGAATTAAAATTATGACTTTTGTAAGTTCTGATTTGTTTTGCACTAGTGCCTTCTCTGATTGTCTTTTTCTAATTGGGTTTCTAAGTAAATAAAATTCAAAATTTATGGTCGGAATGTCTTTCTAAAATATTGAAACTATGGATGTTTTAGAAAAAAGTAGATAGTCTACTTGACTATGATTTTTTTCAAACCCCCATTTAAGGGTGAATTCTTTGGTAATTGGAATTCTTGATTTACACTTTACACATCTGCGAATTTTAGTGTGCTTAGAAAACCTCCAAACATGAGGTTCACTTTTTCCATGACAGTTCATATTATTATGCACACTTACTAGTATTTAGGAAAGTAATGCTGATGGTTTACCTCCTTATGTCTGTGTTCTGAAATGCCCAAAAATTAATTACACCATAAGACAGCAATTTAGTAAATTATGATAAAAACAGAGCTTGGGACATTACGTAGATCTCATTATTCTAATGAGTTAAGTCCATCCATGGATGGCTCAGAAGTTACCGTTATGGGTTGGGTATTGACAATACGAGGACATGGCAACATTAGTTTTGCCACCATTAGAGACAAAACAGGTGACATTCCAATTGTTGCAAAAAAAGGAGACTGCCCTGATGATCTGCGTGAAAAACTATCCACTCTAAAGGCACACTCTTCTATTGCCATTATTGGCAAGATTAAATCATCTGAGAAAACTCCGACAGGATTTGAAATTATCCCAACTGAACTTAGAGTCTTTTCTGATGTTGAAAAAATTCCGCCTTTTGAACCTTTAGCAAAAACTGTAAAAAATATTGATACTAGATTAGAAGTACGACCAATTGATCTTAGACGTAAAACATTACAACATATTTTTAATGTAAGAAGTGAAGTGCTAAAATCTATTAGAGACTATTTTTATCAACATAAATTTACAGAAATCAACACTCCAAAAATGATAGCAACTGCAACTGAAGGTGGTGCTGCACTGTTTCCAATATTTTATTACAATAAGGAGGCATTTTTAGCTCAAAGCCCCCAATTGTACAAAGAACAATTGACAATGAGTTTTGAAAAAGTTTTTGAAATTGGGCCAATTTTTAGAGCCGAACCTTCAAGAACTAACCGTCATTTGGCAGAAGCTATTTCTATTGATTTGGAAGAGGCATTTGTTGATTATAATGATGTGATGAATAGAATTGAAGAAATAATCAAAGTGTCTCTCAACACTGTAAATAACTATGCAAAAAATAATGCAGATGTAGAATTTATCATTCCTCAACTCCCTGAATCAATTCCAAGATATTCTTATGATGAACTAGTAGAAAAAATGCAACAAGCTGGTGCTAAGACTGAATGGGGTGATGATCTTTATCCTTCAAATCTTAAAAAAATAGGTGTTGAAGGGTTTTATTTTATCAAAGATTGGCCTTTGGGTCCTAAACCATTTTATGTAAAAGATAGTAAAACAAATCCAAACATTTCTGAATCATTTGATTTGATGTTTGGTGATTTGGAACTGTCTTCTGGCAGTACAAGAATTGAAAAACGTCATGAACTTGAAGAGAGAATGAAAAATAAAGGAATGAAAATTGATGCATTTGAATATCATCTAGGAGCATTTGATTATGGCGTTCCTCCTCACGCTGGATGCGGTATTGGTTTGGAACGACTAATTATGGCTCTTACAGGCACAGAAAATATTAGGGATGTCACATTTTATCCAAGAGATGTTGATAGGCTGGTGCCATAAAATGGAATACATTTTTAATCCATCGGAGATTTCACATCAAGTTACTAATATCTGAATTCATAACATCAATTAATACAATATTAGTAAAGCATTAACAAAAAATTACGGTGTGCTTAAAACACCAAAAACATACCCTGCAGCTACTGAAAGTACCACTATCATTCCAGTATAAACGATAATTCTCTTGTTTCCAATCAATTTGCGAACAGAAAGAATGCTAGGTAATGAAATGACAGGATCAGAAAGCAAATAAGCCATGAGTGGACCTCTTGCCATCCCCATTTGTAAAAATGCATTTGCCATTGGAACTTCAACAAGTGTTGGAAAATATGCGACTACACCAAACGCCACTGGAATGAATAATGCAATAACAGAATTGTTTCCAACATACTCTCCAATAATGTCACTTGGCAGTAGAAATATCAGAATACCTGAGAAAAACACTCCTATGATAAGATAAGGTCCGATTGTCTTTACAAAGCCAAACGTATCTTTCATCCATTCAATGAATTGTGATTTTTGGAAATATTTCTTAATAATTAATCCCACAATGCCAATCAAAATA
>JAIOOR010000021.1 GCA_021414365.1 Nitrosarchaeum sp.
TATTTTTGAGCCGTTATTTACTACAAAACAAGAAGGTACTGGTCTTGGCTTGCCATCCTGTAAAAATATTGTAGAATTGCATGGCGGACAAATATCTGTTAAATCAGAACAAGGAAAAGGTACGACATTTGTAATTACACTACCCATTCTAGCACCGCAAAAACAGGTGTCTGATTCAATGGTTGTATCTGCAATGAAATAGATTGGAAAATACATCCAATCTGAACAAATAATTCCAAAAAATTATTTTATTTATTACAAACATGGATGCATGTATAGTTTCTACACCAATATCTACACATTTTACACGCCAATCTGTACACATTCGACCTCTCTTTCAAATGTATAAAATGTATGCACGATGTATAAAATGTATAGATGTCATGTACGCACACATCTTTCAAGTGTGTAAAATGTGTAAATCCGTATGCGTACATTTGGATGTGTTTGTAGAAAAATTTATTCCTCGATTTTTCTAAGATGTATACAATTGTACATAATGTGTATGCATACATGCTGTATACTGGTGTATGAAATATCTGACTTGACACTTACCCTGACACTATCTGTCAGATTTTAGGCACAAAAGTGACCGAAAAACTTATTTTAAAATAACTTTTGGTGTCACTCTTGAGTCTAATTAGTTACAAAAAAAATCCTGTCTTTATCATAAATATTCTGATGATTATGGAAATAATGGTAAAATTACAATATTCATTATAGAATAGGTTGCAGCTATGCCCATTACAAAATAAGACCATGTAGGTCTGATGTGTATTTTTTTAAGTATGGTCAAAATGAAAATACCTACAGAAATAACAGACGCACCTTTTGCTACAAAATTTAAAAAGTCTTTCTGAACATCTGTCTTGTTCTTGAGTATTATTTCAAATTCACTTGCACCAAAAGATAGCAATATGCCTAAAATTATTCCTAAAACTAACAATACCAATTTGGTTCGAAGAATGATAAATCGCAACATCAATTCTACACAAATGTGAAATAAAATGAAAAAAATACCTCTAGAAGAAAGGGCGATGATCCTTCAGGGAGGAGGTTCGCTTGGGGCATATGAGGTAGGAGCTTACAAAGCATCTTATCAATTCATAAAACATAGAGACAAAGCAGCAAATCAAGAGAGACAAGTATTTGACATAATTGCAGGTACCTCTATTGGTGCAATAAATTCTGCAATACTTACAAGTTATGTTGTTGAAAACAGGACTTGGGAAGGTTCTGTAGAGAGATTAATTGATTTTTGGAATTACCTTTCAACAGAATCTATCTCAGACAAGTTTTCAAACTATATGACAAATTGGTGGGATAATTATAGAAATTTTTTTACAAATATTGCATCTGGGGAAACTGCACGGAGGTATTATTCTTCAAAAGAATTCACCGTTACAGGAGTCTCCAAAGTATTTTCAAATCCCCAATTAGTTCCAGATAATCGATTTTTTGATATGTTTAATGTATGGTATAGATATGATTCTAAACCGCTCAAAGAAAGTCTAGAAAAATTTGCAAAGTTTCCTATTGCTACTAGTCGTGAAAATGATCAACCAAGATTGTTACTTGTTACCACTGACGTAGGAGAAGGCATGCCTGTTGTATTTGATAGTTATGAAAAAGAAGACGGTAGAAGACATAGTGGTTATGGGAAATTAATCGTAGACAAGAATGACAAAAAGAATTCAAAAATTGGATTTGAGCATGTTGTAAGATACGATGATGGAATAACTGCTGATCATGTAATTGCTAGTGCATCCGTACCAGTAAGCTATGATTATGTCAAGATGGATGCAGAACGTTATGATCCAAAGACCAAGAGCTATAAGAAAGAAGAACGTTTTTTCTGGGATGGTGGAATTCTAATCAATACTCCGTTAATGCAGGTGATTTTGTCTCAAAGACAATATTGGTATTTTGGAAAAGGAGTGATAGATATGATGCCAAAGCTTAATGTATTTCAAGTAAATTTGAATCCTTCACGAATTGATAATATTCCTTTAGATTTTGATGGTGTAAAAAATAGAGTCTCTGATATTGTTTTTGCGGATAGGACTAAGAATGACGAAACACTATTGCTGCTTATTCAATCATATCAGGAGATAATAAAAAAATTAATTACATTATCAATTGAACACGGAGTAAAACAGGAAATAATTGATAAAATGCTTGACGCGCCACTGCCTATGCAAGAACGCTTTGTCGGTGCAATGGCAACAAAATATCGAGATTTTGTAGAGGGTGCACTAAACATAGGAGAAATCATAAGAATCGAAAGAGAACATGATGAATATGCTGTTTCAAACAAAGTATACGATTTTACTTCAAACACAATAAAACATCTCATGCAGGATGGCTATGATGATACAATAGACTATCTAAAAACACGTTTTAGTCTAGAATATCTAAAAAAGATAGGTTTACAGATTAATGTTTGAGATGTTTAATTAAAAAATAAACTATCTTTTGATGTTTTGTCTATTTGTGTAAATCCCTTTGTTTGCTACTAATTCAATATGTAATAAGAGTTCAGACCTCTTGATAATCGTATGATTGTAGCCTCACGATTAAATTTGAAAACAGTGTATTAGGTATTGATCATTGTTGTATAAAAAACACATACAACAGTTCTAATAGAATTTTTAAAAAATTTGTATTATGAGAGTCGATTCATGCCGTAATTGTGGTCAAATGCTTGACGCTGTTAAATTATGTAAGGTTTGCATACAACCAATCCAGCTTAAATGCAATTCTTGTTCTAAATACGTTGATGACCCGATTCACTCTTTATGTGAAATCAAATGTTTAATCTGTTGATTCTAAAGCATCTTTTGTAAATCTAAATATCTTTGATTGGATCTTAAGACCAATAACGAGTGGTTATTTGGTGCAGCTCCAACCATGGTAATTTTATCAATATTATTTAGTTCTCACTGATGATTTCTACGTGAGTCTTTTATTCTAATCCAAATGATCTGCATTATAGATGGTTTGGGGTTTTTTCGACCATTACCTCATTCCGTCTATTTACAAATACTTGGAAGACTTTATGACCCTGTGATTCCATTATCGAATATGAAATACCTTGTAATTTTCTTATTCTTGATTGTGCCAATTGGTGTTTCTTTTGCATTAGAGCCACAGAGTATGGCATCAGATAATCATGTTATGATAAACCTTCATCAAACTAAATCCATGGATAATCTTGAAGTAACATTTTCTGAAATAGATGACTCAAGATGTCCTTCAGATGTAACATGTGTATGGGAAGGCCGGGCATCTGTCACACTTCATATTTATGATCATTTACAAAACCAAACAATAATTCTAACTACAAATGAAACTCCTTCAAAGAATGTTGGTGTTTATAAAATCAGTTTAATTGATATTTTGCCTTATCCTGTTAGTACAAAAAACATATCACAAGATTATGTTGTAATAATTAGTATATCTAAAAATCAATCCGAGACTATCTTACTCCCATTAAAACAATTCAAAAATGGAGTCAAACCTGAACTAGTTGAATGCAATTCTGGTTTGTCATTGATCATAAAAAATAATGATGGTCACCCAGCTTGTGTAAAACCCGAGACAAAAGCACGATTAATTGATAGAAATTGGGCAACAAATGTAACTTAAATTTATGATTATTGAAATATTGTTGTTTGATCAAATCTTTTCTTAAGGTTGGTTTATAATTTCCCCCAAACGAAATTGATCAATTTGCCAATAGAATCTGGAGTTATTACATCAGAGCTTTGGATTTTGTTTTTTGTAATTTTATCCGTCACAATAGCCATAGATCTTGGCTTATTTCATAAAATCAAAAGAAAACTAAGCAAAACACAACAATCTGAAACAGAACATGTGTTGTCTAGTAAAGAGGCACTTGGCTGGACGCTTACATGGATTTCTCTTGCAGGCATCTTTGCAGGCGTGATTTTCATTTCATTGGGACATGACAAAATGATAGAATTTGTCACAGGATATGCTCTAGAAAAATCACTCAGTGTCGATAACATGTTTGTATTTTTGCTAGTCTTTACCACTTTAGGAATCCCACACCAATATCAACACCGAGTTCTCTCATTTGGAATTCTAAGTGCAATTGTTATGAGAATAGCACTGATTCTAGTTGGTGTTTCATTACTTGATAATTTTCACTGGATGATCTACATTTTTGGTGGATTACTTTGGTATACTTCAATTAGAATGATAATCCAAAAAGAAGAAAAGAAAATTGAGCTAGAAAAAAATATTGCCGTTAGAATTCTAAGAAAATTTTTACCAGTAAATCTTTCTTTGGTTGGAAACAAGTTCATTGTATCTATTAACGGAGTGATGCATGCTACTCCTCTGCTTGTTGGACTGGCAATTATTGAGTTGACTGATTTAGTATTTGCAATGGATTCCATTCCAGCTGTTTTGGCAATTACTAGAGATCCGTTCATAGTAATCACTTCAAACGTGTTTGCAATTTTGGGTTTGAGGGCATTGTATTTTCTAATTGCTGGAATGCTAGAAAGATTCCACTATCTAAAACCTGGACTAATTGTGTTGCTAATATTTATTGGAACAAAGATGATTATCTCAGAATACTATGAAATCCCAACTATCACCTCTTTGATTATTGTGTTTGCAATTCTGTCTACAGTCATTGCAGCCTCATTACTAAAAAAACCTCAAACTAAATCTGACTAGATGTATCCTTTTATGAAATTGAGAATTTTATTTCTAAATTTATTTAAAATATTTTAATTTAACAAATTAATTTTCATATATCTGTCTTTTAATATCTATGACATGATCATTGAAGATTTCCATTCCTTCATCAAATAATTCCATTGTGTCTTCAACAGTATTTGGTTGGCTCTCATCTATTCTCTTGTTTGTCAGGTATTGTCCTGAATCATGAATATATTTTTCAAAAACCATTCCAAAAATACATTCATGCATATTCTTAATCTCCCATCTTTCCTTTGTTGAATTTACTAAATTGAAATACTTTGGAATTTGGCTAGTTGCAATTTTTAGCAAGTTTTCTAATTCTATTTTGTCTTCTGCTTTTAGTCTCATGATTTGTGATTTGTCTGATATTGTCTCAAATTAAGAGTTTTGATTCTGAAAATTCTGTGATTTTTCTGAGGCTGGTTATTTATTTCAGAAATTATTTTGACAAAATATCTGTCAAAATAATCTTACCAAAACAAGTAACCTTTCTCACACTTTGCCGGTTATACAAATCTCTAAACCTTAAGTCATGACACATGACGATATCGATATCATCGGTAAAAACGTCAAAGACATGTACGGAACATTCATGGGTAAAGTCATTGGAACTATAACTGACATTGATGGAAGCATCCAATCAGTCGGTATTGACTGCGGCTCACAAGGATTACAGCAAATCCCATATGAGCAACTAGTAGTTCAAGCCAGTGTTGTTATATTTATTCCAAAATGGAGACTAGACTCTCAAAGACTTCTCCGCGAAAAACAACTGACTCTACGTCGTCTTAAGGCCTTGATTGATATTGTTTCTGAAAACGACGACATGAAAGAAGATGCCGAAATCATTCATGAGAAATACAAGTCAAAACTTGCATCATTGGATGAAGCAGAAAACCAAATCAAAGCCAAGCTTGAAGCACGATTAGCAGAGTTAGATGAGCAATTGAAGTCTACAAAGATGTTGCTATTTGATGCCAAGGTGCAATACAAGAGCAATGAAATCTCTAATGATACATTTGAGGTAGTAAGGACATGCTCTGCAGAACTAATTGAGCACATAACTCACGAAACTGCAGAAATCTCAAACGTTAAGAGAAGAATTTCAGAACTTGATGCAGAAGTAGTAACAGTAACGACCCCTCCACAAAAACATATCCAAGAATCTGCCGTTTCATATCTGGGCAATTCTGAACAAGAACAACTAGTTCAGAGCATACTTCCAGAGGCACCAACAGATCCAGTCAATTATTCAGCATCCCTTGCTGATGAATCCGAATCAAAATTTCCAACGCCACCCAAACAGGTGAAAACAGCAACATCACACGAAGACGACTGGCTTACCCGAATGGAAGCACAATAATTTTTTAAATTATTTTTTCTTTAACATTTACAAGTTTGTTGCTCTAAGACATTTTGATGTCTGATATTACCATCAGTCTTGGAAATAATGATACTAATACTAGACAAGACGCCACCTCTGATTTTATTTCATTTTGGGAAAAACAAGCAAAAAATCTTTCATGGTTTTCATCATGGGATAAGACACTTGATTGGAATCCTCCATTTGCTAAATGGTTTGTAGGCGGTAAAATCAACGCTTCGTACAATACTTTGGATATTCATCAAAAAATCAAGTCTGACAAGCCTGCCATTTTATGGGAAGGTGAAAATGGTGAATCTAGAATTTTAACTTACGAAGATTTGTGGACTCGAGTCCAAAAACTTGCAAATGCTCTCAAATCCATTGGAGTTCAAAAAGGTGATAGAATAACTATCTATCTTCCAATGATTCCTGAACTGCCTATATCGATGCTTGCATGTGCTAGAATTGGAGCTACTCATAGTGTAGTGTTTTCTGGATTTAGTGCAACTGCGATTAAAGACAGGATAGATGACTCAAAATCTAAAGTTGTGATAACTGCTGATGGCGGATATAGAAGAGGCAACGTAATTAATCTCAAAGAGATAATTGATGAGGCAATAAAAGACTTAGATTTTGTTAAAAATGTAATTGTAGTGGAAAGGACAAAAACCAAACTCCGTTTATCTTCTAAAGACATCCTTTGGAATGATTTGATACATGATTCTTATGATTTGTGCATTGCAGAAAAACTGGATAGCTCTCACCCTCTTTTTATTTTGTATACTTCTGGAACTACTGGAAAACCAAAAGGTGTGTTACATGGAACTGGAGGATATCTCACACACTTGTATTCTACATTCAAGTGGGCATTTGACATAAAAGACTCTGATGTTTATTTTTGTACTGCTGATATTGGATGGGTTACAGGTCACAGCTATGTAGTATACGGTCCATTATTGCACGGTGCAACTCAAGTAATGTATGAAGGAGCTCCTGATTTTCCTGACGCATCACGAATGTGGGAAATTATTCAAAAATATCGTATTACAATTTTTTACACTACTCCAACTGCATTACGAATGTTTATGAAGTTTGGAGATGATCTTCCAAACTCTTTTGATCTTTCATCTCTTAGATTATTGGGAAGCGTAGGAGAACCAATCAACCCCGAAGTATGGAAATGGTATTTTAAAATAATTGGAAAAGAAAAATGTCCAATAATTGATACTTGGTGGCAAACTGAAACCGGTGGTATGATGATATCTGCTTTGCCTGGATTGGAAACAATTCCGCTAAAACCCGGTTCTGGAACATTGCCTATTCCTGGGATTCATATCTCAGTGGTAGATGAAGTCGGAAATGAACTTCCACCTAACACTAAAGGTTACTTGGTGATCAAAAACCCTTGGCCTGGAATGCTTTTGACATTATGGGGTGATGATCAAAAATATCGTGATGTGTATTGGTCAAAGTACAAAAACTATTACTATTCTGGTGATTATGCTCTAAAAGATACGGATGGATATTTCTGGCTATTGGGAAGAGCCGATGATGTACTCAAAGTATCAGGACACAGAATTGGAACTGCTGAACTTGAAAGCTGTATAGTTTCTCATCATGATGTGGCAGAATCTGCTGCATGTGGAATTCCAGATGAAATCAAAGGTGAGGTAATAATTGTTTTTGTTGTTTTAAAACAAAATGCAACAACTGACACTGCAACACTGGAAAAGGAATTGATTGTAAAAATAAGAAATGATATTGGTGCAATAGCTACACCAAAGCAAATCTATTTTGTAACTAGATTGCCAAAAACTCGTAGTGGCAAAATTATGCGAAGATTACTGAAAGCAATATCTTCTAACGAAACTATTGGGGATGTCAGCACTTTGGAAGATGATATTGCTGTATCTGAAATCCAATCTGCATTTGAAGAACTGCAAAAATCAATACAAAAAAAACCCTAGTTTTTATTTTTTAATTTTTTTAAATCAGTAGTTAGTAACATGTCAAACATTTTCTTTAACCCGTCATACTCTGATTTGGAATTTTCATCTAATTTGTTGTATTCTGTATTTTTAATTTCGTCTAGTTTGTTTTTTGCCTCTCTGAAAAACTCTTCAAACTCTTTTATTTTTTCATCACTCATCTCTGTAAGATCAAAAATTACAGTATTGCTTCCTAGCAGGTTTTTCTTTTCATCATAAAGACTAGTTGCCTGCAGTATTCCGGGAAATATACTACCATCTTGTTTTTTAAACGTGATTTTTCTGTCACTTACATTGCCTGTCTCAAACCATGCTTTTAGCGAGTCATTCATGACTTCCCACGAATCTTTTGGCACATGTTCAAATATTGATTTGCCTAGTATCTCTGACTTTGTATATCCTAACTTGTTTGCATACGTTGAATTGCAATCAAGAATAATTCCAATGGAGTTTATTCGCCTCCACATTACTGGCGCATCTTTGAGAATTTTTCGTGCCTCCGTTTGTTGCATTTTCTATTTTATCTTTGACTAGTTATTAAATTGAAATCCTGCTAAAACCACTGATCTAAATTATGACTCTTTTTCTCCATTGCTTTTTTGAGTCGATTCAATGAAGATTGAATTCTATCTTCAGAAAAACTCCTTTCTTTGACTAGATAGTTTGTCATTCCTTCGTAATCCACATCTCCAAATACTATCTCATTTACATCTGCTACGATTGGCTCTAGAAATATTTTTCGTATTTGCTCGTAATCAATCTCATGCAGTTGTTCTTGAATTTGTGGAATGTCTTCTAATTGTAAATGTTGTTTTATCATTTTTAGTGCCGTTTTTGGTCCTATCCTATCAAAACCATTTGGATTAAAGTCAGTTCCAATTAGGATTCCAATGTCTACTAATTGTTCCCGTGTAATTCCTAAATTATCCAAAGTTTTTTGTGTTTCAATTATCTCCGGCTCGATTTCAACATACGTATTTCTGTTGGGAATCTTTCTTCTGCCGCTGTTTGTAAAATTTCTTATCAATCTTTTTGCTCCACACAATATAGAATCAAAATCTTGACTGGCAGATGCATAGGCCTGTCCAGTGTTTGTAAGATGAGCTGCCATTGCCTCTCCTTCAGAAGGGGCATCAATATATGGAATTCCAAAATATGTCAAAATTTGTTTTGACTCTTTTACCATCCCATCTTTCATACTAGTTGTTTGCTGTGCGAATTTTCTTGCATCTTCCATATTTCCTTCTGCGATTGCTTTTTCATATTTTATCGTCGCATCTTTTTTAATCTGCTTTCTTCTTTCAATCTCTGCAGTTTTCAACGATGGAGGTTTTCCATCAAATACGTATACTGGTTTTATTCCCAAAGACAAGAAATTGATATTTCTGTAAAGCAATCCGCTGAGGTGACTGGTAATCCTTCCTTCTGAATCTGATAATTGTAATCCATCCGGACCTCTAATACTTGCTAGGAATTGATATATTGCATTGTAGGCATCAATTGCAATTACTTTGGATGAAAATGCCTCAAGTGTTGTCTTTTCTCTAACTACCAACTCTTTTAGATTCAGTCCCATTGATCGGAGTTATTTTTAATGCTTTTTTGTATTTATCGTTTATGAATAGTACAAATACCTGTTTTTGCTAATGTTTTTGCATATTATGAAAAATTGGTTATTTTGGGCTGGTGTGAGTTTTATTGTCGGTGGGATAGTGAGTCTTGCATTAACTCTTGGTGCAACACAAAAACTTAGTCCTTCTGAAGACTTGACTGGGTATGCCATCGGTTGGATGCTTGTAGGTATTGTTTTGATTGCAGTTGGATTTATAAAAAAGAAAAACCCCGCAGAGCAATGAATAGCCTGAATCTGCCTTGGAGTCTTAAAGAAAAAATCTATCAAATAAAGTTAAATTCTCAAAATAATTTTTCAAAAATTGTTTCTTATTTTCCATTATCTGAATCTGAAAAACAAACAATTGTTAGTCTAATGGGTGATTCAAAGTCATTTGATGGCTTTGGTTCCATCTTCTCAGATCATGTCTCTGAAAAAGAGTGGAATGAATCTAAATCTCAGATAATACAGCGCTTTCAGGATGAATTATTTGATATTGACTAATTACGTATCATTTTTTATTTTCAGTTATTTCTGATTTGCTTTATTATGTGGTACTTCCAATATTTCTTGCCAGGTTAGCCAAGTGGTACGGCGGCCGTCTCGAAAACGGCTACGCGCAAGCGTGCAGGGGCTCGAATCCCTTACCTGGCGCCCTTGAGTTTTTCTTTAAATATCCTGAATCTAAATTTCTTGTAAAATTCAAAACTCTGGTAGGGCGTTGACCATTTTCTCTCAAGCCCTAAGAGAATTGAATCTCTAGAGTACTAAACTAAAACATCCAGTCCCTTTGATAGACTAATTTCTAATTGGTTCAAATTCGATAAAAAATTATTGTACAAAATTGATTAATTTTTGATTTTGTTATGCCTAGAGTTCAAATTGTAATGGGAGCATCATTGATGCGGGGTATAGACAAGGTCGTCGCCGTTTGACTACATACTAACATTATAACTACAATTACAATTTTCAACCAAATTATCTTGATCGCAATTATTATGCTAGTTTAAGTTTTTACTAAAAGATAATGCTGTTTGTTCAAATCCTAGTTTTTTATAAAATTTATGAGATTCCTTCCTCTGATTTCCTGACTCTAGTCTGATTCTATGACATTTTTTCTCTTTAGCAATTACAATACATGTATTGATCAACTTTTTCCCTATTCCTTGATTTTGAAAACTCTTTGTTACTACAAGTTCCGGAATATACAACTCGGGATATTTTTGATTTAATCTAGAAAGAAACACCATACTTACCATTCCAACAACCGCTGTGCCTGTTTCAGCTAACCTGATTTCTTTATTGTCATCAGAAAAATATTCTTTGATTTGTCTTTGAAAAACATCATCATCTGAATTATTGTCTGGTTTGGGTCTTCCAAGTTCATAAAGCAGATCAAGAATTATGGAGATGTCATTTTTAGCAGCTTTTCTAATATGGATACTCATCTCTATCTTCTATGCTAATTATGATTTTAAGGATTATAGTCAAATTGTTATTTTGAGATGCTATGTTTGTATCCTAAAATGGAAAGAAAGATTTTGACAAAACTCATGCAAATTTAGATTTACTATTACTATAATAGCCAATTAATTCAAAAATTACAATAAAAGATATTTCAATCACGCACAATAAGATTTTAAAGGTGTGATTGTGAGAACAGCTTAGAACTTACTAAAAACAAGACAGTAAATTAAAACATCGAGTATAGATTATGACAGATAACCAAAACAAGAGCAATTCTGGATGGAAAACACTCGCCATTTTGAGCTGTCTGGGCATAATAGTGATGTTTGATGAAACCATGATCCTGCCTGCGATTCCGGATTTTATTCGCGACTTTGGCATCTCTTATAGTACATCGTCTTGGTTACTCTCGGCATACATAATTGCGGCAGCTGTCATGACACCGATTGCAGGTAGACTATCTGATATCTACGGCAAGAAAAAAATGTTGCTCATAGTGATGGCAATCTACACTGTAGGTGTGGTATCTGGACGATTTGCAACCAACATAGAATTCATGCTGTTTGCAAGAGTGTTGCAAGGTGTTGGAATGGCCATGTTTCCAATTGCATTTGGAATAATTCGCGAGTCGCTTCCTGAGAAAAATTTCGCTACAGGTCAGACAATATTTAGCTCCACGTTTCCAGCAGGAGCAATCATTGGTCTTGTAGGCGGTGCAGTAATAATACAAAACTTTGGCTGGCAGGCTACATTTTTAGTCATTTTGCCTGTTGCAATAGCACTTTGGATAACAATATTGAAGTTCATGCATGTTCCAAATATTACTCCGAGTGGAGAGGATCAAAGACTTGCAGACAAATCTATTGACATTAAGGGTACAATACTCTTGGCAGTAACAATAGTGTCGTTTCTAAGCGGCATTACTTTTTTAGAAAGCAAATCCACTGGATTCTACGTATCTGGACTCTTTGTAGTGTCTGCAATATCGTTTGCAGCATTTATCATAACAGAAAAGAAAACACGACAGCCACTTCTTGATTTGAAACTAATGATCAGTAAAAACTTTCTTCCGCCAACTATTATTCTGATGTTGGTGTTTCTTTCTATTTTTACAGTATATCTTACGATTCCTGTAATGGTGAGAAGTCCTGTGCCACTAGGGTTTGGAGGCGATGCTTTGGCAGTAGCAAATGTACAGCTACCATTCATGGTTGTGTTTTTAGTAACTACGGTTATTTCGGGGTTTATCCTAAACAAAATAAAAAACACCAATCTAACTCTAATTGGCACTATAGTATCCACTATAGGATTTTTTTTGCTAGTAATGTTCCACTCGACTGAAATCATGGTCACAATTGGGCTTACTGTACTTGGAGTAGGACTCTCGCTTTCTATCGCAGGTGGATTTAATGTGATACTGGTCTCTGTGCCAGTGCAAGTTACAGGAATTGCCTTGGGAATGACAATGCTTTTGGATCTAGTTGGAATGTCAGTAGGTCCAGTTTTTGCAGGAATATTTCAGGATGCATATAGAGGAACTATTAATGGTGTAGCAGGAGAGTTTCCAACCGAAACAGCATACATCATGATATTTGTTGCCGCAGCCCTGATTTCGTTGACATCGGTAATTCTTTCGATTATCGTTAGCAGAAGAAAAATAATCCAACAACAATGATGACAAGAACTTGATACGTTAAAAATTATTGAATAGATCTCTCTTTTCGATTTTCTAAAAAAATCGATAACTGTTTTTCTAATTTTCTTTCGTTTTTTTTATTTTAGATGGATAAAATAAAAAGTAGATTTTTATTTTCCACACCTATCTGCGTACATTTCTATCCCTGAAATGGTAGGTGAGTTCATGTGGAGTTAAGCCTAAATTTAGAAGAGTGTCAACTCTTTTTACCTCAACTCTTACCTGGCGTATTCATATTTTTGCAATATTTTCTTCTAAACTTGTCGGTTTTCTTTAATTGATTTTTTTAATTCTTCATAGGATTTGGCATATTCCTTTCTCATTAGATTTTCAGGTTTTGTTTTATTGTTCTTGTTTTTCTGTGATGCACTTTTATTTTTTGATTTGGCCATGATATAATACATCTGATATGATATCTCCTTGTATATTTATGCTGGATGATTTGCTTTTAGAAAAGCATTAACTGAACTCATTATCTTTCATGATAAACCCTTAAAAATTCATAGAATATTGTAAATCATTGAAAATTGATTCTAAAAAGAAGATAACTGATTCACTAAAAAAACTTTCAAAAAAAGAATTAATGGAAAAAAAGCAAAGTCCTGAAAATAAAGCAAAAGAAAACGCACGAAGTAGAAAATCCAGTCAAGATAACAAAGAAAAATTCAAGAAAACTTCATCGAGATAATTTCGTTCTATATCTTTTCATAATGCTTAAGTTCATACAATATATGGAATATCATGGGATTATTCGATAAATTCAAAAAAGTCAAAGAAAAATCATCTGATTCTGAGAAAAAGGCCTCTGAGCAAGAAGAAATGAGAGAAGAACAACATGAGCTTGATCTTAAAGAAAACTATGAAGCAGATGAAAAATACGATGAATCAGAAGATTAGATTCTGGATTCTTTCTTTTTAGAAATTTTGTAAGAGTTTTATTTGTAAGGGATTTGCAAAGAACGATGGGTTTGTTTTCACGTAAAAAAGAGATCACAGTTGGTAATATTTGCCCAAAATGCAATATGGAGTTTTCAGATCCACAAAGAACATTACGCCATATTGAAAAAGCTCATCAACCTAAAAAGAAATTTGAATGCAATTCATGCGGATAGAAACTAATCTTAACTCTTTTTCTAAATCCTTAAGTTTTTAATTCATACAGCCAATTTGTAATTTGGATTTTGAAGATGATTTAGAAGCACTAGAAAAAACCCTATTTGAAACAACTCAGAGAATCAAAAAACTTGAAGAGCATAAAGAATCTGTAAATAAAGAACTCAGAGAAGGTAAATTTGATAATAACACAATTACAGAAACTCTCAGACGACTGGAACGCAATTTAGATGAATTACATAAAAAATATGAATTTCTGATTAAAGAAAGAGATTCTAAATCCTCTTCGTCTCAACTATGAATTATTAAGATATTTTGAGATTGCAACTTTATGGGCCCGAAAATTAATTGTCAATGCATAGAATGTCACTGTCAAGAAAAATTTGAAACTCTGAAAGCTGAAGAATTAATCAATCTAATTCAGCATGGGCGATTAACTCCTGATCAAATATCCTTTCTTAAGACTAGGGTTGGAAGTAAATTATGTAAAAAATGCTTTACTGGAATACATTGTAAATTATGATCTGATATTATTCTACAAGTTCTTTAATTTTTTGTAAAACCATGTTCCATCCCTTATCTGAATGCTCTTGTGATGTCTTGTCTGCAAAACCATTTTGTGACACTGTTAATTTTGTAATTTTACCCTCTTCACTTAATTCAAATGTAACTAGAGAATAATTTTCCTCCTTGTCTTCCAAACCTGAAAATGCACTCCAGTATGTGTATTGGAATAATTTTCCAATCTCACATTTTTCTATTATTCCTTTATCTCTGAATTTTTTTCCTTCCCAATTTCCTTGAAAAATTATCTCACTTCCAATCTCCCATGATGAAATTACTTTAATTCCAAAAAGATATTTTTTGATCATTTTTGGATTTGTTATTGCATCCCAAACTTTGGATGCACTAGCATTGATCTTTACTGTTTTTCTTATCGCTAAATCTATTTTCATAATTAATTATTTTTCATATTGTATATTAATTGATTAAATCTGCGTTTTTTCATAATCTCTATCTTTTTTTGTTTTTTTAAATTTAATTAATTTGTAGAATTTGATTGATTATCTCTTTGTAGATGTTTCTTGGTCGAAGGATAATTCATGTTGATATCAAGCCAGGTTTGCATGTATTAACCATCTTCTAAACAATTGACATCTTTTAATCTAATAAAATTATGGTCTAATCTCACCGATGAAAATAATATGTAGATAATTTGCAAAAGTTTGAATTAACAAATAATTAAAATACTGTACTAACGATGAATAATTGTGGAACACTGCGAATTCTTAAACACGGTTTTGAAGCAAGAATCTACAATTAGGTTTGCTGGCTTGTATGATGAAAATTTTCAGACAATTGTTGATGGGGCTCAGCCTGGCATTTTGCCTTATTTAAGTAGAGAAGAAACACAAAATTCAATACGTTATGATATCCGACGATGGGAAACTTACAAAATGTTTCATGCCCAACTAGGTGATTCAGAATTTGCTATGGTAAAATATGACAAAGCAATTCTTCTGACGTTTTCACTTAGAGATGCAAAATATTTACGAGTCAGTATAGAACCCACTTCTGACTATAAAGCAATAATTGAGAAAATTCAAAAACTGATTAAAGAAAATCCAAAATTATACTAAATTTGGTGATTTTTAGCCTCGATTTAAAAAATTAACCATATTTGTATTGAACACCCTTTTCACCACGTGGGTGTCGCCATTCGGTTTCTTGTGAGCAGGTACCACAATCCAAACATCCTTCGTGTTGTAAGATTATTTTTCCACTTTCTTCTGCATAGCATTTTGCCGGACA
Source organism: Nitrosarchaeum sp. (assembly GCA_021414365.1). Taxonomy (GTDB): domain Archaea; phylum Thermoproteota; class Nitrososphaeria; order Nitrososphaerales; family Nitrosopumilaceae; genus Nitrosarchaeum. Next base: position 15,792 of record JAIOOR010000021.1, read on the forward strand.
CAACATAGTAATTTTTTTCATAAACTCATTAGTAGTTTCTTTAAGTTTAATGTGTGAAAGATGATCATCGTTATAACTTAATTTAGAAATTCGTTCACCGATTAAAGTAGTATTTGGAAAATACGTTGTTGATACAGTTTTTCCTAATCGTTCTGCTAACTGCATTGGAACTTTAACGTAAGTGTCTTCTGTTTCAATCATAGGTAAAAGTTTCTCATAACCAAGAATATTTGCAAACTTTATTGCGATTCCTCTAAACGTATTACTTGACATCATTTTCATTATTGGGCCATAACGTGAACCGATAATATCTGATGGTACATCTTTTGCTGCATCTAGAAATATTTTTAGATAATCCTTGTCGATTTGTTTCATGTCTGTTGTGTATGGACTTTCATCTACTAATTGGGAATAATATTCCCCAAGATAATTTTCAGAAAAGTCATCTTTCTCAAGAGCTCTTGCTACTGCATTAGCAGCTAAAACTCCATCATCAATTCCTACATTTAATCCCTCAATTCTTGGACCGATAAAAATTCCTCTTCCTGCTGCATCGCCAACAAACAAAATGTTCTTGAAAAATGGTTTTTCCATTCTACATCGTTTGCCATCTGGAATTAATTTTGCTCCGTATTCTGATTCTACATGTTTAATTCCAAAAGATATTCCAAATTTTTCTGTCATCTGTTCTTCAAGGGAATCCAATCTGGCTTTAACACCTTCAGGATCTTCACATGTGGAAGTATAGTAATACTCTCTAGCATCATTCCAATCTTTAATTAATTTTGCAATGTCAAAACGTGTTTTAAGCTGCTCTTCTTGTGGTAGGCTCTTATCCGGTTCTTTTGTAATTGGAACTGTATCTTTAATTAACTCGCTAACCATTGGATTGTTTAGTAAAGAATCAATCAACGTGTATGGTTCAACAGGGTTTTTGAGAAGAGAATCAAAATGATAAACTGCACCTATGGATAATGTATCACGGTTGGTGTATAGAAATCCGCCACCAATGTGATTCAGTGTAACGTCTCCTGCAAATAGGTGTGCTGCTCCTTCTTCTGAACTTATTTCGAATCGCTCATTGATTATTTTTTCAGGTAATTTGATAATTACTTTGACTCCTTGATATAATTGGGAAGGGGTGAATTTTGATCTTGCACCTACCATTTCTGCAATTTCTGAATTAACCCCATCTGCTGCAATGATTGCCTTTACTTCAAAGTCGTCAAGCTCATCAGTATGTATGACTGCTCGCCCATTATCATTCCATGTAATTGATTTAACATGAACTCCTGGAATTATTCCGCCACCAAATTTCTGTGATGTCTCTGTAGCTTGTTTTGCAAACCAATAATTGAGTTTGTTCATTAGAACTGTACATCCAAAATTGGATTGATAATCGTGTGCAGTAGTAAGATCCATTGAATAAATTTTGTCTTTGGATGTAGAATGAAGAATGTACTTGGTGATTTTTCTTTCAAATGGTGCGTCTTCTAAAAAATTATCGTATAGATCCTCGACATTAGTTACTTTGCCTTTTTTTGGTTTTTTTGAATAAAGAATTCCACCTGATATGTTCTTAGAACCAATTTTATCTCCTGCTTCCAATAGAATTGCTTGCTTTCCAAGTTTAGATAATTGTTTTAAAGCTGCTAGTCCTGCTGACCCACCTCCAATTATCGCTACATCATATTTTTCCATTTTATTTTACTTCCATTATTATTTGCTGTTTTTTGAGTTCCTCTGATAATAGTGGAATTATATCTTCTAGTCTGCCTTTGAGAAAAATATCTGAAACATCTTTTATTGGAGCATTTTCATCGGCATTAACTGAAATAACAAACTGTGAATCTTCCATTCCAGAGACATGCTGCATTGCTCCGCTTACCCCAAACACTATGTATAACATAGGGCTGATTTTACGGCCACTGGTTCCTACGACTCTGGCTGGAATCATGTATTTTGAACTAATGGCAGGACTTGCTGTGAAAACATTTTTTGCAATAGGTAGAGATACTCCAACTTGGGCATTGAGTTGTTTTGCAAATTCTTCAATTAGTTTGATGTTTTTCTCTGGCGCATCTTGAATTCCTCGTCCAAATCCAACCACTGTCTTATAGTTATCAAAATCAATTTCATTTTCTACAAATTTTTGACTTAACACTTTAATTTTCAGGTCTTCTGTATCTATTTTTGGTGCGAACTCGATTACATTTCCTACTCTTTGAGGAATTGGATTTATCGGCTGAAATGCACCTGGTATGATGTTACACGACTGTGGAGAGTATTCTCTCATTGAAAGATTTTCGTTGATATTATCAAGACAAAGAATCGTAGTCCATAAAAATCCAGAAAAGTCGACACGATACATCTCCAAAGTCTTTTTGTAAATAATGTGTTTGCCGCCTGTCTTGACTGGATGGCTTATATCTAAATCCGATATTATGAGTTGATTAACATCTGATGCTAAACCCGAATCTAATTCTGCTAAAACTGTAGATGATAAATGCCGTCCAATTCCATCTGCTGCAAAGAACATGTATCTTGGTCTTTTAAACTCCATTGCATAAGCTGGTTCAATTTTTGCAGCAGTTTCAATATCTAAACAAATCTGACATATTACTTTGGTATGAATTTTGTTTATCAAAGCAGCAACTTCTGGACGATCTACAATTACTACTGAATCAGCACCATGCTCAATCAATGTTTGTGACAAATGTTTTACGTTATGTCCCAAAAGTATCGCAACAACTTTTTCTTTTGAAGCATATCTATTGTTAAAATCATCAAATAGCCTTCTTGCCTCTCCTAGCATTTCAAGACTTACAGGAAGTATGTGACCATCAATTTGTTCTATTACGACATATACATGACGATACTCTCCTTCTGTCATTTTATCACCATTGCAGAAAGCGCCTCTTTCATCGCTATGACTGTTTGTCGTATATGTTCTGGATTAGAACCGTCTAACACTTTGGCATTTCGAATAGCCTTTCCTTTTGGTACACGTTGTACATTGTATACTATTGTTGGCGAACCTACAAGTCCTATGAGTGTTTTTTCTGCACCTAATTGCTCTCGGTTAAATGTTTGAATGTATTTTTGATAATTCTGAGATTTTTCATTAGCTTCTTTTTTATATTTTTCCGCAGATAGTCTTAAAGAAATTGTATTGAAATGATATTTGTATGAAGGATCAATGGCGATAAACACAGGAAGTGGTGCCTCTATCTCTTGAATAATTTCCGGAATACCTCGTAAACTCATCAAACGCTTTGCAATTACAACTCTTCTCTCTAAATCTACGTCATAACTAATTACATTACCAAGAAATGTTAATCCTAACTTCCATGCAATTTGTGGACCTGTCTGACCTGTTTCTCCATCAGTTGCACGATGTCCTGAAAACACAATGTCCATTTTTTGTCCTATGCCCTCTTCCATTTTTTCAACCCCTTTTCTTAAAACCTCGGCAGTACCGATTGTATCGGCACCTGCAAAACTAGGATCATTATACAGATGAAGAACATCTGCATCACACGTTTCCATGGCTATTTGTAATGCATTGTTCGCTGCATGACCACTCATGCTTCCGACAGAAATTTTTGCACCGTATTTGACCTTTGCATAAAATGCTGCCTGTGTGGCAATTTTACTGTGTGGGCCAAGAGTGTTTTTTGTTTTACTTCTGTTAAGAGTCCCATCTGGATTATAGCTGATGCTACCGGCAGACAAATCAGGTTCTAGTTTAACTACAACGGCTAAGTTAAGTTCAGCCATGCAGCTGCTTTTTGAAATTCTGTTTATAAGTGTTAATTAACATTAGTAACTTCTTTATCCACTAGATCTGGGTTTTAGTTTTTTTACAATAATGAACCAATTGATGTTTTTCAAAATAAGATCCTGACTCTAAAATTTTTCTAGTGATAATAATCCTATTTTTGGTATTACCAAATGTAAAAAATAAATTAATTAATTCATACCTCTGTGCAATACTGTAAATTTCATCTGTGTGATTTATTCTAAACAATGTGGTCTTTATATAATTAAAACGCCTAATTCACTCATGAGCTTCAGAGAATGTGTTCACTGTGGCAGAGAATATGAAGATGTGTTTAATCGAAGGATCTGTTCTAACAAATGTTCCTTAGAGATTTCATCTTGATTTTTTTTCTTTAGCAGTTGGTTTTTTTAAAATCGATGTAATTCTTTTTTGAAGAGTTTTGGTACTTATTTCTGGAATTATGTTATCTTCTCTAAGTTTATTTTTTGGTATGGTGTTTGCAATAACTACTGCAACTTTGTATAATATGTCCAAAGTTATTTTACGAATTTTAAGATCCAGTATTGCTCTCATCAGATAAGGGAAAACCAGTGCATTGTTTACTTTATTTTCATAACTAAAGCTTCCAGTTGCAACAATTCTTGCACCTGCCTTTTTAGCAAGTACTGGATTAATTTCAGGATATGGATTTGTGAGGGCAAATACTATTGAATTTTTATTCATTTTTTTAATCATTTCTGCTTTTAACAGGTTCTTCATTCCTGAAACTCCGATAAACACATCTGCACCTACAATTGCCTCGTTTATGGTTCCACTCTCTTCTCTGCTTGTAAATTCCGCAATCTCTTCTTTGTATTTGTTCATGCTTTCCTTGCGACCTTTGTAAATTGCACCTTTTGAATCCAAAACCATAATGTTTTTACATCCTGCAAAAGAAAGTAATTTTCCTATTCCATATCCTGCAGAACCTGCCCCAATTATTACAATTTTGACTTCTGATATTTTTTTGTTAACTATGACAAGTGAGTTTATGAGAGCAGCTAAAACAACTACGGATGTACCGTGTCTGTCATCATGAAAAACTGGAATATCTAGTATTTCTTCTAACTCTTGAGATATTTCAAGAACTTTTGGAGATTCAATGTCTTCTAAATTTATTGCTCCAAATACTGGTGATATAGCTTTTATGGTTTCAACTATCTGTTTTTTATCCTTGGTGTCAAGACAAATAGGAAAAGCACTAATGTTTCCAAACTTTCTATACAATACAGATTTTCCTTCCATTACTGGTAATGCTGCATCTGGTCCAATATCTCCTAATCCTAATATTCTTGTTCCGTCAGTAACGATGGCCACATTGTTTCCTTTTGATGTTAATTGATATTTTGATTTTGGATGATTGAAAATTTCTTTGCACACTGTTGCCACACCCGGAGTGTAGATTAATTGCAAATTTTCATCAGTAATTTTGTCAATTTTGGAACCTACAAATATTTTACCTTGAAGTTTTTTGTGAAATAAAATGGCGTCTCTTGGCATATTGTTACTAAACCTGATGCCAAACGAACATTATTCAACCTATCTTGATGATTAGGTTTGACCTTTTGCATTATTTTCTAATATGTTGCTATGGTTTTGATTCTTTTTCTCGCAAAGAGTTGTAATCAAGCATTATCTTTGGAAGTTTATCATCAGGATTTGGTGTAATTCTATATTTTTCACAATACTGGAAATAATTTGGCCAGTTTTTTCTAGCAATCCAATTGAAATCTTCACCAATCATGTGATCATACCAATCAATTATTGTCAACCCGTATGCAAAAAATCTGCTAAGATACTTGGCAATTCCCAATGGAATCTTTCTCTCTATTGCTAAAAATGCAATTTGATCAATTGTGTTCAGATAATCATTTGCATACCTGTGACAGTCTTCAGTAGTTTTGAGAACTGAATTTTTATCTAATCTATTAGTGAGATCCTCGTGGAATCCTCGTAATAACTGTGAATATGTTACTTTTGTGTTCTCCCTGACATTTCTCCATGTAATTAGCAACGTAATTATGAAAATGGTGGCTGTAATCGAACTTATGATAATTGCCAATGTTGGGGTTTCAATTTTTTGTGTTGACTGTAAAAATATGCCTTCTAGACTTGGAAACATGGCGTCTGTTGATTTCACAGTTATTATAATATGTCTGGTTGTTTTTTTAATTTTTTTAATGGATTATTCATTATAATTAAAAAACAATTCTTCACATGTTTTTACTATGTCTCAATTCATTTAAAAAATCACTCTTAGTTCCTTAATTAATGATTGAAAAAGTTGAAATGTTCACGTTTTCTACAACTTATGTTATAAAAAATGTTAACAAGATTACTATTATTTAGTATCATTATCGCACTTTCTGTTACTTTTCCATTCTCTTTTGCTCAGCATCATGGTGGTGAACAAGCACCGCCAATTAGTTTTGGAACTGGCGAAGTAACAGTTAGCACATTTTTAACTCCTTCCGATTTTACCCCTGAAAAACACTCTGATGCAAATTTAAAAATCAGATTTTTTGATCCTAATACCAACACAAATATTGAAAATGTCAGTTACCGTGTTCAAATATTTTATGGAACTCAGCTAGTTGCAAATCAAATGTTTTTTGATAATAATGGCGAACTTGAAATCAAAATACAACCTAAATCCGGATGTCAACAAGAGGAACTCTGGAAATGTACTAAATATTTTGGAGATGTTGATCCTGTAGTGCCAAATGCACTTTCTTCAACTCCTTCTAGCATACCTGTAATTTCTGGACCTGTGTTTGTTAATAGTGGAGAATACACTGTAAAAACTGACATTATTGGTGCAAAAAATCCAAAAACACAGACTTCTCAAGATATCCACTTTGAAACTATCGTTACAATTCCCAACGAGCAAAACTTTAAGATTTCCTCATCCGGTACTGAATATTCTATCGCAGCAACAAATTTCCAAGAACTAATAAAAGAATTTCATTATGATGATTCTTCAAAATCAATATCATTTCAAATTCCTTTTAATTGGGAACACGTAGATCATGTATCTTTTATAAAAAATTCTTTTGAAATCCCAAAAGATTTTACTCCTTTTCAAAATGTTGATAGTTTTTTTGGCAAAGTCAATGATGTTTTAATTTTCCCCAAAGATTTACACTTTGACAAATATTCGAATCAAAATAACAACGTCCTACATTTTATGATTAACAATGATGAACTGAAACAGCTTAAAAATTCTGATTCTAAATTAAATATTGTGATAACACCTGAATCCACATCCTTTCTAGTATCTAAAGATCTTTTGTTTGATAACGGAATCAAGGCTGTGGCATCTTATGATTCACGTTACTCTAAAAGCAATGATTTTCTCTTTACTATAGTGTTTTTTGATGCCAACAAAAACACTGTCTCTGATATCCGTTATGGATATGGTCTTAAAGATCCAACTGGAAAAGAAACTGCAACCATTGGTCCAAACAATTTAGGAATTATTCTCTCTGATGGCATTGATACGAGAATACTTGATTCTCCAACCCCTGGTAAGTATACTATGCAAATTGTTTTGTTAGGCATTGGAAATGATTCATTTGAGACACCTCTTTTTACAAAATTTGACTTTGAAATTGTAGATTCTGACACAACTAAAACTGTAAATTCTTATGGTGAAATTCCATCATGGATAAAAAACAATGCTGGATGGTGGGCAGATGATAAAATTGATGATAATTCATTTATTCAAGGAATTCAATTTTTGATAAAAGAAAACATCATGAGTATTCCCTCAACTCAACGTTCAGGTAGTAGCACAAATGAAATTCCATCATGGATAAAAAACAATGCTGGATGGTGGGCAGATGATAAAATTGATGATAATTCATTTATTCAAGGAATTCAATTTTTAGTAAAAGAAGGTATTATCAATCCTTAATTTTTTTGAATTATCTCTATAATTAATTATTCCAAATGAACTTTAAAAGATTACAAAGTTAATGCCAAATCTGTCTCCTCTCTATTTGTAGAAAATTTCTATGCGTTGACTTGCTGCCCTTTAGTTCTTTTAATAATCTCTGATCTTAACGATGCAAAGTCAGATGTAATTTTTGTATTTTTCTTAATCTCTGTTACTTCGTTAAGGATTTTTTCTAGTAATTCAATTATTTTTTGCTGGCATTCCTGATCATTTGACATGTGACTGATGTTTCTTGAACCATATTTTATATGTATAATTTTTCAAATTTGCAACTTTTTTGATGATGTTTTAGGCTTGTTTTGTTTTATCATCAACTAGTTTGAATCTTGATAATATTTTGTACATCATAAATACTATCAATGCAATTATTATAAAATCAATAATGTTTGCAATAAGATCCCCGTACTTGAATTCTGAAACAGCACCAGTTACACTATTGACTACATTGGCCTGAAGTGCTTTGAGATCCCCTGAAGGTAAAGCTAATCCTACAATCGGAGTAATAATGTCGTTTACTAGAGCTGTAACTAATTTTGATGCCGCAGCACCAATCACAAATGCAATTGCTAATCCAATAATTCCAAAAGTTTTAAGAAAACCCATGAATTCTTGAACAAATCCTTGCTTTACAGGAGGTGCATCTGTCATAAATTTCAAAAAACTATTTTTTAGTAAAAAACAAATGATCAAAAATACTTATTCTATTTAGTAAAACATCTTTCATATTTTCTTTGAGCGATCCATTTTAGATTAAATTCATCTATATTGTTTTTAATGATCTACAAAATAAAATGAATTTGGGAACTACCCCTAAGATTTTGTTTTTTCTTTATTTGATTTTATCTTGTTACAAATAGAACAATCTTGTATTATTGATTTGATTTTTTGTTTTAATCCCATGTGGATACTCTTATTATTCTGAATATAATTTACAGATAGTTCCTTAATTTGACTCAAAATACCTATTTACAATGTTTAAAGGTCAGATCTAAACTTTGAAATATCACACTGCGTTTATCATGGTATGACTATTGCTTATGTTATGATTAATTGTGAACTTGGTGCAGAGGAGGCTATTATGGAGAAGTTAAAAGAAATTGAACAAGTAAAGGACGTGTTTGGAACAATTGGAACTCATGACATGATGGTAAAATTAGATGCTGAAAATTTTGAAAAAATCAGAGAAGTTGTATCAAGAAATATCCAAAAAATAGAAAAAATAAGAACAATTTCAACACTTATTAAAAAAGACAGTTGAAATTTGATAAGTGAACTAAATGTCAAATGAAAAAAACGAAATTGAAAAATTAATAGATACTATGATATTTAGTGGCGATGAGCTGGTTCAAAAACTCAAAACTGTTTTGCCTGATTCTTTTTCTGAATCTATCGTAATGTTTCACGAGTCAAATGTTGTAAATCTTAAAAAAATTAAAGAACTTCTTAATAAATAAGCACACTGCCTGAGAACTTCTTCTATATGCTTTTTAATCATTAAAAGAATAATTAGATGTGATACGTTCACGTACAATTTCCATTATGGTTAACCGTAAAACCGGTGACACTTTTGATGCTATTTTGAAGTGCCCCCCAAAAATAATGCCTGATGCTAAGTTGACATCTGATGGTTGGTGGTCTTTTTCCACATCTAGGGGAAATGCCAGATTAAAATTCAAAGAAAATAAATCCCTTGGAATTTTAGATCATATGTTTATTGATCAAGATTCAAAATGGGACGTTCCAATGAGAGTAGTTTCTAATGGTTCTGAATCTGAAGTAACAATCACTTTGATAAAGCCTGATGAGCTGACTGATGAACAATTCAATGAAAGAATAACTGAAATAGAACAAGTTTTTACAAATCTTAAAAAAATCATTGAAATCCCATAATTGGATTATTTTTCTTTAATTTTTTTCTATTGATATCATTTATTTTCTGATATGATTTTTGATTTTATCCTTTCATTCAAAATTTTCAGGCGTGAATAAAAACAATCTATACTCAAGCTTAAATATAATTTTTGTAAGATAAATCAGAAAAATGCCATACGAAGAAGTATACATTCAACGATTTAGAGAAGACAACCCAGAAGAATTTGAGAAATTATATTTAAACAAAAATCCATAAACTGGTTTTAACATCTTTTTAATCTTTTTTTATATTTTTATCATTGCCTGGACCCACCATGTCTTCTGGTTTGACTTCATTGTCCCATTTTCCTTTAACTCCTTTGATCAAAAATATGATTCCTGCTGTAACCAAAACTATTACAAATATAAAAAATATGATTTGATCAAATATCATCTCTGAACAGTTAACTGCAACTGGATCTTTGTCTTCTTGATATCTATAACATTCACCAAATTCACTTGCTTGAATACTTGCAATTTGAAAATTTTGACCAAAAACTCCCAAAGTCAAAAAACCTGAAAAAATAAGAACTATACCTACAATGATATACCGCATATCGCTCATAATTCTATTTTTATAATATCCTATTTACACTTTGATTCTGTCACTTCCTAGTGCTATTTTTCTATAATTTTTTTTAGATTTTCAAGCGATGTCTCATAAAATGTCTCCAAAGATGTTACAAAATCAACAAATTGTTTTTTTGTCATCTTTTTACTGTTAAAATAAGATTGCCATGTTAGATGTGTATTTTTTTTATTTGTTGGTTTTATTGATAAAGTGGCAACATATGCTCTTAGAGGTAACCCATAGGTTGCAATGTATGTAAAATATTCTCCTTCTTTCCATGCCACTACATGTTCTTCAATAGTATTACCGTCTGCAAATGTAATCTTACGAATTGTTCCAACCTTTCTTTTCTTCTTAGACAGATATGTGGTTTTTTTAACATCTACTACCCATAATGGAAGTCCAACTATGTTGCTTATTTTCTGCCATACTTTTTCTTTTGTTGAATTGATTGTAATTGTTTTTTTTACAGAATCCGTATGAAATGATTTTATCACTTTTTTTACCATGGCTGCTAATATTTCTGTGTGGTTTTAAATTTTATTTCTCTAACACATTTAATCCCCCATGACTCATCTGATCTAATGGTTTTTGGATGGGGTAAAAAGAAAGAAGAACCAAAATCTGTGGACGCTCCTTTAATAAAGCGAATTCAATTATCTGATATACCTAGAATTATTCAACAAATTCTTGAATTACGAACCGCTCAAATTTTATCTGATATTAAATCCATTAGAGATAATACTGAACCATTAATTAAAGAAATAATCTTGATTGGTGATGCTCTTGAAAAAGATGATCTTCAAGTAGATGATATTGATAAACATCTAAGAATAATTGTTGTTAGAGGCAAACAACAAGTAATTGATATGATAAAAAAAGACGCGTCTCACCTACCTGATGTTGCATCCTACAGTGATGCAGAAAACATTAATGTTATTTTAAATCAAATGTTAAAAAAAATTGGAGATGTATTAGGTAGACAAACAAGGGTAATCCATATTTTTGCAAAAAAATACGCAGAAAAATTAAAAGAGATTTTAATGCAAATGAAATCAAATCATTCTAAAATCCAACAAATGTTAACAAATTACGACAATACTCAATCTGCATCAACTGAAATTTTAGAATCTTTAAAAGAAATAGAAGATTTAGAAAATGAACTTTCCAAAAAAGAGCAGAGAATTTCTGAACTACGTTGCACTATAGACTCTCTTGATAAAAAAATTCTCACCAGTGAGGAGTCGATTAAAAAAATAAAAAATTCAGATGATTATGCAAAATTTTTAGATTCAAAACGAATCTTTGATGACTTTGCTGACAAAAAAAATCAAATAAAAACCCAAGTAGACTCACAGTTTACAAAAATCTCTAGACCTCTTGGCAGATATGAACATATTTCAGCAATGGATAAAGAACAAAAACTTCTACTGTCTAAATTGATTGAAGAACCGTTTGAAGTCCTACTTCTAAAAAATAGAGATTCCATAATACTTATTTTAGAAAATGTACGAAAAGGTATCTCTTCAGGCTCTATTTCTGTAAAGGATACTGAAAAGTCATTTTCTCAATTAACCGAATTAGAAGAATCACTAGATGGATTGATTCATCAAGTAAATGATTTTGAAGAAGAAAAGAAAAAAATTCAAAATCAAATGAATGCACTTGAACCCCGTGAATTATCTGAACTTACAAAAAATCTTAAGCACATGATGACTGACAAAGAGGACTCTGAGCTAAAAATTAAAACATTTCAATCTGAAATTAATGAAATTCACTCTAATACAACTAAATTAATTTCTAAGATTGAAAACAAACTAAGAACATTTACTAACACCGTTTATTCTATTGCTTATTGATACTAAAATTAATTAGCTCTAAAGAATAAATCTTAAGATGTTGTTTAAAAAGAAAAAATTTGAAAGAGAAGTTTCATTACAAAAAGATGTTTTAGATAGCATTTTGTCTTATTGCCAAATGAAACATCCAAATGAAGGCATACTTATCTTAAAGGGTAAATCAAAACATGGACATATTTTGATTGATGGATTGGTAATTCCACCGTTTAATTATTCTGGGCCTACATTTGCAGGATTTCCTCAATCTTTTCTGCCTTTTGATATGAGTTATGTGGGAATAGTTCATTCTCATCCAAGTGGCCCATCTGACCCCTCTCTAACTGATCTTCATAACTTTTTTGGGCTGGTGTCGATTATTGTAAAATCTCCCTATGGGGATGAGGATATTTTTGCTTGGGACAGCAGTGGAAATCCAATAAAACTTTCAGTTATCTAATTCAAAACCCTGAAAATACTATAAAGAAAAATTGAGAAATCCTGACAAAACTTTATAAGTATTTTGAGTGTACTTTCATTGAATTGTTTAATTATAAAACTTACTTGATATTTTTATTTGCATCACTTGCTGTTAGTATTGGGTTGCAGATGATTCTCCCATTTCCATATGGGTTGGGTGCGGCTTTAGCTATTTTTATTGCATTTCCAATGTTATTGAGAAAACGATACATGAGTCGTATGAAAGGATATGGGGATTCTGGTTCTGGTGGGGGTTTCTTTGGAATGAATTCAGGTGGTACTGGAGTACGTTACGTATGTTTGGTTTGCAGCAACAAACACAAAGGCGGTTCTTGTCCTCGATGTGGTTCTAAAATGCAGCGAGCTGACTTCTAAAATATAAAAATGTCCTTAGATGTAATTAGAAAAAAAGTACTATTTCACAATTCAATTGATGTTTGGATTGCTACATGCACTGAAAAAAACATTGATTGGTCAAACACAGAAAATTACAAAAAATTTATTTCATATTTACTAAAAAATAATCTGAATCTAAAGGCATTTTCATTATGTGCTCATGAAGCAGGTGCCACAGAACAAGAAAAAACAAAATTTGCTGATGCATTATCCGAGTTAAAGGATCCTAACGCTGCAACATATACAATAAAACTAAATGATTCTACCTTGGATGTAATTAGAAAATTTAGTTTGGACAGTTAACTATCTTTTGAGTTTTGGATTTACAACTGTATCTAGGGCATTTCCTATAAAGACAAAGGCCAATCCAGTCACTGCAATCATTATTCCGGGAGGTACAATCCACCACCATAATCCTCTAGAAGCTGCTCCATACACATTGGCATCGTGAAGTATTTGACCCCAAGTAGGAAACGATGGGTCGCCAAGTCCTAAGAAACTCAGTCCAGCTTCAGTGGTAATAGCAGCTGGAACCGATATGGCAATACTGGCAAACGCATAAGGCAGTAACTGCGGCAAGATGTGTCTAAACACGATCTTTGAATCTTTTTGCCCCATCATGTTGGCCGCATCTACATATCCTCTGGTTTTAATTTGCAATGACATACTTCTTGAAACTTTAGCTATTCCAACCCAACCAAACACCATCAAAAAACCAACCAACACAAAAATACTGTTGCTAATTGTAATTGATAGAATAATTAAAAATGGCAGCGCAGGAAGTGCATAGATCACATCATTGAATCGCATCATTACTTCGTCTGTTTTTCTACCTTTGTATCCAGCATACACCCCATAAAGCAAACCCAATACTACAGATGCTATTGCCACTATCAATCCTATGAATAGCGCTAAAGGAGTTCCCCATAACAGTCCTACAACCAAATCCCTTCGTAATTCATCTGTTCCCATTATTCCAAATGCTTTACCTCCTATGATTAATTTTGATTCGGGAATTTGGTTTTCTGATTTATTCCCGTACATCTTTATCAAAAAAACATAATTCCCTTTTAGTGGCACATGTTGGCCTGTTTTGGAAAAAACAATGTCTTCTGAAGATAAATCATTTAAGGGAAATGAAAATTTATTTGATTGTAGATATAGATTTTTTTTAATCATGTCATCTGTTGAAAAAATTCTTTCATTATGAACTGTTATTGTGTTTGAATTTGGCAGAGATGCTGAGAACAATTTTAATTGTATTCCGTCTGGACGTGTCACATCCATTTGTAATAACGGAGTTCCTGTATATTTTGCAGAAAATTCATAAATGAAATCATTTGGAAAATCCTCATAATCAAAATTTACCCCAAACTGATGATATGTAACTGCCATATCATCAGATATTACATCATTTATCTTTGGGCTGTTTAAAATTTTATGCTCTGGAATCTTTTCACTCAAAAACAAATTAACCCATCCAGGTATTGCCACTTTAGGATATGAAATCCAACTACCTGGATTATTCCATTCTTTGAAAGTATCAACTGGAATTACAATTACCACCAAAATTGATATGACAATTAAAATCAATAAAATGCCAATTCCAACAATGCCTATCTTGCTTTTGAGAAACTCCTCTTTGATTTCTTGTGCTGTACTCCTCATCCTGTTCTCACCCTTGGATCAAAATAACCATACAGTAAATCAGCAACAAAAATGCTGATGAGGAAAAACACTGTCAAAATGTATGTAGCTCCAATAATTACTGGAAGATCCATGACTGTAATTGCCTCAAAATATAGTCTACCCATACCTGGCCAATCAAATACTGCCTCTGTAATTATTGCACCTCCTAAAGATCCTGAAAGACTCAGAGCCAAAATAGTGACAATAGGTGGTGCTGCATTTTTTAGAGCATGTGTGTAGATTATTTTTTTCTTATCAATTCCAATTATCTTTTTTGCAATTATGAAATCTTCTTGCATTATTCCTACTATGAAATTCCTAACTAAATACGCCCATGAACCAAATCCTATGATTACAATTGTAATCAACGGTAATGTCATATGGTATAGTAAGGATCCAATATAATTTGGATCTGATGATGGAATTAATGGAGTTGCTCTTGCAGGAAAAATATGATAAACAAACGAAAATAAGAATATCATCAACATTCCTATCCACCAAACAGGAAAACTAGAGCTGATTATTGCAAAACTTGATGTAATCCTGTCTATTATTGAACCTACTTTACTTCCTGATACTGCACCAAGAAAAATCCCTATTACTGATATTATTATCGTGGCAGTTGTAAATAACAAAATAGTTCTTGGTAATTTTTCTAAAATAATCTCTTTGACATCTGATGAGCCTGAATCACTTGTAAGAAATGTTGCATGACCAAAATCTAAAAACAATATTTTATACATTGTCAAACCTATTCTTTGTGGAGAATACCACGGCTGATCTAGCCCTAATGATTTAATTTTCTGTTGAATTTGAATTTGTACAAACGTCTCAAATTCATCTGTTGATGCAAATCCTTCTGAAATTTTAGGATTTTTTGTAATCCCGTCTCTGACTTCAAAAGCAACTCCTTGTTTTAGAATGCTGTCCATATTTGATCCTACTAGTGCAATTGTAATTAGTAATGTAATCATCAAAACTGCAAACATTGTGATTAAGCGAGTGACAACATACTTCTTTAAAGTCAATAAAATGAAATAATCCTCTCAGTTTATAATAATTCCATTAAAATGTCAATCTGTATTGCGATTACTCAATGTTTTGGTCTGAAAAACGTCTATCGTTTTTAGTATTCTTTTAAACATTTATGCATATAAAATTAAATTCATAAAAATTCTAATTTACTAGAGTTGTCTATACAATACATGGTAAAAAATACCTCATTTGATCCTGATAAGTTAGTACTAACAAAAGATGAAATTCTAGCATTTTGTGATAAAGTAATAGAAAAATGGAATAAACATCCAAGTAAAAACGCTAACAACATTTTAGCTATGACTGCTGTAAAGGCAAGTATTGTATGGACTGATGAGGATTCCCTCAAAGCCATATGGGGTGAGATAATTAACTGGGTTTTTGAATTACTTTATGAAAATGCTTTATCTCAGGGTAAAAACGACAATGTTGATTGGTCCACCGTCATGAAAAAATTAAAGAATAAAAAATGACCCTATGGGAGATCATTTTATGAGCGCAAGTACTATCAGAAAGGCAAAAAAGCTAGTTGAAAGTGGAGGAGTTGTTAAAATCGATGATGATTTGTATCAAATCAAATCATCATCTAATCCTGGGACATCCTATTTTGTGACCTCTGATTCTTGTGAATGTCCTGGATTCAAAAATTTCTACAAATTCCATCACGGTAAAGGTCTAAAAGCAAACTGCTCACATTTAGAAGCGATACGAATTTTCAAAGAATCCTGATTTTATCTTTGTTTTACCCTTTTGAGTATTTTTTTAGTCTTTGATAAAAAAGAACCATTCTTTAAAAATCTATAAATATTATGATCTTAGCCGAATTATGTGTACATTCCAATTTTGATTATCTTGGCTTTTGCCTCGTTATCTTTAGTTGCTACTTCAAATGCAGAGTATATGCCTTGCATGGATTGTGTCCAAATCCCATCTTATGAAGTTGATCACTATAAAGCAATGTTTCCAATAACTGTCTGGACTGATTCAACAGTTTATGATCATCACTCAATTATCAAAGTAAGTGGGCATCTCAAACCACAAAACACTGTTTCTCCAATACTCGTTGTAGTGACAAACCCCACTGGAAATGTTGTAAGTATTCAACAATTCACATCTGAAGGCGATGGTGATTTTTCTTTTGAACTAAATACACAAAGTCCATTATGGACACAAAATGGTGATTATGTTCTTAAAGTTCAGAGTGGTGTTGACACTAGGCAATTTAAAACAAAGTTTACTCTTGTGTCTTCTCTTTCTGGCGCTGTTAATAATTGTAAATCCGATGAAATCTCTACACAAGCAAACAATGGTCGTATCTACTGCATTCCATTTAAAATTACATCCGGTACTGTAACTAGTACCAAAGGCACATTAAATTCTGACACAAATACATTTAGTTTTGAATTAAAAGGACATGATATTAGTTCTGTAATACTTCAAATTCCAAGATATGTGTTAGATTCAAAATCTTCTAACGCTGATTCTGTTTTTACTGTCATGTCTAATGGTAAAATGATTCAACCCAAAGAATTGGAAAGTGATTCTATTTCTAGAAATATTCAACTTGACTTTTCAACTACTAACAAAGCAACTATTAATGTAATTGGAACTCATGCAATTCCAGAATTTGGTTCTATTACTCTTTTGATTTTAATTGGTTCGATCATGTCCATTTTGGTTATCAGTAAGTCCTTTTCCAATAGATTAGTCAAGTTCTAAAACACTATCAAGTTCTTAAACCCCTTAAGTAAATTTGAATACATGGATTTAGAGAAATTCCGTAATGATGTTTATGAAGTAACTGATAAACTATCTAAAAATTTACGAGAAAATGATTTGCCCAAACTCAACTATGTGCGACAACAACTAATAGAAATGTATCAAAAAAACCTTGTAAAAATCAATCATTCTGTCTTGGAACTCATATGTGCATCAAATTTGATTGCACGTGGGCATTCAGTCGAAGTAGAAAAACAGATTTCTGATATTTTAGTATGTGATATTTTTGCAAAAAAGGGAGATGGAAATACCATTATTGAAATCGAAACTGGATTTACTCCACCTGACCATGCTATGGATACTATTGATTATTTTACTGCAAGAATCATGAGTAAAATTGCACGATATAGTCAGCATTGCACAAAATTCTCTTTGGCAACTCCAGTAATAGGACTGATCCCAATTCCAAAAATGTTCTTAATTCCACCAAATGCTAGAACCGAATCAGATGTAAAAAAAATCAAAGATCTATGTGATCAATATTACAAAAATCCACCAGTAACAAATTATGATATTTTAAATGCCCATCTTCACTCAATTTATCTTATAAATATTGATAAGGGATTTGCCAAAGAGCTTGATCCTCAAGGTTATGTGGATCTTACTGAAAAACTACTTCAAAGAAGTGAAGTAGAATACTAGTACTGTAATTCAAAATAGAGAAAATACAAATTCATCTTCATTTTACTACTAGTATGATCTGTGCTGCATGTGAACAAAGAAAACATTACGAATGCATTGATTGTTTAAAGAATCATGAGACTCATCTTTGCCATTGTGACTGCCATGATGAAAATACAAAGCCACATCCTGTCGATAAACCTCATTAATAACACACATTTTCTGTCCCCCCCACTTCAAATTTTAGGGTCTAATTTTAAAACTCCATTCATATTTTAACTATTGGAGATTTTAGATGATTTGTCCTCTGATCGTAAGAAACATCAAGATTCATAAGGCAAAAAAACATTCTATCGACAAATTATGGCGACATCAATGGAAAATTTTGGTACATTGGAGTATGTTTTAGACAAATACTCAAAAATTTGGTGCTGGAAGATTACTGGTGAACGTGCTGTGAGCATGATTTCTAGACTTGTGCCTGAAGCATGGTATGGTGAAAACATCAATGAGGTTATTATTCCTGACAGTGTAGAAAGTGTAACTCAGATCAAATTAATCATGGATAGATACCCACTTGAAATTCTGTCAAAATCTGCATGGCAAAGAAAAATTGTGAAAACATATGCTCCAAAACCCACCCTTCCGCCAATTAAATACAATCTAAATCGCGCTAAAGCTGGAGAACAGTTTAGAGGGAAATTACTGAATTTCCAAAAAGAAGGCCTTGATTTTTTGTTAAAATCATCTGGTAACGCATTACTTGCAGATGAAATGGGACTTGGAAAAACTGTTCAAACTTTATCATATGTTGCCACTGAAAAACAAACTTTTCCAGTTCTAGTTGTAGCACCGTTAGTTACTCTGAATAACTGGGAACGAGAAATTTCTAAATTTATGAAGAAAAAAAGTAAGAATGGGCGTATAATTGAATCTGATTCATCCACATCAACAATAATCCGAACAGGAAAATCTAAAGAACTTCCAATAACTGATTTTTACATTATAAATTATGAATTACTTTACAAACGTCTTTCTGATTTGTCAAAACTTAATATTAGAACTGTCGTATGTGATGAGGTTCATAACTTAAGATCTAAAACAACTCAAAAATACAAGGCAGTTAAAAAATTAGCTGCACTTCCATCTGTTTCATACAGGATTGGTCTTTCAGGTACTCCCATTTACAATCGAGGTTCTGAAATTTGGCCCATTGTAGATATTTTAAAACCTGGGCTGCTTGGCAGTTTCAAAGAATTTTGTGAATATTTTTGTTATGTTAATGATAAAGGTAAAGCAATAGTGCTTGAAAATAAAAGGGCATCTCTTCGAAATGAATTACAAAAACATGTTATGTTAAGACGAAAGAAATCAGATGTTCTTAAGGAGTTAAAAGATAAAGTTCGTTACAAAGAAGTTATTGATGCTGATACTGACTATTACTTTGATGAGCTAGCAAAGATATGGACTAAATTAGAATCAGAACAAAAGGATGCTGAAACTGCCTTTGATAAATCAGCATCATATCAAAGAGCAATTCAAAGTGAAAGACAGATTGCAGGTATTGCAAAATTACCTCATGTAATTAATTTTGTTAAAAATATCATGGAAATTGAAGAAAGCGTTGTTGTATTTTGTCATCATAAAGTCATTCACAAATTACTCCATGAACGTCTTGAAGAATTCTCTCCTGTTTCTATTATAGGTGGTCAATCTGACAAAATGCGTCAAGATGCAATTGACACATTCCAAAAAGGTGAATCAAAATTATTGATAGCTGGTCTTAGGGCAGGAAACGTAGGAATTAATCTTACTAGGGCAAAATATGTTATTTTTGCTGAACTCGATTGGAGTCCCGCAATTCATAGACAAGCTGAAGATAGATTACATAGAATAGGTCAAAAGAACACTGTTTTTGCATATTATCTAATTGGCAAAGGTACCTTAGATGATCACGTAGCAAATATTTTAGTTGATAAAAGCTATGAAATAGATTCTATCATGGATGAGACTGCTGACACTTATGAAAACAAAGATAAAGCTGAATTAATTCTTGCACAAATTCATGATAAAATAAAATCAAAATAGGTTAGTCTCTAACTTTTCTTTTAATTTGTCAAGTTTTAAAATTATTTCTTTCTTTTTATTAAATTCTATTTCATTTATTTCATTTATTATTTCATCAATTAATGCAAAAATTTCCTTTTTTGGTTTTATTTCATCTGAATTCATGTTTTGAAATCCAGATTCCTCTATTTCTTTAATTCTCTCAATTCCTTCTGGAAGAATTTCATACATTTTGATAATTTTTGATTCTTGCCTTAGTGGCGACATTAGAATCAGTTGATTTTTTCTCAACTTTTCAATTTCATCAAATAACTGGTTCTCTGGATTTTTTAAAATGTCTGAAATTGATTCTAAACTATATGATTTTATTTCTAATAATCGTAAAATTCTAACGCCTAGTGGAATCTGCTCACTCCATAACGTATGTCTTGCCAAGTCTGTTACATAAAATGTTCCATCTTTATTCAAATCAATTAATTTTCTATCTTTTAATGATGCTAATGAATCTAGTATTCTGCCTACTCCTAATCTTTTTAATTCCGAATCTTCAATATCTTTTTCATTAAAATTTCTACCATTTTTAATTCCTAAGTGTAGTATCTCTAAGTCAATTTGCCCTATTTTTGTCATTAATGTTATTTTGTTCTAACCATTATCATCTTTTCCACTGGAAAAATATATGTGGACTTTAATTGATTAGAATATGGTCAAATACGAATTACCTCGATTACCATATGCGTATGATGATCTTGAACCATATATTGGTAAAAAAACGCTAGAAATTCATCATCAAAAACACCATCAAGCATACGTTGATGGTTTAAACAAAACACTGGCAAAAATATCTGGCGAATTTCATCCTCAGTACATTACATCTGTTTTATCTGATCTGACTGTAATCCCTGAATCTGTTCGAAATGATATTGTTTTTTTTGGTGGTGGATTTGAACACCATAAGCTATTCTGGGAAACTATGACTCCAAAAAATGATGGTGGTCCAGTCGGTAAACTATCTGATTCAATTGATGTGTATTTTGATAACTTTGAAAATTTTAAAAAAGAATTCACTAACAAAGCACTATCTATTGAGGGAAGTGGATGGTGCTGGCTTGTGTTTAATCAAACTTTTAATAAAATAGAATTGGTAACTACTGCTAATGAAGATAGTCCATGGTCCATACGAAAAATTCCTTTACTTGGATTGGATATGTGGGAGCATTCGTATTATCTGAAATATCAAAACAAGAAATCTGATTATATCACATCTTGGTGGAATGTGGTAAATTGGGATTATGTTGGAAATCGTTTCTCTGAATTAATTGATTAGTGGTTTTTGATTTTATTTACATTCGTTTGTTTTTTTTAAGAAAATATGATAAACATTCAACATCTAAATGGACTATCTTATCTAATATGTTCACTAAATAATGGCATGAGTACTACGGGTTTGTATCGTATACAAAAGCAAGGACTAGATGACAATAAAATAAAACAAGCATTAGATATGTTACTTGTAGACCGAAGAAATGAATTTCGCGAATTATCTGAAGTGCTATTAAGAATGCCAAAATCTTTAGAACCGATACCCAATTACGAGGAATTCATTTTAAATTTCTGTCTGGAGGTTAATGATGCATTTAAGACTTGGTCCGGACAAATGAGTTTGTCTATGAATTCTCCCCAAAAAGCACTGACTATTTTACGACAATTATCACGAGATAAAACTACAATGAATCAATTGGCACATCTTTTAAACATCTCGTATACACTTGCAGATGAATTCAAAGAAATCTATCGACGTCTAAAATAATACCTTTTTTATCACTTGTTGGACTGAGTTTTATTCCTGTTATCACAATAACCAATTCTTCATAACTGTAAAAATCAATTTTTTATATGATTTACAGGTGTCTTATTTGTAAGGCTGAATTAAAATCACCAGAAAAATTAGATGAGCATCTGCAATTTGAACACAAATGGGGTCAAAAAAAAATAAATTTTTAATAATGTTAAACCTGATTTACCATTTTTTGTAGTGTTCAATACCGTTAATCTTAAGTTTGTATAAAATATTGTAATTTAATGAAAGATGACTTGGCGACTTGTGAGAATTACGATGAACAGGTTTATGCTGTCTTTCATTATTTTATTCTTAATGATTTAATGTGATTAAATCACTAAACCCTGTCTGTTTTTTATACACATACCATACTAAAAAATTATACTTAAAATAATTATGACATGATTAAAAAAATTTAATGTGTTACTCTGAGATAATTTTACCTTATGAAAGTTCTATCTCAAAGTTTGAAAATTAATTCAATACATGAAATCAAAAATTGTTAAAGGAAAACAGGTGTAATTGTCCTATTTGTAACTTACCTGAAAAAGAAATCGAAGATGAATACTGAATTCAAAATTCCAATTTAAAAATTATTTACTATGTTTTGTTTTTATAATTTAAAGAATTACTGATCATATACCATCAAACCTTTTTCTTCTAATAACGCATGTAAGTTATGAACAGATCTAAATACATCTGCTTCATTTTTTGCACCTGTACAGACAAGTTTTCCAGAAGAAAATATCAATATCACAGTTTTAGGGTCTAACATTCTATGAATTAATCCTGGAAATTGCTCTGGCTCATACATACTTCTTGGTAAGGTTCTAGCTGCTTTTTCCAAATGAACTTTCCCTCCTAGATTTATTGATGCTACAATATTTTGAACTGTGACTACTGCATCTTTTTTTACTTTAATCCCCTCTTTTCGAAGTTTCTGCACTACTGTTTTTACGGCATTTCTTGCCATTTCTTCTGATTTTGAACCTGTACAAACCATTTTTCCAGTTCTAAAAATCAATGTTGCTGTTTTTGGATTTTTTAATCTAAAAACCAACCCTGGGAATTGATCTGGGTGATATTCTGTGTCTGGAAATTTTTTAGTTATATCGTTCAAGTCAAATTTTTGGTCTACTGATGCTGAAGCGACAACATTTACGATGCTAACCATGGGTTTTGACTGAGGCATACTGAATTGTTGTAAATTGCTTTATATATTCTGGATCTATTTTGCGTATTTTCTTACAAATTATGGCCATCTATTTGATATGTGTAAAACTAGTGATTTTTGAGAAAAATATTGTATTTTAGTCTTTCAACTCTTCTTTTACTCTGTCGAATTCATCTTTTGTGATTTCTCCTTTGGCATACCTCTGTTTTAGAATTACTAGGTAATCTGGTTCTTTTGCCTTTTTGTTTTTTCTTAAAATCCACACGATAATCAAAATGGAACTAACTTGAATAATCGTTCTGTATGGATAATGGAAAAACATGTCTGCTCCAAGATAAATGAGTACAGATAATGTTGTCCCCAAAATGATTTTGCTAAACCTGAATTCTGATTTCATCAAAGCTCCCCTCATAATTGATCCTATGCCAACTACAAACACTATTGCTGTGATGACTAAATATGGAGTAGATACTCCAGCATTATTCCAATTTGATGCTAGAATTTCTATGCCGATAAGCATCAAAATTATTCCAGAAACAAAGATAGGCCTATTCAATATACTCGTAAATTTTATATTGTTTTTAGGTTATATAGAAAAGCTTTTTTCTTGTGGAAAACTAGCCTTGATTATTGGACTTTATGCTTGAAGTCAAATAAAATAATGTACTTCACACGTTTGAACTTACTATGTATGATGTTTGAATGATGCCTGAGTGAGTTTTATCAGATCAGTTTGACACCATCATTTTGGGATTAAATTCAGACAAGTTTTTTCATACACTTAATACAAAAAACATAGATTTCATATAGATAATTTAACTACATACAACATGGATGATAAAACAAAAGATAGTCCATTTAAGAAAGCAATGGATGATTCTGTCAAGCTTTGTGAATGTGGTCACAACAAATATCATCATACGTATTTAGAAAAAAGAGATCAATCCAGATCATCTTATGCGGGTTCCTATACTTCGAAATGCAAGCAATGTGAAGAAAAGGGTAAAACATGTGAAAATTTCAAAGAAATTAAATATGAAAAATCCAGTTTAATTAACAAAATTAAATGGTTTTTCAATAAAAAAAGAAATTAGGATTGATTCTGAGAACTCTAAAAAATTTTATTTTTGAGATAAAACTGTGATATTTTTAACTAGGTTGCTTTACACAAAAATATGGAAACTCATCTTTTATTTCTTGGAGCTGGATGTTCAGTACCTTTAGGTTTTCCTGCAACTTCTCAATTAGCTTCAGAATTTGAAGAAAATACAACTAACTACTATTCTACATTATTTAAGGCAAAACATGATATTGAAATTAATGGTTTTAATTATGATGTTGAAAATCTGTTAGAATATTTTCAAGGATTTTCAAATCCACGATACTATCTTACTAGAAAAGGATCTTTTGCATCCTCGCTTTGTAAAACTCAACCTATTTCTAAATTAAATCCTGATCAATATTGTTTGTATTTAAAAAATGAACTAGAAGAACATTTGATTACAAAATGCTTTAAAGAAGGACCTGAAATAAAAAAAGGTTTTAAAGTTTTTTATGACAGATTGTTTGCAAAAATTTCTGGAATTTCTGATTGGAAAACATCTGTTCCAAATTGGAATAACCACACATTTGAAATATTCACTACCAATTTTGATAACTCTCTTGATACATATGCTGTTGAATCAGATACGGAATATACACGAGGATTTATAATAAATGGAAATGATGAGGTTTGTTTTAATCCTGAACTTTTTGATAGAACTGCATATGGGATAAAAATTATTAAAATTCATGGTTCAGTCGAATTTTCAAAATTAGAAGACGGAATTATTATTTCTAAAATTCCTCCCACATTACCTGGAAATCTACATTGTGATAAAAAAATTGAATCAAAAGTGATGGTTTATGGTATTGAAAAAATTTTAACTATCGAACCATATCTTGAATTATTGTTAAAACTAAAAAAGTCCCTATTATCTGCAACAAAATGTACTGTAATAGGATATTCTTTTAGAGATGAGTGGGTTAAAACTATGTTTGAAGAGGCAGTTAAAGAGAAAACTCCTGAAAATTTTTCAATTGATCTGATTGATCCTGGAGCTACTAAAATCAAAGAGAGTTTGCCTAAACTAAAATCTTTTATTAATGCAATAGATATGCCAGGTCAAAAATATTTAGAATTAGAATCATGACTGAAAATTGGAAAGGAGTTCGGCCTATAAGATACTCTGAAGATATTTTTGATGTTTTAGATTATCTGGTTTCAAATAATTCTACAAAAATTGAAAATTTACGTATACTTTTAACCAAAAAAAGAGAAGAAAGAGAAAAAAGACGATTAACTGCTTTACAAATACGTAGAACAACAGAATCAAAAATTAGGAAAAAAGAAGAATTTCTTACTAAAACAGAACAACTAATTCGTGTTTTGCTTAATTTAAAACTAATTAAAAAAGAAAAACTATCTTTCATTTCTACTCCTCCAGCTAAATCCATAGTTGAATTGATTAAAAATGGTAAAAAGCTTGATGCACAATCAAAATTTTTAGAAATGTTGTTTGATTCCACTTATCCTGCATATTTGTTATTTATTAAACAATTAACTAAAACTCCAATAATTATTCCAAAAGAGAAAAACAAACGTAATAAAGAATTTAGTGATTTTTTGAAAAAACAAAACATGTTTCTTGATTCATGGTCGTTTTTTGTAATTCGAGATTTATTTTATGATTTTAATTTATTAAATTATTCAAATAAAGAAAATGAACAACAAATATTTGCAGTATGTACATTTGATCCTAAAAAAATTAAATTCAAACAAAAAATTAAAACAGCATCTGGATTTTTATACAATTATCCTATAATATGTAAAACTGATTTTATAAAAAATTTAACTGAGTCTTATCTAACACTTACCGATAGACGTTGGGGAACACTGGTGAATTTTTTAGATTTACGTGAAAATTTCACTGAACGCTTTACCATTTCAGATAATCAATTCAATGAATTGATCTCTGAATCCTTTTCAAAAACCATTTTATCCATAAAAATTGTTCCTAGTGTAGGCTCTATTAGACCTAGTGAAAGAAAATCAAATATGGTAAAGGTCTTAAATTTACCTATGGACAAATCTGGTATACCCTACACATTGATAAGGATGACGAAGGAGATGTAAATAATGGTCACATGGGAAGACTATGAACTAACCGATATTCCATTTCGTGAAACGGGACACATAGATACTTCGTTAATGGATGTTAGACTTAACGGGAAAATTTTTAGTAAAGATGGATTTGAACCAACTTTTGATAAATTATTATCTTTAATTAGCAAAGACAAATCTGTTTGTTATTTACGTTCTCATAAGGAAACACGCGGAACTGGAAAATCTACTTTACTAGCTGCAGTTTATTGGCACTTGAAAGATGAATCTTCAAAAGAATATTTGCCAACTTGGGTAACAGTACATGATTATAGGACCGTAACGCATTTGTTTTCACGAATTCTTGATACTTTTGTTACAAATGGAGTTTTTACAAAGATTCATGAAAAACTAGAAGAAGTTACTGTAGATTCAATTTCATCATTATTAAGTAAAAAAATTTCATCTCCCTCCCCATCTGTAATAGATGCTGTTGCAAAAATATTATCAGTACCTGATGGTCAATTAGCATGGAAATATCAAAACATTAGAAGATCTATTCCATTTGTTTCACCTTTTGAAATTTTTTCATATATTATGATGATGTATTCTGAAATTGATTCTAGAAAAATCATTGTTTTCATAGATCAGTTTGAAGAATATGTTCAATTTCAACGCCAATCACGAAAACTCCCACAATTGGCAGAAGATTTGAAAGACATCTACAGAATGTGTTCACAACTCCAAAACATGACTTTTGTTCTTACATTACATCCTGTCTCTGAAAGTGATTTTGAAAGTGCTGGAAAAGAACTCCTCCACACATATGGAAATATTAGTGAAAATGCAGCTGATTTAGAAGAAATCACAAATAAACAATTGGTAAGTGTAGCTGTAAAATATTTAAAATATTATAGAGCTCCTAATGCTCCTAACGATATTGAAAAATATCACCCTTTTACAAAAGAGGCAATAGACTACATTGCTGAAAAATCCCATCTTAATTGTAGGACTATGATTAGATTATTGCATAATGCTTTGATGGAAGCGCGTGAGGAGGGCCAATTGAAATTGTCTTTGGAGTTTATTAAAGATCCCAAAACTCATGAAGCTATTGGTTTAGGTGTTTTAGAATCCTAATAAAAATGCCATCTAACAAGGAAATTAAAGAATATGTTAAATCAAAATATGGATTCAGTCCTAAAAATGCCTGGATTGCTCATGCAAAAGAACATTATGGAATTTCAGTTAAACGAGCTCACAATAGAAAAAGCACTAAAAGATTATGGCCTTGTCCTAAAAAACGTCTAGTAGAGTTTAAAGAAATCTTTGAACATTTTGGTATATTGTAATGTCTAGAAAAATTATTCTTGATGTACCTTTAGAAGATTTAAAAGATATTTTATCTGATAAAGGATGGGAAGTAGAAACTGTTACAAAAAAACTAGGTCCTACTAAAGAAGATAGAGCAGACAAAAATATTCTCAACTATGCTTTACAAAATAAAGAAATCATCGTAGTTACTGTGGATAAACCATTTGTTTCTAGACTACGTTCTTCTGGAATTAAGGTAGCTGCATTGACTCTTGAAGATAAGGCAAAAATCATTAATGAAAAATTAATTTCCATTGATTCTGAATTTGATTAAGATCATTGTATTATATTACTAATTTCTAGTAAAATCATGGCAAAACGAAAAGGTTCACATGCACATTATGAGATAATGTTTGAAGACTTTCTGAGAGAAAATAATATTTTGTATATAGCAGTAGATGAAACTAGAAGACCTGTTATTGATGGCGGGTCTGTAAAGAATTTTGATTTCATTGTAAGTTCCTTTAATGGAAAATATCTTGTTGACATAAAGGGAAAAGATTTCTCATCTAGAACTTGGGATAATTGGGTTCATGAATCTGATTTGACTGGATTGAAAATTTGGGGGAATCACTTTAATGCATTTATTCCACTATTGGTAATCCCTTATTTGATAACAAATACTAAAGATATTCAAGTTTTACAACCTTATGCGGATATAAGAAAATTCAAAGGCAAAACTTATGGAATTATAGGGGTAACTTTAGCTGATTATTACTCTAGAGCAAAAATTCGCTCAAAAAAATTTACTGCAATATATGTAAGCAGGCAAGATTTTTTAGAAATCTGTAAACCTTTAAGCCATTTTATTCCTGAATTTAAGAAGAATTGGTGACATGAGCTATAATCTTAATTCTCAACAACAAGAAGCAGTATCTCATGTAAATGGACCATTACAAGTAATTGCAGGTCCTGGCAGTGGTAAGACCTTTGTCATTGTTGAAAAAGTAAAAAATCTAGTAACTTCTGGAATTCCTCAATCTGCCATTTTGTGTATGACTTTTACTGAAAAAGCAGCAGGAGAAATGCGTCAAAGACTAGAAAAGTTTGGAATTTTGGATGCTAAAATTAACACGTTTCACTCCTTTGCTAAAGAAATACTGGAAGATAATTTCATAGAGTCTGGACTTGGCAAGTCTACTAAGATTTTTAAAAAAACTTCTCAGCTTGTTTGGTGTATAAGAAACACCGACAGATTTAATTTCAATACTGATTATTTAGATATTGGAAACAACCAGGTCAGAATTTACACTGCAATTTTAGAAGCAATAAGCTCATTTAAAGAAGAGATGATCTCCCCTGATGAACTACAAAACTACATAATTAAGAATTTAAAAAAATTAAAAACTGATGATCAAGATGACATTGAAGTAAAAAAACAACTCAAATTTTTTCACAGATTAAATGAATTTAACAAAGTTTATCATGAATATGAAAAATACCGTGATGAAAAAAATTTAATTGACTTTGATGATATGGTAACTAAAGCCATCTCATTACTAGAAAAAGACCTTGTAATCTTACAACATTATTTGGACAAATTTAATTATATTCTAGTTGACGAGTTTCAGGATAATAATTATTCTCAGCTCAAACTGGTAAAAATACTAGGAAAAGGAAAAAATGTTACAGTTGTAGGCGATGACGATCAATGCATCATGAGATTTCAGGGTGCATACTTTGGTATTTTTAGAGACTTTCAAAACACTTATCCTGATTTTAAGAGAATCGAGCTTAGCCAAAACTATCGTAGTACAAAAAATATTGTAAATCTTGCAAATAGCCTCCTAGAGCCAATCCCAAACAGAGAGGCAAAGTCATTATTTTCAAAAGAAGAGGAAGGTGAACTTGCCAGAGTAGTCAAAACGCCAACTGAGAAAGGCGAGGTAGAATATGTTGCAAAAACAATCCGAACACTAATTGACAAACCCCTAAAACGAAGAGATGGTACAACATCCCCAATAACGTTCAAAGACATTGCAATATTGTCTAGAAGAAAAGTTGAAGGACAAAAATTTACAAAATCATTGCGTTCGTTTGGAATTCCAGCTACTTTTATTGGTGAGACAAACATCTTTACCAGTCCTGCAATATTAGACCTTGTCTCATTTCTAAATATTGCAAATTCTCCTACATCTTCTGGTGCAGAAATTTACCGTCTACTCAAAAGCCATGGAATCTCTGAACAGAATATTGCAATTTTAACAAATGCAGCTCATAAAAAAGCAAGACATATCTATGCAGGAGAGCAAGATTTTGTCCTTGACACAATAAAAAAAGTGCAAGAGTTTGATGTAACACAAAAATCAGAAATTACTGAATTAATTGAACAGATAGATAAAGTAGTTGAAATTTCCAATCATTCTACAATTAGTGAACTTGTTTACAAAATAATGTTTAATGTATCCGATTTATACAAAAAATCCGTAAACTCTGATAAGGCTTTTGATAAAAAAAATATTTTATTGTTAAATAAATTTTACGAGATTACACAAGAATATCAGGACATTTATCCAACAAATCCATTATCTGATTTTTTAGAACACATTTCCATAATTAGTAATTTTGAAATTGAGATTGAAGATATAGTTCTTGAAAATACTGTTAATGTACTTACAATGCATAAAAGTAAAGGAAAACAATTCCCAATAGTTTTTGTAACTGATCTGGCAGACGGTAGGTTTCCTGGTCACTGGAGAGAATTACTCTTTACAATGCCCACTGAGCTAATGAAAGGTGTAGATAGAACAGCTGATTCTGAGGCTTTACACATTGATGAGGAAAGAAGACTGTTTTATGTAGCCATGACTCGAGCCATGAATCTCTTGTTTTTACTTTACCCAAAGCGATATTCTGAGAATGTAAATGAAAAACCACCGTCTCAGTTTTTGCGTGAATTAGACTATGAAAATAATTCACTAATTGAAGTAGTAGAGTTTGAAGAATCTTCTGACTTTAACATGGAAGCAGAAGATGTGCTTGAAAGAGAAAAAGCAGATTTGCAAAGAGAGGCTACTAGTGCAATCAATCAACTACATCTTACAACTGCAATACATAGAATCATAGAGTTATCGAGAATCAAACATTATGAAAAATATGGAAGTTTTGATGACTTTGATCCCACTTCAATTATGAAAATTGATGTTTCTGATTTGGATTTCTCATCTGATATAACTGGCAAAAAGCAACCGCTAATCAACAAAGATGAGTTTACTTTGTCTCCAAGTAGCATCAAAGCATATGATGACTGTCCATTAAAATTCAAATTTCAAAAAATCTTACGTGTTCCTCAACCTGCAAGTGTTGCAACTGATCTTGGAACTGTAATTCATGCAGTAACTGAAGAGATGGCAAATGAAAAAGCTAAAGGACAAAAACTAGACAAGCAAAAAGGCATTGAGAAATTAAAAGAGAAATGGATCTTCCGTTCATATCAAAACAAAACTGATGAAAATAGGGCAATGAACAGGGCAGAACAAATGATTGATGCTTATCTTAAATGGGAAAATTCTACGAAAAATACTCTAGTTGAAACTGAATTACCTTTTGAAGTAAAAATTGGTGAGATTACATTTACTGGTAGAATAGATAGACTGGAAAAAAACAAAGATGGTAAATTTGAGATTGTTGATTTCAAGTCTGGCTCTTCAGTTAAATCCAAGAATAAAGCCAAAATTGATCCTCAGCTAAACATTTACGCAAAGGCAGTGGAGAAGATAAAAGGAGAACTTCCAGTCAAGGCTTCTTTGTTTTATGTAGAAAAAGACAAGATGGTTGAATATGATGTGTCTGTAGAATCTGTAAAAGAGGCACTAGAACCAATAGAGGAGATGACAAAAGAGATTCTAAAAGAGAATTTTGAGCCTACACCAAGCACTCAGGCATGCATGTTTTGCTCCTATCAGAGCATATGTGATGCTAAAATTTTGGATGAATAATTTTTTCTAAAAATGGAGTTTTCAAAAATTGATTAATAAAAAAGACGTTGAAATTGGTTTTGGTGGAGCACCATTTCACAAAGATCATGGACTAATTCGTTTTTATCGATATAGCTGGACTCCTAAAGTTCTAGAAATAGGATTTGATAATAAAAAATTAATTTGGTATTATAATTTCTCACAAAATAACTATTCAAATTTTTCCATTTCCACTAACCCTGATTCATTTTTTAAAAAAAGTATTCTGGGAAAATTTCAGAGTCAAGAGTATGATGATGTTTTTCCAGATGACTTGATTCAATCTGTAAATGTTTGTCTTAATCGTCTTTTGGCTTATTATCATATAGGGGCATATGAAAAAATGATTGAACTATGTGATACAATCATAAAAAAGAAAATTGAATCAGGCCTTACAAATCATTCAAGCTTCTCTATGGAAAATTCAGAAAAAGCCAAAGCTTTGTGTAAACTAGACAGATATGCTGAAGTAATTCCTCTTCTTGACAAAAATACTGGAATATATGATAATCATCTAAAAATTTTTGCCTTGTTGAAATTGGGAAGAGAAGATAGAGCAATTGAAATTATAAAAAAACTTACAAAGTCACGTGGTAAGTCTGGTCTATATGTTGGAAGATTTGAATTTCCAGAAGTACATCAACTGTTTGTTGAAATGTCTCTTGTTTCAATTAAAAAAAGACTACTTACAGTAGATGAAAAATATCTACTAAAAAATATTATTATAAATAAAGTTGTGCCTATTTATAACCGAGATTTTGTCGAACTAGCTTCTAAAGAAAGTAAAAAATTAACTCTGGACATTAATTTAGATGAATTAGAAAAAATTTATCCAACATCGAATCAAGCAGATGTTAAACCATCACAATACTTGTCTTTTGATGAATCACGCAAGTATACTCAAAAACTTGATTTGAAAAATGAAAAAGATTGGAAGAAATACTGTATATCAGGCACAAAACCTGACAATATTCCTCTAAATCCAAAAAAAGAGTATTCTTTTGAGTGGCAGGGCTGGGATGATTGGTTAGGAATCACAAAGAGCAAATATCTTTCTTATGATGATGCAAGAAAATTTGTCAATAATTTAGAACTTGAAAATGAAAAAGAATGGAAATTATTTTGTAAAACTGGTAAATTGCCAAATAACATTCCTACGAATCCAAAAAAAGTTTACACTAGTGAATGGACTAATTTCTCTGATTGGCTTGGAATCTTTGATCGAGAGTATCTGTCTTTTGAAAAAGCCAAGGAATCTATGGCTACGTTACTTTTGGAATTTCCTTCTGATTGGAAGGAATATTGTAAATCTGGTAACAAACCAAAGAATATCCCAACAAAACCTGATAAAATTTATGCAAAACAGTGGGTTGATTGGGATGATTGGTTGGGATTGTATGATCGTGAATATCTGTCATATGCAGAACAGAAAAAATTTGTATCCACTTTAAAGTTTGATCATTCTTTTCAATGGAGTGAATATGCCAAATCTGGTAGTAAACCAAAAAACATTCCTGCAAGACCTTTTCAATATTATGGTCATAAAAAAATTGAATTTGACATTTATGATTGGTTTGGACTTAATGAGCGAGAATACTTGCCATTTGAAGAAGCCAGAATAATTGTTAGAAGTCAAAAATTCAAAACTCGAGAAGAATGTTTAGAATGGGAAAAAACTCAAAAACCTGATAATATTCCTGGGAATCCTAGTTATGTTTATCGAGAAAAGGGTTGGTATGGTTATACTGATTGGTATGGAGTGTAGAGTTAGATAATTATTTTTTAATTAAAGTCATCTTTTTTTAGTATTTTTTACAACTGTTTATAATTGCAAACAATATTGATTTTGTACCAAGATATTTATGTTCTAAACTTACAGTATCTTCAAATTATTCAATTAGTGCTAATGGATATTTCTTTCAATGATTTCTATGTCATTTTGTTTAAGATCATATTCATCATAAATTAATTGACATAATTTTTTTTCTATCTCATCAGTTTTAAAACTATCTTCTTTTTTTAATTGAATTAATTTTTCAGTAAGTGCTATGATTTCATCTTCATGTTTTTTTCTTTTTGGAATTGGAACATTTTCCATATATTGTGATTTATAGATATAATATCCTCCTCGTAAATATGGGCATATTTTTTTCATATAACAATCTATAACAGTTGAATTTAAAATGGATAGTAACCATAAATCATTACTTTTGATTTGATATAATGCAGCGCTTGGAAAATAATTATTATCATTAATTGCAAAATTTGGTTTTGTATTCATATCTGGATATACGATTCCTTTTTCTAAGAAAATCCCCCAATATGCAGTAGAATCTTGTATTTCAAACCATTTGTACTTTCCTGGTTTTCGTCCTATTGAATTTGTATTCTTTTTTGGAGTTAGTTTTTCTTTAAATTTTAAAAGATGTTTTTTTATTGCAGGATATTTGTCTATATCTATTCCTCTTCGTGTGAAAATGATGTATTTTTCATCCCATTTGATATTATAGCTTTTTACTTCTCTTCCAGTAATGTACGGAAAAATTATTTCTTTTGACTTTGGATCATCTTTGATAATCTCATAATACTGCTCTTGTGTTATTACAAATGCTTCATTTAAACCCGTAGTAACACCTCTGTAGAACTGATTATCTTCAATTTCTTTTAATGGAATTGTTTGTTCTATAATTTTATCTATTAATTTTTCAAGTTCTTGATCTTTTAGATCCCAACTATTATCTGTAAGTAATTTTTGAGAAAATTCTTTTTTATTTTTTTCAACATAATTTTGTAAGTTATTGGGGATTTCTTTTACATTGCAAACTTTTATTTTCAAATTTTTCATATGTTTTTTTTTAATTATAATTATACATGGATAAGTAGTTGCCCCTGGAAAAATTTGTAAATCCCCAAAATCAATTATTTCTTCAATCCAAAAATCTTTCAAAAAGTTTCTAAGATTCCGTCCATATTCTCTTTTTAACCATTTATTTGAAACTACTATTCCCAAATATCCTCCATCTTTAAGTAATTCCAAACTTTTTTCAATAAAATAAACAAAAAGATCTGCTGTTCCTACATGAGTTTGATAATTTTCTTTTAAATATGGTTTTATTTTGGTCAATTTTTCTTGTCTCACATAAGGTGGGTTTCCTATGATGATATCAAAACCCTTTTCGTTTTCTAATACTCCGTGAAATTCTTTTTTCCATACAAAAGCCAATGGGTCTATGTTGTAATCTTCTATAATCGAATTCCCATGTCTAATATTTTGTTGAAGAATCGGTAAATGACGTTTCTTTTCTGTGATTTTTAAAAGAAGATTTAGTTGGATTATCTCAGTAGCTATTTTATCGAGATCTACTCCAAATAGATTTTCTTTGAGGATTTGAACTTTTTTAGAATAAACTCCGCCTTCAATTTCTGAACTTAGTTGTGTTTGATGGAAATCAGTATCTTTTCTAATGTTGTAATGATATAGAAAATCATAAGCTTTAATCAAAAACGAGCCTGAACCGCATGCAGGATCCAGTATCCTTATTTTTGTGTAATCAATTTTTTTACCTTCAATTAACTTGCCCAATGTATTTTTTACAATATACTCCACAACAAATCTTGGAGTATAGAAAATTCCTTGTTTTTTACGTTCAGTTTCTATATTTGTTATGTCTGTAGTTCTAAAAAATCGTAAATATTGTTCATACATTTGTCCTAAAACATCTGATTCAATAATAGAAAAATCATACTGAATTGATTTGTCTTCTGATATATACAATCCTTCAATAATTTCCTGTAATATAGAATTACTAATTTCTAATTTATCGCATAAGTGATCTGAAAATATTGTCCCACCATAATTTTCTTCAAAATAATCAAAAATTTTTCTAAGATGTTTTACTAATCTCTCATCTTTTGTCTCTTCCCACTCTCTTAGGTGTGTGATTAAATGTTTCTGCTCTAATCTTCTATCTCCACATGCCCTGATGAAAATTAATCTGTTCAATATTTTATGGACTGATTCATCAATCTCTTCTATGGAAAATTTTTTTGAATTATTTTTTTGAATATCATATGATAACTTATTTGAAAATTTTAAAAGATCTTCTAGTAATTGTTCATCTATTGGAGTTTTCTTTTGTTTTTTTGAGAAATATTCAGCTTCCTTATCTATAATATCTAATTCAAATGATTTTTTTAAAAGATATGCCAGTCTATCGTATTTTGATATGAATTCTTCAAAAGTAATTTCAAAAAATTGCATCTGCATAGGTGTTTTTCCTTTGACTTCTGAATTTAGAATTTTAATTTTCTTAAAATTTGTAATTATTGCCCATGTTATACCTTTGTTAAATGCAAAAGTTGTTACTGGTACTATCCATTTTTTATCATCAATATTTTCATCTATAGATGCAATTTTGAGAACAAATTTTGTTATGCCGTCTATCTCAAAAGAATAATCTGCTCTGTCTTTTGATGTTGTGGTAACATCAATAACTGATGGATTTTTACCCTCGAATTCCCAACCTAAGCCTGAAAATAATGGAATGATAAATTCACTAGCTGTCTTTTTTTTATCATATTTGCTGGTGTCTGGAATTTCGTTGAATTTTTTAATTAACCCATTAAGAAAACTCTCCATATTTGATGTGGGTTTCATCAAATTCTTGATTATTCAAGTGCCTAAATTCTTTGCTCAATTTTTTCAATAATCTTATTTACTCAAAAGTTATGAACTTAATATTGAAAAATCCTGAGAATAAAATGGCCTTACAGGAATACATTGACAAAAATAAAGACAAATGTCTGACTCCTGAACGGGTTCCTGTACTCCTGAAAGGAAAAAAAGAATTGTTATTTGTATACAACATTCCATTAGACTATCTCTACTTTAACATCAAAAACGGGAGATTCAAGGCTGAATATTTGGAATTGGTTCGTAAAAATGGAGGAAAAGAACTAGATCCAACCAAAAAAGATGATGCAAAAAAAATCCAAACACTACTTCTCAATTTGGATCTTATAGAAACCAAAAGAACCACACTTGACATCAAACAACGTGGTCAGTGGAATCCAGGAATTATGACCCATGATGGGTTTGTAATTGACGGAAATAGAAGATTATCTATTTTACAAAATCTCGCAAGAGAAGATTCAAAGTTTAATGTAATGAAAGTGGCAAGACTACCTTCAACTGTAGACAAAAATGATCTTTGGAAGTTAGAAGCTGGAATTCAATTAGGCAAAGATGAAATTGTTCGATATGGTCCTATTAACGAATTATTAAAATTAAAAGAAGGTGTTGATGCAAATTTATCTCCAAGTGAAATTGCCAATACGCTTTATGGATTCAAAGATGATAGTGAAATTATACGAAAACTTGACAGACTAAAACTCATTGAAGAGTATCTTGAATTCAATGGTGTCCCTCAAAAATACAGTAAAGTCAAAGGTAAGGTTGAACATTTCATTAATGCTCAAAATATTCTAGATTTTTACTATGCACGAGAAGCAGATATGGTACTTCGAAAAGCACTGAGACGTGCTATATGGGCACTAATTAGTGACGGTCGCTCTCATTTAGAAATAAGAAAAATCAGAGATATGATAAAACTAGAATCTGAAAAAGCGTTAGAGTGGATTAAAAAAATTGCAGAAAAATCAAAACCCATTCCACCAAATTCTGTCGTTACTACACCTGAAAAAACACTTGCAGAACATGTATCTGAAACAATAGATCATGAATTTGAAGCACAAGAAGTAGAAGAGGACGATTCAAAACCTAGTGAGGTTAAAACAATGTGGATTAATGCAATTGAAGCATTAAATGTTGTAAAAAATAAAAATGATCTTCCAAGACTTTTAGGAAATGCACTTGAAAATTTGGATGGATTGGATTACACTAGTGAACAGCTAAAAACAAAGCAATGCAATGAGTTAATTCAGCAAATTCTTAGACATGCTGAAAAACTCAAAACAAAATTAGGTTAATCAAATGAGTTCTCTTACCATTGATGATACTGGAAGTCTAGTTTTAGAATATGATTTTACAGGGGATTATGAAGTTGATTTTGATTTAATGGATACAGTAGGTAGTGGAGATTTTAAAAAAATTCAACAGGATGAAAAAAAAGTAATCTTTGCTTATCCTAAAACAAGTAATAAAGTGAAATTTTTTAAAACTGCTCAATCTTTGCAAGATTATTTTGATAATAATCCAAAACTCGGTACTCTTGAAATTAGTGATGAGATTGAAAAAAATCTCGTTGAGCAACAACAGGAAAATGAATTATTTCAAGAAGCATTAGAAAAAGGAGCATCTGTTAAAAATAAAAAACAACATGATCCCGTTTTAGGTTTAAATTTTAAGAGAAAACTTTTGCCTTTTCAAAAAGAATCTGTTGAACATCTGTTGGCTGTGAATAATGGTGCAAATTTCTCTGTTCCTGGAAGTGGGAAAACAACTATGACATATGCAGCTGTATCAAAATGGTTAGAAGATGGAATCGTTGAAAAGATTATGGTTATTGGACCTACTGCTTCGTTTGTACCATGGGAAGAAGAATATTTTGGTTGTTTTGGAAAAAAACCTAGATCACTTAGAATCAAAGGGGACATTGCTGAAATTTTAGAAAACATTGGAGATAGTTATGATTTATTTCTATTACACTATCAAACATCAAATTCAAAAAGAATGGAAATCATGAATTTTCTTAAAAAATATAAAACTGTACTTATAATTGATGAATCCCACAGAATTAAAAATCCAAATCTTGGAGCTTGGGCAAACGCAGCATTGTTTCTCGCCCAATTTGCTACAAGACGAATTATTCTTTCTGGAACACCTGCACCAAATAATTATCTGGACCTGTGGAATCAAATAACATTTTTGTGGCCACATGATTTCCCATTAGGAAATCAAAGTAGGTATAATGATTATGTCAAAAAACGAGGATTAAGTCCCGAGCATCGAACTACGCTACAATCTTTGTTCTGTAGAGTTATGAAAGGTGATCTTCATCTACCTGAACCAAAATTTATTCCAATTATGGTTGATCTTGGAGAACATCAACGACAAATCTATGATGTAATTGCTGCTAATACTCTGGATGAAATTGAAAGTCTAGAAGAACAATCGAGATTACAAAGATTTAGGATTGCAAGAATGATTAGATTACTTCAATCCGCCTCTAATCCATCCTTATTATTTGAAATGTCTCATGAGTTTAATGTACACAGTCCTCTCTTTAACTCTCCAAGAGAAATGGTAAGTGCACAACTAGGTTTTGATGTTGACTCTATTGATAATAATGAATTGAAAAGTCTGTCAATATCCGATAAAATAATGCGATATTCTGATCTTGAAATTCCTAGTAAGATAAGAAAAGTTGCATCGCTA
The DNA here is from genome assembly GCA_021414365.1 of Nitrosarchaeum sp. GTDB lineage: Archaea > Thermoproteota > Nitrososphaeria > Nitrososphaerales > Nitrosopumilaceae > Nitrosarchaeum. Next base: position 54,839 of record JAIOOR010000021.1, read on the forward strand.
ACAAAAGATCTTGTCAATAAAGGAGAGAAGGTCTTGATTTGGAGCTCCTTTTTACTCAATATGCATATCTACGAAGAAGAAGTTCTAAAAGAATTTGAACCAATTTTGATTTATGGTGATGTATCTAAAGATCCAGACGTTCAACCAAATAGAGATGATTTGGTAAATCGCTTCAAAAATGATCCTGATTGTAAGGTGCTTATAGCTACTCCTGCTTCTCTTGGGGAATCTGTCTCTTTACATAAAAATGCAAATGAAGAATCTGTATGTAGAAATGCAATCTATCTGGATAGAAATTTCAACGGTGCTCAATTCATGCAATCAGTTGATAGAATTCATAGAATAGGTATGCCTGAAGATGTCACTGTAAACTATCATCTTGTTATTGGAAGAGATACAATTGATGAGCAAATACATCAACGATTATGGGAAAAGTGGGAAAATATGACTCATGCTCTTGATGATCCATTTCTTCAAACAGTTGAGTTTGATGTAGTTAATGAATCTCAAGATGAATTTGAACAAGATTATGCTGCACTGGTTAAACACTTGCGTGAATTAAAAAGCAAATAGTATGGTAATTAAATTAAAACAAATTCCTAAACTTTTAGGAATTATAAAAAAATTTGAAAAAAACAAAAATACAAAACCAATTATTGAATATGTTGCAAAAACTTTCAATAATTCTCCCGTTGAAGAAGCAATATATCCTGATTTTGATGAACTTGGAAAATTTTGTAAAGATATAGAAATTTTAAAATTTGAAAATGATGTAATTACAATTACTTCTTTGGGTAACCAAATATTTGATGAATATGAAAAAAATCTTCAATTAAGTTCTGAATTAAAAAAACTTTTTCGTGATCAATGCTTTCTAAAAGGCTCATTTTCAGAATCTGTTAACGATGGTCTATCTCGATTCTTTAAAACAAGAAATGAGGTTTGGGCACCTTCTGATCAGGTTTATGATTTATTTCAAAATAAAGAACTTTTACCACTTTTGTACGAGTGCGAATTACTTACATTAGTAGGTGATAAAGTACTTCTTAATTCTGAGTATAATGATAAGATCTCAACCAAAAAAACTGCTAATCAGGTACGAATAACTCAGAAACAAATTGATAATCAATTACGATTGATGAAAAAAATTGGAGAAATTGCAGAAGAGTTAGTCGTTACATATGAGAAAAATAGGCTCAATGCAATTGGGTGTAAATTTGAATCAGATAAAGTACAGCGTATTAGTATTGGACATGCAAATGCAGGATATGATATTGTATCGTTTAATGACTCTCCGACTGATGGGGATTATGATAGGTTCATTGAAGTCAAGGGTTCTTCTGGTAGTGAAATTGACTTTCATTGGTCAGAAAATGAAATAAAAACTGCTGCTGAATTACAAGACAAATATTGGATTTATTTTGTTCCTGATATTGATGTTGAGACCCGGAATACCGATTCTGAAATTAAGAAAATTCAAGATCCTCATAAAAATATTTTTGAAAATAATCTATTCTCTAAAACCACAGAGAACTTTCATATAAAAAAAATAAATGACATTAATTGAAAAAACCTATAAGACATGATCCTAATGACAAATTGATCAAGTTGCCAAAATCGACTCTGAATTTAGATAGGATTTATCGTTGTGATTGTTTAAGTGCACTCAAAAAACTAGATCCTAATTCTGTGGACCTTATTGTTACATCTCCACCATATGCTGATAATAGAAAAAAAACATACGAAGGTATTCCTGTTGATAAATATGTGGATTGGTTTTTGCCAATCTCTAAAGAATTAAAACGAGTTTTAAAACCACGTGGTTCTTTTATTCTCAACATAAAAGAACGAACAATAAATTATGAACGTGGAACATATGTTTTAGAATTAATTTTAGAAATGAGAAAACAAGGTTGGTTGTGGACTGAAGAATATCTATGGCACAAGAAAAATTCCTATCCTGGAAAATGGCCAAATAGATTCAGAGATTCTTGGGAGCGATGTCTTCATTTTACTAAACAGAAAAAATTCAAAATGTATCAAAAGTCTGTAATGGTTCCAATGGGAAAATGGGCTGAATCTAGACTCAAAAATTTATCTGATATTGATATGGAGCGTGATCAATCCCGTGTAATGAGTGGATTTAGTAAAAATGTTTCAAATTGGATGGGTAGAGACATGGTATATCCTACAAATGTACTTCATATGGCTACTGAATGCTCAAATGTTAATCATAGTGCCGCATTTCCAATTGCATTGCCTGAATGGTTTATCAAATTATTTACTAAAGATGAAGATATAGTGCTAGATCCATTTATGGGAAGTGGCACAACTGCGGTTGCAGCAATTAAATTAAATCGTCATTATATTGGAATGGAAAAAAATCAATTATATCGCAAATATGCCAATCAAAGAATAAAAGATTTCAAACAGGAAATGAAGTTGAATCTTAATAAATTCAAACAATGCATTGTAGAACTTGATGATGTTTATTCAAAACAGTTAGTTTTAAAAAATAATTACCAGAAAAATAAAAAATCTATTTGATAATTCATACATGTGTCATATGGCGTGTAATTGGTCATTATCATAACTTATTTCATTTAATAGAGAAATTCCAAAAAACCAAACCTGTTCGTCATTCGTAAATTCGCAGAACAAACATTATAGTAAATACCTCGAATTTGCGAATTTGCGAAATGTTTTGTGCCTGTCAATTCTGGAATTATTCTCAAAAAATGTCTCTTTTTCGTAAATTCAGGTACAATTCTCTCAAAAAATATTACGCTGGAATTGATTCAAACGTCTTTTTCCAGGAGCGGAACTTGTCAGAGCACCATTTGCCATCTTTTTCATTAAAATCAAATCCATAAACAATTCCGTCTTTTTCCATCTGGATCAAATCATCCAATATATTATTCCAGTTTTTCTTTTCTACTTCTCTGAGATAGTTCATTTTGTTAAAAATTAGTTGCTTCATTTGCTTTTTCTTACTTCGTTCCTCTTTGAGTTCTTTTTTTCCTTTTGGTTCTTCTGCCTCTGGTTTTTTCTCCATGTTTACAGTCCATCTGATTCCAGTATCTAGCATCACATCTTCAAGTGATAGTTTGTGATGGAATCTTCCCATTCCGTTTCTCACCAATGTGAACTCGTTGTTTTCCCAAACAACATATGCCATATCTGGAGATAGCTCACTAATTCTGGGTCTGCGCTGATCAATCCAGTCTTTTAATTGAGGAAATTTTTTCTCATAGTGCCTCAAATACGTAGTGTCATCACATCTGCCCCGTGTCAGTCTTCTCATAAAGCCAAATCTGTCAGTTTCAATCCTTTCAAAGAGCCACTTCCAGTCACCTCCTGCAAGATTTGGCGATGTTTGTTTGATAATTACAAAATTGCTCTGTGGACGAATCCCATCATAAATGTCACTGGGGTTTTGAAAGTCTGTGTGATACCATGTCTTCATGTGTCTCATCTCTGGTACCAAATCATATACGCTTCTCTTACTTTTTCCTGCACCTGTCTCGCCATGCATTTTGCTTGAAGGGGTAACGCTTCTTGCCTCATTCATAAAAATCGCAATTTTGTGCCAGTTTTTTTGTTTTTTACTCCAGTACTTTCTTTCCTTTCCCACATCACTTTCTGTCAGTGGTTTAAAGTGACCCGACATGTTGACCAATGTTTTGTGATATTTGAAAATCTCTGATATTACTTCAAACTTGTCCATTCCTTCAAACATTAGTGGAGTGATTATCAGTGGTCTGTGCTCTTCTCTTGCTTGCAATACTGCATCTGTCCATTCTTTTCTGAACTTTTCTTTTCTTGCCTCTGTTGTTGGAATTGTTATCTTTCTAATCTTTATCAAAGGATTTGATCTCAGATATGATGGTTTTTTTAATTTGCCTTGAAGCAAAAGTTGTTTGTCATCACTTTTGATTTCAGATAGATGTTGTTTGTATTCATTCATGTCTTTCCAAAATACGCCATTGAATCTATCAACCGTATTTTGATCAAAATCAACATAGTCTGGTGCAACCAACAATATTGGAATTGCTCTATCACATGTGCAGTGAACAAGCATGTTGCGTATAAGATCAGAGCCTTTTTTTGTCAGTTGGAAATCACTCCCAAATAATTCCAAGAATCCTCCCTGGATGGCAAGTTTTTGATAGAATTCTTTTTCTTCCCTTGAGAATACATGAATTCTTTCACCGTTTGGATTTTGTAGTTTGATAAATTTTTGAGTAAGTAATTGTTTTATCTTTCTAAAATGTAATCCACAATCCTTGTTAATCATCCAGTATAGATTTTCACCTGACCTTGCAGCCCAGATATGCAGGACGGTAAAATATTCATCAAAATATCTTTGAGCCATATAGTCCATCATGCCTCCTTTTCCGCCACCGCGCATCCCCATCACAGGAGCAATTACTGGTTCTTCAAAATCCATCCAGTCTCTTCTACTTCTTTTCTGATGTTTTCTTGATTTAGAATTTGGAGTAAACGATCCTACGTCAAAATCCACCGTTTTTCCTCCTTTTTGAACCTGTCACAGGTACGAATCTATCCATTTTGAGATAATCTTGGAACACAAAATACTGTGAAATACCCAATGTGGGTTTTCAGATGACATCATGTTTTATGCATGGCAATTATGGCAAGGATGGCAATTCAATCAATAACTTTTGAGATTATATGTCCTGGATTACCAAGTTGGTGTTCTTTTTGAATTTCAACTAATGTCTTTGCAGTATTTTTCCACATTGCAAAGCAATTATTGCATTTATAATTTGATTCCTCGACAGGTTTGCCTTCTTTGCCATACTCAAAAAAAGATACTCCTTTATTTTTACAATCCACAATAAATTTGCCAACCATGATTAGTTTTTTTGTAGGAATGAAACCTTTTTTGCTGTTAAGTAGTCCTTCTGCCTTTAGATAAGGAATTAACCGTCTGGTCTCATTTTTGTCAGCTAGGTTGTATTTTGTCATTAGTGTATCTTTAGTAAATTGTGACTGCCCTGCCATCCATTCAATCATTTTGAGTATGTCGTCATTTATCATTTCTGGAACATGATTTTCAAGAATTTTACTAATATCTGACACTATTTCTTGAATCAACTCTTTGTCAACATCTACATCTGCGTTAATTTTTGATAGTTTGTCCAATCCCGCTTCAAAATAATTTGACCTGAGGTAATTTGATACAAATTCTATGTGTTCACGCGTTACTCTTAACTCTGTAAAATCTGAATTAAATGATATACAAAAATTTGCAACCGATACTCCAAGTCTTGCAAGTTTTATCTTTTGATCATTTGTGATTAATGGAATATCTTCATCCTTAAACAAATTTTCAAGTTTTGTTGCTTCTTCTAATATTGCATTAATTGCATCGTCTTCAAAAACAATATCGTATTTTTGTAACCAAACAAGTTTGAGTAAATCCGCATAGCATTCAATCATTTTGTCATATTGTTGGTCACATCTCACATTTCTATCTGAGGAGGATACATTATCTGTGACAAATACTGCAACATCTTGTCTGGCAATGCTTTGTATTTGTAACGAGTTTACAATTGCTTGTGCAGGATAATAAAAATTCTTCATCGCCTTTGTTGTTTTGTAATCCTCACCTATGGGATTCATCACTTTGACTTGCCTTGTTCTGGCATGTGTTTTTCCCTTGCTTGCCTTTTGAATATTTAAAATCCCATCTCGCTCAGTTTCAGCTATTGTGTCCCAGTGTTCCTTTGAGAGTTTGTGGGCGCCATCGATTACTAGGAGTCGTTTGTCATTAAGTGGTAATACTCCCCATTCTACAAACCATTGATTACCAGAGGATTGTGATGCAGTTGCAGTCAAGCCTACAATACTTGCAGTTTCAGCAGAAATCATTTGGCCTGATTTGAATAAAAGAATCAATCTTCGCATGATTTCTGATTTTCCAGTTGTGGAATCCCCCATGATGAGTGTTTTTACCCATCCAGAGTATCTTTTTCCTTCAAATTCAAAAACAATTGAACTAAAAAAAGCCAGTATTCCTGCAATAGTGATTGTCTGTCTTTTTACAATTTTCGAATATGTTTGAAATTCGTCTGCAAACCATCTTGTTATTTGTTCTGTGCTCTTAAAGTGATAAAAGTCTCTTAGTTTTCGAATGTTTTCAAGAGAATAATGCTCGTCATCAAGTTTAGATATTTTAGTTGCAATTAGCGTAACTTTTTGGGATTTTGGATCTGGAATTATCCTTCCAGTTATTTCTACCTCCTTTCCTGCTTCTAATGACTGTACCTCATTTTGTTCAAGAAAAATATCGTAATGTTTGTATTCATTTCCTTCATCATCAACTAAATTTCCATCCCTGTCTTCAATAATTGTAGTTACAATGGGCTTTATTCTTAATTTTTTTATTGTTGAAGTTTTTATCTCATCCACAGTAATGTTGCAATCATTTTCAAACAATGTTTCTGCTAAGAATTTCTTTCTGTTTAATCTGGTTATCTCATTTACTTCCGTAAACCCAGCTTTGGTATCTAAAGAAATTTTGTATAAATGATATCTTATGCAATTATGGTTATCCCTGTTATTTTTGCATTTGAACTCTATTTTGTCAGGTACATTGTAGGAAATCGTGTTTGATGCAACTACTGCTTTTACTTTTACTGCTTTTCCTGTGTATTCTGGATTTTCAATCTGGATTAAATTTTTTAGCTCAATAATTTCATCAGATTTTATTGGGTCTTCATTATGTGGACTATCAAATATTTTGCTGTTAAGCCCTACTGCGTTTGTAATTGTAAATTTTATTTTATTTTCTTCTTTTAGTCCAATAATTGATGAACCGTATCGTACTTGAAGCACTTCACAAATTGCTCTATAAAATACACGATGAATTACATCTGTATTTAGGCTTGAAATCATTTGTTTTATTTCTTCAGTAAAATCATCATGATTAATTTCAATTATTTTGTTATCTGTGATGGAAGAGTCAATCATATCCACATACTTGTAATTTCTGTTTGAATCTTTGAATGTGTTAAAAAAATTCTTTAGATTATCTGACATCGCAGATTCTGTATATGTAGTATCAATCATGTTTTTGTCCAGTATTTTTCTGATCGTTATTGACCACAGATCTTTGTATTCTATAGGTAAATTTTTGATCGTAATTTTTGATAAAATACACTGCTAGAAGAGTCATTTCCAATCTCTGTTAATTATGCTGCTTGCCATTGGTTCTGTGGAAAAATCCACAAATAGATTCACTAGTGTTTGCCTGCTTAGAGATTCAGGGGATTTAACTAAATTGTTCAAAACAAAAATAGACACTAATTTCTCTGTGGATTTTGTTAACACATGATGTAAGAAATGCTTCCTCTCACATAGAGTGGGCTCATTACTTTTTGGACAATTAGAATCAATGCATCTGCGTCTACGCATCAATTTTTCCCTCTTTGATGTTATTATCAAATTCAATAGCATTCAATTCTTTTACAAACAAAATATTTTTGTCAAATGGCTGTTTGTTTAGATGAAGTTTACAGAGTAAAACAGAATAGTCTGATGATGGGGCTCCATTGAATCTTACAAGATATTCTGGAGTATCCTCACAACATTTACCTATAATGGGTTTGTAAAAGATTTCATTCATTAGACAATCATCCCAAGTTTGAAACCCATTGTATTTTCTAGAGATGCGTTGCTTCTTTTAGCCAAACAAATTTCTTCAAGTGCATTGACTGCAACATCTTTTGTAGGATATGCTATTAGACTAAAATTTTGACACTGGTGAATATGCGCCCAAAGAGTTTGTGGACGAGGAAACGAAATAGAATGTTTTGTGTTTCTTTTCAATAACTCACAAGCAGGACACCGTAGTTTAATTCGAATTTTATCTTTTCTGCAAATCACAACCTTGGTTTTATAATACTGTGGTTCGTATACTGTCATAGGGTTTTCCTCTTGTTGTTCCAATTGGGAAATTCTCTAAGTGAAGGTGGTTGGCAAAACTCCTCACCATTTTTTTTGATAACCTTTTGAAATGAAATCGATTTTACAATGGATATCATGATTTCATCTCCTTTGCATTCAAATCCAGTTTCTCGTAGTTGGCAAACAATTCTGATATTCCATCATCAAAACTTGAAATGGACTTTTTTAGAAGAATGTGTAGTTTGAGATAGTTCTCAAAGGAGATATTCGTTAGGATTTGTTTCACAAACAGTATAACCCAATGAGTTTATTAATTCCGACTGTTTCTGTTAATTTATAGTGAAATGGTCGGAATACCTGTAAAACCCGCCTGGCAAAGGCGAAAAGATCCTGAGTTAAAGACAAAAATAATGCTCAAATTAGCAATTGGAAATTGGTCTGTGGCATCACTATCGCAAGAATTTGGATATACTATACAAAAAAAGGGACAAAAAAAAGAATACCTTGATTACGAAATTGTTAAAAAGGCTCTAACCTCTCTTAGCGATTTTTCTGGTGAAGGAGACGGGTTTGTAAAAAAGACTACTGATTTTACAGAGGGGAATTGGAAGGGAGAGCATAACAGAGTATGGATTTTAACTAAGAAAGGGATTTTGGCACTAACACAAATTCAAGAACCATCTGAATTTTTTGAAATGATTTTTTTTCAATATGATAATAATTATAAACATTACAAAACAATAATTGAACTTTCAAAACTAATAGAAAACTATGAGTTAAATCATCAAATGTTCAGAGATAAAATAAATTCGGAAATAAATATTGTATTATTGAATAAAGTAAAAAACTTATTTTTTACAGAGGATTTCAAAACAAACATTGTTCCAATTCTTAAAAGAATTGGACTTAAAAAAGAAATGACTTATGCAGAAATTAAAGAATATTCTGAAAATCAAGAATATGAAAAAACTCAATATGGTATTTTAATATCCTGTGTGGACGAAGGATTGGTCATGCAATTAGATAACAATTATTGTTTATCTTTGTTTGGATTCCTTTCATTAATTAGTACATATTCAATAGATAGAAATATTTCTAACAAAAAACTTGAAAATGAAATCCATCAAATTATTGATAATCATAAATTTTTATTCCCAAAAATACTAAACAAAAAAGTTGTTTCAATTATCGAATTAACTCAAATTTTTAGAAAGATCTTCTTTGGTAGTTTTTCAATTGAAGATAATGAATCATCCATCATAGAGAGCAGAATGCTTGTCGTACAATCCTATTTTGAGAAACTCCAACAAATCAAATTTCGTGTTTTCTTTGCACAATTTATACGTGCATATCAAAATTGGTGTGACAAACAAAACTGTCACATATTACCATTTTCATCAGATTTTAAGTTGAGCTCATTTTTTTCTATTGATGTTCTTTTGGACAAAAAGTTCATGCAGTTTCTATTAAAGAAGCGAGGTCCTCTCAAAAAAGAGATAATTAAAGTAATTGTGGATGAAAAAAAACACCGTATAGAATTTAGGATAAAAGGAATTCATGATGACGTTTTAGAGTATGTTGAAAAATCTGATACCCGTCAGTCTCTTGAAAGTTTTGACCCTGCAGATCAGGATCTATATGAGCCGGAATCTAAGTTGAGATATGAAGAGTTACTTTATGACATAAACAACATCATTATAGATTCTCTTAGAGCCAAATCAAATGAACTTCAAGGAGATATTGATGCTGTTTTATCAAATTTTAGCAAAAATGAAAAAAAGATCCTAAAACAAAAAATAAACAAAGCATACACAGACATTGTTCAATTATTGGAATGCAAAGAACTCTTGTGGGAATTGTTGTACCTCAGTGAGAAAATTGAAAAAAATAACGAGTTTGATACCACTATAATTCAAACAGCACAAGTTTTTGAATCTCTTGAGGATTTTTCTAATGATAAAAATACAAAAGCAATGCAAAATATTGTCGAGTTCCAATTTTTCACATATTTGAAATCCATCAATCCTATCTTGCTCAAAAATGTATTTTTAAAATATGAATTATCAGAATGGTATTATGATTGGATTAAAATTTTAATTGAATTTCACAATGTTGAAGATGCAGAATTGGAAAACTTTTCAGAATCTCTTAATTTCAGTTAATTACAAATTATATACGAATATAATAATTTTAACAATTTTAGAACCAAACATGGTCTTTGCCAAACGGTCTATCGATATCACCCACTTTTTCTTCAATCATCAATATTGAATCAATAGCAAACGCAACTGTAAATTCTGCATCATTAATTGTGGGGTCTTTCTTTTGATCAAAAAAACTAGATGGTTTTTCAGAACCAACTGAAAACAGGGGCTGACCTGTGATGGATTTGAATTTAAGATATTTTGCATAATCTAATCCAAGTGAAACAAAGCGTAGTGTGTCTTGCATTTTTTTAAAAGAACGTGTAATTCTATCATTTCCTTTCATACCATTAAACGAAGAAGTGGTAACGATGTTATCAAAAAAATACATTGTAGAACCACCTACTAATGCATTACCAACACTGTTTAATGCTTTTTCCAAACCTGTTACAGACTCATTAATTGCAGTTTGAATATCTTTTTTTTCTAATGCTTGATTCGCCTCTTTTAAAATAGTTTGAATTTTTTTATTTTGAATTAAATCAGTTAAACTGATTTGTTCAAAATTTAATCCCCAAGACTGTTCTACTATTTTTTTTAAAAAATCTCGTGTGTATGTTTGACAATCACTCACTTCGCTATTGTTTGGATATCTTGCATCATGTTGAGCATCATTTCTGATATTATGTACTCGAAGTATGTTTGCTCTGTCTGGAATATTTCCCAAAGATGTTGATGTTAATAGTGATTCAACTTGATTCAAAAGAGATGGAAATCCATCTGAGGGTGATTTTGAAGAATCAATCGAAGTTACAACTGCATTTAGAACTGTTTCCGTAGATAAATCAAATAAGATCACCGCCATCAATTTATCTACATTTGCTTCTGATTGAGAATGAATTAATCCTCTCTGAAAAATCTGTTTAGATAGTGCAAGTTTTTTTAAATTTACAGAGTCTGTAGAAATAGGCATTTAGACTTTAACCTGATAATGGATTTTGTGAACTTGTCTGTGTTTGTTGTTTTTGTAGATTCATTTCAATACCCATAGTCGATGAAAGTAAATTGAAAGTGTAATTCATGATGTTTTGAACTCGAATCAATGTTGTAATAAAATCAGACTTTGAAGTGTCACCTACTGTAAGCTTGTGTATTCTAACTCCTACAATATTTTGCTCATTAAATAGAAATTCATGATTGTAATCAAACTCTATTGCATTTCTTGTAAGATTTGCAAATAGATTACTTTTTTTCATATTGTCCCATTTAGACACCATTTCGATTTGTTCAGGTGCAAGATTGATTTGTTGTTGATAATAGATTCTATCTGGATATTTCTTTTGACAATAAACAATTATGTTTCCAATACTCAAACTCCAATAAAATATCGGATCATCTGATTTGATAGGACTTTCTTTGAAAGGTATGCTGTCTTGTGTGCAATAATCCATCACTTTTTGTTTTAATTCATCAGGATTAGGCATATTATACAATCATAATATTTTGAAGTTAAACGTTATGCGTAATTGTACATATTCTTAGAACCATTTCAGTAAATACATTCATTTCATGCCTAAAAATCTGTGAACTGGGCAATCTTTGGCAATATCTGATCTGAATACCTTGGTGTTTTCAAAACAACTTTCCCAAACTATACCTAAATGTACTTTTAAGTTCAAAATTTAGATTTTTCAAAAAACACTTAATCTTACTAATTTTGTATTTTATACATGAATGGACATCTGAGAACCTGTACAGTAGATGGTCTGAACATAGGTGATTCTAGATTCAATTGGAATGACAAACTGATCATATTTCATAACAAAGGAACGGATAACAATTTAGTTAATGTCAATGTAATTCTTCCAAATCCTTACAGAGTTAGAAATTTGGGAGACTCAATCAGTGATGAAGAATTTCAAGATCAAGGAGAGGCATTTGATATAGTTGCAATGTTTCTAGCATGTTATCATCTTACAAATGATTTCAATATGCCTAAAATCATAATGCATACCTGGTCTGCAACTGATTTACAACCTTTTGATTCAATTAATGATGTAACATTTAGTGGATTTATTCCACAATTCAAATCCAGATTTGAGAATGTTATTTCAACAGACTTGACATCAAGTGCATTACAAAACACAAAACCATTGTTTGAAAAACTTATGAATTTACCAAAAAAAAATAGAGAGCCAATTAGTGTTGCTCTGATTGTATATCATAAAGCAAGGTCATCAGATGAAATCTTCACTCAGTTTTTAGATTTGGTGACTGTGTTAGAAACATTGTTTACAGAAAATGATGGAGAAACTAAATACAAATTAGCATTACGTACTTGTATTTTTTATGAAAATGATACCTTAAAAAGAAAGGAATTATTTGAGAAATTAAGAACTGTCTATAGAGATAGGAGTGATTTGATTCATGGGAATAAAATATCTCTGAATCCCCATTCTGTATATCATAAACATTATGAATTTCTATTACCTATTGTTTTTCAGATTTTGATAAAATACATTAAGATATTGTCTAATGATGTTGCTAAGAAAGATATTGTCAAAATGATAGATGATATGGCATTAGGAGAACTAAAATCTGAATTTGTCACCTAAAAAATTCTTCACATTAATTGCAGGAATAATTCTTGGTTTTTTTATGGCATTGGTTCCCTCTCCATTGGATATCGGAGAAATGATTTTGTTACAAATTGCAGGACTTAATTTATGCAAAACTGACATCTGTTTAGACCAACAAGAATTTTTATTGAATTCCTATACTCTCGCTGGTCTGATGATAGGAATTGCTTCATCAATTGAGATGTTTAGAAGTTTCAGATATAATTAGACAATAATTATATTTTATTTTTGAAAATTGTTGTTCTGACAGAAGTTACTTTATCATGAACATTTTGCTTCTGGATCCTGATGATTATTTCACATTTCATACACCAATAAACCTGTATTTCTTTGTCAGGATTATGCCTATCTTTTGTTGAAATTACTGCATCATACACCATTTTTTTGTTAGAACCACACTGCGAACAATAAACATTTGGATATCTTGCCATTTGGAAGCAATTTGCATCTTACTAAGAAATACCCAATGGTTCCAATATGGGAGGACCAATACTGATTAAGGAATGTGTACTCAAACATACATTAGATTTGAACCTCTAATTTCTTTTATTTGCAGAAATGGTTCTTTCTCTAATAGTATCTTTTTGAATCAATCTGTTTACTGTTTCTTTTAATTCATCTACTTGAGATTGAAGATTTTTGTTTGATTCATTGATTTTGTTAATTTCTGTTTTTTCTTTCTCTAGATTTTCGATAGTTGCTTTTTGTCTTTCTTCGGTATTGACGGTTAATTCGGGTTCTACTTCCAAAAACCATTCTAATTTTTTAGTATCACTCATTCTATCATATTGTGGTAAATATCCACCATGACCTGTCATTCTATGCGCATATCCCTCTCTATGAACATCAGATGCACGTCCAAAGAAGTAGGATCTAAATGAATATAGCGTGATCATTCTAAAACCGTTAGATTTGTACTTTTGAGTAAATCCTGCCTCTTCAGTGTACTTGTTAAACATCTGAGCTTCTGCCTTTTCTGCAAATGCTGGATTCTCGTTAGTTGCCCAAACTAGATCATTTTCTTTCAAGTCCTTTAGTCGAACCATTAGAAATCTTCCAGCTTCTTTTGTCAGCCAAACTGAACGTCCTGATCTAGTCTTTGTATTCTCAGCTTCAATCCTAATTTTGATTCTCTTTTGAGTGGTGTCAATATCTTTTTTTCTTACTTGGAGTAACTCTCCAGGTCTAGCACCTGTTGAAATTAGAGCCAAATAGAATCCTGTCCTCCTTGGCAATGCTACTGAGAATATCTTTTGAATCTCCTCCAAGGTTAATTCATGGAGTTCTTCTTTGGTTACAGGTTTGTATTCCAAAGGCTCATCAAAGTCTTCGATATGGATTTTGATATTATTGTGAAGAAATACCCGTTTAATTTTAGATACATACTGCTTTACTGAATTGGTCAAGGATCCATCACTGTATTGCCAGTCTATCCATGATTGTAGGACTTCCCTTACTGCTTGAGTTTGTTTGTCTCCTTTGAGTGTCTGCAATTCCCTGAAAATATCATCCAATGTTCTGCCATCATAATAATCCTGACAGAATCTATCCAATGAGTTTTTGGATGCTTCTATGTTTTGCCTTGTCTTGATGGATAATTTTTCTGTCTTTTCTGCAAAAGATTTTTGATTCTTTTTTTCCACTAAGAATGATGTCATGCTTTGAAATACTTTAGTATGCCTATAAAGTAGAACTTTTTGATGGATTTCATGCTAGAAGAAGAACTAATGGATTTGATGACCTTTTGTTTACAGAATCCTGATTCTGCAGAAGTAATTGAAAAAAAGAAAAGAATTACTGAAATAGGAAGTGAGCTTTTTTTAGATGGTGGATTAGATGCACTTGAGAATTTCTTTTTTGCCTTAAAAAATAGAATTATTCAAGAAATAGAAAAAGATCCATCCTCATTGCGTTCGCTATGGAATGGACTAACTACTGAATGGCATTACTAGTTTATTTCGATGAGAAATTCTAGCCTCTGCCAATTCTAAATATGGCTGTACTGCATTTTGGGCAGGTGCCTTTTAGAGCTGGTTTGCCATTTTTCATGGTGTATGGTTTAGCGCCTTCGATGTCTCTTTTATCTCGACACTTAACACAATATCCTATTGTCATGATATTGCTAGGCACGTAGTTCTATTAGCGAGATCTTGTTAAATTTTTTTTACTATGAGGCAAACCTATGATCTTATTTTTGTGTACAATAATCACTGTTTTTATCTACAAATTTTCATACTTTTGGGATTTTTTGAAATGAATTTAGTATCTGAAAAGAACATGAGTTATAATTAACTGGTTATTTTAAAAGTCACATGTTCTGCTAATGCGTCTAAATTATTCCATGATTTGTTACTGCCTTCTTCTGATATGTCCCAGACAAAAATTTCAACTCTATATTCATCTGACACAAGTGGTGTCCAAGATAATGCAGGACTAAAAGTTTGTTGAGGTTCAAGTGATAAACCATTTATCCAACCCAACGACACTACTACCCCGTTTTGATTTTTGACTTGAACAATATATACAAATTTTTGAATTTTTTCTTGATTATTTTTAATGTCTGTGGTAATTTGAACATGTTGATTTACATTGACTTGATTGGACACCTGCTGTCCAAACGCATCCACAAGTCGTGGATTTGTGATCTCTACTCTCTCTAACTGCGTTATTGCATATGCGGGAGTAATCAAAACCATTATAGAAAATATAATCACACAGATACCTGCAATCTGCTTTATCATGAATTTCAGACCATTTTTTTGTTAATAAAGCGTTTCTACATCTTTTCCTGATTTAACTGGTTTAATTTCAATCACCTTTTTTTAACTTGTAATGTTTTTTGTGATGCATGTTATCTATGGAATTTTAGCCACGACTATATCTTGATTCTATAATAATCCCATCTTTCTGGATCAAACGTTGTTACAAATTCTGCTTGCTCTTTACCTACTCTGGATTTAATCACATCTCTCAAAGCAAAACTAGTCAAAAATTTGTATTTTTTAGCATGTGCTTGCATTATAAACATGTGGCGCATTTCACTACCTCCCTTTAACCCCCAATACCCCATTTTTAATGCCAATGGTTCTAAAAATATTGTATTATTGAGACCATAATTCTCATCTCGTATCTCGGGTCTTAATCTGTAATTTTCCAATGGTCCCCCCTTGGCAAATCCTACCACTTCCCCCTTACAATCATTTAGTCTAAGTGTATTGAGAATCACGTTTTGATCTTTTAACGATTGTTCAAAACCATCTCTTACAAATTGAAGTGGTTTTGGCAATTCTAAAAATATTGAAAACAAAGATTTGATAAATTCTGGTTCAGAACGCGTCTCTAAATTCTCAATAGTTGGAACTAATTTCAAATTATCATATGTATAAGTTGCCTGTATCGAAATCTCCTGCTGTCTGATATTCATAAATTCTAACACTGTATTAAAAAAATTCTGTCTCATATGTTTTGGTAAAGATTCTAAAATAAACCTGCACATTTCAGTTTCTTTGTTTAAAAGTTCTTCAAAATATGCTACAGAACTTCTCACAATTAATGATGGTCTCCAAGCTAAAGCATGTGCGTTCATTTTTGCCATCTCCATAGCTTTTGAAAAATCTCCTAATGCATAACCGCTAATCCTATCTACTACTGAAAGGTACCACCCCAAATTCATAAAATGTTCTTGCATTGCATTGTCTTTTTTTGTAATCTCTGATTTGTTAAAACATTCTTTAATTTGTCTCTCTGCGTTTTCTTTTAGTTGGCCGCTCCAAGGATATGTTGTTCGAAGTATTAGCACTTTAATTATTTCAAGATCAAGTTTTGCAGTATCAATTAGTTTTCTCAATTTTTTATCTATGGAAATAAATTTTAACACGCTATCTTCGTGGGGTTTGTCTACACTTTTTTGTGGATCAAAATCATGAAATAATGCAGCTGTATACAGATACTTCAAATCATTAATTGAAAATCTCTTTGATGTGTTATTTAGATTGGCAGATAATAGTGATACAAATGTAACTTCTAATTCGTGATTGATGTTATGATATCCGTAGTAATCACTTCCTAGTCCTTGTGTTTCAAATAATTCTATGGTGTAATCTAACATCTCTATGTAACAATCTTCATCAATGCCACTTTCTACAATTAGGCTCATGATCTCATTTCGTATCGTATGTGGATTTGCGAATTCTTGCAACAAATAACGTTCCTAATTCTTATTTTTAAATATGCTTCCATGTTTGTTGAAAATCTTATCTGATAATCCAATAATTTGTGAAAATTTCTATATTTTCACGAAACACTCAATAGAATTATCCTTTTTTTTGTTTTTATTGTCTGTTGACTTGGGCTTGCTTGAATCTCTTATGAATATCAATGAGAAAGAGTCTCTGGAGTATGTAATGCATCTAGACAATAAACAATATCTTTTATCTGATGTTGTTATTGTAAACTCCCCGACCCCTGTGAATTCTCCTACTACCAGAGGAGGTGTTTATTTCTCTGATACTTTTGCATACAAGATTAAGGGAATAATTGATGATTTGTCTATCATTCCATTATTGTCAAAAACCATGTTAGGCCCAAACACTGAATTCGGTGAAATTAAAATTACCACGAATCTTCTCAAAAATGGTAAGACAGTGCCTTTATCTTTATTTACAAATCTGACAAATAGTGTACAATATCCATCAAAAATTGAACTAAATATGATTCTAGTAAAATTAGAGTCTAGCTAAATTTTGTTATAATGGGAGTCATATTTTTTCCGCATTTCTTCATTAGATAAAATTTCATATGCTTTATTGATCTGAACCATTACTTCCTCTGATTTCTCATCTTTACTTTTGTCTGGGTGTGTTTTTTTTGCAAGTTCTCTGTATTGGTTTTTTATTTCTTCTGGTGTTGCATCCTGAGAAACCTCTAATATTTTATAGTAATCTGGTAATGTGGAATTTTGAGATAACTTTCTGAATTCTTTATCTTCTTTAGAGTTCTTTCTTGTCCCAAACTCTTCATAATCATCAGACCAGTCTGAATGATATTTTTCATATGTTTTATCGTTCTTTGAATCAAATTCTTTAGAATCATAAGATGTTTTTTTCCTTAGGATGATGTCTCTTGCTAGATAGACAAAAATCCCAATAACTGCTATTGCAAAAATACTAAATAAAATAATTTTTTGTTCATCTGTCACAATTAACTCCATTTGTAATTGTCTTTGATCATTGTTTGATTGCCCTGATGCACTTTGAATCACACTTATGATAATTATTCCTAATACTATTACAATAGAGTTTTTCATTTTACGTTAATCTGAAGTCTTCTTTAGCTGTATTTAGCACCACATGTGTTATAGTATTCTCTATGTTTTGAATTGATGCAATTCTCTTTACAAATTCACTTAACTCATTACGGGATTTGAATTTTGCAATAACCAGAGTATCTGTATTTCCTGTAATGTCGTAGACCCCACACACGTTTTCTAATTTTGAGAGCTCGGCTTCAATATCTATTATTTTGTCTTTTTTTGCAATTATTTCAATTATTGCAGTCAAATTATAGCCTAATTTCTCGTGATCAATCAATGCCGTGTATCCTTTGATTATTTTTTCTTTTTCTAGTTTTTTTATTCTTGATAGTACTGTAACAGTAGAAATTCCAAGCTTTAGAGCAAGTTGTCTTGCAGAAAGTCGTGCATCCACCATCAAATTTTTAAGAATTCGCTCATCAGTTTTATCTAAATTCATTTAGTATACCTATGTCAAAAATACATTTAAATTTTCAGTGATTTGTTAAATATGTGTTTAATAATGCCTGCATTTGATATTTTTTGTATTTTATCCTCATTCAAACTTAAAACAAATGACTACTCACATTTGATGTGGGACAAATAGATGAATTGGTTTTAAAAGGCAAAACCTTTTTGGAATCTGGTAGTTTTGAAGATGCTTTGGCTTGTTTTGAGCAAGCTTTGTTGTTGAATCAAGACAATCCCGAATTATTAAATCTCAAGGCTGTATCTTTGCGTAGCTTGGGTAGATATGAAGAAGCCGTAGAGTATTTTAACAAATCCTTAGAGCTAGATCCGAGAGATAGAAATGCGTCATGACCTTTATTTTAGTAAATTTTTGATTGTTTTTAATGCTCTTTGTGACTTTGAAGCCCACTAATGAATAATTTTTATGATTTCCTACTAGTTATTATTAAAGTGATACGTGAGTGATTCTATCATGGTTTTACAGTCCATTAATGCTGATAATTGTCCACGTTGCGCAAAAAATTCTCTATTAACTGATGATGTAACTGGAGAACGATTTTGTGGTAAATGTGGTTATGTGATTTCTGAAAAATCTCAAGAATCTGGACCTGAATGGAGATCTTTTACACAAGATGAACATGGCAATAAAGCAAGAGCTGGTGCACCAACATCACTAACAATGCACGATATGGGATTGTCTACAATAATCAATCCAATGAATAAAGATGCATCTGGAAAACCACTCACCGCTTCAATGAAAAGCACTATTGAAAGACTAAGAACGTGGGATAGTAGAAGTCAAGTTCATGAATCTGTTGATAGAAATCTAAGACAAGCATTAAGTGAATTAAACCGATTAAAAGATAAACTATCTCTGTCTGATGCTGTAATCGAAAAGGCAGCTTACATTTACAGAAAAGCAATTGAAAAAAAGTTGGTACGTGGAAGATCAATCTCTGCAATGATTGCATCTGCACTTTATGCAGCATGTCGAGACACTGAAACTCCTCGAACTTTAAATGATGTGGGAGAAGCTGCAAATCTCAAGAAAAAAGATATTGCAAGATGTTATAGATTATTACATCGAGAACTTGAACTAAAGATGCCAGTAGTTGACCCAATACAATGTCTTGCACGTATTGCAAGTAGGATTGGTATTACAGAAAAAACTAAACGTTATGCAGCTAAAGTTTTGAAAATATCTCAAGAACATGAAGAATCTGCAGGAAAAGATCCGATGGGATTGGCAGCCGCAGCACTTTATTTAGCATGTGTTAAAAATGGCGAAGATATCACTCAACGTGATATTGCAGAAGCAGCCAGTGTAACTGAAGTTACTATAAGAAATAGATACAAAGGTCTGAAATTAGATCAAAATATGGAACTATAAAATTAGTGTATTTTTTAATTTTTGATTAATTCTAATTCCTTGTTTTTAGTACATGTGTCTTGTATGGTAATTAAAAATGGTCACAAATTCAAAAATGGTAATTGTAAAAGTATTAAATTACCTTTAAACTGTAATTGAGATATGCTTTTCAAAAACATTCTTGTACCATGGGATGGTTCTAAACATTCTCTACACGCATTCAAAATCGGCTTAGATATGGCAAAAAAATATAATTCAAAAATAACAGTACTACATTGTATTGACGGTGGAGCATATACAGGTAGTTGGTATGTTGACTCGATGTATTCAAAGGCCATAATAAAAAAACAAACAAAAATTGCTGAAGAAGAAATTGACAAACTAGCCATACTGGCAAAAAATGCAAATATTTCAATGTCTTCGCATATTCTAGTTGTAGACTCTGTTGTAAAACAAATAATAGCATATGCAAAATCAAAAAAGATCGATCTTGTTGTAATGGGCTCTCACGGTAGAACTGGATGGAATAAAATTATTCTTGGCAGCGTTGCAAACGGTGTCTCTCAAAACATTCATTGCCCAATGCTGATAGTTAAATAACTCCAATAATTCCATTCCTGGATGCATCTGTATTATTTATGAATAAAATAGGTTAGAATCTATATTATTGATAAGGTATCACTAAATTCGTGATGAGTAAAGAATTTGATAAACTTCTATCTGAAGCGTATGATCTTTGTGAGGATGGAAATTTTTCAGATGCTTTAAAATTATATGATTTGGTATTGAAAAAAGATCCTCAAAACATTAGCGCCCTTATAGACAAAGGTGTTACACTACAAAATTTAGGTAAAATAAAACAATCGATAAAATATTATGATAAAGTACTTTATCTTGATCCAAAAAATATTCGTGCTCTAGTAAATAAGGGAGCATCATTACACACAAACAAAAAATACCATGATGCAATACGTTGTTATGATTCTGCTCTTAAAATTGATAAAAAATGTGCAATGGCATTAGCTTACAAAGGTCTGTCATTAGGCGAATTAGGAAATCTTACAGATGCCTTAAAGCACTTTAAAAAAGCACTATCTATTGAACATGATTATGATCTTGCTAGTATCAGTAAAAATGTAGTTACTGAATTATTGCGATCTATTAAAAAACAAAAATCTAAAATACAGTAACGTCCCCTGGGGCTGGTTCACGTTTGTTGTTTTTTTCATGCGATTCAAAAAATTCTCTATGTTCTAAATTTTGATGCTCTCTGAGTTTTTCAATATTGTCAAATCCAGTGTGACACAAGTAACATTTTGGCTTGTGTTCATCAACAAGAGGTAGCACCATGATATTCTTAATTTTCTTACCTACTTAATTCTTGAGACTGACAGTTAAGAATTATATCCTTTAACGATTGACTTGTTTTGTGTTAGAACAATTAATTGGTGAATCAAAGGCTTTAGATCGATCTATTGCTGGAGAAGAACTTTCCTATGATGATGGGATTGAATTGATGAATTATGAAAATTTGCATATTTTAGGTGCAGTTGCAGACATTGCTAGAAAAAAGTTAGTTGGCAATACTGTCTCTTTCACTGCATCATATTATATGAATTACACAAATGTCTGTGCTGCAAGTTGTCAGATGTGTGCATTTTATAGAAAAGATGGTGCAGAAGATGCTTATACCTTAACCCCAGAACAAATTGAACAACGCGTAGCTATCGCAGAAAACATGGGTGCAACAGAGGTTCACATCGTTGGTGGTTTTCATCCAACACTTCCTCTAGAGTACTATGAAAATATGATGAAGATTATCAAAAAAAACCACCCTCAATTAAAAATTAAAGCACTCACTGCAGCTGAAATTTTTTTCCTTTCTAAACTGACAAAGAATTCTACTAAAGAGATTCTTTCTCGTCTCAAAGATGCCGGTCTTGACTCTATGCCTGGTGGGGGAGCAGAACTCTTTCATCCAGAAATAAGAGCAAAAATTGTTAGAGGAAAATGTACCGGACAAGAATGGTTAGATACAATTGAGCAGGCTCACAATCTCGGCATTAAAAGTAATGTTACTATGCTATACGGACATATCGAAAAACCTTCCCACATTGTTGATCATCTAATAAAAATTCGTGATTTACAAAAAAAGACACATGGATTTATCACAATGATCCCCCTCAAATTCAGTCTTGATAATACTGAATTAGAACAAGAACATTTGGTCAATAATGAATGCTCATCTTTGTATGATTTGAGAATCACTGCTCTGTCTAGATTGATGCTTGCAAATGTTTTGAATAATATTTCTGTTTACTGGGTTGCATATGGTAAAAAACTAGCACAAGTTGCATTGTCTAATGGTGGCAATGATTTAGTTGGCACTGCATTTTCTGAAGAAATTTACCGCGCTGCCGGTAAACCTACTACTTCATCTCTAGATGAGTTGGCTATTATGGTAAAAGAAATTGGACGCCAACCTGTACAACGTGATACATTTTATAATGTTATAAAAAAATTCTAAATTTTATTTAGATGCTTTTTTATTGATTCTACTTTATCTTCTATTTTTACTTGTTTGTCTTTGCGTGAATCTATTTTTAAAACTACTTCAACTCTGTTTACGCCTAAATTATGTACTACTTCCATAATGATTTTGGCTGCCTCGTAAATTTTATCAATGTTATCTGATTCTAAAATTGTCCCCATTGGATTGATCTCATATCTAATTTCTTTGATATTTTGTATTGCTTCAATTCCTTTGGCAATATAGAAACTCACACTAGAATTTCCAGTTCCTATCGGATATACGCTGATTTCTGCATGAATCAATGTTATTGAATTATAGTTTTGGAATTAAAATGTTTGAAGTCTATGTAATTGGTTTTTTCTCTTCTTTTTCTGGACTATCTTTTCTTTTTCTTTTTGCACCAAAACTAATTAAAATCAACATAAACCCAACCCCAATTAAAATTCCTGCTAGAGTGTTCATGTCTTTATTCTCTTGTTGTTTTGTCATCAAATCAATGATTTCTTCCTCTGTCATTCCTGATTGACCCATCGGTATTGTGGCATTAATGTTGATGATAATGATTATGCCTATTACCAACATGATGAGTCCACCTGCAAAAATTTTTTTGTCTATTAACATTTCTCAATAAAGTTTGAACTTTATCCTATATTAGGCATTAACTTCAGACTTCAACTCTTTATACTCTGCAATAGAATCGTTGAGTTTTTTCAAAATAATTTTATCTTCAAAATCTTTTTCTTTTAATTCATTAAAATTGCTAATGATATTTTCTTTTAAAATAATCAAGGTTCGTTTATCATCACAATGCATACCCTTTCTTTATTTCATTGAATTTATGCTTATTTGTTTTTGATTTTGACACTAAACTGCTCAAATCATTAATGTGACAATAATCACTATTATGCTTCCTATCAGACCTACTAGTGCAAGTTTACTATTCTTAGTCCATCCTTTTTTAATTGATATCCAAACCATTTATTTTTTGTAATCTTATGTAAAATTAAACCTTGATTTTATTCAAATTCTATTATTTGTCTATGTTTACAATATCTGTTGGATTATTTTTTTATAATCTAGTCTATTCGGCGTACTTTTGAGGATGGTTTCAAAGTTTCACCATATGAATAAGGAGGTTTTGGAATTACTGGTAATATTGAGACATTGTCCCCAATCATCTTTTTAATATCTTCATCATACACAGATAGTGTCTTACACTTTGGACAAAACCATCCTCTTCCTTTAATGAAACTACAACATTCGATGATTATGTTAAATCCACATGCTGGACATTTGCCAGGTTCTTTATTGATATATTTCACAAATTCAAAAACTATACGCTCTACGCTCATCACCCTAAATCAAAATCACTGATTTTTTAAATTATGTGTTAGATGTTTATTCTCAGAACTGTAGTTTTATGGCATTTCTCATGATCTAAAGCCTAATTTGACTTTAAATCTTCATGAACTGCTTTTTAGTAAATCTGTAAATTTTGGTATTTTTGTGTCTAAATACTAAAATTGTTTTTTTGAGGTTAATCATACTTCTTTTTTCTTCTTTGTTTTTGATGGCGCATTTTCATCTTCATAATCTATTTTTTCTCCACAAAAAGGGCAGAAAAATACTGGCTGAACTGAATGACCCTCATAGGTTATTTGATCCACTATTGCAAATTTGCCCTGCTCATAATTCCAAACTGTAAATTTTTTACAAAAACTTTTGAATTTTTCACAACAAAATTTCGTATTATGCTTTAATGTAAAATTTGTATATGTGTTGTTTTCAGATTCTGGATCCTTTAATGTTTCTTTTTTGTATGTTGCTTTCAATGTAGAATTAATTTCATTAATTTATTATCCTGATAATATCTTTTCTTGAATATTTGATTTGATAATTATTTCATTTTAAACAAATTATGTGATTTGTAGACAAAATTATCCGTTAGTTACTGGTTCACTAGATGATAAATGACAAATTGGGCAAGGTGTGTCCTTTGATGTTTCTCCTGAAACGTTGTCAGAAAAAACATTTTTACATTTTTTACATACTCTGAGATGTGATACATTTGGCATGTCTTTATGACGTGATGATAGTTATTAAATTAAACTTATTTCATATTTTTAAAAATCCTGTTGCTATTCTTTAATTTCAAAATTCGCTTTATCTCTTTTTTGAATTTCTTCATTAATTGCACTAAGTAAAATATCAAATCCTGAATAAACCATATTTATTCTCTCATAATCTTTCCCTCCCAAAGCTGCATTTGTTTTTCTTTCAAAACTGTTTTTTTCTTTTAGCACGTTCTCAAGGATGGAGTTTAACTCGTCATTGCTTTTTTTAGATAATTTACTAATGTGCTGATTAATGTTTTTGCCTATCTCTTGACCAATATCTTCTATTTTGATTTCATTATTTGGTACAAACACATTTTCTGAAATTCCCACATATGGTATTTTCTCCTTTTTATCTAATTGTTTTTCTGAATCCCCTTTTGCTTTATCTCTGACACTTTTCATGACACAGAATTTACGAAGGATATTTAGTAATCTCATACAGTTCTAGTTTTTCTATTAACTTAAGGATTTATGAAAAATCTGCTATTTGATGCGATTATTTCTTTATACATTTTTTAAGTCGCGTTAATCACTTTTGAAAAACTCACTGAATTAGATGTGCCTTGAATTCTTTTTGATTGAATTTCTCTTAATTTTTCCATTATGTCATAGACTAGTTTGTTTATGTCGTCTTTGGTAACGTCATTCCAGTCTTTGTTGATTTGTCTTGTGAGTCTTACTATAATTGATAACTGTCCACGTCTTGTAGTAGCAACTGTATCTCCAATCATTGCTTTGTCATATCTTTCAAATAATTGATAATTGTTAGAAGACATTTCTCTTTTTGCCAACTCGTATAATTTTACAATCATGTTTTCAAATGGATGAATTGTTATTTCTTGAGATGTTCTACGCATGAATTAATTTATTGTAAAAGGGGTATTTGAGGGAATTAGTTGAAACCTTCTGGAGGTTTTTGAACAAAGACATTGCAAATAAGGGCGTCTGTTTTTGCATCTCTATATTGCACATTACATGAGACAAACTTTCCTTTCAATGCCATCTCTAGTTCTGTTTTTGTTGTTTCCTTATACTCTGGTTCATCTGGATTGTCAATTTTAGCAATAATTATGCGCTCAGTTTTTGCATAATCCTCTTTGTTATCTTTGCGAAAATGAGTGACTAGAAGATCAAATGTATTATTTGACAAACAACCTATTACCGGTCCACCTATTCCATCGCCCATTGAATTATAATATTTTTTACAATATAATTACTTGATGGCAATACTAAGTGCAAAATCTGGAACCAAATTCTTTTGTTTTGCCATCTCAAAAACTCTTCTTATGGACTCTTCTCCACTATCTCCCATATTCACAGTGACTTTGTTGACATACATTTTTACAAATTTCTCAATCAGTTCTCTGGGCTTTCCTCTACTGTACTGCATTGCATAATCTAGTGCATCATCAAAATTATTTAATCCGTATTCAATTGATGCTTGTAAATATCTGTCAAATTTATGAATCATCTCCATTCCTAAACTGGTCTTCATAACATTGATCCCTAATGGAACAGGCAATCCATTTGTTTCTTTGTCCCACCATTCTCCAACATCTAAAATTTTGACATTTCCTTCATGCTTGTATGATAACTGGGTTTCATGAATTACTAGCCCTGCATCTACCTTGCCATTTCTTACAGCCTCTGGAATGTCACTAAAATTCATTTCAATATAATCAAACTTGCCTATCATTAATTGAAGCAATAAAAACGCCGATGTCATTTTTCCTGGTATTGCAATTTTGCATTTTTTAATTTCATCTATTGTCATTTGTTTTTTTGCTGTAATTATTGGACCGTACCCTATTCCAAAACTTCCACCACTCCTCAATATCGTATATCCTGGAATGTATGCACAAGCATGTACTGACACTGCTGTAACATCAAGTTCTGGATTTGTTGCTTTTCTGTTTAGTTTTTCAATATCTTCAATTACATGCTTTACTGTAAAGTCCTGAAATGTTACTTTTCCTGTAAACATTCCATAAAACATGAATGCATCGTCTGAATCAGGCGTGTGTCCTACAGTAATTTCCACATTTTATTCCTAAATTGTCGTTATAAAAATCAAAAACTGGACCGTTTTTCTAATATGTCTGATGATTTTATGATTTTTATGCAAACAATAAGAGCATATGAAAAAGACATTTTTGCTCAACCTGAATTTTTGAATACATTTCATAGAAAAAAACCAATTTCTAAAAATCAACAAAAAAATGTGATATTTTCTGGAACAGGTGATTCATTTGTATCTGCCTTATTGGCAGAAGTATTTTCTGGCCATGTTGTAAGATCTTTTGATCCTTTGGATTTGCTAAAATCTAAATCTATTACAAAAAACAAAACAATCTATTTCATCTCTATATCTGGAAATACAATCTCCAATATCAAACTTGCAAAAATATCCAAAAAATCCATTGCTATCACATCAAGACCGAAAAGTAGATTGGCAAATGTTTGTGATACTTCAATAATTCTTAATTCTCCAAATTCTGATGAATTTACTGCTGGTAGTATCAGTTTTTTGGATAGTGCATTAACTTGTATTTCTTTGGTAACTCCAATCCAAATACCAAAAGATCCCAAAATATTCAAAAAAGCATTCTCTGATGCAAAAAGATCCAAATTTGGAAAGAAACTTTATGTTTTAGGTTCTTTACACACATTTCCAATAGCGATGTACTGTGCAGCAAAATTTTATGAAATACTTGGATATGACGTTCATTATGAGAGAATAGAGCAATTTTCTCATATGGAATTATTTTCTGTAAAAAAAGGTGACACTGTGTTAATTTTTGATGAAAAAAATTCTCATAATATTCAGCTGAGAAAGAATTTAGAAAAAATTGGATTAAATGTACTTCATCTCGTATTTGAATCAAAAAATAAGATCTCACAATTGCTTTACTATGTGTATTTTTCTCAGTTGCTGACACTTTTTGAGGCTAAAAGACGACGACAAAAAGATTGCCATTTTATTTTATCAAAAAAACTTCGTAACGTCAGTAATCAAATGATCTATTGATCTTTATCTCATAAGATTTAATAGCTGAATAATTGGTTTTGCGAATATGGCAAAATTCAAGTCAACGACTGAAGTGTTAAAGATCATCAAAAATAAAGAACAAATTCGTAACTTTGGTGTAATTGCTCACGTTGATCACGGAAAGACAACCATGAGTGATAGTCTCTTGGCAGCATCTGGAATTATTGCCCCATCCGCTGCAGGAAAGGCATTGGCAATGGATTTTGATAAAGAGGAGCAAGCAAGAGGAATTACAATTTATCAGGCAAACGTCACATTACACTTTACTCAAAAAGATAAAGAATTTGTCATTAACATGATTGATACTCCAGGACACGTTGATTTTAGTGGAAGGGTAATTCGTAGTCTTAGAGCAATTGATGGAGCAACTGTCGTATGTGATGCAGTTGAAGGAATTATGACTCAAACAGAAACAGTAACAAGAATGGCATTGGAAGAAAGAGTTAGACCTGTTTTATTCATAAATAAAGTAGATAGATTGATCAAAGAACTTCGTTTGACTCCAGAAAAAATGCAAGAAACTCTTGCAGGTGTAGTATCTAGCTTTAATCAATTAGTTGAAACCTATGCAGAACCTGAATACAAAGAAAAATGGAAAGTATCAATACAAGATGCTAGTGTGACATTTGGTTCTGCCAAAGACAAGTGGGCATTTAATGTAGATATCATGAAAGAAAAAGGAATTACATTCAAAGATGTTATTGATGCATATAAAAATGAAAAAGTGGACGATTTAGTTGCAAGAGCTCCTTTGGCTGACGCAGTATTGGGAATGGTCGTTAAACATGTTCCACCACCACATGTTGCTCAAAAATACAGAATCCCTCAAATTTGGAAAGGGGATCTTGAATCTGATATCGGAAAAGCACTTTTGGCATGCAGTGATGATGGACCAACAATTATGATGGTCGTTAACATGGTATTGGATCCAGCTGCTGGTCCAGTTGCAATTGGCAGATTGTTCTCAGGAACAGTAAAAGATGGACAAACAGTTAACATAATAGATTCAAAACGAGAAGGCAGAATTCAATCTGTAAACTTTTTCATGGGTAACCAAAGAGAACAAGTTAATGAATTAGGTGCTGGAAATATTCCTGCACTTTTGGGATTGACTGAAGCCCGAGCAGGTAACACGATTTCATCCATTAAAGGTATTCCAATGTTTGAAGGAGTCAAATATGTTTCAGAACCTGTTGTTCAAATTGCAATTGAGCCAAAACATCCAAAAGATTTACCTAAACTAGTTGAGGTTCTCAGACAACTAACAATTGAAGATCCTAACCTGATAGTAAAAATCGATGAAGAGTCAGGCGAAACTTTGGTTGCTGGAATGGGCGTATTGCACCTTGATGTAGCTACTCACCGTATTCAAGATGCTAAAGTGGAAATTATTACATCTGAACCACTTATCAATTATAGAGAAACCGTCAAAGGAAAATGTGAACCTATCATGTCAAAATCACCAAATAGACATAACAAGATTTTCATGAAAGTAGAACCATTAGAACCAGCTATAGCACACATGCTTAGAACTGGTGAAATCAGTGACATGAAAGACAAAAAGGTTGTAGCTGATCTTCTCAAAAGCGCTGGTTGGGATACTGATACTGTTAAGAGAGTTATGAAATTAGATCCTCGTGGAAATGTTATGATAAATGGAACAAAAGGTGTTCAATTTATTCAAGAATCAACTGACTCTATTAATTCTGGATTTGAAGAAGTTATGAAAGAAGGTCCTTTATGCAAAGAGCAAATGAGAGATTGCAAGTTCACTTTTACTCACTTTGTTCCTCACGAAGATACTGCACACAGAGGTTTGTCACAACTTGGACCTGCTTCTAGACGAGCTTGTATGGGAGCACTTTTAACAGCTGGAGTTACAATGCTAGAACCAATGCTTGCAATTGAAGTTAGGGTTCCAACAGATCTGGTGGGAAATGTTGCTACTGTGTTATCTGGAAAACGTGGAAAAGTACTTGATATGTCACAAAAAGGAGCTTCTAGCATTATTGTTGGTGAAATTCCAGCAGCTGAAACATTTACACTTTCAGAAGCAATGAGAGGTCAAACAGCTGGTCGTGCAACATGGAACACATCTTTTAAGGCATGGACTGAACTTCCAAAATCTATTGCTACTACCGCAATTGCAGAAATAAGAAAAAGAAAAGGTCTAGCACCAACTAAGAAATGTTTCAACTTTTTGCCTTTGTTTAGGAATTGCGTTCTTAATTATCGGCTTTGCAATATTTTTTGCTTCAGATGTAGGTACAAAACCAGAAAAGATGGGAAATTTTTTCATGATACTAGGTGCTGTTCTTCTAGGAGTTGGATTCACTGCTCTAATTACAAAGAAATCCCTGTGACTCTCGATTGACATTAAAAGGAAAAAACAATCACTATAATGTGAAATTGCTTCGTGGATATGGAGTATCTATTTCTCTTAAAAATAATAAAATTAATCTAAAAAACGGTACTGATGTATTATCTGGTAAATCTGAAACTGAATCTTGGTATATTACTCAACTACCATATGAAAAAATTGTAATTTCTGGCAAAGGCTATATCTCTACTGATGCGCTAAAGTTACTAAATCAAAATAATCGAAATGTCATATTGACTGATACTTTTGGAAAACCAATTTCTTTTATGAATGGTATGATGGAATCTCTAACTGCTACCAAATACCGAATGGCTCAATATGATGCATTTCGCGATCCCGAAAAATGTCTATACTTACAGAATCAAATAGTAAAGGCAAAATTGGAATCTCAAATTAAATTTCTCAAATCCACTGAAAATGAACTAGTTACAAATGGAATTGTCCAGTTAGAAGAATATCTAAAACAGATAGAAAATCATTCTGTTTCTCCTATCAAGATAGAGGCACCATCTAGTCATGTATATTTTAGAAATTTTGCCAAATTAATTCCTGAAAAATATGGCTTTAACTCTAGAAGCAATTCTGTAGTTCGAATAACAAAAAGAAACGCCACTGATGTGATTAATGCTCTATTGAATTATGGTTATGCTGTACTTGCTGGTGAGATATCTAAATTTGTAAACGGATTTGGCTTGGATGCTTATTGTGGGTTTTATCATAAACAGCACACTGGTTTTCAACCTCTAGTGTATGATATGATGGAGCCGTTTAGGTGGTTAGTAGATTCTGCAGTATTTCAGATTGCAACAAACAAGGATCATGGACAAAGAATCAGACTCAAAGACTATGTACACACTAGAGATGGAATCGTGGTCTTGGATTCTTCTTTGATTAGACGATTTTTGGAGAAACTAGAGAGAGTGTTTCAAACAGAGCGAGAATACAAATTCAAACACGGTAGAAAGATGAAAAATGGAATGTCTATGTGTCAAGAAATTACTATTGTAAAGATATTTTGTGGGTTGTTATTGGATGATATCAGAAAAGATGATTAATCATACAGATAATCGCATTCTATGAATAAAGTTATTTTTAGTTTTTGTGTTGTTTTAATATTAAGTATCAGCGTATTTTTTGGTATAAGTTATAACGTATATTCTGAAAAAGAAAATTCAAGTTTTATTCTACCTGAATCCTTCTTTGAAAATAAATTTATTCAAGATATAATTTTAATTACTATCCCCACAGCAAGTGCTTTTCTTACATCGTTGTATGTGACTAATACATGGCAAATTAGAAAAGAAAAACTTGAACTGCAACGAAAAATTTTAGATGAAGTTGACAATTCAATTGTAAATAGCATTCAAACATTGAAAAATTTTGATAGGATGTTATGGAGTAAATATACTATAGTAAATACTAGTATAGAAACAAAAGAAACTACAGAAGAAACAAAAGAAACTAAACTATATGAAACAAAATTTCCTTCTGAAAAATCAGAATATCCAAACCCAAAATTTGAAAAGGAACATAATATTTTTCTCACAAAATATGCTGATGAGACATTAGAACTCTGGAAATTTTCTTCTACCATAAAATTGTATTATGAAAAAAAACTTTTCGATGATTTTGATAAAATTGTGATAAGTTTAGATCCTACACGTAATGAACTAGAGAAATTATATAACTCAAAAAATAAAATGGAATTTGATTTATTTCATAAACAATTTATGACAAAAAGAAAAACAATTGAATCTCAAATTATAAAATTCAAAGAAGATTTAGTTAAGGGTAAAATAAAAAAATTAAATGTTTAATCAAGAAATTTTCTAAAATCCTCATATCCTAACGAACCCAGAAAATTTATGCTCTCTTTCATTTTTTGTATTGCAGATGTATGTTTTGTTTTAAGGATTAATGGAAATATATTTTCAAAATGTCTTAACATTGTATACATTTCCCCGCTTGTTTGATAATGTTTAATCATTTTACCAATGCATTCAATAGTTTCAAGAGGGTATTCTTCTGCGAATATATGTAATTCTTCAGGAATCCAATATATTGGAGAAATCTCTCCTTTTGTTTCATCTAGAATTGAATTTAATAATTTGATTCGTTCTAATCTTGGCATTAAAGGATTCAAAAATAGCCATCCTGCACTAGGATTTGATTTTATTTTTGAATATGATATTAGTTTAGATACGTTCATTTTTGGAGGAGTTTTCTCCTTCCAATCTTTTAATGCCCTGCCAATCCATTCGAGACAATCTTCTAATGATTGGGGATCTGATTTTTCTAGAAAATATTCGAATAATTCATCACTTCTTTTGAGACTATGAAGGTAAACTAAACCAATTTGTTGAGCAAATCGTTGTTGTGAATCATTTAGTGAAGTATCTGTTCTTTTACCTGGATTCTTGATTCGGTACAAATATTCTTCAAATAATGCATTGAAGCTTTTTTGGTAAATCTGTTGGAATGTATATGCGTCCCACGATGCATTTCCAGCTTTGGCATGTTGTTCATCATGAGAAAAAATTGAACCAATTTTAGACTTTGTCCATTTATCATCCAATGCTAATAGATTGTAGAAATTATGTCCTAAAACAGCGTGAATAGAAACAGATTGTTCTTGTTCAGGATTTAACATGGATTCTAAGAGATGCTTCACTTCAGGAACAAGTTCAGTAGGGGTGGGTCCTACGTTCTTTAATCCATAATAACACCATACGGCATATTGCAATAAAGCATGACTTAATCTCCCAATGCTACTGTTGATAGATATCCCCATAGCGTCCCAATTTTTATCTGGATAGTTTTCAGACCATATTGTATCGGGAGGTGCAATCTTGATGGCAGTATTCAATATATTCCAAATTTTATCTCGTAATGCAAAGGGAATTGCAGTTTCATTATGAAGTAAATTATTCTGTAATAAATCCCCCAAATAATCCAAGATCAAATCTAAAATTTTTACATCTCTTGGTGGGGATTTAATTATAATAGATTCACAAAATATTAGAATTGCATCCCAATCTAGTTTTTTATTTTTTATTTTAGATAACCCATCTAAAAATCTGTAATGAAATAGTCCTAAACACTCTATCAGTTCAGTGGCATGTTTAGAATATTCTTCAGGATTTTTTTCTACAAATTCTTTGAAAGTTCTTCCAGTTCCGTCCTCTTCTAAGAAAATATTTTCTGGAATCTTATACTGTTTTAAAAATTCTATTACTTGGCTAACGGTCATGTCTTCTGTTAAATCTGAAGATTCTTTAACTTCTGAAAATGATTCATGATAACTAACGAATTCTGTTAAATTAGATATTCCATATTCTTTTACAAGTGAATCGTATTCTTCTTGTAATTCAGGCAGATATTCTATAATTGGAGAGAGTTTTTCTATTTTCCAATGTTTTTTATATATTTCAAATTCATTTGGATTTCCTCTAAATTCCTCAAAATTTGGACCTTTTAAAATAACATCCAAAATAATCTCTTTATTCTCAGATTTTAAATGAGGGAAACTATTTTTCAACATGTGATAGTATTCATGTCTAAAACTACCTTTTGCAAAATATTCTACACATAATCGATTAATTTCTTCAATAAAATCTAAAGGGTGTTTTCCATAAAAATAAAGTTCTAACCTTCTAAAAATATAATACTTTTGTCCTGCAAGTACATTCAAAGATTTTTTAAGACTATCAATTCCAATACTTTCAGATTTTTCCATGGTTCTACATATAGTAGCAACTAAGTGAGAGCGTATATCGAAATTGTAATTTTGTTCATGTTCTTCAATTGCAGGTCTCCAAACAAAGGACATATCTTGATTAGGATCTTTTTGAAGTTCTTGACGAGTTTTGCTTGCAAGCCAATTGGCTTTAGATAACTTTTTTGCTAAAATTTGAATTACAACATCATGATCCTTTTCATATAAAACAGGAATATTTTCTTTCAAAATTGTTTCATAAGAATAACGATCGATGATACTACGTACATCTTTACGAGAACTAGAACTAATCATATCAGGAATTCCAGTGTCCATTAATGTAACATCTAATAGAAAATCACAAAGTTTCAAAGACGTTTCAAATTCTGAATCAACAAGTTTGATCATCAAATCTGCAAGTTCTCTGTCGAGAACTGAACTTATCATTCCATCACGCCATTTTTCTAGAATTGCTTTTTCAGCGATTAATTTTCCTAATTTTGGAGGCATTTTGAGTGCAGCGCCAACAAAATTTCTTAATACTGTAGAATTTTTTTCTAAATCTTTTTTGGGAGTTGGAGTTTGTAAAATTATTTTTCCTACCAAATCTGGTTTTTCAGAAGCAATGCGTTCTAAGTAATATGCTTCAGGCCAAAATGGAAATGAATAGGAGTTCTCTTTTCGGATAACTATAGGTACCTTCTTGAAATATTTGCCATCTTCAACTAGTACTTCTAACCAATTTCCTTTTGCATTTGCAAAGAAGTAGTTATATGATTGAGTATTTTTACTCATTAAAAATTCTAATTTTTCTAAATCCATTTTATCAGGACTTGATTTTTTTATAAATTCATCAATTTCCTGAATTACCTCATAATGAGGTGTTAAAATATGACGCATGAGAGAAGTAAATTCTTCAACCTTGGTAAGATATTCTTGCTCGGAAGGAGCATAGCCATGATGTGAAACATTGGTAAACCATGAGTGTAAATCAGTTAGTTGACTATATGTGAATTGAAGAAAATCAGGGAGGTTTGTTTGAGGATCAGTTATTTTTTGAACTTTTGTTTTAAAAGTTAAATTTGAAGCTGATGAAATAATTTTTGGATGACGTAATGTGACATTCATCGTTTCTCTCATCGAGTGCGCAGATTGTGCAATTCTGTCAGGGTTCTCTTCTATAAAATTTTCAGAAAATGGGTTGGAATCATTTTGAGAATTTTCATTACCAGAAGTAGTTTCTGAAAAAGGACTTTCTGAAACTTGTGTTTGAACCGTATTTTTTTGACGTAATACTATTAGTCCTGAATAATATATTTTTCCTAAATTTGAATCGATTTTTGTTAATTCTTCAAATACCTTCTTTTCGTCATCTGAAGAAAAACTGACCATAGAATATGAAAATAATACTAGAATTAATTCATGTCTCTAATTGATTCATAATTCACTTTCTGGATCATATGCTCCTTCATCATAACCTGCCCATATTACATCTGTTTTTGATATAATATCGCCCACTAAATCAATAGGAATAGGCACGGAATCGCAGAATTTCTTGTCATTTAGTGATTCTAGTTGAGAAAACCACATTCTCTTTCTATCAGAGTTTAATCCAATTTTCTTGTCATATGTCTCAATTTTCCCAATATCGTCAATTTTGTTAAAAGTGATGGCACCTTTGATGTGCGGTGTTCGTGTGGTTTGAATTGTAATGTAGAGATTTCCTTTCTCATCGATTTTTGTATCCAAATGCTGAATCTCTATTTTTCTTTCAGTGTCATATCCAATACCGCGATTCTTCCATGTATCATTAATGTAGTAAAATCCGTTAGATAGAAAATATGTATCATATCCAAACTTGTCTAGTTTCATTTCACCTAGTTCTTTACTATCTAAACCATGAATTTTTTTTCTGCATGCAATTGAATCAGTTGCAAATGCAACAACATCTTTTTCAATGTTGTTTTCTCTGACAAACTTGTACAGTTGTGCCCTTGCAAAACCTGTAATGTATGCAGAAATGACAGGATTAAACAAGTTGCCCATCACATTATTTACTCTTTGAGCCATCTTTCCATAAACGGAATTTAAAATAATTTTGATTGCACGCTCCAAAGAATTTCCTTCTTGTTTTAGTTGCAATCTTTTTTGGTACTGTGATTTTATAAAATCTCTAAACGGATAACCACAGTTTGGATTTGCAACAAATTGAAACGACTCTAGTATTTTGTATTTTATTCTAGTGTCTCCAGTTACTGCCTTTAGTTCTTCTAGTGTAACAAATGTCTCAAATTCTCCACATGGATAGATTATTCTGTTGCTTTTTGTCCTAAATGGAAATGGCGCAATTTTTACAGAGTCAGAAACATATGCTCGTATATGAAAAAATCCGACTGACGCCTTAGGATTAATTCTAGTACTGCCAAACCATTTGCCATCATTAATGTCTGGAAGAAATGTTAACGCATATGGATATGCAGAATTGATGTCGTAAATGTAACATTCTCCAATGTATCCGCGTTGAATTAGCTCAAATCTGCCTCCGTAGAAGGATTTCCAAGCAAGATCCTGAATATCATAAGGAATATCGTCAAATAATGCAATTTCAATGTCGTTGAATATCAAGACCTTTTCTGCCAGATATCCAGAACTTATCCAGTTTGCCGTATAGAACTGGTATGCATTAAAAAAAGTATCAAGCCAATAGTCTGCAAGTTCAAGAGTCAGGACACAATCCATTAGACAGTATTTTCTCATCTGATTCTTGTTTCTCTGAAAATATCGCAATGAGAATTTTTTCCTACTTTCTTTCATGTCTAGATAGTCTTGATCAAGTGGTTTTTTGATGTGTTCAGAATATGCTTTTACCAAATTTTTGTTATCATAGTATTGTGCAATGTCATATAATGAAATGGAGTGGCTTCCTTTTCTTATTGTCAGTTGCTTTTTTGGAATGTAGCGTATATCATATCCATTGTATGCAAAATTCAATAGTTTTGTTGTCTTGTATATTTTGAGAGTGTCTCGTGGCAATAACTTTAGAATACATTCAGCATCAAACTGCAAGTTATAGAAAAATATCCAACATCCTTCATATCTTAAAAGAAATTTTGCAATGGTATCAAATGTAATGTTTGGATACTCTAGCTTGTCTCCGTTTGATAGCATAAAGAGAAAAATATTTCCATCGTGTGTTTCAGTGTCTGCACCTAATGTTTTTCTTCTTTGTGATACGTTTGGATTTCTGTTTTGTCGTCTTGTCTTGATAAAAGTAAGATCTTTTGCATTTGATTTTGGAGTGTGAATCTGCAAAGTCATGGGCTAGGATTCCTCCATATGACTTCAGAAATATCGGTCTCTAGTCCTTTTTTGAATTTTGAGAATTCAGAACGTAATTGTTTAATTGATTTTTTAGTATCATAATTTTTGTGAATTGCTCTAAAATAATTCCAAGTACGTTTCATCTTATGACTGCGATTTTTGTTTGCTTCAGTTCGTCTGCTTTGCTTTTCTTGCTCTTTTGATTTCTTTGACTGTTCTATTTTTCTAATTTGATTTTGGATATTCATTCGCTCTCCCATTAATTGTCGTAGGAATTTTTTGGTCTGAGTAGTTTGTCTGAATGATTGTAATGACTCCATCTCTTTTTCGATAATCTCAATTTCTTTGCGTAATCGTGTGATTTTAGGCACGATTTAGGTATAAAATAATCAATTATCAGTCAGTAAGTAGATTTATGATATTATGAGTCATAGGTCATAAAGGAGAAAAATGCCACATGTCAAATAATAAAGATATTCAAACCATTCTTAGAAACAGACTATCTCATAAATTGTTTTTAGAGATATTTTTGAGGCCTGCATCAGGATACAAATTGGCTCAAATAGTTCAAAATACAACCAAAACCCCAAACACAAAATCAGTATACCGTGTATTAAAAAATTTAACAGAACAAGACTATGTCATATATGAAAATCAAAAATATCATCACAATCCAACAAAACTAACAAAAGAACTTGTTACTTATCTAAAATCAAAAGACATATCATTTACATCTAATGAAACAAATTCTCTTTTGTATTTACTCTCCAGTACTAGATTTTTTATTTATTTTAGAGAGTTTATCGCTAAAGACAACCAAAAAAATAAAATTTCTAATAACGTGTTAGAAGAAATTTCAAATATTGTGGGAATGTTCTCTGCAATACTTTACCATGGAATGGAAACATCTGTATCTAAACCATTACCTGTTAAAATATCTCTAGAAAAAGCATTTGAACGACAGACAATAATTGCCAATGGACTACCTGAAAAAATCTCTAAAATTGTACGAGGTTCAAAATCAGAAAGAAAAGCACAGCAAAAATATTTAGAAGAACTTTACTTGTTTTTACTTTCCTTTTCATTTTTATTTGTAGTGCAGGAAAAAATTCCTAAAAAATCATTAGAAAAATTTGCACAGTTATGGGATCAGTATGAAGGATTCAAGATAGGTATCAGGGTTGGTAAAATTGATTTTAAAAACAATCCTCTAACAAAACTTTTTGATTCTAAAATTACAAAATAATACTAATTGATTTCTGTAAACTAAAAATTATGTTATTAAAAATTAGGACATCTCTTGTTGTTTAACTGTGATTTTAGTTAAAACATTTTTTGGCCCATCATCATTCATCACTATTAACAATCCACTGCCTTTTCCAATATTTTTACACGTGTTACTGAAGCTAAGCATTCCCTCTCGATAGCAACTGCTATCCACATAATGAGAAAACTTTCCAGTTTTGCTCCATTTGTTCATCTCATCTGGAGAAGGTACAACATAAACATCAAATCCTTGCCGGTTATTGTCAGATTTTACCGAATAATAGTAGGATGTAACATCTTTGATGGTACAAAATGGAACAAATTGGGCATAACCTGCATTTAGGGTATATTCTTCTTGTACTAGACCATACTCACGATTAAGGGCAATTGGATACATGATACTATTACGATCATTACTGTGTTGGAATCCAAGAACATGTCCAAGCTCATGTTTCATGATATCTGCCACATGATGTCCTGAATACGGTTGCCATTTTCCATGGCATTCACTGTCCCCCAACCCTACCTCGACATATTGTTTACCTAACGTGTATCCAACATGTTCGACTCCAAATTCCTTGACCCATGCAATATGAACATCGGCAACATTCAATGATGGAGCCTTGTAAAATTTTAATCCGGAATTGACATCTTCCCATGCTCTAGTTGATTCATACATTACATTTCCAGCATAATATGCCCAAGTAGGTAATGCATCTGCATAGACCTGATAAGTTTTTGTGTATTTAGTAGGTGTAACAGAATTAGATGAAGAACCTGAATTGGATGAACTGGAATAACTGCTTTGAGTGTTGATAGAATACGATGATTTTGCAGTTACAACAACACTTGGCCACCCTGCTTTTGCACTTGTAATTTTACTTACACCATCATAAACTGCGTAAAAATGATATGCACCGCCAGAGCGAATCTGTGCTTTCCATATGCCAGAAAATTTACCGTTACTATCAGTAGTTAATTTCAGAATTTGTGTGCCTGAACTGACACTTGGTTCATCTTTGATAATTACAGTGGCTCGTGTTATTACATATCTTCCATCTTTTGTTACTAACTGACCTGAGAATTTCACATTGTCTCCAGCATTAATGCCAGTAGGGATTGAATCAAGTATTATTTTGGAATAATACATTCCAGAGGATTGTGCACTAACACTTGAATAAGTAGAAATTAGAAATAATGAAACAAGTGCAATTATCAGTATGATCCTCATATGATCTCTCTTCAGTAAGATAATTTATTAGCATTTTAAGTATTTTGTAACTGTATTTTTCATTAATTTCAGTAATAGTTTAGAAATAGTTACATTATGAATTAGAGTTTCATTATGACAATTACATTATGAATTACAGTTTCATTTTAGTTTCATTATGGCAGTTACACTATGATTTTGCCAATTTCATGAATAATTACTCATGAAACTAGAAATTATTACGTTTTCAGGCGTGAAATTACATTGTGAATTTCACAAAGTTATTCGTGGAAATTATTACGTATTAGTAATAGTTTCTAATGAAATTGTTACAGTTTCAAATGTTTTACAATTGCTTTTCATTACGCGTTATCAAACAATTTCATTTTCTACTACCCCTTGTTTTTTTAATTTATTTCTGAATTCTTCAGTGAGAATTTTCTTTGAGAACAAAGTAAAAAAACAAGTTAAGACTATCGGAAGTGCAAAATAAGCATACTCTGTTGGGAAAGATTGTTCAGGAATTTTTAATTCTGACAGTGTTGCCCATATGATGTTTATGGCAAAAAAACTAATAATTGCATTTTTATAAATTGAAAAACCTGTAATAATGGTATTTTTCTTTTTTAACTTTATTCTAATGTTTGATGAATACAGAATTGCAATGGGAAATATCAACAAATATGAAATAACTGAAAATATTGATGTATCGATAAGAAAATTCCATGCAGTATATGGACTAGAGGGCAGAAGAAAAAAAGGATGTAAAAAACGATTCAAAATAAACGATAATGACCAAGTGCCAATAAACACAATGCCTGTCACTTCATACCATTTAGTCTGATTTTTTAAAAGAAATACATCCGATAATGGAATTTGTTTTATGCTTATAATCATATGAATTAACGAGAATCTCTGAATATTAAAAAACACTTTAGTTAATCGAGAACTTTCGGTATGAGCAATTAACCAAATCATTAAACTGCTATGCCCAATCATAAAGAAAAATACAAATCTTATGACTAACAGTTGTTGTTCGTCTAAAATTTTTAAATCCGATGAGAAAAGGGTTCCAAACAAGTCAAAAAATCCCAGATATCCTAATACTACATATGTGATTATTGACCATGTAAAAAGAACAACAAAGAATATTTTCATGGTTTGAGATCTAATTGGAATTCCGTTTAGATAGATAATTTCTTTATTAAACATAGTAACTCTTTATTATCATTCTTATTATTCTAAAACATTACCACAAACATCAAATTTCTAATCTCATGCCAATAATTTTGATTCATACTGTCTATTCAATTACAGTTTTTTTCAATCTGTAAAAATCATCTTCAGAGATTTCTCCTTTTGCTAAACGCATTTTAAGAACCTTGATTACTTCCTCTGCTTCTTTTGGTATTTCACCGTGATATTCGTTCTCTGAATTACGAGGTTTAGTGTATGCTGTTGCAGCTCCCAATCCTTTTTGAAATCCGAGAAATTTTTGCATTTCTTGCCAGATTACTTTAACATCTTTAGGATTTCCCTCAAACGGAATTTTTTGTGTCCTTGTCTCAATAATTAAAAATCCTTTTTTGCGGACTATTCCCTGCTCGTCATATTTCAGATTAGATACTTCCTCTAAAGCAACTGAAAACACTCTGTCTTTTTTGAAGATAAACCCCTTTCGTCTATGTCCTATGATTCTTCTATTTGTAATAAAGAGGACATAATTTTCTGCTCCATATTGAATATCATGCTTGCTTTGGTATTGGATTACTTCTTGTGGGAGCAAAAAGTCCTCTAAGACCATTATTTCTCCTAGATTATGAAAATAATAAAGATTATGCCTTGAATAATTTTCTTATTTTTTCTCCTAAAGAAACGGCTACATCTGCTGGATATGGGGCAAATCTTTCAGATGGAATTCCGCTAATTCCTAGTGAGATTCCAAGTAGGACTAGTATGGAAATTACCCAAAGGAAATGAATTGAGTACAAAAACAATATTCCTATTGAAAAGACTAATGAAAACACTATGCTTTTTTTGATTAGGGCTGATTTTTTCACTGTATTTTAAAAATTTAATCAAAACTTAAGATCAATGTAGTATTTTTAAAACAACAATTTTTACACATTCAGAAAATCAGATTTAAAACATTACGAGAAGTATAATCATTTACTAGATTAGGGCTTAAACGATACTTCAAATTTTAATGTATCATACGAGTGATTAGGGTTTTGATATTTAGAATCATTCACAAGAACTTCTATAGGTTTAGTGATTTCATGACATTTTGTACAATGATGTAAAAATGTTCCAGAAAACACTGGATGCTGTTTTATTTTGTCCTGAATAAATTCAACTTCCGGATTCTTTTCAACATTAATTCCATACCGTTCTAATTCTTTAACAAACTTTTCACGTAAAGCTTCATTTTGTTGTATTCTTGTATCCCCACCACTAAAGATATATCCTAAATTGATAAGTGCAGTTCTTAATTCATAATGTCTTGCCATCAAAATCAATCTGTTTTGAGATCGTCTATTTTCAGTAGTTTGCCAAATGCCGAAAAGTACAGTAAATACTATCGCTCCAATAAATCCAAAAATTGTTAAATCAATACTAGAAGGATCAGTGACATTTCCAAAAAATATACTACCCATAAAATTAATATTTCATTCTAGAATATTATCTTATTTATTTATTATCTTAAGCATTACGACAAGCGTCATGTTTTACTGCCTAAACTGGGGGCATTCTATTTTTATAGACAGAGAATAAAAATAGAACGCCCCTCTCAAATGATGATATTTTTATCTAAAGTTTGTTCTAATCTTGATTTTCAGATTGTTTTTTAGTTGATTTTTGTGGTTTTGATTTACTTGATCTTGTTTTAGATAATTTTAGTTGCTTATTTTTTTCTAATAGTTCTTTCTTAATTTTTTGTTGTTCTTCTTTTAATTTCTGTTTTTCCAATTTAATTTGTATTTCAACTTTCTCTCGTTTCTGTTTGATTTCTTCTAACGCCTTTTTTTCATCCGCAAGTTGCTTTGCTAACATCCCCTGCATTTTTAATTTTTCTTTCTCTTCTTTTGCTATTTTAGCAATATTTTCTTTTTCTTTAACGATGACATTGTCTATTTTTAATCTCTCTTCTTTTGCTTTAATTAGATTATTTTCTTGAGATTTAATTAATTTTTTCAGTTTTGTTGATTCAACAAGTTTAGTTTTCTCACTTTTTACTTGAGAGGTGATCTCCTCATATTCTTTCTTAGTTTTTTCTAAATCTGACTGTTTTTCCTTTATATCTTGCGTAATTTGAGACTGTTTGAACAGATTTGCTTTTTGAACATTTAACATTTTAGAAAGTAGTGCCTGTTCAGATTTAATTTGTTTTTCAATTTCTTCTTGTTCAGAACATGTTTGTAATAGTTGTTTTTTCTGAAATTCTAGTTCTTTTGATACTGTGTCTTTTTCACTTGCAATCTTTTTCGTTAATTCTACTCTCTCAGATTTCACTTTTTCCAGTTCCTCTTTTTGTAATAGAATTTGCTCAGATAGTTTAGTCTGTGCCTGAATATTGAGATGCTCTTCTTTAATTTGTGAGTCTAGCAAAGATTTTTCCAGTGAAACTTGTTTTTCATACTCTTTTCTATTTAGAATAATCTGAGATAATTTAGAGCGTTGTACATTTATTTCATCATAAATTTTTTTGTTATCTTTAAGTAACTCTTCTTCAGATTTTATTTTTTCATATATTCCGGTTAATTCCTTCATGTTGTTGTCTGGAGGTCTCCACTCTTTTGGCATTAATCCACGAAGTTTTGTAGTGATATGTGTAGTCTGAGGTATTGTTTCCCTGTATATCTCAATTTTATTTTTAGGTTTATTCTCCATCTCAATTTTATTTTCAAATACTTTCTCAGAATTAATAGTAATATCTTTTGAAGAAATATTATTTGATTCTAATTGCTGTTCAAGATAAACCTGATCTGAATGATATAGTGGCTTATTTCTTGATATCATATCATAAATATGTTGCAGTCGTCCAGGATCTCCGTTACCTAAATTAATTATTGTTTGAATTTTTAAAAGAACACGATTTTCTTTGGGCCTTTCCTCGTCAACAATAATAAATTGAGTGCAAAGCTTGTCCTCTAAATATTTTTGGTCTGAATGATATAGTGGTCTGTCTCGTTTAAGAAATTCAAGAATATGATATAATCGTCCAACATCTCCATTATCTGTGTCAATTAAATATTGAACCTTTTTAATAATCTGAGTTTGTGTGAGCTGTCTTTGAGCAATCTCATTATCCAATTCATTTTTGAGTAGTAACAGTTTAGTATAAAAAAACAGATAAAGAAAATTCACATTTTTATAAATTTTAAATGATTTCGATCAAATCCAAAAGTTATCTTAAACTGATTTTAAAAAACTGATATTATTATGTCGAACAATTCTGAATATTATTTTGTATGTTTTTTTGATTTGATGGATCTCATTTAGAAATTTTTGTGCCTGCTTGATTTTAAATTGTAAATTTTTAATTATGCTTTATTCGATATTGATAAATA
Source organism: Nitrosarchaeum sp. (assembly GCA_021414365.1). Taxonomy (GTDB): domain Archaea; phylum Thermoproteota; class Nitrososphaeria; order Nitrososphaerales; family Nitrosopumilaceae; genus Nitrosarchaeum. The sequence continues at coordinate 98,849 of JAIOOR010000021.1, forward strand.
CTTAACCTGTATAATATAGGTCGACCTATTACTAATGACCTATGTTGAGCCTGATTCTGAACTATATGAGCGTGAGAGAATAGTTCTAGAGTATGTCAAAAAATACCCTGATAAACATCATAACGCATTGATCAAAATGATAGTTCCTGAATACATGGCTAAAACTACCTTTGAAAAAACTCGTAATGCGTTACTTGAAAAAGAGACAATCTCTGTCCAAAAAAAAGGAAATATGAAATTCTATATTCCAACCCAGAATTATTCTATGCGATTTCAACAACATGTAGAAAGAATCACCAATATTTCTTTTCACAATATAAAAAATCAAATAAAAAAAATTGAATCATCATATCACCATAAAGATGTGGCTGAAAAGATTTTCTTGGCAAATTTATTGCTAAAAAATCTATTTCAAATTGACAATGGATTTACTTTTCTTGATTCAAGCAAAAATCCAAAAAAAACTTTGTATCGTGATGAGCATCAAGAAATACAGGAATTGATTTATAGGCTTTTTCAGATTATTCATAACGATAAAGATTTTGATACAATTTATCCTACAATTATGATCTATTTCAGTACCAATATGCCAAAAAACTATCAAGACTCAGAATAGTTATTTTTAATTAAGGCCTATCTGGTTTTTATTCTGGTTTGTTTAACCGTATTTGAAAATGGGGTTACTTTATACTAAATTTTATCTAGATTTTGAACCATATGAATGGAAGGAAATTTCTAGTAACCCTGTAGTTTTTCAGACAATTGCTGATGACGTTTCACTTGAGATTTATGATACTTCTCAAAACTCATATAAATTGAAATTTAAAAAAGGTGGAAAATTACAAATTTTCAGAGTTGTTGGAAAATTTCGTTTGACTTGGGATGATGATGATATTGTTTAGAATTTTTGCTGACCAATAAAATAATAACTGGATTGAGTTTAGAATTTACTATGACATTAAATGACAAAGTTAAGGAAATTTTAAATGATTTTGACAATGTTACTACTGATAAAATTATTGAAATTTTAATCCAGATCCAACCTTTTCTTAAAAGTGAACTTACACAGAACTACCTTCATGGGAAAATCCAAGGTATTTTAGGCATAGATGATGGTGCTGAAAGAAAAAAACTATGTAAAAATCTTAAACCTTACTTGGACTGGTACACTCAGGGGACATACCTATGAAAACTGTTCAATTTTATTTATCGCGTTTTTAATTAATTCTAAATTATTTTTAACTAATGCCAAGTCTCCAACTAATCTCAAAAAATACTCATGCCCATTATCTTGAGCTTTTTTTATGTCTGATTCATAACACAAAAGAGCTTTAACTAAAAATTTTGAATCATTACTTAATGAATTGAGCACCATACTGTCTATTAATCCCTCTTGAATTATTTTTACTGTTTCATCTATCTTTGGAATGATCTTTGCAGCTTCTTGCTGAAGTAATGATCCTAACATTGCCGATGAATCTTTTAATTCTGGACTACTTCCTATGGTTTTTAGTCTTTTTTTATAATGATTTAATGATTTTAAAACTATTTCATAGCCACCTTCATCTTTGAGATAAATTGTACCTAACCAAATTTTTTCTGACAATTTTTTTGGTTGGCTTTTTACATTATTATAATTTCTTAATGTTGTCTTTAGATCTTTATCACTAGTATCATTTCTACTTGCTACTAATATACAAGAAATACGTAACTATGTCATTGAATATTGAAAATGAATTTGGTATGAAGCATTTGCTTGCATCTTGCCCAAATTGCAACAAATCCTCTCTTTATTGTGGAAAAATTCCAACAACATTACGCGATATGGTAAATAAAGAAGTGTTATTTTGTAATATCTGTAAGTTTGTAGTTTCAGTAGATGAATTTAAAAAAATTCTATACAGCATATAATTTGTAATATTTGTTTATTTTTGCTATGGATAAATTGAATTGCAGTTCATTTCACATCAAAATCTGATTGAATCTGTGGCTGATTTCTATTAATCAAGTATAGCAAAATTCCTGCAAGTGTTACTCCAATACCTAATAACCCAACAAATGTTCCTGCATGTTTTATTGTTTTAAAAAATGGTTCTATTTCAGGACTAATCTGAACTGCATAAAATAATATCAACCCACATATCACCATAGATCCGCCTGCAATAATTATCACAATCCCACTTTTCATTGGTTATTTGTTATTTGACCATCTAATAAACTCCAATAATTTTTTTTAAAATATTTTAAACTTGGTCATTTTTTAAGATTATTTTTAGAAACTTGTATGGTATTTATTTTATTAGTTAATACAGAGATTTTTTGAAATACTTCAATAGATTATATTGGTAAATCTTTACCGGATAATAATGGCAGCTAAAAAAGTTGATCTACTAAAAATTGTTGAATCCATGATTAATCTAGATCCAAAAATGAGATTTGCTGCAATTATTGATGCTAAAGGTAACATTCGAGAAGGAATCATGAAAAGTGGAAAAACTTCTTTAAAAACCCAAAAAGAAGAAGAGCATTTTTGTAAACAAGTTGCTCAGAGAAGAAAAATGAGAAAAGAATTTGATAGAACCCTGGGTAAGGTTCGGTATGTTCATGTAGAACGAGAAAAAATAACTCAAATGGTTACATATACTAAAAAAAATATTGTTTACTTCACAATGGAGCCTGAAATGCCAATTGATACAAAAATTCGTATAATAACAAAAATTAAGAAAATCACCGCCGATATTTAGATCTATTTTTGTGGTTTTCATATTTTTCTAAAATGTCTCTAAAAAAATTCATTTCAGATTCAAAAATGTTTGAATATGACAAACATTATAGAGAATGTCAACAAAATAATCAGCCTTTCATTAAAGCATGGATAAATCAAAGTAATAGGAACTACTATGTTCAAATTGATTTGATGACTTGTAATTATAATCTCACATTTGATGGAAAAAATCAAGTGACTCAATTATTTGAAAATGAAATAACTTTTCTTGAATCTTCTCAATCTTCTTTTAAGGGCTATAACGTGGATAAAGAATTAGCCTGGTTTGATGGTGTTTTGCCAAATCGATTAGTCTCATTCTGTGAAAAATTATTTGATTTGTCTCAAAATTTTCATGATTAGCCATTAATTTAGGTTGTTTATACTAATATTGAAAATCTTTCTAGATTGATTTATGTCAAAGCCGATTAAAATTTTGATTGATGAGATGGATGATGGTTGGGATGATAGACTTCATAAAATGGGATATAATGCGTATAGTGTCAAAAAATTACGTACTAATGGTCATAAACTACGCACGTATTATTCTGTAATCAATTTTGCCAAGGAAAATGACATGATTTTAGTTACAAGAGACACAGAAAGTGGGCAAGCATGTGAAGAGAACAATCTCCCGTTTATACTGCTTGATAATGATAAAATTTTTAAAATTGTTGTTGAGAAACTAAACCAGATTTAATAAAATTATTTTAATTTTTTTTATTCTAATTTACACTATCTAATCCAATTTGTGATATTCTCAAATTTGCTATTACTTCATTGAGAAACTCTTCTTCTGGCTCATGGGCAATACCATCCATTATGTTTTCCCAACAATCACTAATTTTTCTAATAATTTGTGAAAACATTTTATCTTTTTTAAATGAGGGATAATATGATAATAACTTCATTACCCCATCAGTAGATTGAATGGTGTGGATGAAATATATTGTTATTCTTAATCTCTCTTGAAATTCTATTTTATTTTGTTGTATGATATCCTTAAACTCTACAATTTCCTCAAAAATGCTCTCAATTTCATTATGGACACTTTTGAGTTGATTATTTACTGATTTTGATATATTGATCAACTCATATTCTATGTGTGATTTACTGTACATTTTTTTCCCAATTTCCCCAGATTCTACTAATGCACTAATTTCCCTGTATACCATTTTTTCATTTCCTACTTTTTTTATAACTCTGCTTGTAAGTTCACTTCCACGGATCTTCCCACTCTCATTTAAAACGCGTAAAATCTCAGTCTTAATAATGTCTGAATCTATGACCATTAGTTTTAATTAAATTCATTAACTTAAAAATGCAATTCTTTTTTCTATTTTTATCACTGTCTATTTTGAATTATGACTGCATCTTCGGTTTTTATTCACTATATTTTTTTAAAACCGCCTGCTCCCCAATTCCTTTTATTTCTTCAATTAGTCCATCTAAAATGTCTACACCGTTTAAAATTGGATCCTTATCAATTTTCTTATTTTCAAGCTTATGTTTTAAAACCATTTTTTCATTATTTATGAAACTTAGCAGATTGACACTATCTTGCATTTCTAAATTTATGTAGAATTTTACGTAATCTTTTGTTGTTTTTATTCCCATGATTTTATCAGAATTTTCCTGTATTTGATTTAACTTGTCAATTTTTGGTCTAGGTTTATTTGGAATTTTATTTACTGCACACTATGGATGCTTGTGATACTAGAGTTCGTGCGTACAAAAATGGGAAAACTTTTGAACAATGCAAAGTTATCGCGGAATCTCTCAATCCCACTTTTAAGGACCAAATTGAAATACATGGGAAAATTCTTTGGACTGAAATTCTAAATCAAGTAGATCACGATGAATTAATTTACAAATTAACATTGAAATTTCTTCGACAAGACGGCTATGATATAGGAAACAGCAAAATTCCTGAAGTGAAAAAATTTATTCTGTAGGATCTATTTTACAACTACCGTCGGAATTTCTTAATTTCTTTGCCATTATTATAGGCGTTATCAATAACACTGGAATTGATATCGCAATGAATGCTGTTTGTAATTGTGTTAATGCTATTGATAATGCAATACCGCTTGCTGTTCCAATAAAGACTGACATGAATGTTCCTGCACATGTTGGACATGCTATGAATAACCCTGTTATGGCTCCTATGCTTGTTAATCCTCTGCCTTTTTTAGATATTGTATATGCGCTAATTGCCATTGAAGCATTAAGTCCAACTAAATACGATACAATTACCTGCAAAACTAAATTGATGGGAATGATTTGTAATCCGACATGTTCTGTAAGATATACTATGATTTTTGGCATATATCCTGGTTCTCCACAACACGGTGCTACAAATCCTGATGGTATCACAGCTCCATAATGAGTAACAAAATTAACTTCTGGTTGATACACTAATGTTCCAGAGACTAGTGAAAAAAATATTCCATATATCACTGATGTTATGACAAAAATTTTCTTTGCTTTTGTATTTGATGTACATAATGCAATTATTGTTGTAATGCTCTTCTCTTTTTTTTCTATTTTTTCTTTATTGTAAAGATGTATCCCATACATAATTGCTCCAAATGATGCCAGCAATATGATGTAAAAGCCATAAGCAATTCTTTGAATGGCTTCTGTAGACTCTGGTGTGAATACCTCTGGGTCTAGATATCTTGTATACATTACGAATATGATGGCAATCGTTGAAAATCCTAAAATTATTAATTTTCTTCCTCCTTTTCCGGATGATTCATTTTTCAATATTTTGAATTTCATATTATTGAATTAATTCTATTCTGTTTTTTTGAGTATTTCTTAGATCAATTTAGGCACAAATATGTATATTATGGCAATTATTTCCATTCTTCCAATTATCATCAAAAAACTGACTACCATTTTGACTGTTGCATCTGTATCAAAATTTATCAGATTTGCAGTCAATCCCGCAGTTGTGATGATACCTGTTGCTTCATAGAATGCATTTTCAAAACTAGTGTTTTCAATCGTTGTCAAATAAGTTGCTGTCACATATATAGTTCCTGGAAATGCCAGCACGATTAGTATTGTGGATACTAGCTCTTTTTTTCTTTTTTCTGATAATTCTGATCTGTGTATCTTACTGAATAATTTTCTACATTCTTTTAATTGCAATACTCTAAAAATCTTAATTCCTCCCGAAGTTGAAAAACCACACCCTCCAATAATCATTAGTAAAATCAGAATTACATGTATCGTCCCATTGAAATTTACTATTACTTGTGCATTAAGTCCAGATGTAGTACTGGCAGCAACTGTGTAAAATGCACTAGTCAATGGATCTAATTTGCTAAACCACATGAATAGTAATGTTGCACCACTTAAAATTATGAAATATGATAACACTTCTTTACCAAATTTAGGTGAAAGGAATTTTTTTCTAACAAAAGAATAGTGAAACGTAAATGGCAATGCACCAAATATCATGGCACCCATCACAATTATCTTTTCTTGCCAATCAAAACTATTTAGAATTGTAGATGTGGGTAGAAAACCCCCAGTAGCAAATGCACTTATTATTAATGAAAAATCATCAATTACGTTTAGATTTCCAAACAAATAAAACAAAATCGAGAAAATTATGATGTATATTAAAAATATTATTGTAATTGTTCCAAATAATTCTCGCATGTGCAGTGATCTGCCTGAGATAAATCCTCTCATTGATTGTATTTTTGACTCTGGATAAAATGCGGCTATTGCCAAATAGATAAAACTCATCCCACCAATTAACTGTGTAAAACTTCTATAGAATGTAAAACTTTGAGGCAGATTTTCTGGTTCATGAATTAATGATATGCCCGTAGTTGTAAATCCTGCTGCACTTGAAAAAAAAGAGTTTGCAAATACGTCAGATGTCACTTCTTTAGCAGGTAAGACATACAAATATGGAATTGTTCCAAATAATGATAATATCAACAAACTTGATAATACTAGAATTGATGCCTGTTGAATATTTAGACTAGCTTTTTCACCATATGTGTTGAGAAAAAATCCTGTTACCAGTAAAAGTACAGTAGTGAGATAAACCCCCGAGGCTGTCACCAAATCTCCTAATATTGTTGATAAAATTGCTGGAACAAGTAACAACACTCCTGCAAATTGTAACACAAATCCAAGATTTCCTAAAATTGCCTTTACAGGTGGGCTAAACAGATGAGGTGCAGTAGCTGTCGCATCTCTAATGACATTTGCAATAGTTCTTTGAAAAATTATCCCTACAACTTCATTTTTCTTAGATATTACAGGAAGCTTTCTTATTTTACCATCTCTCATTTGATGAAGTGCATCTTGAAGTGTTGTTTTTTCACTAATTGTAATTAATGGTGTAGACATGATGTCTTTCAAAGTTGCAGATTCTACATTTGTGGTGATCTCGCTCATTTTATTTATCATGTCTTCATCTGTAACAATTCCGATTGGCAAATTTTTACTATCTATTACAATAATGTCATCTCTATCAGAATCTTGTAGCATTTTAGCTGCAGATCTAACCAACACATTTTGATCTAACAGCAAGAAATCTTTACTCATATATGCTCCAACATGTTTTGTTAGAACATATGATACTGAACGTTCAGAGTCTATCGACATCAAGCTTCAATTAATTATTGACGTTAAATAATTTGGGTTGTGATGTCATTAGATCGTTGTAGCAAATTTACTTTATTTGTTTTAGTATCTTTAGTATCTTTATAAGCATTAAAGTGGTACATTAATCGTAAATATTATGAAAATTGATCAAGCACAAGAGCCTGATTATGAATCTGTCAAAATTGACTATGTTGGATTTGTAGATCCATATGCTGTTGAAGGAATGTTAGTTCTAAAAGGTGATGATGGCAAAGAATTTCACATGCGCGCATTTTCTGGCGAAGTTGCCAGACATATTTCCAGCTTTGTTGAGAGTGAAAGTGATTCAGCTCCATCTATTTACAAAATGGTGGAGGAAATCTGCGAAGAAAATGAACTAGTTTTAGTTAAGGTAAAAATCTATGAAAGCGGTGAAGTATTACGTGCAAACTTGTATTTTACTGGAAAAAAAGATATGGTGTTGCGAAATTATCGTGCATCTGATGCTATGGCTTTGGGAGCATTGTATAATATTCCAATTCTAGTTAGAAAAAATCTTCTTAAAGAACATATGGAAGCATAATGTTTTTGATTATTGTTATGGAATAGTTTTTTTACAGTGTGTTAATTGGTATTTTATGAGTCAACAAGAACATCTGATGGATAATTTACTCAACATTGATCTTGAGATAATTGATTCTGTTAGGGAATTACATCAAAGTAACTGGGATTCAGTAACTTTGAAACAACAAGTTGGAGATTTGCTCAAAATACGTGATGGTCTAGTGGACAAATTAATGTCATTAAAAGAACATGACCATGAATGTGGTTGTGGTCACAATCACGAATAAGCGAAAATTCATTTTAATTTTTTTGTAATATTTATTTTGAGAGTGACTGGAGGGATCCTCCACTGCATAATTACTGCTAAGTGTTATACAGAAGCTGCTCTTTCGAACAATCTCCAGTCACATGTTGTGTTTATCTCTTACATAAAATTATAATGTTTTTTAATTCATTCATCTGCTAGACTATCAAAAAATTTTTCAGGAAACATGCTTCTAATTTTTGTTCTTTCTGCTTCATATTTTTTTATTTTATTTTGAATTTTTTCCAATTTTGATTTCATCGCTTTTTCTTTTTCATCATTTAAATTCAAAATTTTCTTTGTCAGTGTTTTATACATGATCAAATACTCTGGAAATTTCTTAGGTAGACTGTTCATTTTATATAGATTAAATATGTTGAAAACTAGTGTTATTTATGAAATTTCTAATATTGGTACTAATGCTAATCCCAACAGGTTTAGTATTTGCTGATACTGGTGATGTTACAGCGCAACTATCCTCCGAACCCACTGTACTTACTGTTGGAAATCAAATAATGATAACGGCTGACGTTTCAAATAATCAAAATACGCAGCAATCTTTTGCATATTTGACTCAAGTGAAAAATGAACACCAAGTTGTGATTTCTTTATCATGGTTAACTGGTTCATTATCTCCAAGACAATCTTTTTCTCCAGCACAATCCTGGACATCTGCCGAGTCTGGACTTTACACTATTGAAGTATTTGTTTGGAAAGGCATTGATGATCCTGAGGCATTATCTCCACCACTCTCAATGACTGTCAAAGTGGTAGATCCTGACACATGATCTACATTTTAAATTAAAAATGGTTTTTGTTTAAATTTAATGCATATTGTATTTATGCCATCCATGATTTCTTGAATTTTTGGATATGTTGATTTGTTTTCTGACACGTCTTTTTGAATTATTCTAAGATAATGCAAAATCTTTTTGATCTGCTTGTTTTTTTGAGTTTTTGAGATAGGTGCAGTTGATAAATCTTTTAGATTTGCAGATATGTCGCATAATTTAATAATTTTTGTTTGAATCGACGCACCTCTTAACTGGTTCATATATTGTGTTTCTCGGTCTTTTTTTGAAATATTTTGATCTTTTGTCAATGACAAAACAATTACTGCGACTTCCCTTCCAAATCTTTCATTGATCTGATCAAAAGTCACATCTGTATCTTCTATTGTATCATGAAGCCACGCTGCACATAATACGTCCTTATCTGTAATTCCTAAATTTTTGAGTCTGTTTACAACTCCTTCCAAATGATCAAAATATGGTGTTACTCCGTCCTTTCTTTTTTGACTTTTGTGTTTATCTTGAGCAAATTTCTTTGCGCTTAGCACCATATCTGTATTATCTTCCATATGATGTCCTTTCTTTTCTGATATGTAGATGTTTATTCACTTATACTGAAATTCATTTTTTATAATTTGTAAATATTCATGTTAAAATGCTTCATAATTCGGCAAACTCATCAATATTCAGATATAGCTTTTCTATTAATCATCAGCATTTGATTATTCTACATTCTCAGATATATTGGTATTATATCTGATATTTCCTTTTTGACAAAGCATAACGTTTTTGATATCCAGAAAACTAATAATTTTTCATGGCCAATCTAGATATTTTGTATCAAAATGTTGCTGCCAAAGTCATACAAAGATGTCATGGTAGTATCAAAATTACAAAACATGGGAAAATTTTAGAAGTCTATGATGTAAATAGACATATTTGGAGTAAAGGGCTAGCAGGATTGATCATAAAAGAAGAATGTAAGAATGCTGATTTGAGAGAATGGGAATTTGCATATGTCCGAAATTATATCATAAAAGAATTACTGCCTTGATCATTTCTGAGTAATTCACATCTGAAATCTAATACATTACTTTTCGTATGAGATGCGGTTCTTTTAACATCACTTGTTCATCTTTTGCAGCTATCAAATCTACTTCTTTGAGATTGTGGTTTGTAACAACTGTCAATGCTTCACAACGAGTACACAGTATTGTTTGTCCGTCTGTTTTTCTTTCAAAAACAACATTTTTTTCAAGTCTGTCATCTTTTTGACATGTGGGACACAGTTTTGGTTCTTTTAATATTGTGATTATTTCACGAATGTAAATTGTTCTTGGCATCTATGTTTTTATGAAATCCTGACAATAAAGAGTTTGTATTTTAATGCTAATTGGCATCCAGCATTTTAATTCAAACAAAAACCGTTCTTTTAATTATTTGAATCAAAACGTTAGGTATTCTATATATTTCCTAATCTAGCCAATTAACAACTACTATTTTATTATCAACAAAATATGTCTTTGGTATTTAGAATTTTAAATAAAATCAAGAGTTTAATTTTGAATATACGTGCTTGACTTACTTTGATTTTTTCTAAAACCTTAAGTTTGTACAAAAATTAGACACGACATGTCTGAAAAAAAACATCATTCATCATTACATGTAAGAATAGAAAAATTAGATGTCCCAATGAGTGAACTAATTGGTTATTTTAGAGGAAAATGCAGCAAATGCGGTCATCAACGAATTGCGCATGATGATTCTGGAAAATGTGAAGGCGTAATGAATAAACCTTGCAATTCTGGATGTGACAATTATGTTCCGGAATAAACTTTCAAACTCTTTTTTGAGTAACTGGATTTACAATAAAATATTATGTGACTATCTCGTCTAAACGACCTTCTTCTTGAGCCTGTTTTATCTCCATTGCGATTCTTCTTCCAACTCCGAATGTTTTTCCATACTGATATTTTGTGTATGGACTAGTAGTTGCCACAATAGGATTACCTGGAACGCGAAGTGATACATCATACACCACTAACTCCAAATCCTTTGTAATCACACTTTGTAGAGAAAATGGTCCTATGATTCCAGGCGCATATTCTTTTTTGACGGCAGCGACAAACTTGTCTCCTATTTTGATTACTTTTTCTAGTAATGATTCTCTTATGCTTGCAGGTGTGTGGCCTACCTCTATATTTTGTAAATCTATGTTGATATCTAACTGTTGTTTTGCAGGAAGTGCATTGAAATCATGAATGTTTGTTTGAAGTCTCCTTTCAATTCCTATAAAATCAACTTGTTTTGATATTGGTGTGTGAAAGAAATTAAAATTCATGTATGTTCCAATTGCTAGTTCTTCTATACTTGCTTTTTCCAAATCCTTTCTAGAAATTAATCCTTGTTTTATTTTTATCTCTGATTTTTCTTTATAGTCTTTGTAAGATGATACTGTAAAAAAAGCTCTCTCTAACGGCCTTTTTAATTCTTGAACTTTAACAATACATGGTTTGTTGATGCTTTTTGGATCTTTGAATAATTTTGGAAATTTTATTTTTGCCTTTTCTAAAAGAAAGTATTGATTTCGTTTAGCTGTTCTCTCTTCTGCCTGGAATAATTTTCTATTCCCAAATATTGGAACCTTAAATGAATTTTCAAGGGTTTTGTATCCAAGATATACAGTAAGTGATCTATGTGGAATAATTATCGTATTTGTATCTCTCATAATTTTTTGATTCTTTGGTAATGCCATATCTTTGAATTTGTTTAAAATTATGATTTCATCTGCTATTCTGTTAAATCTTCTATATGGATCCTCTCGGCCTTTTTGGCAGTATACAACCGTTTGAAAATTTTCATCTTTTGCACCATCCATAACTTCTAAGGCTGAATGACTTCCCATCACTCCAATTTTTACATTCGAATAACCATTAACTATTTTTTTTATCTCAGAACTGTTAACCACATTTTGACTAGAAAACAGGAACTAATATAGCTAATTTTCAATTTTTTGATCGATTACATGAACACAAGATTTTATTGAAAAGCCTCGTAGGTATTTCTGTGTTTTACTCTGTTGAATTGCAAATGGCCGGTGTGATTTTACTGTCTGCAATGGCAGCTGGTGGAATTTCTTTATGGCTCAAAAGAAGAAAGGAGCAACATAGTTTAGATGCATTTGATGATGAGGCACAAAATTAGTGTGCTAGTACTAAAACACGATTTCTAACTAACAGATAAAATACCATTAAACTTTAGATAAATTACAATGAAATTAGTAGTTGGTATTACAGGCAGTACGGGTGTAATTTATGGAATTCGTTTACTTGAAGTTCTAAAAAAATTAAATGTTGAAACACATCTGATAATGTCTGAGTGGGCCATGAAGTGTATCTCAATGGAAACTGAATTTAATCTTGATTATGTAAAATCTCTTGCAACATCTGTTTCTGATGAAAAAAACATGGCATCAAGTGTTTCAAGTGGAACTCATAAAGTGAATGGTATGGTGGTAGCACCATGTAGTATGAAGACTCTATCTGCAATTGCAAATGGTTATGATGATACACTTGTTGCAAGGGCAGCTGGTGTCACAATTAAAGAATCTAGAAAATTAATTTTAATGGTTAGAGAAACTCCTCTCTCTGCAATCCATCTTGAAAATATGCTCAAACTATCTAGGTTAGGAGTTGTAATTTTACCACCTGTCACAGAATTTTATACAAAACCCAAAACAATTGATGACATTGTAAATCATGGTGTAGGAAAATGTTTGGATCAATTTGATCTAGAGCACGGTTTATACCCTCGCTGGGGCACTTTCTAATTTATAATTGCCAAAAATAATTTTTGAAAAAATAATAAAGGCTGATAGAAAAAAAGTCTTTGAAATAACTACTAATTATGAAAATTTTCAAAAAATTCTACCTCGATACTATCCCTCAATCAGAACAATATCCATCCGTGGCAATGTATCTGTAGTAGAAGAACATTTGCGAATCGGTGGAAAAGAGTTAGTTATGATGGTAAAACATGTAATTGACGAGCCAATATCACATGAAATTTTTATTATTGGGGGAGATGCCAAAGGCACTCATATTACTTTTAGATATGAACATGTTCCAAATGCAACAAAACTGATAATTGAAGTTGATTGGAAACTAAGAGGAGTGATAAAACTGAATGCCTTTTTTGGAAAAAATAACATCCTAAAAGAATATTCTAAAATTATTGATGAATTTGCTTTAATTGCAGAGTGCTAGTCAATCTTTTCTTTATTTTTGAAATCGTTGAGTTCTCTTTCGGCCTCAATCTTGCCTTTCTCAAATTCTCCTTTTGCTTTACCTAATGTTTTTGCTAATTCTGGTATCTTCTTTGCTCCAAAAATAAATACTGCTGCTAAAACAAGAATTATCAAAATTTCATTTATTCCAGGCATTGCAAGGAAAATACTTTCTAGTGTCATCTACGCTATAGTCTATGATTTAAGATTTAAATCTTTTTTGTGTTTTTTGTGCTCTAATACTAGCCCTGCCAGATAAAGTGCCATCATTGGTATTGAAATAAACCACATTGTGACGCCACTTCCATCTGGAGTGATTACTGCACCAAAGACCACTATTGCCAAAATGGCATATCTGATATTTTTTCTCCAAAAGTTATCCCCTACTATTCCTGACATGGTTATTGCATACATTACCAATGGAATTTGAAATGATATGCCAAACGCAAGTAAATACTGTAAAACAAATGTAATGAAATCCATAATGTTGAGAAATGTTATCAATCCTGAAGCATCACCGTACATGTAAAGAAATTCTAACATGTATGGTATTACTAGAAAATATGAAAAAAGACAACCTGTTATGAATAATCCTAATGCAGGGAGTGCAATATTGCGTGTAACTTTGATTTCTCGTTCTTTTAATGCTGGCTTTATGAATCCAACTGCCTCTTTGATTATCATAGGCATTCCAAACACAACAGCTACCAAGGCTCCGACATAAATTTGAGCAAATAGAGCTTGTCCTGGTTCAGTTTGTATTAACTGAACTCCCTCTGGAACTAGACTTTTTTTCATATGAGATGTAATTTGTGCTGCAACATTGTTGATTGGATCAATTTGTGGATAGTAAAGGTGAATTCCTGAAATTTCAATTGGGTATAAATGACATGAAATCACAAATGCAAAAATTATTCCTAATACGATGATAATTCGTACTACTCTTTTTCTTAGTTCTTCTAGATGTTTATTGATATCTTCAATTGCTGACATCTAAAATTCATCTATCTTAAACCACTTTATCTATTTGCCTGGGATTGGAAGTAACTTTGCTTCTGGTAATCCTGCATTTTTGAGTTCTTCCAGACTCAAATCTTGGAATTCTAGAGATATGATTGCCTTTGTTCTGAATTTTTGCTCCATGCTTTTTGCTAATGCTGCAATGTCTTTACTGGAATAGATTTCTTTTGAACCTTTGAGAAATATCCTCTCTCCTTTTTCCATTTCTTTTCCACCAAATTTTTCTTGAAGGAAACTTGTGATTGATGGTAATTCTTTTCTTGGGATGTTATTATGATAATATGTAATTCCCTTAACTGACTCATAGTCATATGGAGTCCCACCTCTGTACATGAAAATGCCGATAAAAATTGCATCTACATCTGGTTCTCTTATACATTTGATTTCCCAATTGATCAGTTTTTCTTCATTGTAGACAAATTTTTCCATCTCATCTGCTGTAATTTTCCAATATCTTGATCTTGACAATACAAATACGCTTTACTCTTCTGATATAAATTCCAATATATGGGCATGTATGGATTAATTCAATCTTAGTTTGATTTGATTGATTTTGAATATTTTCTGGAAATTATCACTTCAATAATCAAACCTGTAACTATTACTGATAAGACTGCAATTATTGACCACAATAGTTGCATTGAAGGTTCTGTCTGAATTGGCATTGCATTCATTGTGTTTCCAACATCTTGTGCTGGCATTGCTTTGAGTGCGGTATGAGGTACTTCTGAAGGCATTGATTCCATCATTGGAACTTGTTGTTCTGAGACTATTGATTTCTGAATTAACTGTGATGAAAACCACGCAGCTATTGATACTCCTCCGAGTGTAGCTAGTCTATGAATTCTAGTAAATGAATTAAAAAGTGACTTGCTCTTTTTTGCAGGCTCTGACATTTTTGACGGTAAAATTATAATTGCAAGCTTGTCTACCGTGTAAAATTTCATGTCATGAGACTTTGTATTTTTTCCAACACTTGTAATTTTCACTATTCCTGATTCCTGCATCTTTTTTAAATGATAAATTACCAAAGGTAATGAAATCTCAGTTTTTTGTGATATTTGATTTGCAGTTAATGAATCATTAAACAAAATTTTCAAAATTTCTCTACTTGAATCTGAACTTAATATCTCTCCTATTGCCTTTATCTTTTGATCTTCAGTTGAGATGATTTCCACTCTGTCTGATATTCCAACTGACTCGTCTTCAAGGTCATCTTTCATTGAACCATCCACCACAATAGTGTCTTATTAAGACTTACCATTAAAATGAAATTTAATCAAACTTTATCTACAAAATTCTTTTTTGGATATTCATGAAACATTCAAAACAAATCATCGCTGGAATCATTGCTGTATTGGTAGTGGCAATCAGTGTGAGCGCAATTTCAGCTGCACCAAGTGCATCAGCCCAAGAGGTTACTCCATTTCCATCTCGGGAAAAAGTAATCTCAGTTACAGGTACTGCAACTTCAAGTGTAGCGCCGGATCTTGCAAACATTAGTTTTGGTGTTGAAACTCAAGAAAAAACTGCCAAAGACGCACTTGCTTCAAACTCTGAATTAATGAATACCGTGATTGACGCAATAAAAAAGGTGGGAATCACAGATTCAGAAATCAGCACATCGCAGTTTAGCATTTATCCTGTGTATAACTATTACCAGGAAAAAGATACTGGCAAAAATATTCAAGAACTAATTGGATACAAAGTAAGCAATATCATTAATGTAAAAACTGAGAAGCTTGACAGTGTGGCGTCAATAATTGATGGTGCTGTAGGTGCTGGAGTAAACAGAGTTGATAGTGTATTTTTTTCATTATCTCCTGAAGTTGCCTCTAAACTCAAAGATGATCTTTTAGCACAAGCAGTTCTAAATGCAAAGTCAAAGGCAGAAATCGCATTAACTCCACTGAACTACAAAGTAATTGGAGTAAAGGAGATCTCTTTATCTGAATTTTCAATACCATACCCAAGACCAATGAGTGATATGGCTTATGGCGCAATGGAAAAATCATCTGCACCAACACCAATATTCACATCAGATCAAGATATCAGCACAAGCGCAAACGTTGTCTTCCTTATTGGAAGCAACTAGTTTTATTTTTTTAATGACCATTTATTACCATTTAATTGTGCCTAAGGATATATTCTAACAATCTTTTTAAGAATTCGTTCATAATTTCTTAAAACAATTTATTTAATTCAAATATGTGTGGAAACTTTTGGTGGATTCTTTTTAAAATCAAAAAGAAAGATCTGATTTTAAATTATCTCCATCATATCTTAATGCCGTTTAAAGAAATTCGGTAGGAAGATAGATTAACCTCTTTTTGATTTTGAAAATTAATGACTACCTTTGATGTTCATGTAATAATTGAAAACAAACCTGGAATAAGTGACCCTGAAGGTGAAACAATACTACATGATCTTGTCTTGAAAGGAAATCATTCTGCAGTCTCTAAAATCAAAACTGCCAAGATGCTAAAATTCACAATCAAAGAAAAAGACAAAAAGTCTGCAAAAATTACAGTTCAGAAAATCTGTGATGAATTGCGCATTTACAATCCAATGGTCAGCAAAGTCACAATTGATGTCTTTGATGCTTAAGGATTTTAAATTATACAAAATCAAATAAATTCATTTTATGACTATGCGATCAGAATTTTTTTTCTTTATTGGTTGATTCAAATTAAATATCTCTGTCAATAAAGTAAATTGTGAAGGTAGGTGTAGTAGTTTTTCCAGGCAGTAACTGCGATCGTGATATGTATCATGTTTTGACTGATGTTTTCAAATTTAATGCTGAATATTTCTGGCATGAAAAAGGACTGCCAAAAAACATAGATGCTGTAATACTTCCAGGTGGATTTTCTTATGGCGACAGACTAAGGTCAGGTGCAATTGCAGCCCATAGTCCAATAATTGCAGATGTGAGAAAAATGGCAGAAAAAGGAATCCCAATTTTGGGGGTGTGTAATGGATTTCAGATTTTAGTTGAAGCAGGATTACTTCCTGGTGCACTTTTAAAAAACACATCACTTAATTTTATGTGTGGTTGGACTAACCTTATAGTAGAAAATAATAAAACCCCATTTACAAATAAATTAAAATTAAATCAAAAAATTCCAATCCCAATTGCAAATGGTGAAGGTCGATACTATGTTGATAATGAAACCCTGAAAAAATTAAAGAAAAATAACCAAATTGTATTTAGATACAGTGAAATTGTAAACGGTTCTACGGATAGAATTGCAGGAGTATGCAATGAATCAGGTAATGTTGTTGGTATGATGCCTCATCCTGAGAGAGCTGCCGAATCTGCAATCAACCCGATTGACAATAAACCATCATCACTAATTTTTGAATCTCTGCTAGATACAATCGGTGTTACAAATTGAGTCTAGAGCCTCAGGAACTAGATGATCTTACATCAAAGATTGGACGAAAACCAACATCAACTGAGTTACAAATTGTTGCTGCTGAATGGTCAGAGCATTGTTCTTACAAATCTTCTAAAAAACATCTCAAAATGCTACCGATGAAAGGTCGTCTAGTAATTTCAGAAAAAGGTTATGATTCTGGAGTATTGGATGTTGGAGATGGCTATGTAATCACAGCTCACATTGAAAGTCACAATCATCCATCTGCAGTAGAACCATACGGTGGAGCTGCAACTGGGGTTGGTGGGGTGATTAGAGATATTTTATCTGCTGGAACTAGACCTATTGCAATCTTTGATGGATTGAGATTTGGAGATATTGAAAAAGACCTACAAGCAAGATGGTTGTTCAAAAATGCAGTTACTGGAATTGCAGATTATGGAAACTGTTTAGGAATTCCTACTATTGGCGGAGAAGTAGAGTTTGATGAATGCTATTCAAATTATGCTCTAGTTGATGTTGCAGCAATTGGATTTGGCAAAAAAAAGAATCTGATTAAAAATCATGCAAAAAAAGGCAACATTGTTGTATTATTGGGCGGCTCTACTGGTCGAGATGGAATTGGTGGCTCTCAGTTTGCATCTGATTCGCTAGAATCTGAAAATCGTTCTGCTGTCCAAATTCCTGATCCGTTTATTGAAAAATTAATTATAGAGGCAATATTGGAAGCTAGAGACCAGCATCTCATTAATGCAATGAAAGACCTTGGAGGTGGTGGACTATCTTGTGCAGTGTCTGAAACTGCAGATGCTTTATCCATTGGAATAGAGATGGATGTGGACAAAGTCCATACTAGAGAATCTGATATGAGCCCCGAAGAAATAATGGTGTCTGAATCCCAAGAAAGAATGCTAATTGTAACTACTGATGAGAAATTAAAAAAATTACAAATAATTTGCAAAAAATTCCGTATTGCTTGTTCAGTTATTGGCCATGTTACAACTAATAATATGATGCATGTAAAAAAAGGCAAAAAAACCTGTGCTAATCTTCCAACGGATGTAGTTGCAAATGCAAAACTATTGGACAGACCTTCAAAAAAGCCAGCATATCTTGAAACAATAGAGCAAGAAAAAAAACTCAAACCTGTTTCTGATTACTCAAAAATGATGCTAAAATTTTTAGCGTCGCCAAACATCGCAAGCAAAATTTGGGTATATGGACAGTATGATCATGAGGTAGGAATTAGAACTGTAGTAAAGCCTGGCAAAGACGCATCGGTATTGAGATTGGATAATGGTAAATTCTTATCTGCAAAAATCGATGGTAATCCAAAACACTGCTACATTAATCCTCGTGAAGGCGCAATTGGGTGCTTTGAGGAAGCGTGCAGAAATGTGGTATGTACTGGTGCAAAACCAATTGGAATGCTTGATCATTTGCAGTTTGGAAACCCAGAGAACCCTGAAATTTTTTGGACATTTTTAGAATCTCTAAAGGGGCTAACTGATTTTGCAAAATATTTTGAAATACCATGTGTTGGTGGGAAAGTGAGTTTGTACAATGAAACTCCATCTGGCCCAATAAAACCAACCCCATTAATTGGAATTTTGGGGCTAATTGAAAAGACCCCCATATCTTCTCAAATTATATCTCCGGGTGACTCTCTGATGATAATTGGCGATACAAAAGATGAGATGGGCGGTTCTGAATATTTTGAATACATTCACAAGTTCATTGGAGGCAAATGCCCCGTTGTAAATTTCAAAGAATCAAAATCAAACATGAATATAGTTTTGGAACTTGTTAAAAATGAATTGCTCAAAGCTGCACATGACTGCTCTAAAGGTGGACTGGCAGTAGCGATATCTGAATTATGCATGACTCACAAAATTGGATGTAAAGTATCTTTAGACAAAGTACCTGGACCAAAACTAGATGTTGACAGGGTTTTATTTTCTGAGAGTCATTCTAGATATCTACTAGTCTTTGAAAAGAAAAACCTCAAAAAACTAGAAGACATTCTCAAAAAAGACAAAATATCATACAGTGTGTTAGGAAAGTTTGGCGGCGAAAATATTCTATTTAGTAAATCAAGCAAACCCATCATTGATCTAAGAGTTGATAAGGCTCAAAAAACTTGGTTTAATTCGTTAAGGGAGTTGGTGGTGCATGGTTAAAGAAAATTGTGGTGTTGTTGGAATTTTTAGTCTTAGTGGCACTAATGTAGTCCCAATGGCAATTGATGCATTAAGGGCATTACAACATAGAGGCCAAGAAGCTTGGGGCATTGCAATTCCAAACAAAGAGCCACTAAAAAGACTGGGTCTTGTTTCTGGTGCATCGTCTGAATTTAAGAAAATATCTGAAGATTACGCATCTCCTGCAGTAATTGGTCATGTGCGATATTCTACTATGGGAAGAAGCACTCTGGAAAATGCACAGCCGCTCAAAGTCAAAGATCTCTGTATTGCACATAATGGAACAATAGCTAATGTTCAAGAATTATCTAATTTGGTTGGAGGTTGCTCATTTACTCCACAAAATGCAAGTGACACACTAGTTGCAGCTCAAAGATTAGTGTCGCTAATTTCTGAAAATGGACAAATGGGAAAGGCACTATCAATTTTAAAAAACGAGATGGTTGGCTCTTATTGTTTTACATTTATCTCTGATGATAATTCTGTTTATGCTGCAAGGGATCCTAAAGGATTCAGACCTATGGTATTAGGTTACAAAGAATCTGATGACACATACATTGTTGCATCTGAATCATCTGCAGTTTCTGCAGTTGGTGCTCAATTACAAAGAGATGTCAAACCAGGCGAATTAATCAAACTCAGTACTAAAGGATTAGAAACTGAGCGATTCTCCGAAGATACATCACGTGCTCACTGTTCTTTTGAATTTACTTATTTTGCACATCCTTCAAGTAACATGGAAGGTGCAAACATTTACATCTCTAGAAAAAATATTGGCAGATTTTTGGCAAGAAAATTTCCAATACCTGATGCTGATCTTGTAATTCCCGTCCCAGATTCTGCAAGACCTGCTGCATTAGGATATGCACAAGAATTGGGAATTACATTTGATGAAGGATTGCTCAAAGACAGATATAGCAAAAAAGGTCCCCTACGTAGTTTTATTGAACCACATCAAAGTGATAGAATTGAAATTAATCGTTGGATTATTCCAATTAAAGAAATCATTAATGATAAACATGTAGTTGTAATTGACGATAGTTTGGTAAGGGGAACTAGTTCAAAGGCAATAATTCAAGCACTACGAAGAGCAGGTGCTAAAAAAATCAGCATGGTGATCACATACCCCCCAATTAAATTTCCATGCTATGCTGGAATTGATTTTCCTTCACAAGAAGAACTTGCAACATTTTCTGATGGACAGAATATGACTGATGAGGAACTAACTGAGATGGTTCGAAAGAGCATTGGGGCTGACTTTTTAGGCTATAATGATGCTGAAAACCTTGCAAGAGCAGTAGGAATATCAAAAGATTCGATGTGTTTTACCTGTTCGTCTGGAAATTATGATTCCCTAGGAATTACCCCAGAGTTTAAAACACGTATTGAGATGAAAGGCGAGTAATATGGAAACTGCATATGTTTTAGTTAAGAGTGAAATGGCTCACGAAATGGATGTTATGAGTGAATTGTTAAAAATTGATACTGTTAAAGAAGCTAGAGGGACATTTGGTGTTTATGATCTATTTGCCAAAGTAGAAGCAAATACTGCAAAAGAAGTCGAAGACACAATTACCAAAAAAATCAGAAAAATAAAACATGTCATATCAACTACTACCCTATCTGTAATCCCAGAACAAGACAAAAAATAATCTGGGTCTTTCTTTAAATATTGTTTTTAGGAAAATCATTTAATGAAAGCTGTTTGGAATGATGCAATAATTGCAGAAAGTGACAATACTGTAGTAGTTGAGGGAAATCACTACTTTCCATTTGATTCAATAAAATCTGAATACTTTAAAAAAACAGACCTAACTACGTTTTGCGGTTGGAAAGGAACGGCGAATTATTACTCTATAACAGTTAATGGAAAAACTAACAAAGATTGTGCCTGGTATTATGCAGAACCAAACGATGCTGCCAAAAAAATTAAGGGCATGGTTGCATTTTGGAATGGCGTCCAAGTAAAATAGCCTCAATCCTTGTTTTTATTGTATTTTATGAATTTAAAAATTAAAAAGAAAGATTCAGAGAAATGGTGTTGTTAAAAACCCAACAATACTTCCTACTAGAAAGAGAAATATGCTTTTTGCCATGCCTGAGTCATTTTATTTTAGTGTAATTCCATTATAAAAACAAATTCGTTTTGTTGTTCATTACTAACAAAGAAATCTAGAATAATCAAAACCACATAATATGCACTATGAAAATATTATCTGCTATGGGAACTTCATTTTTAATTACTAGTCTTATGATGCCAACATTTCTTACATCATCTTATGGGTCTAATGGAATATGGATAATGTATTCTATACTTACATTTGTCTCAGGCATAGTGTTTATTGTAATATCTGCAATCAGATCAAAGCAACAAATAGAATACGATCTTTATAAAAAACAAAGACTAAACTCATAATTGATTTTAGAGTAAATTTGATATTGATTAACTGATTTGATAGTTTTACCATTTTTTTCCATATTTTTTTAATGATGATTTGGAATCATTAGAAAGAGTATCTAGCGTATGTGAATCATAATTTGCATCTGTGAAATCTATGTTTGCAAGAATTGCACCATCAAAGTTCGTATGCCTGAGATTTGTTCCACTCAGATTGGCATCACTCAAATCCGCACTTCTCAAATCCGAATAAAATAAATCAGCTCCTCTCAAATCTGAGCCTCGAAGATCAGCTCCATACAAATCAGCATCCCATAATTTTGCATCTGATAGATTTGCCCCTCTCAAATCTGAGCCTCTTAATTTAACATAAAACAAAATTGCCCCACTCAAATCAGCCCCACTCAAATCTGCATTATGGATATCTCTATTTTTAAGATTAACTCCACTCATATTGGAATTTGATAAATTTCTTGCAATCAGATCCTCATAATCAAAATTAGTATTTGTTAAATTCCTTTTTTTGAATACATCTGAGGGATTCATTGTATATTACAAGTTACCAAAATAAGCACATTTGAATTTAGATGTGAAACTGTATTTTATTGATAATGGTATGTGCTCAAAACTAGGGACTGTTTTATTTTGCAAATAGATTTGTACGACCACATTTTCTACAACTCGTGGTACCATTTTTTGTATATTCATGATTGCAATCAATGTTCTCATTTGATATTGTTTGTTTTCTTTCTAAAGCGTCTGTATAAAATTTGTAACAACTTGTAGAACAAAAAACGGCATTTTTTGCATTAAACTCTTTTTTACAATTTCTACAACTTGTTACCATGACATTAATTTTGTATTTGTTAATTTAAACAAATCTGAAATTATTCTGCTAGTTTGCAATTAAACTCAATGGTGTCTACTGTTTTACCATCTATGATTTCCTTTGAAATTTTTGGATAAAAATTAGGTTGATCTTTTGGCATAATTTTAGAATCCCCAACAGCACTTGCATCTGTAATGACAAATATTGATGCGACTAACATTATTGTTACTATTAGATACATCTTCATACTATCTGGATGTCTAATTATTATTAAAGAAAAACGGGCTTTTATTGGATAATCTGATTCCTTT
This sequence comes from Nitrosarchaeum sp., assembly GCA_021414365.1. Taxonomy (GTDB): domain Archaea; phylum Thermoproteota; class Nitrososphaeria; order Nitrososphaerales; family Nitrosopumilaceae; genus Nitrosarchaeum. Next base: position 122,313 of record JAIOOR010000021.1, read on the forward strand.
TTGGCACAAGTGGAGAAATAATGCTGTTTTTAGAAAGTCAGTTTTTGAGATTATCTCTTGTGAAGAACATATGATCTTAATTATTAGAAAAATTATGTCACTACAGTGAAGCAATACACTATCTTCATTGCAGTCGGTGTTGGAATTATTGGGATTATGGTTGCAATTTTTGGGTTGGATGTTTTAAAATTTTCAGTGGCTACACAAGAATATGATATTTTCGTAGACCCGATAATTGACAAGCAAAACCTCTTTGTGACTGGAAGGGTAACAATTCAAAATACTGGTTCTCAGCCATTGACAAACATTCATGTGAATTTTGGTGCTGGAAACACTCTTGATATTAAAACCCTAAAATCTGGTCAAAAGATCTTACTATCCCCACCGCCTGATAACCCGATGGAATTTGTCATGATTAGTGCAGATCATGACATTTTTGTAAATAAGGCATACCGAGAATTACCAAAAATGGTAGGGATGATGGGTTCTTAAAATTCCGAGCAGTTAAATCCAATTATGTCATAGCGTGTCTGTTTGAAATTTCTAACTTCTGGTAAAGTAAAGGATCTCTACGATATTGATGATAAGACCCTTCTCTTCAAGTTCTCCAATAGAGTATCCGCATACGATGTAAAATTCAAAGAAGATATTCCGCAAAAAGGTAAGGTTCTATGCAAGTTTGCTGAGTTTTGGTTTAAAGAACTACCAGTCGCCAATCATTTTGTTAAAAGACGATCTGACACTGAAATTTTAGTAAAAAAAATGAAAATGCTTCCATTAGAATGTGTTGTAAGAGGTTACTTTTATGGCAGTCTTGTAAGCAGATGGAAAAAAGGAGAAGTGATACTTCCTAATGGTACCAACACCGCACTTGCAGCAAAACTCTTGGAGCCAATCTTTGATCCAACCACCAAATCCGAGCACGATATTCCAATTAACAAAGCAAAAGCATTAGAGATGAAACTTGTTAGCGAAGAACAATATGCTCAGCTTGAAAAAACTTCAATTGATATTTACAAAAAAATGTCCACACTTGTTGACAAGGCTGGATTCATTTTAGCTGATTTGAAATTGGAGTTTGGAATCTTGGATGGGAAAATAACATTAGGTGATTCTATTGGCCCTGATGAGTATCGACTATGGCCAAAGAATTCCTACAAAATAGGTCAAACTCAAGAAGCATACGATAAACAAATTTTACGTGATTGGCTTACTGAACACGGTTATCAAAAACAATTTGATGATGCACGTGATGCAGGTAAAGAACCCGTGGCACCTTCCATCCCACCAGAAATAATTCAAAAGATGACAAATCGTTATGTTACTGCATATGAAAAACTAACCGGTCATTCTCTCTAGTTCTAATTTTTGTGTACCTTTCTTTTTTTATGACTGAATGTTGACTCTTAGCTAACATTCAACTCGAATTTTATTTTTGATTGGTTTTCAAACACATCGTTTTACATCATTTGTATCTATATATCGACATATCTTTTTGTATTTTTTATTTTTTTTAATTTTTTATTATTTTTTGTAATGCTATGATAATTATGGTAGTGATAAGATAATAATTATAGTGCTAGTATAACTATGATAGCGGTCATAATAATTATTTTTGCAATACTATATTATTGATAGCGGTTGATGTATTTTTAATCCACTCTTAACGCCATAATAGCAAAAAAAAATTGACGTGGTTAGACAAAAAAATGTGATACAAGGATCTTTTAGATCAGAATTAAAGCAATACTCAGCATGTCTACATTACTAGAAAAACAAGTCCGAGTAAATAGAATACTCACAACAAGTGTCAAACACGCACGCGCTATTGAAGACCCTGCACGTTCAAAAATCATCGAAATCCTTTATCATAGGGCATTATCTGCAGACCAAATTGCAAATGAACTAAAAAAGACAGGATATAAAAAAGCCTTAACTACTGTCCGACACCATCTTGATATTTTAAAAGAATCGGGGTTAATTGAGATTGCAAAAATTGAAGAGTCACGTGGTGCAATAACTAAATTTTATAGTACCTCTACAAAATTACTAGGTTTTGCTGCCCCTGATGATTTTGATTCAAAATACTCTAAAATTATTAACAGCACTTCTGTAAAAATTGAAAAAATTCTAAGATCGATTACTCCAAAAACAACAAAATCAAAGAAAATTAAGGGTAGTGACTCTGAAGACTATTCACAGTACTTGGTAATGGAAATTGTAAATCGTGCCATGACCAATATCATGGAGAATTCTGGCAAAAAAGAGTCGATCAAAACTGTTTAGTTTAATCCCAAAAAAACTAAAATGACTAGAATAGATCTATAATTGTGATCATTTTTGGAAGAAAAAGCACAGAAATTATTTTCACAAAAAAATATTGTCTTTATTGCAACTATTATGAACGATGGGTCTCCCCAACTTTCACCTGTTTGGGCAAACTATGATTCTGGATACATTCTAGTGAATACTGCAGAAGGGAGAATAAAACATAAAAATATTTTACGTGACCCACGAGTTGCAGTATCTGTGATATCTCATGATAATCCACTTGACATGACAACAATACGTGGAATAGTTGAAAAAATAATTCCAGATTATGATTATTTACATGCAGACAAATTAACACAACAATACATGGGACAAGAACACTATCCATTCAAACGTGATGATGAGAAACGAATTATTTTGAAAATTAAACCCAAACATGTATTTGTTTTGCCTGAGTTAAAAATGAATGATGATTAAAAATAAAATATTTCTAAATTCGAATTTAGAAACATATTAAATTATTATGAATTAAAAATTGAAAAAATATAATGAAAGTAGCTTATCGTCTTCTTCTAACTGCTTTTCTTACAACAGCTCTTCTAACTGCTTTTCTAGCTACAGTTCTTCTAGCTACTTTTCTTTTTGGAGCTACTCTCTTACGAGTTGCTGCTGCTTTTTTTGCAGCTCTACTTCGTCTTCTTCTTGCTGCCATTCTTGCTGCTTCAGCTGCTTTTAATGCGGCATTTCTTTTTCTTGTACGTGCTGCTTTTCTAGCTGCTTCAGCTCTTTTGGCTTTGGATGTTGCCATGCCTGATTTAGTTTTATCATGTGGTTATATAGTTAAAGTCACACATTGTTGCCCTGCTGCTAGTAATATTTGACAATCTTTTTTTGCGATCAACAATTAATGATACAAATCAGTGCAATATCTACAGATGTTTGTTGTTTTGCTGGATGAATCAAAACATTGTATTTCTTCAGATCATCATATGGAACATCAAACTGTGTTGTTACCGTTACTGGTTTATTTGGTTCTAGCAACCCATCTGCTGAAAACCCCCCATCTGCTGGAAGGTGTTTTTTCTGTTTGTCATCAATTAGGAAAAATTGGCCACCTGAAAGTATGGTGTTTTCTTTACTAATGTTTTTTGCAGTTATTTTGATTTTTACAAACGTATTTTCAGGCACTATTTCTTTGGTTCCTTTACTGGTTCCATCAAAAGATATAGTATATTCAACAGGACCAACAATTATTGGCTCACCTGCATTTGCGGTGATGAAATTTGTTTGATTTTGAGTGTATGTGTACATGGCAGCTGCCATTGAAATTATTATTGCCCCTATCACGATAAAAACTGTGATCTGCACCATGATATTATCTGTAAAAATTTGGTATATAGTTGAAGCGTAATGTGGGGGAAAACCATGGTAATTGGCAAATTTTATGCCAATATTCTCTGGGAATTTACCTAATGAATTAAAAATAACTCAAAATGGTAAGGGAATTATGGGTAGATTCAAGCCATTAGAAAAAAAGGACTTTATCAAAATAGCTGCAATTTTTGGAATAATTACTGTTCCTCTGATATTTGCATTTTCTATTAGATGATTTGACTTTTTTTGAACATTTTTTTATGATTTTTTAGGGGTTTAGCTTTTACGTACAACAAAAAAACATGACACGTGTTTAGCTGGTGCATCTTGGTGGTTTTATGGTTGCTTTTTCTATACAGGCACAAGTGTTAATCCCCCCATCAAAATACATGATTTTGAAAAAATTGCATTGTGACTAAACACAATTATTTTCAAGGGGGGTTTAACGCTTAGGCGTGATTTTAGTTTTTTTGCACTTTTTGAAAATTTTGGTTTATTTCGTATCTTGTTGAATTACTTAGAATGTTTTCATCAAAAATCTAGATGTTTTTTCATGCAATTCTGATACTCTGTTAATTGCATCAAAAACTGTTTGTTGATTGATGCTTTCTTTGTCATCTAATACAACAAAAACCCCTACCTTTTGCTTACCATCTTCTGTGATTATTCGACTAATTGCTTGAATTGAGTTGCAAAAATCTGCTATTTTTTTCTCAAATCTTGCTTTTTCATCTTCACTGAATCCCAAATATCTTGCGATTTGATTGTTTTTCATAACTGCCTTTGCCCCTATTACTAGGATTCCAGGCTGTGATTTTGGCTCAAATATTTCAACTGGAATTCCATATGGTCCTGCATGTTTTACAAGAATCTGGAAACTATTTTCAGGATTTTTAATTGATTCAAATGAATGACTTTCATGTGTTAGCCATCTTTCAACATTGTCTCGCATTCTAGATGCACTCATAATTTAACACCCCTATCTAGTTCTATATGATTCTAAATTCAAATGCTTACCTGTCTAAATTTACAATATTTCTAAATTCGAATTTAGACATATTGTAAAACACTACCTATCTACAGGGATATAGTTGAGAGTATTTAGACATGGACATTGAAATTTGGCGCCAAATCTGGAATCTCCGCTGCAATCAAAAGGTTGATCATAATTCCAACAGCTGCTAAAATCATTCCTAAATACAGACATTTTTTTGCCTTTTTTGGATCATCGTGTCTTAAAACCCAATATGCGATGAATCCTCCAATCAATCCAACAAATACTGGTAAAAGATACCATGCATTACTTCTTGGCTTTCCATATTCCATTTTGTTTACAATTTGGTAAATATGCTAATAAAATCCATTCATTTTCAATCTGCTTTTTTCTGTAATTGAGTTATTTCTATTTCAACCGTTTCAAGTGGGTCCTCTACCTGATTTCGCCTAATGGAAAACATCTTTGGTTTTTCAAAGTCTTCGGTACAATCTGGACACGCATACACTAGAACTCTGTGTTCATTTGGTGCTTTTGGATTAGATAGTCTTGGGTAATACACCAGTCTGGCACCACAATCTACACAATATCTGTTGGCCCTTCTAGTTCTGACCAATGTAAACCTCCTGCATTGTTGTTAATGTGCGATCATCTATTAGATCTATCCAGTCTAATAGAATAAACCAAATTGTTCCAATCGATCAATATTTCTAAATTCGAATTTAGAAACATTCTATTTTGACGTGCATATCCTGTGATGAATTGATTAGAAATTAATATTTCAAAATTCGAGATTAGACAGAAGAAGCGCCTCCCATCAGACTTGAACTGATGACCATCCGATTAACAGTCGGATGCTCTACCACGCTGAGCTAGGGAGGCACCAAGTTTGTACTTTTGTAAAAGCGATTTAATCCTTGCGCCCATAGGATTTAGGCTAAACTCTGATGATGTTAGTTGAATTTAGCAAAGAATGCTTTGATCTCTTTGGAAAAACTTTCTACCAATTCAATAATCTCCATATGTTCTTCATCTGTAGGTTCACGTTTGTGGACAATCTGAAATGCACTTAATGCAGAACCGACCATTTCTCCTACAAAAAAGCCACATAGAAAATCTCCTACGTTTTGACAGTCCCATAATTGGCCTACTCTTGGTGATGCTCCTGCACTTTTGTATAATTCTAATGTCTGTTCAATAAGTGACGCTGTTTGTTTTGAAAATTCAGGATCAAGCGTCATATGGTATGTTCAAAAACTAAAATGGTGTTATTTGTCTATTCCCTTTTTCTTTTCATAGACATATACGCCGTCTAAGAAAACTCTATGATCTTTATCTTTTACTTTACTACGTAATTCTATGTTTGCAGCAGTTTGTGTAATGTCATTCCAAACCTCACCAGTTAAAATAACATCTTCACCCTTTGGAATCACTTTGGTATTTCCCATAATTCTTGTAACTCTTGCAGATCTTTCGCCTTGGAAATTTTCAATTAAAACTGTTTTGTCTTGAACCTTTACAGTAATTGGAAAATGTGCAAAGACCACTTTCATTTTAATTGTATATCCTGTAATCAATCCCTCACAAATGTTTCTAATAATTGATCTTGCAGTGTGCAAAATTGAATAATCTCTTTTTCTGTATCCCTGTGATGTGAGTATCACTTGACCCTCTTTGATTTCAATATTGACTGGTATGTTTCTGAAGTTTTTGTATGTTTTACCTAATGGACCTTGAAAGTGAAGCATGTGTTTCTTTAGTGTAACAGTTACCCCTTTTGGTATTTCCAATGTCTCTTTGAATTTTATAAGTTGCTCAGTAGACATATCCTATCAAAAACCCCCCTAATCCTTTATTTACAGCTTCATGATGGGACATCACTCCTTGGTTTGTAGTCACTAAGAGCATGCCTCTATTGTATGCTGGCAGATATTGTTGCTCCCAATCATTGTATTCTGAATTTTTTACTTTAAATCTTGGTGAAATTGCACCACATTTTGTAATTTTTGCCAATAATTTTATTTTGAACTTACCTCCTCTATTATCATCAATATGTTCAAACTCTCCAATATATCCATCTTTTTGAAGTGTCTTTAGAACCTCTATTCCTAATTTTGAAGTTGGTAAAATAATACAATCACTCTTTCTTCTGGCTTCGTTATTGTATAATGTTACAAATAAATTTGCTAAAACGTTTTGTGCTGGCATCTCTATCACATGTTTTTCCTAAACCCTAAAGATGTTGCTACTTCTCTGAAACATCGTCTGCAAATCATTAAATCATATTTTTGAATAACAGCTGTATAGTCACCACATCGTTTACACCATTTGGAACCTCTTCCAAAATCATGTTTCTTCCTTCCTGTGGCTTCATATGATCTATCTTTTGGCATTATACTATCGTGACTCCAAACTCTTTAACTAGATAATCCTTTGCTTCTTGGTTTTTTATAATGTGTGTTTTTCCAACACTTGCTTTGTGTTTACTTCGTTTTCGAATTCCATAACCTGGTCTAGTCAATGTTACTGAAATTCCAAGACCTAAGATTCCTACTTGTGGATCATATTTTACACCTGGGATGTCTATGTGTTCTTTAATTCCAAATGAGAAATTTCCAAAATTATCAAAAGATTTTCCATTGAGTTGATTGTTTTTTGATTCAAGTAATCGTGTGAGTAATTCACGTGCATCATTTCCTCTTATTGTAACTGCAACACCTATTGGTTCTCCTTGTCTGACTCCCCACTCTCTTTGTGTCTCTTTTGCATTTCTAGCACATGATTTTTTACCTGAAATATGATCTAGTGCTTTTTTTGCTACTAGAATTATATCTCCTGATTTTCCTAATCCCATATTAAGAACAACTTTTTCTAAAGTTATTTTCTTCATTGGGGATTCTGTTATTTGAGACATATGATCACTTTATTTGAATTACAGGTTCCTTTTTTCCTATTGCTATGATGATGTCTGTTGGAATTTCAATTTTTCTCTCTCCTAAAATTAACACTGCTCGTTTAGGCAAGATGAAAGTTCCTTCTTCAATTGATTCAATTTTACCTATCTGACCTGCGTTAATTCCACGAGTCACTAAAACCTGTGCATCCTTTTCTAATTTTATTACTTCAAGAATTTTTTGATCTGGAATTTGTATCAAACAAGTATCTCCGACATTTACTTTGGTGTCTGAAATTGTTGAACGACCGTCATGAAATCCTATTTGCATTCTGCCTTTGCTAATAGTTGTTTTACTTGTAACCCTAACTAATTTTTTCGTTTTTTCTGAATCTTTAATTTGTAATGGTTTTAGTAATTTCCCTTCCATTGGAACTAGTCTGTATACTTCTGGAACATTTTCTAATTCAACAACATCCATTAATCCAATTGCATGGTGAAGAGATTTTCTAACGACTCCATCAATTTTGACTTTACCTGTATAGATTGCAGCTTTTGCTTCTCTTAATGTAGTGACAATTTTTAATATGTCTCTAAGAAATACTGCCGTTGGTACAGAATATTCTTTTTTATGTGGACCTGGTCTTACTGTGATGACAAATCTTTTGTCTTTTCTTCCTATTCCCCAAAATTGAGGGGCCATTTGTCTTTTGAGTTTTTTACTGCCAGATATGCTTACCATTATTTTTCAACTTCCTTTTTTTGATTCTTTGTTACTTTTGTTTCTTTAGTTATAGTTTCTTTCTTTTCTGTTTTTTCTATGACTGTTTTTGGTTTTTCATTTGCTTTCTTTCCTTCTAATTTTGCAATTCTCCATTTATCGTCAGTATTCAAGTCTGTGACTAAAAGATTTGAGGTGTGAATATAGACATCGAATTTTTCTCCTTTTGTCTTTTCTTTTTTTACTCCTTCAACTGAAACACTATTTTTCTTTGTTAATACTTTGGAAATTTTTCCATCTACTCCTTTGAATTCTCCTCTGACAATTTTTATGCTGTCTCCTTTGATGACTCTGACACTTTTTTTACCATATTTTTTACGTAGATCTTCGGATAATTGACTTCCAAGTTGTTTACTTCTTGTATGAAATGATGCACGATGAATTAAATTATTACGTGATTTTGATGGTTTCATCTCATACCACCATTGATGCCAAGTTAGCTACTCTTGGCCATTTTTCTGAAGCTTCTGCTGCAACTGGTCCTTTGATGTCAGTTCCTTTGACTTCTCCTTCAGGAGTTATCAAAACAGCTGCATTGTCTTCAAAGCACACTCTTACACCGTTTAATCTACGAACTGCATATTTCTGTCTAATTATAACTGCGCCATACACCTGTTTTCTTAATTCTGCTGGACCTTTTTTTACAACAACATTACAAAAATCTCCAACAGATGCTGCTGCTAATTGTGCATGTCTAGTGTGATGTCTTTGCACCATTACTATTTCAAGAATTTTTGCACCTGTATTATCTGCACATACAATTTGTGCACCTATAGGTATGGCCTTTGTTACACGAGGACGGAATTCCGATACTCCTTTTCCTGCTTGTTTTGCCATTATGCTTTAACCTCCACAACAACATATGATACTGATTTTGATATTGGTCTACATTCTGCAGTCAATACATGATCACCTGTTTCAACATCTATACATTCAGGAACATGTGCATGAATTGTGTTTTTACTTCTTGCATATCTTTTGAATTTTATGTAATAAATTGGCGATTCTTTTTGTAGTGTGATTGTTTGTTTTGCTTTATTACTTGTAACTTTACCATCAAACAATTTTCCTCTCACTGATAACTTACCATGAAATGGACAATGCATATCTGTACATTCTCTGGTAGGTGCTTTTACTTTCAATCCAATGTTTAGTGTCATGCCTTTCCTCCTATTCTATCAAATGGTCTTTTTGAAATTTTTGAACCCTTTAAAATAACATCTGTATTATCTATTGAGAATTTCCAAACATTATTTGATTTTGCAATCATTTTAGATCCATTTTTGGTGTTAATTATAATCATTGATTTTGTTTCATCTATTATTGTTCCATTTAATCCTATGATTTGAGAATTTGATGATTCTATTATTTCCGTGCGTAATCCAATTAATTCATGTGATGATAAATTCTCTGCAGTGATCATTTTGTTTTCATCTCATTTAATCTTGTCATCATTCTTGCGATATCATGTCTTAGTGGTTTTAGCTTTCCACTCTCTTTTCTTAATGTGCCTTTTGAACCATCAACTCTTAATTTTGCAAGCTCACTTCTGGTTTCTTGAATTTTGCTTTTAAGATCTTTTTCATTTAACTCTCTTATTGTTTTCATGGTTAATCTGGTCATAGTAGCTTGGCCTCCTCTTCCTCAAGTGTTTCAAGTTCTTTCATTTTTTCTTCCTCTATTGCAATTTGTTCAGATTCTGTTCTTGCTTTGCGTTCCACTTCTGTTTCATCTCTCATTTTACCAGTACCTGAATCTTTGATCTGCTTTGCTTTCTTTGGTTTGGCAATCCGTAGTTCAAATTCTGGAATGAATTTTTCATTTCTTGCAATTCTAATTCTAATTCCAATTAACCCCATCGCAGTCTCTACATGTGCAATATCTTCATCCACAATTACTTCTGCATGATGTCCTGCTCTTGGCAAAATTCCTGCTGTGTGTTTTTCAAATGCTGAACGATCTCCTCGTAATTTTCCTGAAATTGTAATTTGAACACCCATAGCACCGTTTTCCATTATTTGTTTTAATGTCCACATTGTGGCTCTTCTAAATGCGGTACCTCGTTCTAAGTGGGATGCCATTCTATTACACATTACACTTGGTGATAGTTCTGGCTTGTCAATTTCTACTACTGATATTTGTGGATTCTTCAATCCAAAATCTTTTGCAAGTTTATCTGTTAATTCTCTAATTCCTGAACCCTTTCTTCCAATAACTATACCAGGTCGTGTTACATGTAGTGCAACTCTAGTTCCTGTAGGTGTTTTTGAAATCTCTGCATGAGAAAATCCTGCATCTTTAATTGCAACTCTTAGATAATCTTTGAGAAGCATCATGTTGTAATTGTCTTTGATTACGTTTTTCACTGCAGACATGTTATAACTCCTGTGCCACCAATTCTACATGTGTTAACACATTATTTTTTGGACTAGCTCTTCCCATAGCTCTTGGTGTGAATCTTTTAACAATAGTTCCTTTGTGTACTGTAGCATTTACAATTCTTAATCTGTCTAAATCCATTCCTTTGTATTCTGCATTTGATTCCAAATTATCTAACACTTTGATGAATTCCTTAACTGTTTTTTGTGGATAACGGCCTGACATCATTCCAGGATCTGATCTATGCCCAACTTGATTATTATATCTTCTAAATGCAATTGCTCTTTGTTTAGTAATTACTGCTTGCAAATAGTCTCTGGCTTTTTCAATTGAAAGTCCCTTTATTGCAACAGCTACTTCACGAGCATGTTTGTGTGAAATGTCTTTTTCTCTTAATGAAGAACGAACATGTTTTGTTGCATCAAAATTTTGAAATGCGTATTTGAATCTGCCCATAATAATCACTTTAATGGTACGTAGAGACTGGATCTTGATGCTCCAACACCTGGTGCACCGTGAGATACTCTTTTGTTTGTAATTACATATTCTCCCAGATAATGACCGATCATTTCACTCCTTAATAGAACTGGAGTGAATTCCTTTCCTGAAAAAACATTTACTGTAACACCTACCATGTATGGTAATACAATCAAATCTCTAGAATGTGTTTTGATTGGATTCTTTATTTTACCTGCCTTTGCAGATTTTATCTCTTCGATTAATTTTCTTTTATCATCAGTAATTCCTCTGGTAAGTGATCTTCTTTGTCTTGCATTGAATATCTGGAATAATTTCTCTAGTGACATGTTTTCTAGTTCCTCTTTAGGTAGTCCACGATATAGAAATTCTTTGACCATCTTAATTCTCCTTTAGTATTGATGAATTTTTGTTATCCATATTATAGCATTCCTATCTTTGTGGCTAGGTCTCTGGCTTTTTCCGTAGTTTCAAATTGGACAAATGCTTTCTTACCATAAATTGTTCTTGCTGTGTTAACATTGATGGCTTTTTGATTGTATAGTGCATCTACCGCTTTGATTATCTCTGGTTTGCTTGCTGATTTATCTACAATAAAACAAATTTTACTTTCGTTTTCAATCATGGCAAATGTTTTCTCTGTGATGTATGGTTTCAAAATGATTTTACTTGCTTGATCTACATTCATCGTATTTTCACCATTAATTCTAAATGTGCAGATTTTATTTTTGCAATTTCTTCTAGTGCTGCTTTTGAATATACTGTTAATCTGATAGGATCTGAACCTGGTGCTAAATCTAAAACGCTCAGGTCTTTAACTGCTCTTACTTCTACTCCTGGCAAAGCCCCACATGCTTTGCTTATTTTTGATGCATCTTTTGTTACAAACAAAACACTTTTGCCTACTTTTTTACTTCTTCCTCTAAGTGAAGATTTTCCTGTACGTGGTTTTCTTGATAATAGTCTTTCAACATCTTTCATAAGTTTTAGATCTTCTAACAATTTTGACATTTGACTTGCTTTTGAAATTGATTCTACATCATTTGATATTATGATTGGGAATGAATCTATGCCTTCTACTTTATGGCCTCTTGATTTTATCAAATCTTTTGATGCGGTTGCTGCAATTGCAGAACACAACGCCAATTTGTTTTCTTGTTTATTTAATTTCTTAAAAATTACTCTATCTACAATTGGAGGATGAGCTTGTCTTCCACCTCTTACTGATGCAACACCACCAGCTTGACCTTGTCTTCCACCACCACCACCTTTCATTTTAGCAATACGTGCTTGATGCTGTCCTGTTGGTGGATCATTTGATCTTGCTACTACATCCATACCTGCTGTTGGATGTCTACCTTGTGGTTGAAATTTATGTGAAGTTAGATTTGTAAATGCTTTATGAATTAATTCTGCTCTAAATGGAGTAGAAAATATCAACGGTAATTCCACTTCACCGTCTTTAGTTCCTGTTAGTGTAAATGCTGTTGTTTTCATTATATTACTACCTCTAAAATATTTGGTTTGGAAATCTTTACAGGTGCATTTCTAATTTGACTTCTCAGTTTAATCAATCTTCTATATGTTCCTGGAACTGAACCTTTTAGAATAATAAAATCTCCTTTAACCAAACCAAAATGTTTGTATCCACCATCTGGATTTATTTTTATTTGATTAGTTTCTGTATTACCCATCACCATAATTCTTTTGTCGTATTCTGTTCTTTGATGAAATCCCATCTGTCCTGCTCTTGGAACTGAATACATGACACTTGCTGGTGAAATAGGACCTAATGATGCAACTTCTCTAACTGTCTTTCTTGATTTATGCTGTTTTTTCTTTACTCCGAATCTTTGAATTACGCCTTGCCATCCTTTACCTTTTGTAATTGCTGCAACGTCAATTGTTGCACCGGTTTCAAAAATTTGATCAATTTTAATTTCTTTTCCTAGTAATTCTTTTACATGTGCAAATTGTTTTTTGACATCTCCGCCGCTAACTAGAGCTTCAAAGATGTATGGCTTTTTTTGTTCCAAACCTGCATCACGTGGTGATACTGCAACTATCGCAAAAATCTCTTTTACCCTACCTAGAATTTTCTCTGCATTCTCAATTGCATTTGCTTCTTTATTTTTTAAGTTAATTTCTTTTGAAATGCTTTTTGGAAATTCATTTGCATAAACATCAAATTCTGCATGCAATCCATAATGATCTTTTGAATATCCTCTAACTCCTAATATTGAAACTGGCGGAGTTACTAAAACTGTTCCAAGACTCACAAGTTGTTTTCCTGCATTTGGAGTTTTATCACGATCATCAATGGTGACTAATTGAACACATCCAGCTTTGAAGCCACAATGTGCTAAAATTTTTGGTTCATCGGAATTATTTTTTGGCCAAGTTCTGATTCTTGCCTCCATGCTTCTAGCACGTCCTCTAGGATAGTATGCAGCACTTCCTCTACGTGGTTGAGCGTATTTTCTATGACCCATGGATAAATCGAAATCGTCTTCAACCGTCTAATAAACTATGTGAGACATGGTTAACCTGTAAAAATTTTCAGGTTAACGAACTATTTTAATTCTGATCATGGTTTTATCATGTTGTTTACAAAATTCCAAATAGTAACTCCTCCAATTATGACTCCTATTGCTCCTAATCCGATTGCTAAAATCAAGAAATTTCTTTTTTCAGGCATTTTTTTTAATTTACTTTGTATGCATTAATTATTGATAATGTTCCTAGCAATGCTTCTTCCAATCTCACTGTTTCTGTTGCCTGATTTGGAAAAAAGTTTAATGTTTTAGCATTCTGAATATTTTTCATTTTCCCTCCAAGTATCTCATGAACTCCTTTTTCTGGAGAACCAAAAACTACTAGAATTGGAATATCTGCGCTCAGATATTTTGATAACTGTTCTTTTGTGGCTGTCTTCCCTTTTTTTGATGTGATTATTGTATTTCCTTGCCATTCTGTTAACAATGAAAACAGATTTGCTCTTTCTTTTACTGTGTATCCCCAATACAATGGCGTTTCACTTCTTTGAATTTCTTTTACTGAAAAATCTGGATGGCCTGACTTGAATTGAACTGTTACTCGCTTCCCAACATTCTCTTTTCCAAAAAATGGTATCAATTCATTTATTCCAACATCTACAAACCGTTTTCCTTTGATACTTACTACAACTCCATCTCTTACGTCTCCAACGTTTATTTTTTTAGAGTTTGCTGGAGTTGAATGACTGGGAATTCTTAATGGCATTAACACTCCTGCAAATTTCAATTCATTCATTTTTGGAAAAAGTCTTCTTCGTAAAAATTGAGGTGTTTCTAAATATTTTAAAATAGTTACAAGTAAACTTCCGTCTTCTCTATAGTTGCCTTCTTGATAAACGTAAATTGTATCTATTTTAAAAATAGAACACGCTCTGGCAAGAACTGATATTTTTCTAGTCTTGTCTATCTTTAAAGATTCATCGGATAACGATGACTCTGGAATTGCAATAGATATTTTCAATGTAATTTAATCACACATGAAGTATTACTATGTTATTTTCCGTGAGGATATTTCTCTTTAGCAATTTTTGCATATTTTGCTATCTGTTCATCCGATACTAATTCAAATAAACCTGTTTTTGTTTTAATCTGTGCCATTCTAATGTGACTTGTACTTTCTTTATCTTCACTTGATAGATAAATTGCTGCTGATGCTAATGCAGCTGCATCATCTAGAGACAATTCTTTATTGTATGTTTTCTCTAGAAAATCAGTTACTTGATCAGATCCTGACCCAATAGCAATTGCATCATATGAAATGTATGTTCCACTTGGATCTGTTAAATATATTTGAGGATTATTATTTACTACACCACCTAAAATTAATGCAACTCCAAAAGGTCTTACTCCTGCATACTGTGTAAACTGTTGACATTGATCAGCTAAATGCTTTGCAATTGTTTCAACTTCTACTGGTTCATCATATATCATCTTGTTACTTTGAGAAAAGAATCTTGCATTATCTACCTGACTTCTTGCATCTGGAATGTATCCTGCAGCTGCCACTCCAACATGATCATCTATCTGAAATATTTTTTGAGCAATATCTGTTATCTGTAACTTTCTTGGTTTTTCCTCTACTGCAATTATTACCCCTTCTTTTGATTTGATTCCAATTGCAATGGTTCCTCTTCTTACAGTTTCAATAGCATATTCTACTTGGTATAATCTACCGTCTGGTGAAAATACTGTAATTGCTCTATCGTAACCTTGTTGTGCTGGAAGCATTTGATTTTCATGCTTTGAAAGTTTAATTTAAGCTTTGGTTCTCTACCCTGCCATGAGATTTGAAATTCAGTTTTCTGGCCATGAAAATATACGATCAAATCATCAGAAAACAATTGAGATAACAAAAGAATCACATCTCACACCAAGTGGTGATTGTATTATTGGAGTAAACGCATCTGCAAGTTGTGCAGAATTACCCACATCATTAAAAAAGAAACTACAAAATCCAAACTCCAAAGTGACATTATCCATCAAGGTAGGCACACATGAATTCAATGTCAAAGGAAAAGGCCATGAAAACCTAAGCCTCACTCATTTAGACGATATTGTTATTAGAAAAAGTAATTTTGTATGTCCTAGAACATTGGCTGTAAAGTGTGACAAAGCATCAGATCTTATCCCACGAGAGATGATTAAATTACTTCAAAATCCAAAAACCATAGGGACTTTTACTATCACAGTTGATTAAATCTGTGAGCATTTTATATGAATACATCTAATCTATAACATGGGTCTAAAGACAAGAATTTTCATCTTAATTCCATTAATTGCCTTTGCTGCTATAATATTTGGAACGGCAATGTATATGGAAATTTGTAAAAATTCAAGTTATGCAATACTTGACTGTTGATCTCTTTTTACTAGTTGCAGATCTTCATTTATTTTCTGCTTTAGTTAAATCTGATTCAGCACGAATCTCTTAAACTATTAGTTGTGATGTTTTTTATGCAAAAACCTGTAATTGAATTACAAATATCCCGGCAGCCTTCGGAGGTGGAACTAAAAAAACTACAAGAATATTTCAAAGAAATGCCTCTTGATGACATTCTATCTGGTTTAAAATTTGCCAAAAATAGATGGTCTGCAAAAGATGCTGGAACACTAAAAGTTGGAAGAAAAAGTATAATTCAAAAAGAAGTACATTCGGTTACATTTGAACAGGCCCAATGGAGATTAAAAAATTGGAAAATGATGATTGCCAATTATCGTAGAAGAGGATACAGTTATCCTACAATCTCTAGAATTAAAAAAATTTTAATCCAAAAAAGTAAAAAGAAAATTAAATAATACCAGATATTATTTTATTAAATTAAAACATCAGATGTACTTCTCTGAGTACTTTCTTGTTTAAGACTATCTGGAATGTCTGGTATTGATGATTGTGTTTGTCCTGCAATTATAGAATGGGCCTCTTCTAAAATTGCTAATGTATCTGAATTAGTGGAATTTCCTACACTCATCAAATCATTTCCTTGAATTGAAGATCCAAGCATTACATCACCTAAAATTTCTGACAAGTCTTGCATTGATGATGTAGCTTCTGGCATTATTCCGCTAAGTGATGGACTCAATCCTTTGATTAGTGACATGCATGGACTGAGTGTTACTACTACATCTCCCAGCTCCGATACTGTGTTGAGTCTTAATTGAATTTGTTCCATTGAAAGTTTTGCGCCGCTTACCATGTTTTTCATTTTTCTGACCTGTACTAGTTCATTTGCATATGCTTGAGCATATGCATTGTTGTGTGATTTTTGAGCATTAACAACTTTTTCAAAAATACCGTCATGTTTTATTTGTAATTTTTCTTTAATTCCTTCTAATTTATTGATTTGAAATTGTAATTTTCTTTGCGCTTCCTCTATTTTTGTTTTTAATGGGATGTCTGGTTTTACTTTTCCCATTACTCTTTGAGAAATACTTTCTCCTGATGTTTTATTCCATGAATTACTTATCAAATTTTTATTTCCTCATTAATAATATGTAATTTTGTTTTAAATGAATTTGTCCCTAGTGTATGTGTAACCACGGTAACACAGGGAGTCGGTTACACATTAACCCGATTATGTCTATGTTGGGAAAAAGTAATATTTTTGTTTTAGAATTTTTTTCTTAATTATGGAAATATACTAAAAATATGAAATCAACCGCATTTACATATAATTGCTAATCTCTGAATCCTATCTGTGTAATTTCATACTGCCTATTTGGATTTTTTTCCAAATAATTGCATTCTTGGCATGTACTATGACATTTCATTTTTATCTGGGTTTGAATAATTTTTGATATGAACAAGCGTTTTATTTTAGTAGGTATTGTTTTAGGAGTTATCATTACACTTGCAGTCATAATTGGTTCTCCATCTCTTGGCGGCTTTGATATGCTGAGATGATTATATCTCATCATCTGTTTTAAATATAAAAATTTCTAATTAGCATATTGCTTTATTACTCAAACAAATGTAAATTTTTTTGTTGAAAAAAATACTTCTAGTTGATGACGATGAAGATAATCGTAGTGCCATGTCTGACATCCTTGAATTCAAAGGACTCAGCATAGTTGCCTCTGCTAAAAATGGACTTGAAGCAGTAGAACAATTTTCTAAATACACTCCGGATGTAGTATTGATGGATATTATGATGCCGGAATATGATGGGTTTTATGGAATAGAGCACATCAAAAACATTGATCCTAATACAAAAATAATTGCAGTTACAGCTGATCAAAGTGTAGAAACACAAAGAAAACTAAAAGAAATGCAACAAAATCTAATTATCTTTAAACCGTTTGATATTGACACTCTTGTTCAAATGATCAATGAATAGATGTTTTTTATAAATTATTAAAAAACTTCAAAATATTTTTTATCATTATTTTTTACCCTTTAATGTTTTACAAATTTAAAATATGATTTTATTTAATATCCTATGTATTTTGATGTTTTTTTGATTCTATATTTTGAATTTTTTAGTAGTCTGCTCAAAAATAGACAATGTGACGTCGATATCTTTTTTTGACAACCATGCAGTAACTGATATTCGTAATCTTGCTTTGTTTTTAGGCACGGTTGGATACCTTATTGGCTGGGCAAAAACACCCTTCTTGAATAGAAACTCTCCAAAACTTAATGCTGTTTTTTCGTTGCCTATAACAATTGGAATTATGTGTGTTTTTGAATCAATATTGTATCCTATTTGCTCTAATCCTTTAGTGAGATGTTCTCTATTCTTTTCTAGTTTTTTTCTTTGTTTTTCTCTGTCTGATTCAAATCTTTTCAATGAATACTGAATTAAAAATGATGGAAGTGCTGAAGTGTAGATAAAAGATTTTGATTTATTTATACAATAATCTATTATATTTTTTTCTGAAGAGATGTATCCTCCAAATGATCCTAATCCTTTACTAAGACTGCTAATGTATACATCGATCTTTTTTAACACATTAAAATGACTCGCAGTTCCTTTTCCATCCTTTCCTACTACAAAATCCCCATGTGCATCATCTAAAATTGTAATTGCATTTGCTTTTTGAGCAATCTCTGTAATTTTATCTATCTGTGAAAAATCTCCATCCATGCTGAAAATTCCTTCAGTTATTACAAACTTGTTTTTTGCTTTTTGTCTTAATTTCTTTTCAAGATCCTCTGTATCGTTATGATTGTAAACTAGTATTTTTGCACCTGATAACTTGCATGATTCAATTATGCTTGCATGATTTAGTTTGTCACTTAAAATGATGTCCCCCTTTTTTGCAATTGCCGATATTGTTCCAATGTTTGCCATATATCCAGTAGGATAAATCAAACTGCTTTGTTGAGATTTATGTCTTGATAATTTTTCTTCTAGTGTTTTAAAACATTCATCATTTCCTGAAACTAGTCTTGAGCTTGATTGCATTTGGGTAATGTTTAATTTTGTAGGGGGGATTCCAAGATAGTCATTTGAGCAGAGATTTAGTAACTTTCTACCGTTAATAGTAATATATGCCCCCGAAGATTTTCCAAATCTAAGTTGTCTGTATAGATGGTTTTTTTTAATTAATTCCAGTTCTTTATCTATGAACTTCAGATTAGGCTTCAAGGCCTATCTTCTTTATCATTTTGATGTCTTTTTCTGCACTATTTCCATTCATTGTAAGATAACCTGAAGTAATGATTCCATTAGCACCGCTTTGAAGTAGTTCTTCACCCGAGTCCTCTAAATTTATCTCACGACCTCCTGAAATTTTAATAACTGATTCAGGAAGCAAAAATCTGATCACTGAAAACATTCTAACTATCTCAGAATTTGACAATGGGGTTTGTAATTCGAGCGGTGTTCCTGGGATTGGAACAAGTATGTTAATTGTTACCTCCTCAGGAAAGATTGCAGCTAACTCTAGTGTTAATTCTAATCTTTGTTTTCTTGTTTCTCCTAATCCAATAATCCCACCTGTACATAATTCTAAACCTGCATCGCGAGCAATTCTTAATGTTTTTAATCTGTCATCATAGGTATGAGTTGTACAAATCTCAGCAAATTTAGATTTTGCAGTTTCCAGGTTGTGATTGTATCTTTTAACTTTGAGTTCTTTTAGTCGTTTTGCTTGCTCTGGTGTGAGAAATCCTAAACTGCATTCTACACTTATTCCTACTTTGTTGTTGATTTCTTGAATGATGCTGCAAACTTTCTCAAAATCTTTGGATGATGGCTCTCTCCATGCGGCTACAAGACAATATGATTCGGCTCCTTCACTTTTTGCTTTACTTGCTTTTATTACAACTTCCTCTGGAGTTGGTAACTGATATGTCTCAATTCCAGTATCAAAAAACGCCGATTGTCCACAAAATGAACAATCTTCACTACATGAATTTTTTTTGATATTGTTTAATTGTTCTACATCTACTTTGTTTCCATTAAAATCTCTAGTAATCTGATTTGCAGCTTTTGCTAATTCTTTGATATGCTCATCTGGTAAATTAAATAATTTTTCAGCATCATCACTTGATATGCCAATTCCTGAAAATACATTTTCTTGACATTCTTTAATAAATTCAAGCGTATTACCCATCATATTTTTGCATGAAAATCCATTAAAAAAGATTAGTAGAATACTATTCCTTTTTGTGCGTAAATCACTCTATTTTAAACACTTTTTTTCATATTTGATAAATATTACAATACTTGATTTTGTGCCGATTTGATAGTATCTACTGTTCTATTTAGTAACATATCTAATTCTTTTTCAGATATTGCTAAAGGTGGTACGATCATTACTATATTTCCTAATGTTCGAAGATAAATTCCGTGTTTTTTTCCTTCTTCAAAGAAAATTTTGTTAATTGATTTTTTAGGATGAATTGGTATTTTGCTTTTTTTGTTTTTGACTAGTTCTATTCCCATAAGCATTCCTTTGTGTCTTACATCTCCCACTAAATCTAACTCTGTTAATTTTTCATAATATTCTTCAAAAATTTTTGATGTATTATGAATTTTTTTGATCAAGTTGTATTTCTGATATAGTTTTAGATTTTCGTTTGCAACTACCGCAGCTAATGGATTTCCAGTAAATGTATGTCCATGAAAGAGATGCTTCCATTCATTAAACTCTCCTAGAAATGAATCGTATACTTTTTTGCTTGCTAAAGTTGCAGCCATTGTCAAGTATCCGCCTGTCAGCATTTTTCCATATGCTACAATATCTGGAATGCTTTTTTGTTCTGTGTATTGTAACATAGATCCTAAACGTCCAAAACCTGTAGCAATTTCATCTAGTACTAGCAACACCCCATGTTTTTTACATAACTTGCTAATTTCCATTTGAAATCCTTTGTGAAATATGTTTACGCCCCCTGCAACTTGTGCGCCACTTTCCATTACAAACATGGCAATTTTATCATCCTTTGAAAACTCTTTTTCAATTTTACTTATGCAAAAATTTTGATATTCTTTATAACTCATTTCCTTTGGAATTCTATACTTTTTTGGCACTGGAATTTGTATTGTTGGAAATAACTGTTTTTTGAATTTGCTAAAAAATTCTGGAACGTATCCAACAGCCATCGTACCAAATGTATCTCCATGGTAACCATTTTCTAATGTCATGATCTTTGTTTTCTTTTTC
This sequence comes from Nitrosarchaeum sp., assembly GCA_021414365.1. Lineage (GTDB taxonomy): Archaea > Thermoproteota > Nitrososphaeria > Nitrososphaerales > Nitrosopumilaceae > Nitrosarchaeum. Next base: position 143,648 of record JAIOOR010000021.1, read on the forward strand.
TCACCGTTGTTTTTCCAATACTGTAATGCCATCTTTAACGCAATTTCCATCGCCGATGAACCATTATCTGAATAGAATACCTTGTGCATTCCAGGGGATATTTTAATCAAATTTGACGCAAGTTTTTCTGCAGGCTGATTTGTTAAATTAAACATTGATGAGTGTTGGATTTTTTTGCTTTGATTTTTGATTGCATTGACTAACTCTGGTTTGGAATGACCCCATACATTGCACCACATTGATGCAACTCCATCCAAAAGATGATTTCCATCAGAGTCTATGAGCCACATTCCTTTAGCTTTGACGATCTCAGTAAATGACTCCCACTCTCTCATCTGAGTATTTGGATGCCATACAGAGCTCTTTAATTTCAAACGATCATTATGTTATTAATTGAACTTAATAATTAAACGATATTTGTTTGGAGAATTTTTTACTTTAGATGCAATTTTATTTATTCTGTTTTTCTTTAGATTCATCTGCTCTGTCTCTGACTTTTTTCATTATGCAGTACTTGCGTAGACTGTTTAGTAGTCCCATGTTTTTACTCTGTTTTATCTAAACTTAAAGCTTTATGATGTATTTGGAATTTAATTTTGTATGCCTAAAAATTGATAATCTATTTTGATTAGATTCACGTGAACTCTAATCGAGAATTTTGTTTTTTTCATGAGTTTTATCATGAATGCGAACTTTATCAAATGTATCTACTGTTCCTTCCCACACAAAATCACAATTTTTGCATCTATATTTCATCTATTTTTCTACCTGGATTGATTTCTTGTTTTCTATTGATTTTGTTGTAATTTTATCTGATGTTTTGATCTTAAATGAATCTAATTTCAATTTTGCAATTATTTTTTTTATCATATTTACTTAGGCTTGAATCTCCATATAAAGTCAGAACTTTTCCATGTTGTTTTTTACAATTCTGCATTTCATCAATTTCTATGGATGTTATCTGCCGGTATATATACAACTTAGGTGAATAATTGATATGGAAAGTAAGACTATGATCACATTAAATGATTTAAGATCATGTGATGGATGTGGTAATGTATTTTTAAAAAAAATGGCAGATAAAATAACTAATCGTTGTCCAGCATGCAATGTATGGAAAAAAGAAATCGTGTATTAACTGGAATGAATTAATGTCAATACGATGTAAAGTCTGTAACACAGCAAAGATTATTGTCGCTAATAAGTTAAACTCTGATGTTAATTGGGAATGCCAAACATGTGGTAATACCCTTGATGTGAATGGTCATATTGTAGCATCAAATTTACAAAAATAATCTATTGCTTTAATTCATTTGTTTAATAAATTAAATTTCATTTTTAGAATCTTTTTTAGTTAATTTTTTAATTGTTTTTTCTAAATTGTCAAATTCATGTTCGCCCCCAGAACGATTTTTTTCTAATTCGACAATTCTTTCTTTTAGTTCTGCATTTTCATTATTATTTGATTTAAGCAAATACTGTTTTAATGCTTCAATTACTACATCTGTAATTGTTATTTTTTGATTGTTTGATTGTTCTACAAGTTTAGCATACAAATCCAACGGAAGAATAACCTTCATATTTTTTGAATTCATACTTTTCATGTATTTTTATTGTTCCTAGTTGAATATATGAATAAAGATATTTTTTTAAAATAATGAAATTATGCCGTTTTATCTATTGTTTTCTTATTTTCTCTATCTCTTTTACAAAAACTACAATACTCCTCAGAAGAATTTCTATTGATTGGAGTTAAGCAATCATGGCAGTATTTCATGATTTTAATATGTCATACCAAGTATATTAGGAAATTATTGGGGATTTTTTAGTACTAATTCATTACTGCAAAATTCTAGCATTTCCTACTCCCACATGACTCACAAATCCAAAAAACTGTGTTTGTATTTTCAATGATTTCTTCTCTTTTTTTCATAATTCTATAACAATCAAAACAAATCTCTGTCTTCATTTTTCTGTAGTTTTTACAACTTGCCCACGCTTATACTCATTATAATATCCGATGCATGCGTTAAGCTCCTTTAAGAATCCGTCATTTTCAAAATCACCTTCTTTCAAATCTGTCCAATATGTCAGAATATCTTGTTTTAGTAATTCTAATGTTTTTTCCTGCATCATTATTCTACGTTTTACTCTGATACATACCCATTGGTAAGGTGTTTTTAGAAGAAGAATTTTATCATTATGTGATTCAGATATCTTGATGAAAAAATTTCAGATTGTTGTTATTTTCTTTTTAATTTCAATGTCTCTTGTCTCTCAATCATATTCACAACAAATTGCTAGAGGGTCTCGCCCATCTTATGTATATGATAATGCTGATGTGATAAGTAGCGAATATGAGTCATTATTGGATAACTATCTAAGAAAGGTAGATGATGCAGCTTCAGTTGAAATAGTCATCTGGACAACTGATAGTTTCTATGGTCACGGAATCAAAAAAGACAATCAAGAGATTCATGATAGAGATATGCTTGCAAATTATATTTTCAATGACGTTTCTCTAGGTGGAATAAAGGGCATAGGTAAAGCCGATAAAAATAACGGTATCTTGATCTTGCTATCAAAGCAACAAGATACTTCTGGAGGATCTATGCGAATTGAGGTAGGTAGAGGACTCGAAGGAGACATCACAGACGGTACTGCAGGTTTGATACTGGATTCTTATTTAGTTCCAGCAATGCAATCGTTTCGTGAAACAAACAATGTCCAAGTTTTTGATCAAGCATTTCTCAACACCGTGATATCTCTATCTGAAAAAGCAGGTTATTCAAACAATGATCCAAATTATGTTCCAACCGACTCTTTAAAAGATCAAAATGACTCTGAATTACAGAATTTGATTTCGATTTTGCCTTTTATCATCATGTTTATTTTTATATTTATTATTTCACGTAGACGAAAACGCGGTGGCTATTTTGGAGGATTCATAGGTGGAGGAGGATTCGGTGGCGGTGGAGGAGGATTTGGCGGCGGTGGAGGTGGCTCTGGTGGTGGAGGCGCTGGAAGATAATACCATAAAATAATATGTCTCCCTCATTTAGGTAAGTTACTTGGTTAGTAAGAAAATAATTGGCATAATTGTGGGAATTGTAATTATTGCCTTAATGTTTGGTATATTGTATGGAATGTATTTTTCCGGTTATAATTCTGCACAAATTAAAGATGAACAAATAAAAAAATATGCTGCAGATGTTGATGTACAATTACAACGACGATATGATTTAATTCCAAATCTAATTCAATCCGTAAAGGGATACATGCAATTTGAAAAAGATGTACTTGAACAAATCACAAAACTACGTTCTCAATGGCAAACATCTTCAAGCACAAATGAGAAAGTACAACTAAGTAATCAAATAGAACAGGCACTAAGCAAAATTATTCTAACATATGAAAATTATCCTGAACTAAAGTCTGATACCACAGTTACAAGATTAATGGATGAGCTAGCAGGAACTGAAAATAGAATATCTGTTGCAAGAACCTATTACAATGATGGTGTTAGAGACTTTAACATCAACATTAGAACATTTCCAAACAATGTATTTAATCAAAATGGATTTCTTGGATTGTCTCCATGGGGATTAGAACAATATCCAACATATGAGGCAACATCTGTAGCCAAAACAACTGTCCCTAAAGTTGATTTGACTGTTCCTTAATTTTGTTTCCAGACGTATTTTATAATTAATAGGACTATACAATTATCTATCTCCAAATATATTGAATTACCATTGAAATCATTATTTATCACGGGAACTGATACGGACGTAGGAAAAACATACTTTACCGCTGGCCTTGCCGTGACTCTTCGTAAAATGGGCATTGACATAGGAATAATGAAGCCTTTTGCTGCAGGAACTGCACAAAAAACTGGATTCAAATCCGAAGATGTAGAAATTTTAGCAAAAGCAGCTCAAGTAAATGATCCTGAGTCCTTGTTAAACCCACAATTTTTTCCAATCGCAGCTTCTCCTTACACTGCATCAAAAAATTTGAAAATAAAACCTAACATCAAACTAATCTTAGAGAGATTCAAAAAATTATCTAAATCACATTCAATGTTGCTAGTTGAAGGAATGGGTGGTATAATGACTCCAATTCTTAAAAATTATTTTGTATCTGATTTAATCAAAGACATGAAATTATCTACAATAATTGTCACTAGAACAAAAGTTGGAACTGTTAATCATACTATAATGACTTGTAAGATGTGTGAAAAATACAAAATTTCGGTAAATGGGATTATAATTAATAATTTTGATGCTAATGGGTACAAAATTAAAGAATTAAAAAGAGATTTGGAAAGTTTAACTGGTTTTCCTGTAATTGGAACAATTCCATTTATTGATGATATGAGTGATGCATCTCTTTATAGTGTATTTAAAAAAAATGTTGATTTTAAATCAATACTGGGTTAATTTTTAAATTCGTAAAATTTTCAATTTCGTATCTCCCTGAACATTGACAAATTGTCCAATGTCGTAAATTATTTTTGAAAATGTTTCATTTTTCTTTGCAATTATGTATGTCTTGTTTTGAAAATCTAATTTTTCTGTAACTACTATCCAAATATTGTCTTTTATTGGTTGAATTTTTTCTAATTGATCTATTTTCTGCTTTATGATCTTTTTGTCATTGGTTTTTGGAATACATAATATCAGAGTTTTTTTTGGATCAATTTGAAGTGTTTTTAAATTTGGTATTATAATGTCTATCTTTATTCCATTATGCTCTATTTTTCTTTGACTTGATATTAGCGCATTTGTCAAAATATAGTGTAACAATCCAGTGGCAAGAATTCCTAAACTTTCTTCTTTTTCCCCCATGGAAATTACTTTATTGTAACAATTTTCTAAAACATCTTCAATTATCTCTATAAATTTTGATTGAGATGTCCATTCTTGAATTCTCTCTGATTTTAGGTAATCAAATAGTAAATCTTTGATCAGATTTTGCTCTTCTTGCATTAGTTTATTCGTTGAAAATGTATCGTCTTTCGCCTCTTGACTCAGTTGTGGTATTTACATCCACTAAGATGAATTCTCTTTTTGTATTGAGCATTGATTCTTCTGGGGAGAGTTTGTTTTCATGGAGTATTTCGTATTCTTGCAGTGTGAGTTTTCTTCTTGGAGCAAGCTCTGCTTCTAAATTCATATCTTTTACAATTTCTTCATATTGGGGCTGAATTAAACCACTAAATACCATTGCACTACTACCACTTCCATATGATCCAAATCCGACACGTTTTCCATTTAGATCAATTCCTTTCTGATATTCAAATTCAAGACAGCTTCTAAATCCAAGATACAATGACGCTGTGTATAAATTTCCAATCATCTTTGATGCAATTAACGAACTTGCAAGTTTTGATTCGTATACTTCTTGGAATTCTCTAGTCTTTGTAAATAGTTTTGTAAATTCATGGTCTTTTGCCATGAATTCTTCATCTCCTAGTACAGATTCAATTGTACCACGTGGATCTTTTGGTATTGGTTCTGGTTTTCCTATTTCTTGAATTATTTTTTTCCATCTGGGGAGTTGACGCCATTCATGTCTTACCAGATATGCAAGAGCTTTTTTGCCCATGTTGCTATAAGGTAAGTGCATGTTAAGATAATCCATATGATCTAGTATTGTCTCGCCTGGTTCTAATTTTATTAATCCTGATGACAATGCTTTCTTTTTGTAAGTTTCAAGTGCTTTTCTTACTTGAATCATGTACAAAAGATTAGAGTATTGTCCGTGTACAATAGGTGTTTCTTTTCCAAACGGTCTGTAAAAATCATATTCGTCTTTAATTGATGTGGCAGTAACTTTAGGATCAAATGCTAATAATCTCGGCTCATCATTAAGTAACATCACTACTGCGCCAGCACCTTGTGTCATCTCACCACTAGAACCCATGTCATATTTTGCTATGTCTGATACTACAACTAACGCTTGTTTTCCTTCCGCTTCTCCTGCCCTAATCCAATTTGTATTATCATAAAGTGCATAAGAACCGCTAACACAAGCAAATTTTGTTTCTACTCCACCACAGTGTTCAAAAGCACCTTGACCGTAAACTTGTTCTAACATTCCAATTACATACGAATTCATTGCTTTTGATTCATCAAATGAAGATTCTGTGGATACATACAACCTACCAATATCATCTGGTGATAACTTGTTTTTCTTCATAATCTGAAGACATGCATTTGCTGCTAGACATGCAGGGTCTTGATTGGTATCTACAATTGCCATCTGAGATACTCCTAAACCCTTTTGCAATTTTTCTGGGTCTAACCCTCTCGCTTTAGCAAAATCAGCTGCATCTATGTATAGTCTTGGTATGTATATTGCAATGTCATCTATTCCAGCTGCCATCAAGCTTGCCTCCGTCTATACTCATTTAAAGATATTGAGCTAATTCTATCTTACTCATTAGGGAATTTTTACAATTTTTTATATACTTTATGATGATAGATCTATATTTTTCTATTTTTCTAACATGGAATTGAAAGTTTTTTCAAAAACATCATATGGCTGAGCTCCTCCGATCTTTGTTATTTTGTTATCTGGACTGATAACAAAAAATGCAGGTGTTCCTGTCAATCCAAGGTCTTTTGCATCTTTATTACTATTTACAATTGTTGGAGTATGTTTTGAATCCACCATACATTTGGAAAATTCATCAATATTCAGGCCTACATCTCCTGCAAATTTAAGTAAATTCTTAGATGATGCCCAACCATCGTTTTCACCCGTCCAATTATTATACAAAATATCATGGTATTTCCAGAATAAACCTTGATCATCTGCACAGTGAGCAGCATGAGCTGCAGTAACTGAGTCTGCTCCTATTATTGTAAAGTCTTTAAAAATTACCTTGACTTTACCCGTATCTACAAAGTTTTTGAATAATTCATCTTCTGTTGTGTGAAAAAACTGATTACAGAAATAACATTGATAGTCACCAAATTCTACCATTGTTATTGGTGCATTAGGATCTCCTAAAACAGGCGAACCATTTTCCATGAATGTGGCAAGTGTAATTTTTGCAGGACCGACATCTTGAGTCGTAGGCGTTGGTTTTACTGCAAGTTCTGGTTCATTATTTAGTAATCCAAATGAAAAAAACACTCCAACTATTACAACTGATGCAATTCCTGCACCTATTACCAAAGATAAAGGATGAATCAATAAACGTTGAATTTTTTTGAGACATTTAGTCTTTTGTACGGCAAATGTTTTTGGTGGTTTTTAAGATACTACATTTATTCATATTTTAAAAAAATATTGCATAAAATTTGATTATTGAATCAATTATTGTCTAGATGTATTTTCATCAGGTTGAATAAATTATTTTTATGGTGGTGGACTATTTATTCTACCTTAAATATGATGATAAATAATGAGTTCAAAAGACGATGTTCTAATTGTTGAAGATAGTCCAGCAATTGGTATGTTGCTAAAAAACTATCTTGAAAAATTAGGTTATACAAAAATTCATACTTGTACTAATGGCTCTACTGCAATTGAAGCATTCAAAGAACTTGTTAATCAAAGCAAACATCCTATAGTATTACTTGATTACATGCTTCCTGATATGGATGCACGATCAATTTTAACACAGTTATTAGAAATTCAACCAAATGCACGAGTCGTCATGGAAACTGCTACAGAAAAAGATGATGAAGGAATTAAAGAACTAATTAGATTGGGCGTATACCAATATCTAGAAAAGCCAATTCGTTTTGAAAATTTACAATCTATTTTTGAAACTATTGAACAAGAACAATCCTTTTTTGAAAAAGAATCTGAACAAGTAAAGACATTAAAACAAGAAAAACAGGAAGATCAAAAAAAAATACACGAACAAATCAATTTGATTCTCAAATCCTCAAAACAAATCAGCTTAAACTCCCTAGAACAAATGATTGGTTTTTCTGATGCTTCTATTTCTTTATATCTTAAAGAATTAGAAGACAGTGGAAAGATAATACAAATAGATGATAAAAAAGAGATTGCTTGTAATCAATGTGATTCTGTAAAAATCAGCCAAACATTTTATTGTCCTTTCTGTAAAAGTTCTAATTTCAAATTAGGTAAACTAATTGAACACTATGACTGTGGAAATATCTCTGAAGAAAATACATATGTTAATGACAAGTGCCCTAGCTGCAATAAAGTGATTAAAGCATTAGGTGTGGATTACAGAGTCATGCAAAATCACTATATCTGCAATAACTGTAAAGGTTTTTTCACAGAAATTTCTACTGACTATCTTTGTTTAAAATGTGAAAACAAATTCAAACTTGATGAATGCAGATGGAAATCTGGCCCAAATTATAAAACAATTCATCTTTGATTACTTTTAAACGCTATATCTATCCCGAACTAATATACTATAATGATACTTCTTGATACTAGATTATTTATTGCATTATCTAATTCTGTGTCTGTAATTTGTTTTTGTTCGTGCCAAACATAAATTTGCTTTACCCATAAAGGATATTTCTCAAATAAAATTTGTTGATGAATGTCTGTTAGAGACACAATTTTTATGTTATTTTGTTTAAGATGGATAATTAGATTTTGAAGTGAGCCAATTCGTTCCTCATTTACTTCATTTTTAAACTCTCCATCTCTTATTGCAAAATCTGAAGGCTGCATGCTTATTAGTGCATATCCATATTGTTTTTGCTGAGTTTGTATTTTTGACAACATCTTTTCTTCTATAGTGCCTTTAAGAAATGGGTCATCATCTAGTAAATTTGGCATGTATGATGTTTCAGGAATGTGTATTGGATTTATTTTGACATTTGCTGCATCTGTTGTAGTCATTGCAGATATGTATGAGATATTGTTTTGTTTTAATGCATCCGTTGTGTAGTTGTTGAATTTTCCAAAAGGCGGAGAAAATATTTTTGAGTTAATTCCTAAAATTTTATAAATTTGATCATTTGTTTTCTGAATACTTGCAGATTGTTCTTCTATACCGTATACTGAATGATCTACTAATTCCCATCCTCTAATAGCTATGTCCATCTGACTATTTTTCATATCTGATTGTTTTTTTAACAGATCAACGACTTTAGGATCATTGCCAAAAAATTTACCTAGTATACTTATTGTTACTGGAACACCATTATCAGAAAATGTACTGATTAGGTTGTTTTGAACATCATTTAACCAAAAATCTTGTACATTATCGATCTTAAATGCAACACAACTACAATTTGGTTTTGTATTTTCTTTGTTAATCGTTTGATTTTCTATATTTTTCTGAAATGTCTCGGAATCATATTTGTCAATCTTTCCTACTGGAGTTAAGAGGTATCCTTTTGACTTTAAAGTTGAGATTATACTTTTTAATTCATCAAATTTTGTTTGATTTACCTCATTCACATAACTCCCATCAACATATTTTGAAAATTCAAATGGATGCATCATTACTACTGCATATCCATAATCAAAAAGACTGTCATCGATTTGCTCCAGGATTTTATCTTTTGATAATTGTTCCCAATAAGACGTGACGGGATTTAATTTTGCTGTATATGCATCTATATCAAAATGATAAAAATCAGATTTTACAAATTTTGGTGGAATTTCAGTTGAAACAGATGGACTGATATGATCATAGCCGTATTTTTTTAATATCGTAATTGTTTTATTATCGAAAATATTTTCTGGTGGGATAAACACCTTTGGTTTGACTTGAAATAATTGCTGAATTTTATCATCTGTATTTTTAATGTATTTCTCTTGATCATCTGATGAAACACTAGTGATAACTTTATTGTTCCAACTATGACTTGCAATCTCAAATCTTGGATTTGTATGTATTTGTTCTTTTATGGCATCGACTACTTTTGGATCATTTCCAATAACTCCTCCAATTACACCAATTGTAATACCTGCGTCCATATCTCCAAACGTCTTCATCATTTGGATTTGTGTACTACTCAAAAAATAATCCTGTACATCATCAAATCTAAATGCCACACAATTGCAATACAACGAATCCATGTTTAACTGCTGGTTGTTTGTGAATATTTTGATTGGCTCATGATTACCCGAAAGTGTGACTTTTTTTGATGCTATGACTTTACCGTCATCTTTTGAAATAATATGAAATGCATAAGTTCCAATAGGTATGTTGGATATAGTAGCTTCCCCTTTATCTGAAATTGGCGATTCTGCAATCTTTGTTTTCTTTTTGTCATTAACTTGCACTAAAAAATTTCCGTCTGATTTTAATAATTTCGTGTTTTGATCTTTATATGCATCTACAGTTATTGCAGAATTTATTATTTTTGGCCATTCTGTTATAATTTTAATGTCTTTTGAATTTGAAGATTGTATTTTAAGTGGAGTATATGTGAATTTTAATGCAGGATCAATTACAATATCTACACTGTAATAGTCATTATCAATTGTTTGTGGGAGCCAAAATCGCACCGTGTCTCCATTGAAATCTGTTTCATCAAAACCTACTATTTTCCCATTCATTGTTTTAAAAAATACACTTGTATTTGGTATTGGAGTTTGTCCATCATTGTAAAATACTCCAACTTTAATACCTCCTGATAATTTTATTACTATTTCCTCATTATTGGATTTTTCTTTAAGATCATAGTAGTCCGTTGCTTGATAATGATCATTATAATACACTTCAATTTTGTATTTATGTCCAAGCTCTAGATTTGTTATGCTGACTGGATTATTTTCTACTTGAATTTCTTTTACTGGTGTTTTTTCTAAATCTTTGTAAATTTTAAGTATAAGTGAATCTACGCCAGCTTTATTTCCATTTTCATATTTTATTAATAGATCTATATTGCCTGTATTTTCTGCAAAAGTGTTTTGAATTAACATTGAAAAAAATAGTATTGATATGACAGAATAAAAAACTAAATTGATTCTGGCCTGCATATTCTGTCCTTTTTTATTCATTACTTTGTATTAATATAGTTGTAAATAATATTTGAAATTGTACTTACCTATTTTTAATAATTTTTACTGCTTTATCTGTTATTAATTCAAAAAACATGTTTACTATCAGATATTTGATATGTTCTATTTGACTCTAATTTGCAAACATCTTTATTTTTTTACCTGTATGATTTTTATGATCTTTTTATTCCTGTTCTTTTTGCACTTGTCCACACTGCTTTTTTATTTGTTAATTGCTCTGCTAGAGCTTTTAACAATAAAAAATCTGTAATCTGCTTAAACCCAAAAACCAAAAGTCCAGCATACCATAATAATTTTGGATCTTCATCATCAATTCTTATCGCCAGTGCAGACATCAGATAATGAACTACTGTGAATATCGCTGATACCTCCAGAACATATACCCAATCTCCTAAAATTATGCCCATTATTGCATTTGCGGTTGCGGTGAATCCTACTATTGGAGTAATTACCATTCCCAAAAACAAATATGGTAATGATAATCTTTGCAGGTATCCAAATCTAGGGTTGACTAATGCATCTGAATGTCTTTTCAGCACTTGTATGTTTCCACGATACCATCTTTTTCTTTGTGCAACAAAATCATGTAATGTGTCAGGAGCTTCTGTATATGCAGTAGCTTTTGAACTTCCCTGAGTAATCAAACCTGCCTTTAGTAATTTTATAGTTTGATCAAAATCTTCCACAATTGTTTCTTTACCATATGACCCTAATTCTGTAAGAAATGATTTTTTAAAAGCGCCTAAAGCACCCGGTACAATAGTTATTGAACCAAATACATCAAATGCACGTCTGACAATTTGAATTCCAGTAATGTATTCTAATGCTTGACATTTTGTAAGTAAATTCACTCTGTTTCTTACTTTGATGTTTCCTGCAACTGCAGCAACATGTTCGTTTAGTTCAAACCCTCTGACTATTTCTTTTAACGAGTGACGTCCTATGATTGTATCTGCATCTTGAATTACAATAATTTCACCTGTAGCATAAATCATCCCATAATTTAATGCAGATGCCTTTCCACCGTTTTCTTTATGGAGAACCATGATTTCATCTTTGTATTTCATTGCAATTTCTAATGTTCTGTCTTTACTGCCGTCATCAACAAAGATAATTTCTTTTTTTGGATATTTTGTCTCCAGTAGTCCTTCTATTGTATTCGCAATTACCTTTTCTTCATTATATGCTGGAACTATTATTGAAATTTTGGGAAATGTTTTGATATCTGGATGAGTATCTTCTCTATGTTTACTCAAAACTGCCATTGGAACAAATAACATTGTTGACCAAAACGATATGGTCATTGCCCAAAGTAAAATTATTCTTATGGGTGACTGTAGTAGCGTATATCCTTCATACGCAATCATTGCAGCAATAATAAATGGTGAGCCTAACAAAAACCATAAAAATACTGATGGTACACGCTTGCCTGAAACATTTTTTGAGTATGGTTTTGTTCTGGCTTCAACTAAATGATAAACTGTAATTGCTCCTCCTAATCCCATTGCTATTGAGCTAATTGGACCTAAAATGAAATAAACTGTAGATATCAAAAAAACAAAAATCACTATAGTAAGCAAATATTGTATTGGATCTTTTTTATTTTTTTGATTTTTCTTATTCTCCAAACTCTCGTTTTCATTGATTTTCTTTTCATAAAATTTGAATTCCTGTTTTTTCAAAGTTGTTTCAGGTTTTTTTTGCCTTGATGTTGGTTTGCTTTTTGGATAATCCGATGTTTCATTTAGATAATGTTTGGCTAATTGTTCGACATAAAGTAGATCTGCACTCCAAAGTGGAGTTTGTTGTTGAATTGATTTTTTGATTTTTTCAAGGCGTTTGCGATATCCCGCATCCTTCTTCAATAATTCATCAATATCATCTATTATTGAACGCAATAATCTTTACTAGAATTGGATTGTTATATCAATTATTGTTTCAACTTCATGATCAATTTATTGGTGAAATTGTTCAATTTTCTATATTTCTAATTAATGAGATTTCATGTTTAGACTAATCTAAATAAATGGGAATCTTTAAGCAAAAACATGAAAAAAGTTTTTGTTAATGGTTATGGTTCTATTGGAAGTAGAATTACTTCATTTTTACAAGATGATCCTGAAATCTCATTAATTGGTGTTGGAAAATATTCTCCAGATGAAGATGTCAATATGGCAATTTCTCATGGACTAAATGTCTATGTTCCTGAGAGAAAATTAAATGATTTTAAGAATTTTAAAATCTCTGGAACTATAGAGGCTGCCCTTGATGATTGTGATCTAGTAATTGATGCTGCTCCTGGAGGATATGGATTTAAAAATAAAAAAAATCTCTATGAGCCAAAAAATCTAATGGCAATATATCAAGGTGGAGAGACGGTTATGGGCAATGAGGCTGTATCTGATTTGTTGTTTAATTCCAGAGTAAATTATGCTTTAGCAATCGGGAAAAAACATGTCATGCAAGGAAGCTGTAACGTTACCGGTATGGGAAGAATTTTAGAGCCATTAAAAGATAGATTTGCAGATAGACTGATTAGATTTGATGTAACTCTTGTTAGAAGATGGGCTGACATTGAACAAATCGATAAACAAGTACCTGACACTATTGAAATGACTGAATCTCCTCACCATGGAGATGATGTCAAGATGTATTTTGGAAAAGATGCCCCTCTTTTTGTTCGAGCAATTAAAGTTCCTACTAGACAAATGCACTTGCATATTATGGATATTCGTTTTAACGGTCAAGCTCCAAAACCTTCTGAAATACATGATATTTTTACAAATGAATTTGGCGTAGCAACTCTGTGGACTGCTAAAGGAACAAAGAACGTTCGTGATTTTGCCAAAAATATGGGATTTAATTTTCCAGATACCAACATGATCCATATTCATGCAAACATGACTGTCTCAATTGGTGATACTATACAAATGATGTATTCTGATGATCAAACTGGGATTGTTATTCCAGAAAACCACATGCTATTACAAGCAATGTTGTTTGGTAAATCATACGATGATGCATTTTCTCATACCGAATCTATATTTCATATGAAAGAAAAAAAGCAAAAATTAGAAACATATTTTGCAAGAAAAAACTAATTTTGTTTCTTTATGCGTTCTATTCTAATTCTTTCAGGTCTGTTTTTTATTACCTTTTCAACAACAATCCTGATATCATCAATTTCGAGTTTGTCTCCTTCTTTTGGTATGTCTTGTAATTTTTCATGCAATAATCCATTGAGCGATGCATAGTCATCACCTTCAGGCAATTCTGATTTAAAAATTTCATTTATTCTGTAAATCTCAATGTCTCCATTTGTAATTATTGTGTCTCTGTCTATTGATTGGAATTCTGTCGGCGGCGTGTCGTCAGTTTCATCTTCTATATCTCCAACTATCTCTTCTATCAAATCTTCAAATGTAACTAGACCTTCTACACCTCCATGTTCATCAATAACAATGGCCATGTGTGTTTTTCTTCCTTTCATTTCTTTTAACAATGAGCTTACCATTTTTTCTTGAGATGCAAATACTGGCTTTCTTGCAATTTGTCCTAATGTGACAATTTTGTTATCTTTTTCTATATGTGTTAAAATGTCTCTTACGTGAACAAATCCTACGATGTCATCATTCGTTTCTCCAAATATTGGAATTCTAGAATGTGGATTTTCATTAATTAATGGAAGGGCATCAAAGAGAAGCATTTTTGCAGGTAGCGTGAACATTTTTGTTCGTGGTGTCATTACTGCTCTTATCACAGTATCTGAAAATTCTAAAGCACTATGAACTAATTCCCCCTCATCTTTTTCTAGTGCTTTATCTGCTAATCCCTGATCTACCATCCCTCTTATTTCCTCTTCTGTAATTGGAGGTGCGATATGACTGCTACCGGTTAGCTTTACCATGTATTTTGTAATTATTTCTAAAACTTTTACTATTGGCCAAAAAACATATCCAAAAATCAACAGCACCGGTGCAAATCTAAGAGCAATTTTTGTTGCGTTTGCATTACAATATATTTTTGGAGTAATCTCCCCAAATACCAAAATAAGAAATGTCATAATTCCAACTGCTATTGCTAGACCATCATTTCCAAATATTCTTAATGCCACACTTGTTGCAAGAGCAGAAGATCCTACGTTAACTACATTGTTTCCCAGATTTACACTTGCCATCATCCATGCGGGATTTGATTTAATTTTGTGAAGGGCTTTTGCTCCCTTTGCTTTTTGCTTTAATAATTGACTTACAGTTGATTTTCTAGTGCCTATCAAGGCTACTTCAAGACCGCTAAAAAATGCTGATAATCCAATCAATACAGCAAGTGCTAATAATTCAACCCAAAGATCTACCATTTCATCCTCCAAAAAAGTTTGTCAGAACAACATATGTTCTTCATTTTATTTTTTATGCACCATCTCTTGGTTGCTAATGTTTTGTAAAACCTACTTTTAAGGCTTAAGTCATAAAAATGACATTTTATAAAATAACTTACTTAATTGAGGCTAGTTTTTAGGTGGAATGGCAAATCTATTCTTAGGATTATTGTGATAATCTACTGGCAGCATTGCATCTTTTTGTCTACCTGTAAGAATTCCCAACACCATGTCATCTTTTTTTATTATCTCTTCATCAAGCAGTTTTTTAATTCCAGCAACTGATGCACCTGATGCCATCTCGCAATCAAATCCATTCAAACCAACAACTGACATTCCATCCAACATCTCTAAATCTGATACTGTGGTCACCACACCATTTGTAAATTCTAAGGCACGCAATCCTTTTAGTATATTTGCGGGTCTTCCTATTTGGATTGCAGTAGCTTTTGTTTTTGGTCTGATTCCCTCTTTGTCTAAATGTTCATAGTATCTAGTAATTAATTCAGTATTTGTGTTACCTTTATTCCATCGTAGTTCTTCTCCTTCAAATTTTCCATTGTACAAATCAGATAATGTACTTGCACCTTCAGAATTAATAACTGCGATTCGTGGTATTTTTTTTATCCATCCCCACTGGTATAATTCCATAAGTGCTTTTCCACAACTAGATGTATTTCCAAGTGCACCCCCTGGATATACAATCCAATCTGGAGATTCCCACCTCAAATATTCAAGGGCTCTAATTGGAATTGTTTTTTGTCCTTCTATTCTAAATGGGTTAACCGAATTTACAGTATATCCATTATGGTTTTTTGCGTCATCCAATGACTGTTTTAACGCATCATCAAAATTCCCTTCAACTTGAATTATCTGAGCTCCAAATTGATATGCCTGACTTAATTTACCCGGAGCAATTTGACCTGATGGAATGTAAACATCACAACGTATTCCTTCGTTTGCTGCAAACATGCCAGCAGAAGCAGAAGTATTTCCAGTAGATGCGCAAACAATCTTTTTTGCACCAACCATTTTAGCATGTGTCACTGCAGTTACCATCCCGTTATCTTTGAATGAACCACTTGGATTGTATCCCTCTGGCTGTAACCATAATTTATTATTGGAAATTCCTACAAATTCTGCAGCCTTTGACATTTGGTAAGGTTTTGACTGTCTTCCTTCTGCACCATCTAATGAAACTAAATATTTTGAGCACTCCTCAATATTTTCAGTATCTATTTGACAAAAATTAAGTAGCTCTCTAAATCTCCACACTCCACTTTCATTGAAAATATTTTCTTGAGGATTTCGTCTTTGGTAAAATACTTCTTTTAATCTATCTGAGGGTTTGTTTTTGTATATTACGTCTAGCAGATGACCTTTTTCACATTCTACATTAGTGCTCATTACTGGATATTCTAATCCACAATGAGGATCAATACACTTTAGATAAGCGTCACCTTGCATTGTCATTTAGCGTAATTAGTGATAATTTAAAGTTAAGAGTAAAACTCGTTAAATTGAGAATTATCTTGAATTTCTAAACTTTTAGATTAGATTACAATGCTCTAAAGATATCATGATTACTCATTATGAATATCTAAAAGGGCTCTTAAAGAAGATCATAATTGCTTACAATATACTAACAAAACTTGAAGATAAACCAGGGGATTTGAATATTATTAAAAAAGAAATCTTGAAGATCAATGGCTTTTTTCATGTCTTTATTAATAAAATTAACACAGAAAAATTTCAATCCCGTGAACTATCCGAACTGAAATCTTCATTTGAAAATTATTTGGATAGTTATTCTTTTGACAAAGAAATAGACACTATGGCTTCATTGTATTCTGATGATTCTGATAGATTAAAAAATATGAGATTAAAGATCATTGAATCCTTAGAAAATAAAAAATTAATAGATAATATATCATATGCATTAGAAAAATTATAGCATTATGAAAATTAATGAAAAAAGATGTATTTTATGCGGATGTAAAGATCATCATTTGATTGGATGCTATATGCATATGACAAAAAAATGCAATTGTCATAAAACATAATTAGTTTATAATAAATTAATAACTTTGTTTCTTTTTTGGGCCTGATCTTTCATGAAAGTTTAGACAACATCTGCATTCTTTTTTAATACATTCTTCTTCTGTTGAATGATTGCATATTCCACATTCACAACTATTTACCATATTTTATAATATAATATTTACAATATAACTAATACTACAAATTTTTCTGATTTTCAGGTCAAATGGTTCTATTTTTTTACTTTGTGTTTTTTTGTT
Source organism: Nitrosarchaeum sp. (assembly GCA_021414365.1). Lineage (GTDB taxonomy): Archaea > Thermoproteota > Nitrososphaeria > Nitrososphaerales > Nitrosopumilaceae > Nitrosarchaeum. The sequence goes on from JAIOOR010000021.1 coordinate 161,312, forward strand.
GTAGGTTTAGGTTTATCTGGTTTGCCTTCTAACTCCTCCATCTCTGCGGCTTTATTATCCACCACTTTAATGATCTCCTGAATTAATCCATCCAAGTCACTATCTGATGCTTCTGGTTCTACAGCCGTTGCAATTTCATTAATAGTGCTTGAAATCTCCGCACTTACTTCCTCAAAACTCTCTGGATCCTCATATGCTGCATTATACAAATTTTTGAGATTATTTACATGACTAATTACCTGATCTGTTAATGTAAGTCTAAATTCCGTACCGTTAACTTCGATTGTCTTTGTAATCATATTCCAGATTTCAAATTCTGTTCCTTAAAGGTTTTTAGTTGAAAGTAGTTGATGTTTTGTGCTTAAATTCTATCAAATTAGAATACTATGTAATCTAATGCAGATGCATCACTAATCAGTGTTGTATGCCTTGAACCCACAACATAACCATTTTTGATATCGTTTGCAGGTATCCATCTGTTTGTTGATGAATAATGTCTTTTTTCAGCTAACTCTCGTTCTATTGCCTCGATGTCAAACTCACCCTCTTCTATTTCTTGTGAAGATAGGTGTTTTATCGTGACTAAAATTTTACTGACTTTAACACGGTCTCCAAATTTCCATTTTGATGGAGGATTCTCATCTGAAACTTCTAATACCTTGATTTTCATTTGTTTATTTCCAAATGCATCATAACTTACCAATATCCTCTCATCTGTAAATTCCTCAAAAACTATTCTTGAATTGGACTCTTTTGATTCAGTATTGGTCTCTAATAATGAAATTGAATGATTTGGATTTTCTTCAATGCTCTCATTGGATTCTATTGGATTATCTTCTACCATGATATCAATTATCATTAATCATTAAAAAACACTGTTATTATTTAGAGTTAGGCACTAGTTCTGTGCTTTGTTTTAAATGGCATTTTATGTTCTTTAAGATCTATCTTTTCTCTTTTACCATCTATTTTTGCAAAAATCTCTCCTTCATAAGTACAAACACAATCTGTTATCTTTTTTGACTCATCCCAAATTTTGTAAAATTCTCTCAGTTCTCTATTTTCATACAATCCCAATCCTATCCTTTTTTTTGAAAGAAATTTGAAAGCAAGTATGACTTTTCTATCATTGTAAATATCAAACGTTTTTATCCATTTTTGACATCTTTCAATCTGATCTGCGGGTACCGGAAGCGATGTGCTAGTTCCTGATTTTGCCTCTATAGTGAAAATCATGCTATTTTGAGTATTTACTGCTAAAACATCCGGTAAGGCTATACTTGGAGATCCGAGTCTAAACGCTTTCCAGTTTTCAACAGAATTGAATCTTTTTACTAACGTATCTTCCCAATTATATCCTCTCTGTCTGCGAGTTTTTGCAATTTTTTTATTGTCTTTTTTTGGAATTTCCTTTGTTCTTAATAACGAGATTGAAGTCATATGCTATATCAAATCTTTTTGAGGTATAGTACGGCAGGTAATTACAGAATAACCATAAATCCAATACGATAATACCAATTGAAAAATATTGTAATTAAACATCTTTGTATTCGAATCTCTCTTATATGGAATCATTTCTGATCATTGTTTAAATCCGTCTATATCAAAACATCACTTGAAATTTTATTGACAAAGCATAAAAAATTGGTCTGTAATTTTTTTTATATTGCATATGTCGAATTTTAAAACATGGATATCTGGTTTATTTTATTTTGATAATTTCTTGATTTATTAAAAATTTTATTGCGTTTAATACATCATCTTCAGAAATTTTATCTTGACCATACCAAATAAAAATATTTTTTACCCAGTCTGGAATTTTCTTTGAATTTGAATTTTTTATATTTTCTTGTATGTGGTTTGTATCATTAATTGTGCAAACTAAATTATCCTCTCCTGTTATCCTAAATGCTTCTTTTCTAGCTTCAAGTCCTTCACCCGTATACACATCAATATGTTTTCCAACAATTGCAGGACCTACATCCTTTGAGTGAAAAATCATTTCATCCCAAGGGTGGGGCAATGTTATGATTGATATTTCTGTTCCATTTTTTATGATTTCTGGATCAACTGCTATAGTCCCAACAACCAGTTTATTCCCATTTGAATCTAGAGGTATAGAATTAAGAGAGAATTTTCCATGATCCCATCCTAAATAATCTCCAGAAGTAGTTTTACCCCAACCTTGAATTTTTACCTCATCTAGAAAATCAGCTTGAAAATTATACCATTTCTTATCAATCATAATAGGATTTGAATTTGATGAATAATCTGTCTCTATTGGAAGAAAATATCCAGTAATGTACCAGCCATTACTGCATTCACCATTTTGAATTGGCTGTGTATCTACATCATTGATTATTTGTGATTGTGAAAAAGTAGGAATTATTGTATTTGTAACTAAAAGGGCAACTAAAACACTAACAATAATTTTCATTTAAATTCAAATTAAGTTCAATTCCTAATATAAAAATTAAAACAATTTTATAAACATTAAAAAATTTAAAATAAAATATTTCATCATTAAAGTATCTTTCAATGAGTTTATCAATCCCAGATAAGAGACATTTTCAATGTTTGAAAAAATTGCTAAAAAGTTAGTCTCATTAAAACAAGAATTTACAAAAATCTATGCAGGACATAGTCATATTCAAGAAATTATCCCGATTTCATCTTCTGAATCTTTTCCAATACTTGATGAGCATCTAGAATTACTACACGCATTTGCTGCAAGAAATCCAATTTATCATAACTCATATGAACAAAAAATTTCAGATGTTTTATGTAAAATTTATGAAGGTGATATTAACGAATATTGGTTAAATAGCATAAAGCATGGTTCTAGCTGCCAGCCATTTTACCCAACATGGATTCTTTCAGCATACATTACTGTATCAATTGCAAAAAGTTTTGATTATAAAGAATTAATAGATATTGGTTCTGGAGATGGGAGAATTGCATATTGTGGAAAACTTTTGGATTTAATCACAACAAGTATTGAAATCGATGAAGGATTAGTTGAACTTCAAAAGATCATATCGTTGGAAACACATATAGATTTTAATCCTGTTTGCGTGGATGCAATTGAATTTGATTACTCTTCATTGAATTTGACTCGTCCTGTGTTTTTCATAGGTGGGTTGCCCCAAATGGGAGGCGATATTTTGGCAACTAATATCATTGAAAAAATTTCTAAAACTAATCTCAAAAAAAATACATGTATTGTTTTTGCAGGAACTCATTCTAAGAGACAACTTTCAGACAATCAATCTGATGGAGGATGGAATTCTTTGATTGACAAACATGGTCTTAAAGTCATAAAAACAGTTTCGTTGCCAACTATCTGGACTTTTGATCAGCTTGTAGATACCCCATACATCTACACTGAGTTTATCTGATCATATCAATAAAAACTCAAAATAATAACTACCATCTTTAATTCCGCATTTTTCTATTTTGACATGTTGCCCCAAATTTGGGATTCCAGAAGAAATTTTTCCAAGCACTCTTATGGAATTTTCAATTTCTATTAATCCAAAATAATTATCATTTTGCTTTGAAAATTCAATAATTTTACCTTTAGACGAGCCTGTTCTCCAAGAAACTTCATTAAAACACTGATTACAAAATTCAGAAGGGGGCCAAACTATTTTGTTACAGTGGTTGCATTCGGGAATGATGAGTTTTCCTTTTTTTAATTCAGATTCAAAATTCATTTTTCTAAAACTAAAACTGTCGATGATGTAGCAGCTGCAGACATGTTATGTACTAGTCCTACTTTTGCATTATCTACTTGTCTTTTATTTGCACACAATTGCAGCTGCTGAGTAATTTCAATGGTCTGTGCTAATCCTGTTGCACCTAATGGATGTCCCGAGCCAATAAGCCCCCCTCTTGGGTTAATTTTTAAATTATTTGTAGCGTATAGTTCGTTTATCAATTCTAATCCTTTGCCTTTATCTGAAAGACCTAACGATTCTAAAGCCATTGGCTCACAGACAGAAAAAGCATCATGAACTTCTGCAACATCTATGTCTTTAGCATCACGTTTGGACATTTTAAGTGCAGTTGATGCCGCTTCCTGAGTTGATACCATTGAACTAAATGTCATGTTTTTTGTAAATCCTGCTGAAGTTGTTTTTTGTCCTATCCCAGTTATCCAAATTGGATTATCTGTACAATTCTTGCATGTCTTTTCTGAAGCAAGTAAAATTGAAGCTCCGCCAGTACATGGCCTTGAACAATCAAGTAGTCTAAGATCATCGGTTAATTTTTTAGAATTTATTACATCTTCCAATGAATACAATTTTTCTGAAATTGCATTGGGGTTGTTTTGTGCTTGTTTGTGATTTTTTACTGGCACAATTGCTAATTCTTCATCGGTAATTGAAAATTCTCTTTTGTACGATTTTGTAAAAATACTTGCCCAAAAAATTGGATGTTTGAATTCACCTCTGGAATTATCCCATTCTAAAACCTGTCCTGGACTATCGTATCTCTCAGCTCCTGACACTAAAACCATGTCTGCCAAACCTGATGCTATGTATGAATATGCAGATACAATTGCATTTGTGCCTGAATTACATAGACTTTCAACCGTATGGGCGATTTTAGGCTCAATTCCTGCCATCTCTGATAGTACTGCAGATAAATATTTTGAATTATTGTTAGTAGACACTAAAACTGCATCTATATCATTTCGATTCAAATTAGAATTACTGTCAAATAATTTTTTTACAGAATTTAATAAAACAGATTCTATTTTTGAATCCTCTTTTGAGAATTTTGTGATTCCATATGATGCGATTCCCACCTTTGTCATTATTTTTCCTCAGAAAACGTGTTTGTAAATAATTTAAATGAGTCTATTACGTTACCTACTGGATTAAATTGTATAGTTGGTAAATCCATTCCTGTATCACGGAATTTTTGTAACTGTATGATACATTGATCAGGCGTGCCTGCAATTGCTAATGATTTTAGCATGTTGTCTGAGATTAATTCATAATTTGATTTAAATCCTGACTGTTTGAATTCTTCATACACATTTTTAGATTCATTTTCAAATCCATTTTTTGATAAAAATTCCCTGTATATTTTTCCAACTGAAATATAAAATGCAAGTGTCTGTTTTGCACGAGTTATGGCAATTTCTGCATCATTAGAAACACAGCTAATGATTTGACATGTGACATCAATTTTTCTTTTTTGTTGCATCTTTTTTATGGTATTTTTCATTTCATTTATTGGTCGCAAATAAAATATTGCACCATCTGAAATTTCCCATGTTAAATCTACCATTTTTTGATTAACTGCAGCCAAATATATTGGAATTTTCGCTCTGTGTGGATTTATCAAAAGTTTAAAATTTTTCAAGTGAAATATTTTCCCTGTGTAGTTGATTTGTTTTCCTGACAACATTAATTTGATGATCTCTACATACTCTCTCATTCTTAAAACAGGATTTTCAAACTTGTATCCGTGAAAATCTTCTACTATCGGGATACTACTTGTTCCAAGACCCAAGATCAACCGTCCATTTGAAATACTATCTACCGTTGCTGCCCCCATTGCAATTGATGCAGGACTTCTAGAATAAATGTTGATTATTGATGAACCTATTTTCTGTTTTTTTGTTTTTTGTGATATCATGCTTAGCATAGAAAAATTCTCCATACCCCATGTTTCAGGAATCCAAATGGTGTCTGTATTGGTGTGAGACAGTATTTCTGAGCATTCTATGACTTGATTAATTGTGAGAAGTGAGCCTAAACTGTATGCTATTCGCATAATTTGTTTGTAATTCTTGGATATTCTAGTGTTTCCGAAATTGGGTTGTTTGGATGTGTTTTTTAATAAATAGCCATGTAAGAAACTAAATCATTTCGTGACCATATCGGCGCGTATTCTTTTAGTAATGTGTTAATTATCATTGAGGTGGAATATTATGAAAGTAAATCATAATTGTAATTATTGAGTGAACAAAGTTACGCTGAAAATTTTACCAAAAAAAGTACTTTTTGGGAAGACGCTTCAAAATATGCCTCATGTGTAAATGATGATCAGTCATTTGTAAGTGAGATTGCATACATGATGGTGACTCTACATAGAACCGGTGCCTAAAACTCAATTGTTTATTTTTTATTTAATTCTAATGAGCATTCTTCCATATCTTTGAAAGAATCAATAGAATGCCATAATACATTTCTGAATTTAACTGTCTTTAATTTTCCCTTTTTTGCATAATCTGGAAAAACTGTTTTTTCTATATCCCCTATTTTTGGCAAGTCTTTCAATAAATCTTTTTCCAAGTGATAAATTCCTGCATTCATCCACAAATCTGAAATTTCTTTTTTCTCTTTGAATTTAGTAACCTTGCAGTTTTCTGTTTCTATAATTCCGAATTTGGTTTTTAATTCAATCGATGCAATCGAATTTGGTTTTTTTGCAAGTTGTTTAAGGTTAATGTTTGTAATAGTATCGCCATTTATTACAAAAAAAGATTTATCTTTAATTGAAATTCCTGCTTGTTTTATAGCTCCGCCTGTACCTAACGGTGTTTTTTCAACTGAAAATTTTATTTTGATCCCAAGATTTTTTTTCATTTCTAGATAATTTTTGATCATCTCTGCTTTATAGCCCGTACAAATTATGATCTCCTTCACTCCATATTTTTTCAGGTATCTTATTTGCCATTCTATGATTGGTATGTTATTTAAAGGGATGAGGGATTTTGGAACATAATCTGTAATAGGTCGTAAACGTTTACCTCTACCTCCAGCTAAAATTATTGCTTTCATATAACAATCATTTCCTATGAGACATTATAACTTTAATTAGATTTTCTACGTCTTACAATTTTCTAATTTAATTACTCATTTAAGGAATTCTGTGCTGACTCATCTTTCTTCTTTTTACAAATTCCACAGAAAAGGTAGCCGTCCTTGTGTCTAATCCAGTAGTGACGTATGTGATTTTTGGAGTAGTCCATAATGTTATTGTTATTTTAAAATATTTTATTATTTTATTATGTTCCTTCAAAATTTTTGATACTCGTATTCAAAATATTTTTAGATGATATGGATAGTCGCAACTCCAAAATAATATCCTGCACTAGTTAATGCTATACTCCACATGCATGATCCTATTAATGTGAAAATAAAAAATTTAATCGGATTCATATTGAAAATTCCAGCTGGAATTGATACAATTTCACGAATTCCAGGTATTACCCTGCCTATCAATACTGATTTATCTCCGTATTTTTCAAACCAATGATCGGCTTTTTCTAAACTTTTTTCTTTAATTTTTACATATTTTAGATATTTTATCAACCCTATTCGGCCCAATTTTTTTGCTATAAAATAAATCACAAATGCGCCGGCTGTAGCACCACACCCTCCTGTTATTCCAACTCCTATGACATGAATTACACTCATTTCATTTTTTAATATACTATATCCTGCCAATGGAAAAATTGCTTCGCTTGGTATAGGCGGAAATACTGTTTCGATCAACGCTGCTACAAATACTCCTGGATAAAGATTTTGAGAAACTAGTGAGATAAGCCATTGAATTAACGTCTCTATTTCATTCAAATTATTTTTCCTCTGTCAAATAATAGTGCAATTCAGTATAGCACTCTTTACAATATTCTTGATCATTCGTATGATCACAATCATAAACTTTGGATACGTTGTTATTGCATTTTGCACAAATAGGCATGTTATACATTGGATAGGGATTTTTTTATCTTTATTCCACCCAGTACAGCAATTATTGCCCCAACTATAATCAATCCGCCTCCTTCTCCTACCATTCTTGCTGAATTTTCAGAGGCACTAACACTAGACATTACACCGCCAATAATTATCAAAACACCAGTTACGATTAACATAATACCCAGTCCTTTGAATGGGGGTTTTTTGGATATGAAAAATGCAACAAATGATAAAATTATTGGCGGCATTCCAAATCCTATTCCACGTGTCATTGCATCAAAAGGCAAAAATCCTTTTCCTGCACCTCCACCACCTATTACTACATCAACACCGTATAATATCAAAAGAATTATTGAAATTCCTGAAAGTACATGTGGGATGGATGCCATGTTGGTTGGATTTTTATTTAATTAATAAACGTATTAGGTTAATTTCTGCTATAATTTTGATTTGTAATTAGTTAATTGGATGAGTTATTACTTTTTCTTTAAGTGATTCAAGATTTTTTAATAAATGATCTATTGTTTCTTCGTTATTTGCAACTAAATTAAAATGCCCTAATTTTCGCAGGGGTTTGGAAATTTCTTTTCCATACATTTTTAGAAATACATTTGATTCTGAAAGTGATATTTGTTTATATTTTCCTTCAAAAGATTTTGAACCCAAAATATTGTACATTATTGTAGGATGTACAAGTTTAGTGCTGCCTAGTTCTAGACCTAAAATTGCTCTTAGGTGTTGCTCAAATTGAGATGTTTCACTAGATTGTAATGTATGATGGCCAGAATTATGAACCCTAGGTGCTATTTCGTTAATCACAATTTGATCATCTTGTGTAACAAACATTTCTATTCCAAATACTCCTGCACCTTTTAACACTCTCATAGTATCACTTGCGATGGCTTCAGCTTTTTTTGACACGTTATTTGAAACTCTGGCTGGTGCTATTGTTTCTCTTAGAATGTTTTCTTCATGAATGTTTTCAACTAAAGGATATGTCTTGATTTGACCTTTTGTATTTCTTGCTGCAATTACTGATACTTCCATTTTGAATGGAACAAATTTTTCAAGCATTAGTTGCTGACCGTTAAAATAATCATATGCTTTTTGAATTTGTTCCGGAGTTTCTATTTTAAAATTTCCTCTCCCATCATATGCATCTCTTCTTGCTTTAAGTAATACAGGATAACCAAATTTCTTCAAACCTTCTTCTAAATCAAAAATAGATGATATTTTCATAAAATCTGGGACGGGAATGTTGCTTTTATTTAGAAATGTTTTTTGTAAAAATTTGTCTTGAATTATTCGTAATGTTTCTGGAGATGGTTCAATTTCAGCCATACTTTCTACGGATTTTAAAACATCACTATCTCCAGATTCAATTTCATATGTAATGATATTTGATTTTTTAGCCAATTCTGTGATGGCATCTTTATCTTTAAAATCGGCAATAATTTGTTCGGCACCTATCTGTGAAGCAGGGCAATTAGGTGTTGGGTCTAAGACAATTACTTTAGAAATGTATTCTGGCATTTTTTTTGCAGCTTCAGTAATCATCATTCCAAGTTGTCCTCCACCTATGATGCCAAGAATCTTACTCATTATCACTTTTCTAACACTCGATTAAAAATATCTATATGTTTTCTATAAACTAATTTTTCTTGAAAGTATCTGTTAATGGGATTTGAAAATATGTGATTTTATATTTTTGTATTGCATACACCTAATTTTTGCCATTATAGATAATAACATGCTTTATTTTTCTATTATCATGAGTTATACAAAAAACCCCCTAATTGGGATAATAATGGGCTCTAGCTCAGATAGCAGAATTATGAATGGTGCTGCTGAAATTTTAGATGAATTTAAAATAAAACATGAGGATCAGATAATTTCTGCTCATAGAACTCCTACACGATTAGAAGAATATGCAAAACATGCAGAACAGATGGGATTTAAAATAATAATTGCAGGTGCTGGTGGGGCAGCACATCTTCCAGGAATGATTGCATCTCATACAATAATTCCTGTGATCGGAGTTCCAATAATGGTTTACAACGATAAACAATCTAAAACAGATAATGTGAAATTTTCATCTTTTGGAGGATTAGATTCACTTCTTTCGATAACTGAGATGCCCTCTGGGTCCCCCGTAGTTGCAGTTGGAGTTAACAAGGCAGGAAATGCCGCAATATTTGCCGTAAAAATTTTAGCAAATGAATTCCCAGAGCTTAAAAAGAAACTAAAACAGCATAAATTAAGTCAGCATGATTCGGTGTTAAAAGAATCAGAAGATCTAAAAAAACAAGGTCTGCGTAAATTTGTTCAAAAAAAATTCAAATGAATCTACGTCATTAAACTAAATTGGATGTTTTTCTTTTGTAATATTTCAATTAGTTTATCTGCTTGTTCTTTTCCTTGAGTTTCTAAACTCAAAGTCACTCCTGCAGAGCCCGCACTAATGTTTGAACTCAATCTATCGTGTACTACTTCAACGATATTTGCGTTAGCTGCACTAATTTCATCTACTATCTCTTTGAATGCTCCCGGTCTATCTGGTAACAAGATAGATATTTTTAGCATACGTCCCATGGTAGCCAATCCCTTGTCTACTATTTGTCCTAAAAGATACATGTCAACATTCCCACCTGTTAGTATCGCCACAACTTTTTTTCCAGGTGATGGTTTTGCTGAAATCAAATAAGCTAAACTAACAACGCCTGCAGGCTCTACTACAAATTTCATTCGTTCCATTAGCAAAAACATTGCTTTGATAATTTCTGAATCATCGACTAGGACTATACCGTCAATTAATTCTTTGATTATTGAAAATGTTTTTTCTCCGGGTGTTTTTACAGATATTCCATCCGCTATTGTTCTTGAACCTCCACTTGATGTTAAAGAGCCATTTTTTATTGATTCATACATTGATGGAAATGATTTTGATTGTACTCCTATCACTTTGATGTTTGGATGTTTTTCTTTTATTGCTATTAATATACCTGCAGCTAATCCTCCGCCTCCGATTGGAACATATACTTCGTCTACATCTGGAAGATCTTCTAAAATTTCCAATCCTATTACTCCTTGAGCTGCTATAACTTGTGGATCATCAAATGCATGTATCATTATTGCACCTGTTTTTTGGGAAATTTCTTTTGCTTTTGTAGATGCTTCATCGTAGTTAATTCCCTCTAAAATCACATTTGCCCCATAACCTTTTGTTGCAGATACTTTAGATGGTGATGCATTTTTTGGCATAACAATTGTGCATGGAATTTTTTCTAATGATGATGCAAACGCTACTCCCTGTGCATGATTACCTGCAGATGCTGCCACTACCCCATATTTTTTTTCATCTTTTGATAATAATTTTATTTTATAATATGCACCGCGGATTTTAAATGAACCCGTTTTTTGTTGAAACTCTGCTTTTAGATAAATCTCTGAACCTGTAATATCACTAAATACCTGTGAATACAATAACGGTGTTTTTCTTACTTCATTTCCTCGTAAAGAGCTGGCTTTTTGTATTTCATCATATGTTGGATTCATTAGAAATTCTGCTTGATAAAAGAGATATTTGACTTCTTCCATTCTAAAATTCTATTGTAATTGTATTTTCATGCGTAATTTTTAAAATTGGAAAATATTTTTGGGTATTAGAATCAAATTCCTCCTAATTTTCACTCATAGGGTATTTTGCAATTATCTTACGTAATTTTTAAAATATTTATTATTAAAATTAATTCCATAATGTCAATAATCTAGAAAATTCGTCTAAACGTTTAATAATATTTTCTTTAACTGCTTCGGAAATTTTTCGTGGATCAAATAACCCTTCTTTGGTTTTATTTCGAATAAATTCAATATCAAATGTACACAGACATCCTTCTTCTCCTGTGATCAATCGTGTGTCATCAATAAGTACAGGACTGGTTTGATATATTTCTACTAATAGATTGTCCAATTCTTTAATCAATGCAGTTTTTTTAATTGATAAATCTTGAAAATCCACTTCGATGTCTTTTTGAATTTCTTTGTATATTTTTTCTCTAAATTCATCATTTTCATAAAATATTTCAAATAATTTTTGATGATCGAAGTCTTTGTATCCTTTTTCTTTTAATTTATTTAATACAAATTGATCACTATTGTCTGACATTTGCTGTTCTTTGTTTTTTGTCAAATCAATTATTTCAGCTAACTCTTTTTGTGCTTGTATTACTCGTTGATCCGGTTTGTAGTACAACAATACATGGTATTGTATTGACAGGTGTCCTGAAACAAGATAATTCCCCTCTCTAATTTCAAATTTAGTAAAAATTCGTCGTATATCGTCATTATTTGATATTGAAACTTCCTGAACTGACCACTCTTTCAAATTTTTGATAATATTTTGATAAAAATTATTTATGCGTCCAGGTTCAAAAGTTTTTTGTTCAGTTATTGTTGCATCTCCTAACATCACCTTAACGTTTATTGGTTTAATAAGATAGATTATTTTTTCAAGAAATTTTTGTTGAATGTCTTCATTTTTTATATTCAAAAGTTGAATAAAATCATTTGATGATCTTGAACCTAAACGCACAATCTATGACAAATTTTAACAATCCTTAAACCTTAAGATTCAAATCTTTTAAATAGAAAAATCAGGTAATTTTATGCGTGTCTGAAGATAGTCTGTTATGCAATATATGTAATTCAGTAATTCTACCGTATTATAATGAAAGTTATAAGGGGAGTAGGGGGAAATGTCTTATCTGTATTACGGATTTTCCACTGGAATAAAATGATAAAAAATGTCTAAAATCAACGAGTCCAAAGAATCTAAAATTGAAGTAAATTCCACATCTGAACAATCAAACCCGAATGTTATAGATATGCTGCTTGGCCAAAAAGATCAAAGAGTGGTAGATTCTGAAACCATGATTCTAGAAACACAGAAGAGAATCTGGGCTGCGTTAAAACAAGGATATGAATATTCAGGCATTACAGATGAATCAGATAAATTTCTACGAAAAAATGTTTTTTCCAAATTTGACATGATAGTACTTTATGTTGATTTGGTTGGATCTACTACAATGACATTAGAACTGCCTGAAGACAAATTGGCAATTATAATAAGTTCTTTTGCTCAAGAGATGGCATCAGTAATCACACTTCATGGTGGTTATGTTTTAAAATTTGTCGGTGATGCAGTAATTGGATATTTTGTTGCTTCTGAAAATCCACTTTTAGCTGCAGACAATGCAATTAGTTGTGCAAAATCAATGTTAACTGTCATTCAAAAAGGTATCAACCCAATTTTAAACCAATATGACTATCCTGATTTAATGGTAAAAATTGGAGCTGATTTTGGACAGAGTATCGTTGTTAGATATGGTTCAAATCATGATTCTGCTCATGTGGATCTAATGGGTCCTGCAATGAATATTGCTTCAAAAATTCAATCACGTGCAAAACCAAATCAAATTTTAATTGGTTACGATATATATTCCAAATTACATCCATCTTCTCAATCTTTATTCGAAGAAGTTGTTTGGAAAAACAACGAATGGAAATATCGTTCTAGAATAACAGGTGAAATTTACAAAGTATATGAATACAGTGGTTAAACGGTAAACTTTCCGGGACACTCTACATGCTCATAATGATGTTCGGTGAATTTTTCCTGGATTACATAAATTACTATTTTATGAAGATCTTCACCTTTGATATTTTTATTACATTTGATACATGTCTTTGCAGATTCTGTCATGTCTATTTGCGATCTAAAATTGGAATCTATAAGGATCAGCGATCAGCTCAAATTGAGCAAAAATGACTCCAAATTAGCTAATTATACACATGGTCCCTTAAAGGAGAAGGCAAAAATATGGCAAAAATCAGGTATTTGTGTGGAAGACTTACCTACTAAACAGCTAAAAGATCTTTTTGGATTAAATCCAAATATTCCACATCTTGCTTTGCAGTTTCCACGACTCCCTCCAGGTTTATCAAATCCTCTGTTTAGGATTTTTGAGAATCCTATGAAAGAAAAACTTAATGAAGAAAATGCATTGATTAATAAAAAATTACAAGGCTTTCAACAATCCTATCAAAAATACGCTTCTGGATTATTAACTATGAATTCTGGAGCAATTATTCCACCAGGGCATCCATTATTTAGCCAACAAAATTCAGTTGTATCTCTAAAAGAAGAAAATGATAAATTATTAAAAGAAAATCTTGAATTAAAGAAAAAATTAGATGATAAAAAAGAATCTCCTTCTAGAAGAAACTAGTTTTTTAATCACACTTTGCTAATATACCTATAAGTTCTCATCAATATTATTTACCAAATTATGACATTTAATATCGAATAAGGTTAAATATATTCAAGTCCACTTTTGTATATGACAAATACCCCTGCAGATGCATGGAAAGACAAAATAGTTCATTATAGAAAAAAATGTCAAGATATTCTCCAATTATCTGATAATGTGCGATATGCTGGTGTGGTTAACGCTTATGGTAGAACATTGACTGGAATTGTCAGACCAGACGTAAAACCATTATTACATTCTGAGCAAGTCAAAAATGAATTTTTCATAATATCCACATTGATGACATTAAGAAGAGACACTGTAAGTGCAATAGGTAAATTAGATTATGTATTGTTACAACACGAAAAAGTATCTGTTGTGATTTTTCAAAAAGATAATTTAACATACTATATTTCAATTGATAGAAAAATAGAGAACTTGAATAATATTATCGAAGTGATTAAAAAAACAATCTAAGCTGGAGTAAATCCGTGATATCCACCTGTTTGCTCTGCTTTATCTTCAAAGAGTGGCTCAAACAATGAAATTAAATAATCATCAGGATCTAAAATTACTGCATTTTTTCCGGCATCTCTGTCAATGATATCTCGATAAACTTTAACTCCTTTAGATTTTAATTCCTCAACTGCAGATGTTACATCTCCAACCAAAAAGCCTATTGTGATTCCATTTTCAATAGAACTGCCTATATGTTGAGCTGTAAGTGAAGCTGGATGTAAACTCAATAAAGCACCCGATGTTCCTAAATCTACCCATGAACGTCTCTGTCTTTTGATTGGTAGCCCGATAACTTCATTATAGAATTTTACAGATTTATCTAAATCTTTTACGGCTAAAATCACGTTTCCAACTTTTTTGATATTCACATATACCCTACTCTAAAGTATGTTAAATTCTTTGTTATTGAACTTCTACCATGGTTTCAGTTCTTTCTACACCGTTAATTTTTTGAATTTGATTAGTGACATCTTTAATTTTTCCTAATTCTGCTACTTCAATTATGGCCACAGCATCAAATTGCCCGCTTGTTGGAAATGAATCATAAACAAAATCTACCTTACGTAGTCTTGCTGCGATTAATTTTTTGGGGGATTTTACTAAAATGATTGCTCTTACCATCCCATATTTACCTCTACTTCAATTAATGTTTCAGTTGTTACAATTTCCTTGATTTTTTTAAAGTCAATTACGGTATTATTGATTTCATCTATATTCCCATACAATATTGCAGTAATGTCTGCACGACCAGTAACAATCATCAAATCTTTTACTATCTTACGTTTTTTTTTAAGAATTTCAACTACTGTGTCTACCTTACCTGGTTTTACAGTGATTAGACAAAGTGCTTTCACATGGACTATATGATCTAGGATCGAATAAAGATTGCTTTCCTAAACAATAGAATAGATTAACTACTTTCTTTAGTCATAAATGGCATGAAAATAAATGTCGAGTCAGTATCTGAGGCAAGCGAGCCAATCCAGTTGTTTTATAGTGGTTGCAAATCCCCAGCTACAAAAGATAAGTACACACAATCACTAAAAAGGGTGATTTTTGAATTTATGGAAGATATTCTGACATGTGATACTTTTGAGTCCCGTGCAAATGAGATAGTCACTAGGGCAAGAGAAGACCCCAAATGGATTACAAGTGTCTTGATTGCAATAGTTGATGCCCTAAAGAAAAAGACAGAATTGCCTAGCAATGATCCTGACTTTTTAAAAACATCATGCTTTGATAACTACATTCCGCCAATGAAAAAACTTCTGGATATGAATGACGTTCCAGTGGTATGGAAAAAAATCTATTCAATGTATCCGGAGAACCACAGCGATGAGGAGACAAGGGGGTACAGTAGGGCAGAGATAAGACAGATGCTAAAAATTGCAAATGCCCAGGATTCTGCATCTATTCTGATAGCGTCCTCCAGTGGAATAAGGCTGGGGGCTTTTGATTTTAGATGGAAGCATATCAAACCAGTTTATGAGATTGATGGAAATTACATTTGGGAAGACCAGGACATTACAGAAAGTGTTACAAAAGATGGCAAGGTTGTCTGCGGATTGATTGTAATTTATTCAGACTCTGAGCACAGACAGTTTGGATTCATTACTCCTGAAGCTTTGGATGCAATTCAAGCTTATCGTACTAGCTGGATTCAGCAGATTGGAAAAGAACCACAGCCAGAACAACCATTTTTAAAACAAGAGGGAATATTTGTCAAGCCATTGCACATCAAATCTTTGTGGTCTCACATTAGAAAAATAGTTGTAAGTGCAGGACTGCGAGACCCTCTGGTAAAGGGAAAAAGACGACACGAGATTCCACTGATGAACGGCTTTAGAAGATTCTTTAATCGCACAAACAAAGAATCAATCTCAAAGGATTCAGTGTTGGCTCAATTGATAAAAAAAGAAGTAATGATGGGACACACTGGTTTGATTTCACTTGATAAAAATTATTTCAAGCTGCACATGTCTGAACTAGTAGAAGAATATCTCAATGCAGTTCCTGACTTGACAATATCTGATGAGTTTAGATTGCAAGCTGAAAATGCCAAACTCAAAGAAAACGAATCAAACCAGAAATCATCTGAAACAATAAACAGTCTCTGGGAAAACATTGCTGAATTGCAATTTGAGGTAAAGGCACTTCGCGCATCTGCCCAGACAAGATATGATGATGAACTAAAGGAACGAATCAAATCTCTAAAAGATAACTTGCGATAAATCAGTTATAACTAAAATCAGTTATAACAAATCACGCACATCAAAATAAAGTAGATTCTAACTTTACGAATGACTGTTTGTGATTAAAAAATCAGTTATAACAAAATTACAAATCAGTTATAACTAAAATTAGTTATAAAAAATTAATTTTTCATCTTTTTGCCATAGGATGCAAGGATGAAAAATAATTACGCACAATGTTTTTCATCCATAAAAAACGATGCCATCTTTGTCCATCTAGGATGCAAAAAGATGAACCATCTTTCATGTCATGGTAAGGATGAAAATCATGAAAAACAAGACGAAATTCATCCTTTTGATAAAAAATTCATCTAGATGGCATGGGTATGCCATATGATGGCCATATGATGACATAAAATGAATCCATCCTACGCAAAAGATGGACCAAACCCTTGTACCATGACATGATTTGCTTATAAACAAAACCATCTTTTTGGTTTTAAAAATTATTTATAAAAAATTATTATTTATAAAAAATTCATCATTCGATCTATTTCCATCTTTTTTCAAGGATGAAAAATAATTTACGCCTGATTTTTTTCCATCATGTTTTTTCCATTGAAAAAAGATGCAAAAAGATGCATCCTAGATAATCCTCATCTTCATAATCTTCATCCTTGTAATCGAGGCTAATACCATGAAAATACATCAAGGATAGGATGAAGATGCATCTGGATGGCCATCCTATGGAAAAACATGGACAAAATCAGCATACCATGACATGATAGAACAGATCAAAAAAACTAGAATTGATCGCTAGTACAAAATTGAATCAAAAATTTAGTCCTATGATGAAATTATGAGTCATATGCAAATATTTGCTGTAAAATAATTTCAAACAAATCTTCCGATGGAAACTAGATTCATCAGTACCGGCCACATTTTATTATGTATTGCTAATTTTGGTACTGTGGTATTGTCGGTTGAAAATTCTATCTGTTGAAATCGCCTTTATTATGATGTAAAAACATCAAAAGTATGCAATTCAAGATTAAGGCATGGATTATCTATCTTCTAGGCTTGCTAGTTGTACTTGGTCTTGGCTTTTTTACTGATGTGATATCCTCTCCTTTGGTTGGGTATTATTTGTTATATGGCACTATTGCTTTAGGTGCTTATTATCTTACACACAGACTTTGGTTTGGAAAGCAAAAAAAATCCTAGATTAAAAAAATAACATTACAACTTTGATCACAATTACAATCTTGGGTTCTGTTCGGTCTATGGGACATATTCTCCCTGTTGTCTGTCGGTTGATGAGTTTTGTTAAATAACTCACAGCACCATAACAATCATGAATAAAGATTCCAAAAAAACATTGACTATATTACGACAGTCTATTTGGTCATCTTTCATAATCTTGTTTGCGGGGCTTGTTCTCGGATCGTTGTTACTTCCTGTTAAATTAGAGGGATTTGTACAAATGACCGTCATTATTGGTGCATTAGTATTATTTTTCTTTGGAGTCGGTTTACAGGTGAAAAAAGAACGAACTACCATTAATGATGTTAATACACTAAAAAATCAAGTTACAGAATTAAACAATAGATTAGCAAAATTAGAAAATAATCAAACTAAACAAGATAATCAATAACCATCAGAGTTATCTTAAAACCCAATCTAGTGAGTTTCTTTATTTTTTGCTTGCGTTCTGAATCACAGTAATCCATTTGTTGTCTCCCTTAATTTCAATCCCGCAGGCTTCGGCAGGTGTCTTTCCATCTAAAATCATATGAGGTTTGAAATAATTGTGATAAATTTGGGTTCTGTCAACTTATCGTCAGATATTCTAGATGTTAAAATTCTTCGGGGAGGTTTTAGGTAATATCGTACTTGATTTTTTAGTGGGTTTGTTATTTTTAAAAAAGTGACCAAAAAAGATTCTATCACTTGGCATGTTAACGATAGTGGGAAAGTAGGTTATATCAAGAAGGAATATAGATTTGGGAAATACCGATTTCATGATTTTGCTAATAGGTATTTTGATCTTGAAAAATATGATGAAGAGTTCCAACATCATGAAGGTATTTTTGAACCTGATGACCTAAGATTTTGTATTTCTTGGGATATTGATCATGATGATGGTGGTGTTTTAAAAGATAAAACCAAAAAAGAGTTAATTCAGATTTTAAATTTACTTTCATTACAAACAAATCGTTCATATCAATATGGTCAATTTGATCACACTACTGATTCTAAACCTAATTCTAGTCATATAGAAATATCTATGATGGAAAAACCAATAGAAATTTCTGAAATGGAATTACAGAAAACAGTTGAATTGTTTGAACAAAAAGAAAAACTTGATCCAGATAAAATTGAACTGATTGAACGTGCAATTGATTGGTTTGGGAGAGGGATAAGAGAACGTGATTTGATTAATGCATTCATTAATTATTGGATAGGTTTTGAAATACTTTCAAATTGGATTGGTAACGGCTCAAAATTCATTTGTCCTAATTGTGAATATGTCATTTTTCCAAGTTCTATCAAAGGTAGATGTAAAGAATTTTTAGAATTAACAAAAATCACCCATAATCTAGATGAACTTTATGGTAAAAGAAACGGATTGGTTCATAGTGCAAATCCAATTACAATTCAAAATAGAAACAATGTGAGAGATTTATTGAAAGAATCCATTCTTTTCTGTTTAGGAAAAAAATAATCAAACCAAATAATTCACTACTAATCAAACACATTTCACGTCCAGTTTTACCACTTTCTTTACTTTCTGCTTATATTTTGAATCAGGAGTTCTTAGTAAGTATCTTAGAAAGTAACTAAAGGTCAATACCAAATACAGGATCCACTATAAATACAATATAATCCTAATTGCATTTATGGCTGAAAACAAAAAAAACATTTCTAGAGAATCAATAGGGATCGCAAGTGCAGATGCACCAATAAGAGCACAAGAATCCGTAAATGCACCAACAAGACAATTCAATGGAAGTCAAGATGCGCCAACAAGATATTCAGTAAATGCACCAACAAATAGTTCAAAAGGAAAAACAGTTAGTTCAAAAATCACTGCTAACGATTAAAAATATTTTTTCAAACTTTCCATCACAGATGGAATTTCTTTTATCATTTCTATTTCAATTTGATTTAATGTTATGACATCATCATCAACATAATCATTATCTACAATTTTTTGCACAAGTTGGTCATGAATTGTAATTTTATGATATACATCTTGAATGGGCTGTTGTAATGTGTGATGAATTTCGTTGAAATTTCCAGAATTTACATACCCATCATAGACTCTATGATTCATGTAGATGTGTTTGTAATGGACTTTTTTACCATTAATTTCATGTTCTTGAGTTTTACGATCCAAGTGACCATCAAGTGATTCAATTCCATCTTTTAATTCACCATGAATTTTTTTGCAAACCTCTTTGTTGCTTACAGACCCATTTTTTCTAGTTCTATAATCATAAACAAACACTATGGCACCGATTATCATTACAGAAACTAATCCTATTGGAATTATGGCAGGGTGAATTTCATTAAGCATTTTCTTAAATCCTTCCCAATATTCAGGAATGGCTATCCAGAAGGCTACTCCTCCAAGTGCTATAAAGAATCCAGTAAACCTCATTTCTTACTCGTTTTCTCATAATTTTCTAATAAATGAGTCGATCTTTGACGGGGCAGTATTTCCCCTCTGAACCACGGATTTGACAGAACCTTAATTTGGGTACTGGTGTGTAGTCGGCTGAAAATTATTGATTATCTTTACAAAAAGAATCTTGTAGAGAAAGTATCTCTGGAATAAAACCTAGGATGTCTTTTTTTTCCATTTATTTTTTGAAGATAGTGAAAATATGACCACTATTAGATATAGAAATCCTATGAACATAGCCAATAAAGATGCAGGCATAAAATTCCCTTCTGGTGTATTGGAAAATTCCTTGAGAGTTTCCCAAATTGCAAATAATGCTGAGATAGAAAATGGAATAACAATAGTTGCGACTGATTTTGGTAACCAAAACTCATCAGTTGGGCGAAGATGATTTGTAATTGTTAAAAGTATCAAAATTCCAGTAATGACGGTAGCATCAATCTGAATTATCGCAAAAGGATCAATTTCCATCATAATTTGAAAAAGTCTTGATTACACATTAACATTTGGGATTATTGAAATTTTGATAGATATGTGTTATATTTACACTGTAATCAATAATCAAAATAGATCTTCAAATAGAACTAAACTTACAAATTATTTGAAATTATTCAATTAGTTTTGTTTGTTCTCCTGAATTCTATGTTATTTTTAGTACTGATTTCTGAAACAAAAAAAGTATAAACTCTAACTCTATGGCATAAAAGTAAAAATGAAAAATCCTAATGAGAAAAATAATAGTATAAGTACAATTGTTATGAAAATTGCACTTCGAATCTTTGTTTTGCTCATTATTACATTGGGACTAACGTTTTATCTTGTAAAAAACAACGTACAGATCGATACTCAGATAGTAACGGATCTATTACCTTCATCCATACTTTTCCTTTTTTGGACAAGGCAAATGATAAAACAAACAGAAAATCTAAAACAAAAACTAATCAGAAAAAACATGGATATTGTAAGTGCACATGATATTGCTTATGGAGAATTTCGCAGTTCATTTTTTTATGAAACGTTAATAATTGGAATAATCAATGCTGTTATCATTTTATACCGTTCAGAAAATTCCGAACTTGTCTATAGGTTTGAATATTGGCCACTGTTTGTATCTAGTTTTGTTATTTTAGGAATAACATGTATTGTAGGATACTTTAGAAAGACCATTAAAAATGAAAATACTGTGCCATTTTTAGCTATTATGGCATCATCCGTAATTGGTGCACAAATTGGGGTGCTACTTTTTTCAAAATATGCATATGTGGCATTCGTTAATTGTTATCTATTCAGTTTTGTGTTAGGTGTTATTGTTTTTAGTTTACAAAAATGGCTTGAATCAAGAAAAACTGGAATTGTATCTTAAAGTGGAACCAGAATTAAGAATTTTAAATTAGAATTAGTTAAGCAAAAGAGAAAATAACTCACATTTCAATGATAGATACATGAAAGGTTTTGTTTTATTACCTAAAATTGAAATCAGAAATTTCACTCCTGTCACTACTGCTGGTGATTATGTAGAACGCAAAAAATCCCTTAAACAGATAATCCTTGAAAAAATACCTGACATTAACAAATTAAAACAAAAAACTATAGATAAAAAATTATTTCTTGATGTTTGTTTTTATCTAAACGCTCAAACTGGAATGGAGGGAGACACACAAAAAGATCTAGATAATCTGTTAAATGCAATTTTTGATGTTTTACCGCAGTATTTTACAGATGAAAAAAATCAATTAATCGACGGATTAGGATTAATTGAAGGCAAATCTGACTATATGATATTTGAAACTCATGTTACAAAACAATTTGTAAAAACCCATGAAGAAGAAGGATTTGACATTGAAATCTCTGAAATAATTGAAACTAAAACATCATCCAAAACTAGAAAGAATTTCAATAGTTGGTTAGAAGATAAGATCTTTCCAGCATCTAATTCGCAAGAAACACGAACTGCAAAATGGATTGCAATATGGGGAATTACTGCTTCATTGATATTTACATTAGGTGGAGTAGTAATAGGAGTAGGAATATCTTTTATAACTTTGGGAATGTCTTTGCAAGTAGATCTTAATGCAGTAAATAATGTAAATCAAACAAATCCTATTCTATCTAATTTTGCAGATAGATTGCTTGAAACTGGACAAAAACTTTTCACTTGGGGTCCACTTGCTATATTTGGAGGTCTTTTGATTATTGTTGTTGCTATTATCCGAGAACACTGATTTTTTTATTTTTCTAAAAATAATCTAGCCTATAATTAATATTGAAAAGTGCAAAATCTGAGGCTCTAACTATATCCCCGTTTTAATGGCGCGGGGAGTAGGACTTGAACCCATTTAGAAAATAATTGCAATTATTTTATTAAAAATATATTCCAAAATTCTAGCTTAAATACAAATTTCTCAATTATATGCATTGGTTCAAAAAAAATCCAGAAGGCAAATGTTTGATGCATATGTTCAGGCAAGAGACAAGGCATTTGATTCTAGAGACAAGACATTGGTTCGCAAGCAGCAGAAACTGGAAAAAGAACTTGAGAAAGTAGAAAAAGATGCAAATGAAACAATGGATCCCAAACTACGAAAAGAATGGAAACAGGCTCACAGGGAATATTGTAAACTCTATTTTGCTTGATGATGACATATAGTTTTCATTTTCCCTTTACTCGTATATCATCAAATTCTTTTCTTCTAGTGTGACATGCAGCGAGTTTACTGCACGATACACATCTTGCTCTGTCTTTGCGCCAGTGCAGACCAGTTTGCCTGATGAAAAAACAAGTATCACTACCTTTGGGTCAAGCATTCTGTGGATTAATCCGGGGAACTGTTCTGGCTCATACATACTTCTTGGCATCATCCTTGCAGCCTTTTCCAGATGAATCTTTCCTCCTAGGTTTACTGCAGCTACAATGTTTTGTATGGTAACTATGGCTTCGTTTTTTATCTTGATTTTTCCTTTTCTTAACTCCTCGACTACTGCCTTTATTGCATTTTTTGCCATCTCTGATGACTTGGAACCAGTACAGACCATCTTTCCTGTCCTAAATAGCAAAGTGGCAGTTCGAGGCTTTGCAAGCCTGAATACTGCTCCTGGAAATGATTCAGGATTGTACTCTACTTTGGGAAATTTTTTCTGAATGCTATCCAAATCCAAGTCCTGATTAATCGTAGCTGAGGCTACAACATTTTCAATGCTGACTATGGATTTTGTCTGCGGCATGATCCAGCTTTGTTTTGAATTATTTATGGTTTGGTGCAAATCTACTTTCTTAGAATAAGAAAGTCATACTTTTACTGGTATGATTTGATAGAAATACATTTTAATCTTAAAATGGCAAATTTTTGCATGATTAACTATTACAAGTATCTGAAATGTCCTGACTGTAAGAAATCTGGATTGTACTGCCCTGTTCACCGAAAAGAAGTTGAAAAGATATTGCAAGAAGAGCAAATGAGTTCTCAGAATCCTTTATGAGTTTCCTAATATTGGTTTGATTAAATGAAATATCTTGTTTCACTTCTTGTTTTGATTGGGTTTGTAGGAGTTGCATTTGCAATACCTCCTTTTAGCTCTCAAGATGCATTTGATTTTAGCAATACAATTGTTGTTGGTAAAGTGATTGGAGTTAACTCTACATTTTCTCCCACACATAATCTCTATCAGATTCAAGTTGAAAAATTTCTGAAAAATCATCAAGACTCACAAATTCTTCTTGCAGCAGGAGAAAAAAATACCTCCCCAAGATCTGGTAACCAAGTTTTTAATACTGGAGACAGGGCATTGTTTTTTCTTACTAGTGTGTCTGTTGGGTATGA
The DNA here is from genome assembly GCA_021414365.1 of Nitrosarchaeum sp. Lineage (GTDB taxonomy): Archaea > Thermoproteota > Nitrososphaeria > Nitrososphaerales > Nitrosopumilaceae > Nitrosarchaeum. The sequence continues at coordinate 185,558 of JAIOOR010000021.1, forward strand.
TGCATATCCAGGCATTCTATTGATACACCCTTTATCAAAATTGATAGAGCCAGAATGGGATGCATGTGATGTTTTTAAAAACAATATTCCGCAAGAGCACTGGGTTTTTGGTGGTACAGGTACATTACCAAAAGTACGTCAAGGAATCAACTACAATCCGGACGTTTTTCAGAAAGGAATGCCAGTGATCATAACATACGACGTGTCAAATCTTTCAAACAGCACTCAAGAATTCAATCTTGAAAACTCTCTGACGTTTGGCAAATCCAATTCACACTCATCCGTAGGACACACTATTATTTTAGAACCATGTACAATTTACAAGACTTTTGAGGCAAGTTTCACCCCAAGAGAGTCTGGAAATTATCTATTTGAGATAAAAAATTCACGTACTGGATCTACTGACATTGGTTTTACAATACCTGATTCTGATACTGAGACTATAGAGTCATTTAATGGAAAAATATTTTTTGTCTCTCCAGGATATGATGCAGGAGTGAGTGCTAATGATACTGTGATCTTTCATGGACTCAAATTTTCATCTCCTGCATATCCAAAACTCCCTAATCCCGGCGGATCTGTAAACACCATGATTACATTTGAAGATGGGACAACAAAAAATGTTGGGTTTATTGGACCGGGAGCAATTCCTTCACTAGAATCTGATGCCCGCATTGCAGACAAACCAACACCAGTACTTGTAGAAAACAACAAGGTATATGCTGGAATGCTACATGATTATGACGGAATCCATCTTTTAGTCAGTGTGGATGCAGTAAATCTTTCACCATTAAAGCAATTCAAGTCTGGAATTTCTGTAGACAAAATTCAATGTAAGGAAGGACTTGTTTTTGCACAAAAAGCTGGTACTGGAATTCCAATTTGCATAAAACCAGAAACCAAGAAAAAATTTGCTGAAAGAGATTTAATTGAACTATCACATCCCTATTCACCATATCCAGATCATAACTAAATCTGTAGAATCCTTTATGAATCATCTAGTGTTTGTTTTGTTAAATGATTAAAAGTACACTTTTGATAATGACATTGATTGCAATTGCATCAGTCAGCGTACTTTCTGCTGATGCATATCATGATGAACAAACATCCAGAGGTAGCAGTGATCCAAAAATTGCTGCAAGTGGTAATGATGCATATGTTGTATGGGTTGAAAGTAATAGTTCTGAATTTGGCGATGTCTACTTTGCAAAAATTACTGATGGCAAAACAGTAGAAGAACCAATAAACATCACAAAAGGAACATCGCTTTATCCAACCCCGCAAATTTACGTGTCTGAAAATAACGTCTATCTGTTATGGGGAGATAGAACTAAAAATGGAGATGATCAGATGTTTTTTGCAAAAAGCAATGACTATGGAAAATCATTTAGCAAGCCAAAGACATTACCTGCAAATAATCAGTTAATTTATCGACCTTTGTCAATAAACCAAGTAAATGATACAGTATACGTATTTGCTAGTAACTGGAACCAGTCCACTAAACAAAGCAGTATTGTGTATGTGACAAGCAATGATTTTGGAGATACATTTTCTCTTCCAACAGTTCTGTTTAATCACGAACAATCAGATCAGGGAATTGATTTACAAGTGAGTGATGGTGTAATTTACATTTTATCTGATGATCGACATGACTTTAACGAAAAAGGTTCTCTGTATCTGAGAAAAATTCTATCCAATGGAACATTGACTGATCTGGTAAATGTCAATGGTGGAAAAACAACTATTACTTATCCCCAGTTTGCAGTATCTGGAGAAAATGTCTATGTCTCATGGAGGGACAGAGTCAACGAAAAAGGCAATTTTGGAATTACTGAAAGATGGTATCAGGTATTTACAAAAAGTCATGATGGTGGAAAGACATTTGGTGATGTAATTACTTTTGATTCTGATCCAAATTCAATTGATACCACAGACAACACAGGAGATTTTGTCTTTGCCCATAGAGATTCAGTATATGTTTTGTGGAAATCCGAATACTATGACGGACAAACGCAGAGTTTCAAAATATATCTTGCCTATAGTGATGACAAGGGTCAGGATTTTACCATTAATCCAGTTCCTTTAAATGATAAATTGGCTCAATACGGTTCCATCATATCAAAATTAGACAATGACACTTTTTATCAGATTGGGCTTACAACAAAAAATCCACCATACAACGATGCCGCAGCATATTTTTCATCAGATCTTGATACAACAGAATCTGTAGATATTTTAAAAAATGTCTCAACTCAAATTGGTTGGATGCCTGACTTTGCTGCAAATAAAAACAATGTCTATTTTGTAACATCCGGCAACCACAACAAAAACTGCATTTTGTACTCGACTAGCAATGATGGCGGTAAATCATTTAGTGATATAGTAAATATCAGTCCAAATGGAAATGACTTTGATTGCTTGGGAGTTGCTCCAGATGTTTTAGCTCCGCTCAAACAAGTATCTAATGGAATTGACATACAAGATATTCAATGTAAAAAAGACATTACAAAAGGATTCATCTTATCACTAACACAAAACAACAAACCAGTTTGTGTTACTGCAAAAAGTTACATTGAATTAAAAAATCGTGGTTGGTTATATGGTGATTCATTCAAAGTTTTTGCATTAAACACTGCTAAAAAATTCATAGAGTCTACCCCAAGGTTTTCAGATTATGGAGTTGACGGTTCTCTAAAATTAACAGTTTCAAGTGTGAGGGAATCTTTGCCGCCCGTAGTTTTGGTAAGGGGATCATTTAACCTGCATTCTTCAGGATATGCAAACAATACAGAAACTTTTGGAAACAATGACACATACCATCATGAGATTGAGATGGTGATCACACAAAACAACAAAATTCATTCAGCAATAGTTGATGATACATGGGATGAAATCGGTCAGAAATTTTTGACAGGTGACCCATTGACTAAATTTCAAAACACTGTGGCTGTAGGTCCTACCAAAAACACAATTTTGAGCATTGGAGATCCAGTTAATTCAAATGGCTTGATTCCTTTAATTGTAACTGAGATATCTGAAAATGTTTCAGGCACAGTAACTTTTTGGCAATTTCAGCCAATTGGGTATAATGGTGATAACAGAGGCAAATCATGGGATTTTCTGCCACGAGATAAAGAAATTGGATGGGTTTTCACAGATCAAAACAACAGAACCGACATTTGGGACAACTCTGTAATTCCACAAGACATGTACGGAATTCCTAGTGATCTTCATGTGTATCCAATGTTCTGTGACGGTAAAGAAAAAATTGACGGCGAATCTGCTCATCCATCAGGCATTCCAATAAAGTCTGGAATTAATACAGTGTATGTAAAATCTGGCTCCCGGGGATTTTTGCCTGATTCTAATGGTGTTTATGAAATAAATTTTGCGACACTATTTGACACTAGAGTAGAATTTCCAGATGATGCAAATGTGATTGAAAATAAAACTGTACTTTGCGTGATGGAAAATACTAGAGAAGAAGCAACACATGGATACTATACAAAGATTGTTTTTACATTAGATAATGAAAACTAGATACACAATAGCGCTCGTTGTTGTCCTGAGTTTACAGTGGGGGTTTTACTTTTTCTATATGCTTGCAGTAACGATAAACCCTGAGACATTGTTTTTTGGAGTAAAGTTTAGTGGAATTGCAGCACTTGTAATTCATTTTACAATAGGAATTACAGGGATGTTTATTGGATGGTTTATCTACAAAAACAACAAACTTGCATATGTTGGGGCTTTTGGCTTATTTGTTATTGTCTTGTCAAGTATTTTGGTCAATACTTTTAGTTGCTATCCATTTGATCTTTATTGCTAGAACTATTCATAGGATAAATTTTCATCAGAATTTTTACTCAAGATCAAATGAGACGAAGATTAAAAGATCTAAACTGATCATTTATCCCTCCTTGACTTCCAGCATTACTTTCCAAATAGAAAAATACATGTCATATGATTAGACAATAATGGTAAATCCGTTAGATGCGACACTTGAAGCGTTGCAGTATACACAGGATGCAATAGATGAAATAAAGGTGAGAAAAAATATTACATCAGAAAAACAAACGCTTCAGGATTATGATAAGATCATAAAACATCTAGAGGATTCAATATCTGATATGATTAATGCTGTTGTAATATTTCAAAAGTATGAAAAGACTTTGTAAATGACTCCATAGTGCCAAAATAATTACAATTTTTGCACCTGTAAAACGTATTTCCGTTTGAATGGGTTGCAATTTCCTCAGGCTCGTTCTTTGAGCAGTCCTGTTTGAAATAGTCATGCTTGCTTACCATGTTTGTTATGTGCAAAATTTGTATTTAATCTTGTTCATGATGCTCTGTCGGCATCCCAACAATAAAACATCATCAAGAAATTGATCTGATAATTATCAGCAGTCTGATTTTCATTTTCTTTTATCCCAAACCAATATCAAACCAATAACTACAGATGGCAGTACAATCATGCTGGCTACAAATGGCATGTTATGCATGATTTGATCTGCCATACTAGTATGTTCTATTCCTTCAACAGTACCGCTCCACTGCGATATTCCATCTCCAAATGTATCCACTGCAATTGCAGGACGTGTAAGATGAATCAATTCCATATGCAGTGTACAGTCAGATCCTGACTCCATGCAATATCCTGTGACAGGAATTATTGCAAAATAAAATGAAACAAAGCATGCAATTACCAAAAATATTTTGTACCTAGTTTTCATTTTGTCGTCATATCATTCTCAATATTTTCCAAATGTAATTTTAAGCGGCACGTTAAACGGGATTGTCTCTCGGATAATTCTATCAAAATAGTCTTTACCATCGGGGATTTTATCTGATATATCCTCGTCGATTAGAATTTTCAAAACTTGTTCATGATCAGTTGGCCCCATCATTGTAATTGGAATGTCTGACAAACGGAGAATTTCCATACCTGCATACAATCTTTCAATCAAAGGTCGGTTGTTGTAAAAAGATGCCAGCTCAATTACATTTCGCTCTGAGAATTTCGATATGGTGTTAGGCTTTACACATGCTGGCTTGTTATCAAAAATTTGATTTGGAGTATCATCACGCATTAAAACCAAAAGAAGATCCTCCTTACACCACGTATCCTGTGCATGTACTCCTGCCTTGTATTGCCTCAATGGAGTTGCGCCATGATCAATTATTGACATACCAGAAAAACCAAATCCTCCTTCATCTGAATCTGCATTAAAGCCGTATACTCCCATTACTGTTGGAACAAACGATGCAGTCACAACCTTAGAGCCATCACATTCATTGACAGTGCCATTTACCACATCAGAATAGGCAAACTTGCCAGAATGTGCGGAGAGCATAACAGAATAGTCTTTTTCTTTCATGTCTCTGCTGTGTACTGTATAGTGAATGTCAATTGGCTGTCCAGTAAAGAATGTCTTTGACTGCCCATTTTGCGTCAAGAGTAATCCCGATTCTTGTCCTTTGTAATTTGCAAGAAATTGATCTGATGTGCAATGCGGTTCTGCGATTTGGGAGTAAAAAGACACTTCGTAACCCTGCTCAGAGGATGCAAGTAGGAACAGTCCCCTATCCCCTATCTCATATGATGGACAAGGAGTACCTGTGTGTCCTCTATTTGGATTGCATCCAACTGCCAAGACAGATTTAGGCATTCCAAAAGAGTCTGGCTTTTTTACAATCTCTTCAATTCCTATGGTGTATACTGGAGCATTGCCTTCGGATTGTTTTTTATCCATTATTGTTCCAAGAAGAATCAGATCAAATCCGTCCAAAACTTCCTGAGCAGTCATCGGCATAACAAGACCATATGCAGACGATGAAAAAACAACGGTGAAAACAATTGCAAATAATATCAAAAATCTAGTTTTCATTTTGCTTTACCGTTTTTACATAGCTGAGCGTTTCATTTTGAATAAGAAATTGATAGTATGCATTCACACCGCTTCTGCCGTGAATTATATATCCAACAATAACAGTTCCATTCTCTTGCGGATTTCCCGGATAGTACGGCGGGCAATCCCCCCCGATAATTGAACATATTTTATCTGCCATTTTTCCTTCTATCTTGATATTTTTTTCAAGAGGTTGTTCACTTTGAGTCGTTTGTAAATAACTCAAACAGTCTTCAAAAGTTCTCATACGAGGATTATGTGAGTATCCGGGAAGAGAACTACATTGGCTTTGCGTATGTAACACGTATGCATATGTGCCAGAACCTACAGATGCTAAAACTATTCCAATTATCAACAATCTATTTTTCATTTTAATTCTCCACACAACTGTTTGTTTCTTTATCAAATCATTTGTAAGATCTTCAATTTGAACATCAGTCACAAATTTTCTAAATATTTTATGAACTTAAGCATATTGGAAAATACTTCAAAATTAGATGCGGATAGTCTAAAATAAGAGATTCATACTTTCTAAACTATTATTGGAAAATAAAGATTTAGAAAAACCTCCTTCTAAAGAAGAATGGTCTAAAATTCTAAAAGACGCACAAAAAGAATCTGAAGAAAATACAAAAAAACATTATCAAGAACTTGTAGACAAACTTTCAGAAAAGGGTTCGTTAGAATTATTGGCACAAATCATACTTATGGAAATTAGAGCACAAAACCCTATTTTTCATGATGCTACAAACCCATTGAGTGAAAACCCTATTGGGCTGTTTCTTTCAGGATTGTTTTTGAAATATAATAATTTCGATGCAGAGTTTGTAGACCCTTTTCTCGTGTATGATGTTGTAGATTTAGCCTCAAAATATTTTGATAGTTTTAGAATTGGATTGATGACAAAAGGCGTCGTAGATCAATCCGATAAAAGCTCATTGTCATTTCTCAGCAAACAAGAAAAATTCATGTTTGATTCAAATCCTAGAAGTTTTAATTTTCAAAAGATTGATCAGGTCAAATCTGTGTTTAATAATATTGATGAGTTTTTAATAGAGAAATTTGGATTTAACACAAATGATGCTTTATCATTTATAGACTCAATAATTAATACATTAGAACCGGCAATAAGAGATAAACAAAAACTGGGTAAAGAAAAATTTGATCAAGCAGTTAGTCAATACAACGATCCAAAAAATTTAGAGTTTAGAAAAAGTCTAGAAGAAAACGGATTCAAAACAGTAGAAGAAGCAGCATTTTATTATGCAGATCACTGTTTTTTAATTGGCGCTTCAAAAATTCTCACCATAAACATAGATGAATTTTGCACACTGAATAAAATTGAACGTAAAAAAGAATTTTCAAATTTTATTAATACATTAAGTTGTACATTTGGAGAACAAACTGAATCATTTGAAAATCCTCTCGATGAAAATATGTTGAGTACAAAACCATTCATCAAACTTGATGAAAAAAATTTCTTTTGTCCTTTAGGAACATCATTGACTCCAAAATTAGATTTTATTTTGGAAAATCTTCTTGTAGATGAAAAGAAAAATCAAACTGATGTTTGGGGAAAATATGAAAGAGCAAAATCTAAATTTCTAGAAGATAAAACATTTGACTTTTTCTCCAGAGTTTTTCCTGAAAAAAATATGTATCGAAATTTGTATTATAATGTGGATGGGAAAAGACCAGAAACAGATCTTGTGATTATTTTTGATAATAAGATTCTCATAGTGGAATCAAAGGCAAATTACTTACCTCTGGCAGGACGGCGTGGAGGAATTAAGACTCTTGAATCAAGTTTAGAGAAGATAATTGAAAAAGCATATTTGCAGGCAAAAAGAACAAGAGATTACATCCAATCTGCAGACGAAGTGGTTTTTGAAGATAAATCAGGCAAGGAAGTTCTTCGTGTAAATTCAAAAAACAATGATTTTCAATTTTTCTTCATAAACAGCACCTTGGAAACACTAGATGTTTTTCAGGCAAATTTGAAAGAATTAGATATTTTGAAAATGTTTGATGAAAATGACTATCCTTGGTCAGTTAATCTATTTGATTTAGACATCATTACTGACTGTATCCAATCAGTTTCCTATTTTTTACATTACATTCATCAAAGGACTGAAACTCAAAAAAGAGGAGTTTTTAGTGTAATAACTGAAGGCGAGTTTTTAGGTTGGTATTTTAAGTATGGTAATTTTTACGAATATTCTTTTGATGCAGAAGGAAGGAAAATTAACAGAATTTCTATTGGCGCAGATTTTTTTGATCAGTTTGAAAAATACTATGTTTTCAATGAAAAGAAACCTACAATAGAGATTCAGCCTACCCTTGCTGAATTAATTAAAAATTTAGAAAAGTATCATCAAAAAGGTTTTACTGATATTACTAATTTGTTACTTGATTTTCCTATATATCATCGTCAAATCATAGGGAAAAAAATTAAAGATAAACTAAAAAAAATTATAGTCGATGGTTCTCCTGATGGATTTTTCATTGCAATTCCAAAACCATATGATGTAGGCTTTTCTTACTTTACATCTCAGACAACTACAGATTTCTATAAACATGCCAAAAAAAGAATGATGCTTCAGAAGTATAAACATAAAATTACTAAATGGGCAATGATTGGAAGAAACTATAAAGACACAAAAAATTTTGCTACGTTTTTTTATTTTATTGATGAATCTTGGAAATATGATGAAAATGTAGAAAATGATGTTCCTTTTATTTCGACAAATTATTTTAATATGTAACTAGCCTTGATATGGATTATTTTAAATTAAAAATTAACAATTGTTTTAAGAAAAATCATGCAATACAAGAAAAAACAAGAAAGATGATATCAATTTTAGAAAAAACAAGAATAACATAATAACCAACAACAAGTATTCAAGAAAAAACAAGACTTTCCAAAATGTCAAAGACCAAACAAGAAACAGTTCTTAAATTCAACAGCATAAATGAAGCCGAAAAAGCAGTTTATGAATATGTAAAATCGGGCAAGAATTTTCGAGATATTGCCCAGACTGGCTTTGATATTGCAGGAAACATAAAACGATTCAACCCATCACAAATAAGCAACAAATGAACAAATTACTCAAACCACGGAATGCCAGAATTGGAGAGAGCAGTGTCCTAATGTGAGACATAATGTAATACATCAACAATATGTTCCATCTAGAACTCAAGCTGAAAATGCCATAAAATCAGGAGAAAAATTTATTCAATTATTAAATTCAATTTGAACTTTGTTTGAATGGGGGGTTCCGACATTGACAATTAATCTGATTTTTTATGAGTTTCTTTATGATGTCTAACAATAGTCAAAATTCCTGTTGCAAAAAATATGATCAATATTGTAATCAACATTAAATCTACATTAGCTTCTAAAGTTGGATTACATGCACGTAAATCCCAATTTATTGAATTGATCAAATCTGCAGCTTGTCTATAATTCTCATCTATGTCTAGAGATTTTTTAGCTTGAAGTAATATTTCTTCGACTTGTTCTTTTCGTAATGAATCAAAACCACAGTTTGGCAATAGGTCCAATGCCGAATTAATTTTTCTTGAAAGTACTGAATCTCTAGTACTTAAATAACTAACATACCATAAAATTAGTCCAATACCACCTATCATAGTACCTAGAATTCCTCCTGCATACTGTCTATCCAATTTCATTTGTGTTTTAACACGATGAATGTGTAATTAACTGTTAATTTACAATTTAATTTTTAATAATACAAAGAGTAAGAACATCTTATGAATCTGAGAAAATGCTTTATTTCATTAACTGATTTTGTCTATTCCAACAAAAAAGAAGTCTTCTTCAAGGAATTAGGCACTATGACTAGGACTTTAGAGATAAAACCAGATTGGACAGATTCTCATATTGCATTAGGAAGAAGAGAAGAAATCAAAATAGGCGAATTTCCAGAACAATTAGACTTTGTAAAAAATATTAAAATCATTTTGAATCAATATCAGAATTTTTCTTCTGTAATTATGATTACGATCGAAGCTGAATTAAGTGAATCATCTTTGAATTTGATACAGAACAATTCAAACTATGAAAAAAATAGAATTCTTATAGAAAATTATGAAAAGCAAATTTGGAAATTCTGGAAAGAACACATAACTAACACAGTTTTGATTAAAAATGAACTAACTGCACTTCATCCAATATCGATAATTCATTTTCATCTATCTTCTGATAAGTATGATGAATTTGTAAATAATGTACAACTTGCCATAGACAGTAAAGTTTTAGCACCTGTTACCACAGTGTTGACAAATTATGGAGCCAACACTATAGGACTTACATCCGTTTCAAATATCACAAATCAAAGCTTGTCGATATCTACCCAGCATAGGGCAGTCTATGGTGGTGGAGGTTTTGATTTTTCTGGGATTATGGTTTTTGATATTAAAAATGAAACATGGCCTCACGATATTATTCAACAATACTATACAATGGTATCTTTTCAGCATTATCGTTATTGGATTGAAGTTAGAAAACAACAAATTATTTCTTGGAAAGACGATATTGAGAAACTGTCAAAAATAATTAAAGAGTATGTTTATGATTATTCAAATTATAATCCCTCAGAAGGATTTTCTCTATTCACTCAAAAATCTTCATTTCAAACTGAGTATGCATCATTAATGGATGAACTAAGATATCTTCAAAGAATTGTTGGTAATCAATTAAATCATATTCATGACAATTACTATGGCGAGCATGTTCTAAAAGCAGATGCTTGGGAACTAAACGATATTGATCTGGGTTTGTTAAAGAATCTCTCTACTGACATAATTGATGAATCACAACATCTTCAAACTGAATTTGATGTAATTAAAGGACAATACCAAATTTTAGGAGAAGAGTTATCAGAATTAACAAATTTTGTTAATACTCAACAAAATTTGAAATTAGCAAAAAATAACGAAAAAGTTCAAAAGAAAATTTCAAACCAAGGTTGGATTATGCTGGTATTCACAGTGGCCGTGGCATTAATGACATATTCTCTGTATGATCTTTCTTCAAATCAATTTGAAATAGAAAATTTTGAACCTAGATTTTCAACAAATATGGCTCACATTGTATTAATCGATCCATTTGCACTAAAACAATTTGAGTATCAAATCCCAATCCATCTAAGTACAATGACTAGTCATAATTACCAAATTACAATTTTTCCAGAAAATGATAGTATCAAATTGGATGTTAATGGATCGTGTTATTTGGAAGATGTTCCAATGATATCACTACCTGAACCTGTCACATTTTTCCTAAAATCTGGAGGAGATGAAATTGATCTAGAACCAAGATTCAGATTCAATTATCAAGATACATTGCCGTATTTCTCTCCTGAAAGAATGGAACGAACAGTGTTTCATTCAATTGGAAGCATGAAATTCAATGTAACTGCTCAAGATTTGCAAGAACCTGGGAAAATTGATACCTTTCTAGTTCCTGCATCTTTGACTATGAAGATACCGTCAGATTACGATGTTCAAATTCACTGTAAAAAGTAAATCCATTTTTTGTTGAAAATGCAAACTCATTAAAATGTAATAGTCTAAAACTAAATATGCCAACATATAGCAGTGGGCCGGGATATGCAGGTGCCAACAACATCATGATTTTCATTGATGGAGGCTATCTTAGGAAAAATATAAAAAATTTAGTTCATAATGATGACATTAACTATCAAGGTCTTGCTAGTTATTTACGAGATAATGGTAGGCTGGATACACGTTTTGCTGCTCATGTAATTCGAGTATACTATTATGATGGTATTGCAAGTGTGAAAGATGTAAATTCATTCAATCACGAAACAGAAGAAGATATGGACATACTTAGAAGTATAGCAGACATGCTTTCAGAAAAGGAACAAAAACAAGAAGAATATATAAAAAAAATTAAAAATTTAGAATTATTTGAAGTTCGTTTAGGACGACATGTTTTATCTCCTGTTGGCGGAATTACAAATAAAAAGAATTGGGAATGGAGACAAAAAGGGGTAGATAGTCTAATTGCCATAGACATGATTACTAAAGGATATGAAGGACAATACAATACTGCAATAATATTAGCAGGAGATGCTGATTTTGTGGAAATTGTGAATTCTGTGAAAAATTTAGGCACAAATGTGGTAGGTGCATTTTTCTCAGGTCATATTTCTCAAGAATTAGAATATTCTTTGGATAAGAAAATTGAATTAACGCTAGGAGAACTTTTGAATCAAAAAATCATTCATCAAAATTAATTCTAGTAAAAAATTAGAATTATCTAACATATCAAATAATCAATAATTTTTGTTAACAAAACCTTGTCTGCACTCTGTATCAGGAGTTGTCTTTCCTAGTTCATCCCATGATACGGCATCATTTGGATTTGCCTGCAGATATGCAGGGTTTGTCCTGTAATCCTCATAGTATTTTCGCAACTGCTCTCCAGTTATTGGAGTCTCAATGAATTGTCCCTCTTTGTTAAAGAGGACTTGCTGGTTGTAATATGCCAAGTTGTGATTTACATTAAACATGCTATTTGCCTCGATTAACTCGATTCGCTTTGTTTCTGCTGCGCTGAGATACGCCTGACGGGCTTCACTTAGAGAACCCCCCCCTTGCAATGACTTCCTTGAGTGTCTTTTTTCCCGCATCAACTTTGATTTGATGAAATTCAAACTGATCCCAGAACACTTGTTGCACTTGTGGTTCTTGCACCGTATTGACAAATCGAGAAAAAGAGTTTTTTGGAGAATAGTAATCCCAGAGTGCCTCCCAATCTTTTAGGTCTTGATTTAGTTTTTCAAGTGCCTCTACTCTTTTTGCATCTAGCTGTTTTTTAGCTTCAAGTGCATCATAGTTTTTCTCTTCTAGATCCTTTATCCATTGTTTTGTCTGCTCTATTTTTTTTAAGATGTCCTGCGCAACTGGATTGTTTGCAAGATCCTCTGATAAAGTGACCTGCTCACTTGTATCTGCAGAAGTTTGTGCAAATGCTGACTGCGGTATAACGCTGAGCGGAATTACAAAACCAGCGGTTGCCAAAAGTATGAAAATATGAAATCTCAACAGTTTGGATCCAAAAACACTAGTTGAAAAGTATTACTACTCTTTTTTTAGTGCAAATAATCTGAAAAAATAATTCATAATGTAAAACATCAGAAGAACTTATGAATATGTGAATTTTAAAATTATGTGTGAACCAATGCAAGAACATCTGCAGGGAGCATCCACAGGGAAACAAGAGCAGAATATACCAAGATGGCGGAAGTTTTTGCAGAAATTGTGATTATTATTTTGAAGAATGGATAATCCGATGCCCGTGCTGCAATGCCATGGTGCGGCATTCCACTAGGAACAGAAAAGATCAGGATGTATTGCAGAGGATATGATGAAATATTTTGCATTTTTTTTGTCACTGGTTCTTGTTGTTTCTCTAACCCCAAGTGTCATTGCACCTCCAGATTTCTCTGATCAGGAAAAGTACAATGCTGCACATGTAATTGTTACTGGCAAGATAGTTTCTTTTTCAAAACCAGATCCTCTTTCATATCAATTGAGCAGTACTGATACTATCTATGAAGTCAAAGTGGACAAGTACATCAAGAACCCCCTTGGCAAACAAGTCTTGTCAGTCATTGCACGTGGAGGCCCTGATGCAGAAGATGATCCCATGGGTTCTACTGTAACATTTGATGTTGGTGATAATGTCTATCTCTACTTGAGAGAAGACGGCGATATGTATAGAGTAAACACAGTAACGTCATACAGAATCAGTACTCCTTGTGAGCCAATACCTGAAGAACTAGCTCATCTGACTGACATGCCTTCGCCATGGGAGTTTCAGACAGTTGATAGCAATTACAATAAAAAACAAATTTTTGCAGTAGGCGAGAAAATCATTATTCAAGTTGATGTTACAAACACTCAATCTGATACTCGCACCATAACATATGATATTGTAATTCATGATGGCAAGAAAAAAGATGAACGAGCCATTTACTATACAGACTCTAAAGATATCACACTTCCTGCTTGCATAGGACACACAGTACTAGAATGGAGTTTTATTCCAACTGAAGCGCATGACTATTTTGTAGATGTACGTAGTGATGGAAGTGGAAGAGGGTTTGGCATTTCAGTTACTGCAGACGGGTCTGCTCCTTCAAACTATGATGATATCCCAATCAAAACAAAACCTATTCTAAAACAATTCAAAGAAAACACTCCTGAGGGAGAACTTCAATGTAGCAAACAAGGAACAACGCTTGCATTCAAGATTGATGGTAGTCCTGCATGCATCACCCCTGACACATTGGCAAAACTTTTGCAAAGAGGATGGGTAGCAGAAAAACGCTACATTCCGTTACCTGACATGAATATCTCTGAAAAGCCAAACTATAGTGAAATTACAAGTGATGCTGCAATAAAATTCCTAGAATCAGGCAAGACATTCACATTTGATGGAACAGAACGAAATGGAGGGTTTGCCAATCTTGCGCACAAAGATGGTTTGCCACCAACGTATCTAATTAGCGGTCGTTTTAGCACAGACACTACTGGTTATGGTGATAGAATTAATCAAGAGTCACATCAAATTAAGACTGATCACAATATTGTCATGAAGGTAAAAGGCACTGAAGTGGTATATGCCGTAATTGATAATCAATGGGATGAGATAAATCAAAAATTTATTGCAAAACGTTCTGAGGATTTCAAGGATTTTGAGGTGCACTACCAAAAGTTTTTCGGACAAGAACGGCGAGATGAGCAAATAAATCTGGAATCAAGACCTGGATTGATGCGCATTACGGGTACTGATGATGTGCATTATCTTGTGAATCATTCTGAATTTGAAAAGTTTTGGCAGATAGTTATTGAAAATGAATTTTTTGACATTCAGCAAACTGCAAACAATTGTGAAACATGTATCTCATATGTGCTAAACATAGAATCAGGTGGCACGCACAATACAATACATTGGATTGAAGGTGACACGTTAGACACTCGATTATTTAATGTGCTTTCTGCACTTGAAGAGATTACAAAAAACCAAGATGATGGTTGGCCAACATAAATGAAAACTAGACCATTAATTATAATTGGAATAATTGCAATTATTGGTATCTCTTTATCACTAATTGTATCTATTAATTATGAACAGTTTACAAATAGAAATACTATAGGAGGCTTTAATTACAAAGACACCGAACCGATAACTCAAGATACATACCTCAACAAAACAATTTCTGAATGGCAAAAAGAAAGCTTTGATTCTTTAATGTCATATCATGGGATTTATGGCGATATATTTTTTGAAAAACTTGGAGCTCTTGTAATGAAAAATGAAATGCTAAATGAGTTAAATAAGCAAAACATACAAGTTAACAATCCCGATTTTAAAGTACATTCAGGAATGGTTCTAACATCATTACCTCCACATGTATCATTTGAAGCATTTGTCAATGACACCAACAACAACACATATCGATTATCTGGCATGACCAATCAGGCCAAAGTTGAAGGAGTCCACATAACTAAACTAGAGTTCTTTGATACTAGTGTAAGATTACCACTCGAATCCGTGTTGAGTCAAAACAAAACAATAACCATTAGGGCCCAAAACGGCAATGAACCTCAAGTGGTTCCATACAATTTGATAGTACATGGCAATCATGACATTGTAGTTGAATTTCAAAACACATTGTCAGTGCCAATAAGAATTCAAGGTGATGGTGACTGGCAAAATCCAAATTGGTACGGGCCTACAATTTTGCCACTAACTACAGCATCAATGACTTTTCAAAAATCTGGGGTGTATGCATGGCATTCTCGTACATTGCCTCTCCCTGGAAGTACATCTTCTGATCATATGGGCGGAGGACAAATTAGCATTATACCGGATGATATGAGTAATCTGAGTTTTCAGGACAGGCAGACAATAGGGGCCGCTATACTACAAAATTCAGAAATACCTTGGTCTGGAATGGGTTCAGGAAATGATAAAGGAATTACAATTGATTTTAACAGTGCAATGTTTGATGCAATGCCTAATGCCAAAGAGTACTACCAAGCAAGAGCAAAGCAGCTCATTCCATTTGATGTCCCAATAATAATTGAAGAACCATATCAAAAGGACGATTAAAAAATGAAAATAGATTCACGAATAATTATTTCAATTGACAAACAATTTTACAGTGAAGAGGATGAGATTAGAATTCATGTGTGGTTTAATATGAAATCTCATTCCATGGCAGCACTAACCGTGTTTAGTCAAACTGGAAAAATAGTTGATTCTGCATTGCTAAAAAAAGGCAGTGATAATACTGAAACATTTGCACTTACATGTGGCGGTCCTAACATGTGTGAGAATGGATACTATGTAATCAAGGTTGAATGTGATTATGTGGTATCTGAGGCGATGTTTGAGTATTACAGTTCACGTAATCCCCCTAGAATGAATGAAAAATGAAAACGATCATATCTGGCATAGTGTTGGCAATTGTTGTCTTTTTTGGATTGCAGACGGTAGTTCCTTTTCCATACGGATTGATTTTGGGAATCGTATTTGTTGGTCTGATAATTTGGTATACAAAAAAACACTCCTCATCAAACAAGGATTCTATATTGAATTACAGGCGTGTAGATCCGATATCTGAAAAAGAAAAAAAGCAAAACGATGAGGCATTGAGAATTTTAGAAAAAAAATACATTGAAGAAAAAATATCAAAAGAAGAATACCTCAAAAGAAAAAAAGAGTTTGAAGATATTGAATACAATCCAAGAAAATGCAACGTTTGTGGTTCAAAAGAATTCGAGTTTGTTTCAGATGTGGATTCTGAGTCTTCAGATATGGGTTATTACAGATGTAAAAAATGTGGCACACAATGAAAACTAGATTTTTGATAATTGTTATGGGCATACTATCGCTGTCATTGTTTATTGTTGCAGACAATTCTGAAACAAGGTACGCATATGGAGGCTGTGCCGCAACAATTCTGCCACAACCATGCTTTGATTCATTTTCTGGTTCTAATTCTCCGCTAACCCAAAGAGGCATCATGGAAGATTATGCTAGAAACATTGAGCTAAACTTTGGAGATTGGCAGATGTCAGATAGGAAATGGGACAATGAAAATACTCCATTACAATTGCCGGCAATAATATGTACAGAGTTTGTAGTAGATGGTGTCAAACAATACCGAATGGCTAAATGGGTTGATGCATTCAAGATTTCCAGCTTTGAAGATCACAGAAATGATTTCCTTTGTGACAAATGGCTTGCACCAATTGATGATGGAATAAAAGTAAAGTGGGACAAACCAAACTATTTCTCAAATGATACGGGTATAATCCAAGTAACTGATAAAGACATGAATCTAGATCATAACAAAATAGATTCTTTTGTTATTCATGTGTGGTCAGACACTGATCATAATGGTATCCAATTAACAGTAACTGAAACTGATGAATCTAGTGGAATTTTTGAATCTAAAGTTTTCTTTACTGTTATGGGTGAATCAAGTGGCACTACACTCTTAGTAGAAGATGCTGTCTGGGCAGAACACAAGTCAAATGTTAATTTTTCAAAAATAATTGATGAATCTGAAACAGAACCTACAATTGATGCTTTTGATAGGAGAGATAAATTACCTTGGTATTTCATTATTGTTGCTTATTGGCCAGCAGTAGTTGTAACTGTAGGAATTATCATTACAGTTGTTTTCATTTGGAGAAAAAGAAAATGAAAACTAGACTTTTGAATTATTTGCAATAATTTTTAATTATTTTACACCGTATTCTTTTGCCAGTTTAGATTTGATTTGTTCTACCTGGTTTTCAAAGTCTGTGACATTTTGTTTTAAAATTTCAGCCTGTGATGCATGAAGTTTATACGATGCACTAGTGGAATTGTACAACTCTTGGAATTTCTTTAAATCACGTGTTAGTGATTCCAAACTGTTAGGGTCCGCGAGTATTGCGTCCTGTTTCTCTTTTTCTGCTTTCTTTGCTGCCAATTCAGCTTCGACACACCCGTCTGCTTTTTCCTTTCCAATTTTGCCGTTTTCCCTAGTCCAATAGTCATTATTGCCATCTTTGACTTTGATTTCATCACATGACATTTTTTTGATTTCTTCGAGTTCTGTTGCTGCGTTTGGCCACAATACATTGATGTTATACTCTATGATTATGACAAATATTGTAACGCCTAAAGCAAGAAACGCTATTGGGATAATCCAGAAATGAAGAGAATCTTCTCCATACATATTCTAGTTTGGAATATGTAATATTTATCTGCTCAAATTTTTCAAACTTTTATTTGTGACTTTCTTTTATTAACTATATAAGAAATTCATAAGATATTCTGATCCTTGATTCCTTTTGTAAATGGATATTTTACTGGCTACTTGTTTCAAAAAGTATGATTTTGGAAATCCATGACATAAATCCTAAAAACTGGTTAAGACCATTTCAAAAAAACACCATTTTTTACCTACTCAAGATGGGACTGTTCTACCACGGATTGGGGCTAGTCATGATGTATACAGGCTCATATTTTGCCAACATGCTAATTTCTAATTATACAATCCCCCAGATTCCAGTATCCATATCACTTGCCCTGGGTTCAGGAGTGTTAGAGGAATCGGTATTTTTTGGGATTCCGTTTTACTTGTCTGGCAATCCTCTGATATTGCTCGTGTCGGGAATAGTTTGGTCTGTTGTACATTTGTTTAATGCAGACAGTTTCTCTTTAGATAATCTTTCATACGGGGTATTTTTTCTTACAATTCCAAATATTTTTTTTAGTTTAAGAGTCTGGTCTTCCAAGAAGGGCTGGTTTGCAATTGCATTTCATTCAATGTGGAATCTTACGGTTCTAATCTCATACTGTTCGGTAGGACTTCGTCAATGCGTCATTGTTAATGACACGTATGACATACTTAATGTAATCATGGCAATCTCTGCAGCAATGATAATATATCTTGCATACCAAAGTACAAAGAAAAAAATCAGATCGTATTTGTATTTAATTCCAATGATAGTTATTGTAACATCATTAATAATTTTATTTTCAAATTATTTTATTTTAGACTTTTTTTGAATATCTTGTATGACCTTATCATGTTTTGCATATAGTCATCCAAGCTTTTTCTCATTCCAGGCAAACTTGAATACAGTTCTGCCCATAACTTTTGATATTGGGGGTTTGATGATAGCATTCCTGAGCTAATCATGATCAACGTGTCTCGTGAAACAACATCGTCTCCTCTTTTTATCATGTCTATTTGTCCTTCCACTGCACTAAAGTAATCCATGTATTTCTGAAACACTTGTTTTGATTTTTTTAGATTCTCATGTGCAATATCAAATCCCTCTTTTTCCAGTTCTGCTTGAAAGTCCTTGTTTTCAATCCATATTAGAAAATAGTTTTGAATTTTTTTGGCAAACTCTTTGTCTTGTCTGTAAAAACTGAGGATGCCATAGATAGTAGGACCGTACTCAATTTTTTTTCTGCCTTTGTTTTTGGACTGGTAAACTCGTATCTTGCCTTCCTGCTCTAACTGCTTAAAGTGCCTGTGAATCGTGCCTATTGGCATCTTTGTTTTGGCATTTGCAGAGTATAGCGTGAGTGGGCCGTATTCCATTATTCCGTTGAATATATCCATAGCCGTCTTTTGAGATGTGGACATATCCGCCATATCTTAGCTATTTGATAATAATGGATATATCTATTTCTGTGGATATATTATCATGAAATATCTAGTCTTGTTGTTAGTTGTGTTTAGCATTGTACCATATGCGCATGCAGCACAGCTTGATGCTAAAATACCCACGGTGGGGGATACAATCAATCCTTCATTTCAGTTTTTGAGGGTGATTTACATTGAATATCCAAACGGTGGAGAGATTGCAAAACTATTGCAAGGAAAAACTCAGACTGTATCATTTAGTGCAAACTCTAAAACTCCTGGCATGAGTGCTTTGATTGATAAAATAAACCAAAATCTAAAATCAGTTCCAAGTGATGCGTTTGTAACTGATGCCAAAATAAACTATCAGGCTATACTGAGTGGAAATGAAAATTCTGCAGTTATAGAATACAAAATAGAGCTAGTCCCTACAATTACAAATCACGTCATACAAAGAGAATTTCAAAAAAGTGTAATTGATGCAAACTGGAGAGGAATCAAACTAGTACAACCAATTATGATTGATACAAAATATGGTCCATTTGATATCAACAATCCAAAGGCTGCACTAGATGTAATGTTGCCTGATGTGATGGAAAAAATCAAAGACAAAGACATCAAGATACTGGAATTGCCGATACTTGATGCAAGCGGAATACTGAATCTTCCGTTATACAAATGGCAGTCTCTGTTTGACAACACCGCCATTATTCCGGGAGCTGTAGAATACAAATTTTCTGGGAAATATGTCATTACCCATTACACCATGGGAGAGTGCAGTGTTGAAGTTGGAGCATGTAATGACAGAAGATGGAATCAAGACTTTGAAACAGATAAAAAATATTCAATTAAAATAGTAGAGTCTCAAGACGATGCATCAATTGCCATTGAAGGATATGCTGACTCGTCAAATCTTGGCGGAGTTGACGTCTTTGAGACAAGTCTGAAAAGTTCAGTTAACACTGCCCCAAAAACAGGATTTCCTGGAGGCGTGCTGTACGGCATGGCTGGCATGGCAGTAATTGGAGGAATAGTCATGTTTGTAGTCAGCAGTAGAAAGCTAAAGCATGACAAGGACCAAGGTCAGACAGGCATAGATCCGTCCCATTTGAGGTCATATGAGACTAGTGAATCTGCAGGCGGTTACAAAACAAATCGGGGGGAATCATATGTCATAACATCTGAGACAAAAACACCAATCTGACAGGTAAGGGTCTACTTGTCATCTTTCTTTTTATACATCTGCTTTACAATCATAATTCCAATCACAATTACAATTATGACATAATTTATCGGAGGTTTCAATAATTGAGTAACATAGCCTACCTGTGGAATTACATATGCTACTTTACCAATATAGTCCTCTTTGGTAATTGGAAAGTCGGTTCCTGGAATTGAACCTGGATTTGCGTCTCCTTTTGTTCTGATTGTTTTTGGATTATCGTCAATAATTGAT
>JAIOOR010000025.1 GCA_021414365.1 Nitrosarchaeum sp.
CAACATCATCTGATTCACTATCATCTGATTCAAGCGTGTCAATGTCTGACATTCTAAGCATCACACTATCAAAATTCATGGGTAACACAACATCATCTGATTCACTATCATCTGATTCAAGCGTGTCAATGTCTGATGTATTGACTACAATTTTCACACGTGGCTTTTCTATCGATGATGCAAAATTAGCCTTGAAATTTGATTCTCTTAATAATGGAACTTCTGGAGATGCAAAAATTACTGAAGATTCACTAAAACTAGATGGTAATCTTGATTTTATTAATGTCAATGATAACTCTACAAACAACTTACAATCTCTAACTGTTAGTGCGTGGGTAAAACCAGACTATTCCTATGGTTCTAGAGAATTTACAGTTGTAAGCAAAGAGAATTCCTTCTCATTAACCATAGATAATTACGCATCAAGCCATGCGGCAAAATTCTCAATTTTTGATGGAATAAGATGGATCCAAGTTGATTCAATATCCGAAATTCCACAGGAATGGACACATCTTATAGCATCATTTAGCAACAAAACAATTAGTATCTATGTAAATGGAACTCTTGAAGGCACAAAACAACTAGAAAAAATCCCATCCTTATCCGTGGCTGGAAAACTAGAATCAGTCGATATTGAGCATATTTCATCAAATAATGATATCGTAGTTGGTGCCTACGTCTCAATAAAAAATGATTTGCCAAAACCAAGTTACATGTTTTCAGGCATAGTAGACGACATTGCTCTATTTGACTCTACACTCTCAGAATCACAAATAAAGCAATTATACTCTCAAGGCATTCCTACGCACAGCCCAGCCACAGCAAAAAGTATGGATGAAATTTTAAAAGAAATTGAGCAAGAGACCAGTCTAGCACAAAATAACACTGATTCTATTCAGGCACAACTATCTCTCTCTGATACCCTCTCCTACTCTTATTCCCAGGCACAAAACATAGTCCCACAAATGCCATCCCCATCTGATGCTCTCCAGGCACAACTATCTCTCTCTGATACCCTCTCCTACTCTTATTCCCAGGCACAAAACACTACCTCAAGTCTAGTTGTGCCTAACGAAATACCTGTCCTAATACCTGTTAAGGAGACTTACTCTATTGTTGAAGATGCTGAAATTACCCTTGAATACTATAATGAAACAGAAGCCCTAGCCAAGGAATTTGAGAATCTTGACAATGCAATAGAGCTAGCCAACACTGATACTGCCGTAGCCTTGGACCAATCAAGTTCCCCAATTGACTTTTTGGGATTATTTGTATTGCCAATTCCAGAAGCTGATGGAGCAAAAGATGATGGTAGCACTATTAAAGTAAAAATCAAAGAACTACAAGATCAAGTATCTCAAGTCAAACAAAGAGAAAAATTATCAAAAGACGATCTACATTCAATTAAAGACAAAATAAAACTCTTGACCGAACAACTAAAAGATGAATCAAAAACACTAACAAAACAGAAAAAGATTGACAAATTAAACTCTGTAATTTCAAAACTTGAAAAAATAACAAACGAAAACAAAATTCAAAAGAATAATTGGAATGACAAAGAAACCATCACAGCTGAAATCTATGATGTACACAACAACAAAGTAAATCTAGGTGTAACATTTGAAAAACAAAGAGAAGGAAAGTTTGACATAAAGATTGATCCAACAAATGCAAAACCAGGAATTTACAAAATCAAAACAATTCTAACTGTAAATGGAAAACAATTTTCTAATGAAAGCAAGTTTGCATGGGGTCTTGTATCTGTTAACTCTATGAAGAGCATTTACAAACCAGGAGAAACTGCATCATTCCAAATTGTTGTTCTAAATGCAACAGGATCTCCTGTTTGTCCTGCAAATGTAATGATGCAAATCACTGATCCAAACTCATTATCAACTGTTTTATCATCAGATGATATAGTTGAATATTCTTGTGGTTTGTATATTGCAGACTATCCAATAACAGTTTCAGGAAATTATACTGTTAATGTACAAGCTGAAACAGGAAATGGAATTGTAAACTTTGCAACATACTTTACAGCACTTGATCATTATGATTATGACGTCATAAGAAATACAGATAGTAAAATTGATCCATTCTCAAGACCAAATGACTTTGATGTAGAAATTGAAATTACATCATTTGTTGGAGACAATGAGCTAACAATTCATGAATATGTCCCATCTTCATTTGAAATTTTTAATACAGATGCTACAGTGGAAACAATTGGAAATCAAAAAATACTAACTTGGAAAAGAACTCCACAAGATGGTTTTGTAAATACTATAGGATATTCCTACTCTGTACCATTAGTAACACCAGAACTGTATGCTTTAGGCAAAATCACAATAGACCAATCTGGTGTTCCAACATTTACTGAGGCTAGAAACTGGTTTGTGGCAGTAGACCCACACTATCTGATTGATACAGCAGTAACTACTATCGATGCTAGATGGAATGCTTCAGGCAAGAGAAATGTGGCAATAAATGGCACTCACATCTATTCATTTTACATCGATGGTGCATCAGATTTGCATTTCAGTTACTCCAAAAATGGGGGAACTACATGGATTGACGGCGGAGATATAGTTCCAGTATCAGACACGGTAATTTATGAAGGATTGGCAGTTTGGTATGAACCAAATACCTCTGGAAGAACTAGCCAATTTATTCACATTGCAGCATTTGATGCAGGAAGTGACACAATGTATTATGTACGATTTGATCCTACAAATTTGACTTTTACAACTATCGTTGATATTGGAAATACCAGTGTCAGTTCAGACTTTGGTAGCTTAACTGCTGCAAATGACATTAGCATTACTGTTAGTACTGATGGTCATATCTATGTTGGAATAGTTGATGCTTCATCACCAGATGCTTCTTTATCTCTTATTAGACAATGTGATTCTACTAGTTCTTCATGTACAAGTAATGGTAATTGGAGTAATACTGTTATCGGTGATCCATGGGGATCTGATGATGGTAATGATTCTGTTACATTATTGCCATTACCAAATGCAAAAATCATGTTAATTTCAGATGATGTTAGTGCAAATGTAATTCGTTCTAAAATCTATGATGCTGGAACAAATACTTTTGATGGAAGCTGGACAACAATTAAGAGTGGATATGCAGAATCTGGACTATACACTGCTGCAATAAGTGCAACAATTGACAAATCAACAAATAACCTTTACATATCCACAGTTAACAATCCTGGTATTTATGGATCAAGTGAAGTTCTAGCATTCAAGTATAGCGCTTCTTCTTGGACTCAATTAAAAAATATCTTTAACGCAACAACTGGACAATATGTTATTGATACATCAATAGGAATTGATGATCAAACTGGAAGACTGTATGCCATATACAATAGTGGACCTTCAACAACTTCTACTCATGTTTATTCTACCGCTTCAAATTATACATCAATAAGCTGGGAAACTCCAAGACAAATAACAAACAGCACATCTGACTATAGAGGACTTTCTATCAACACTAGCAGTGATGAATTGCTACATGCATATTTCTTTGATACAACTTCCAATAACCTCTATGGAGGAGTAGTGACACTAAGTGTCTCAGATTCTATATCTGCAGCAAGGACATGGCATACAACACTTTCAGAGACAGTGACTGCATCTGATGTTATTTCAACAAAAAGACCTGTATCTAAAATTACACTAGGTGAGACTCTATCAATTTCTGATTCTATTGTTATCTCCAAGAAAGTCAGCAAAACACTCTCAGAAACAATTACTATGTCAGGTAATCTAGATTCTGCTGTATCACAGCCAGGTGATGATCTTGAAGCACGACCAAAAACTAGAGTACTTACTGGTACTACTTCTGGTGAGGACACATCAATTACCATTTCTCCAGCCCTTGCAGATTATACAAAGGCAATTGCAATGTGTACATTTAGCAATGCTTTGGTTGATGCACACAGTAGATCGTATAAAGCATGGGCAATTACTGATAACACACATCTTCATATTTATGGAACAACTCAGCATGCAGCTTCAAAGGCTTCTGAAGATCTACCATACGTATGTAACATTGTTGAATTTGGTAGTCATGCAGTTGTTAAAAGTCAAACATCAATTCTTACAACACCAGCATCAGGTGCACTTGCTACATACTCTACATCAATCTCATCAGTAAACTTGGGTCAGACAATGATCTGGTCTCAAGGACATGAGCATGATGCATATGATACAGGTATTGGTGCCAGAGAACTTGAAAGAGTTAAACTAACTGACTCTACTCACTGGCAATGGGATGTAAACACAGCTCCTAACACTGGTCCTCAAGAAAGCTATGTAGGCATACTTAACTGGAACAATCTTGATGTTAATGTCCAAAGGGGAACTACGACAATTGCATCTGGTGGAACTACAAAAACACTTACTGCAGGTTCTGACTTTACTGGAACTGCAGCTGATAGATCAAGAAGTCTACTGTTTGTATCTTTTGTAAAAGAGGACACAGGTTCCAGCTACGCTCCTAATACGTCATACATACGTGCAACAATTAACAGCTCTGGCAATTTGGTATTTACAAGAAACACTTCAGAGGCAACAGCAATTACAATCAACTGGACTCTTGTACAACTCCCAGTAGACTATGCAAACATTAGACATGGAGAATACACCCAGTCTTCTGGAACTTTAGATAGTACATTTAATCTATCTTCAGGAGATTCTGTAGATCTAGCCAGATCATTTGTTATTGGTACTGTTTGTACACCATTTGGATGTGGAACAGGTAGTAGTTCTTTTGGAACTGCTGGGGCAATAGGTACGGCTCATGCCACTTTGAAACTTGATAATTCAAACACCGTACATGTAACTAGAGGTTCTAGTTCTGGTACTTTGATTGTAGGATATCAGGTAATAGAATTTTTGCCAAAGAAAAGAGTTGTAACTGAAACACTATCAGTTTCTGATAAACTTTCAACAAAAGCATTCTTTACAAAAACACTTTCAGAGACACTCAGTTTATCTGATACCGTTGCAAAGAACATAGGCAGAACCAGAAGTCTTTCAGAAACACTATCAGTTTCTGATAACATCTCAACAAAAAAATTCTCTACAAAAACACTCACAGAAACACTCACTCCATCTGACATCTTAACTACAAGAGCATTCTCTACAAAAACACTCACAGAAACACTCACTCCATCTGACATCTTAACTACAAGAGCATTCTCTACAAAAACACTCACAGAAACACTCACTCCATCTGACGTTTTAACTACAAAAGCAGTTAGATCCATTACACTATCTGAGACATTATCAGCCAGCGATGTTGTATCTACAACTGCAGCTCATTCTGCAACACTCACAGAAACACTCACTCCATCTGACATCTTAACTACAAGAGCATTCTCTACAAAAACACTCACAGAAACACTCACTCCATCTGACGTTTTAACTACAAAAGCAGTTAGATCCATTAAACTATCTGAGA
>JAIOOR010000024.1 GCA_021414365.1 Nitrosarchaeum sp.
ACTTCTGTTCCATCATACATTGTAGTTTGATATCCTGATTTTCCAAATGAGCCAACTGTGGTAAATACGGATGCTTGAACTACAATAGATTCCAAAATATTTTGACCTGCAATGGTTCCAGGTAAAATTTTCACCAAAAATTGTTCAGTTGAGTTTGGAGGGATAGTTATAGGATTTACAAAATCTTGCCACATGATGACGTTTTCAGAAGGACAAGTCCAGTGATTTGCACCTGTAGGAAAGATGTTATCGGCAACACAGTTAGCATCAAAAATTTTATCATTGTTATTAGCGCCTGGAGCAAAAGCGGTAATCGAGAGTTTACTTACTTTCATAGGAGCATTTACAGGATTGGCTACATTTATGCCCCACAATGCTTTTGAGTTTGAGTCACCTTGGGGAGATGGAATTGTGAGGAATAGTTTTGGTCTTGCAAGCAAATCTTCGTTAATTATGTTAGGATCAGATTGACCGTTTGTTCCATTGATATCAGTAGAACCATCTGTTGGTAATCGTAGTCTGCTTACATCAGAAACCGTGTTACTTATCACCACTGAAGAATCTTCATCAGTTCCACTTGCATAGCTAGAGAAACTAACATCATCATCACTATTGCCCGATATTGTATAATCCCATGAAAACATTACAGATGCACCAGGATTAAGATCAACTGAAGCAGGAGTTGATGAAGAGGATGCAAGAACTGCCAAAGAAGGAATGACAATAGGAGGTTCAGGGGTAACATTATGAATGGTCGATAATCCAGTGTTTGTCACAACCATTGCAACAGTAACATTTTGTCCAATTATTACATCTGGTGGATTAGCCATCATTTCAGATCTTAATCCACTAGAGGAGTTGGAACCAACAGTCATTTCAGTAATTTTCACAGTACCCAATGCAGAGATTACTTTGATATCATAAGTGTCAGGAGTCATGTGAAGAAGTTGGTTAGAAAGTACATTTGATTTGAATCTAGTTGGGACAAACGTATCATCAGGATGAATATCAAAAGGCGTTACAGGTTGAGTTGCAAGAGTTTTGTTAATTATCCAAACACGTAATATTTCAACTGGGTTTTGGCCATTATTGTCAACTAAGACATTTAAAATATTATTTGAATCAGTAAAAGCTGTTATTCCAAATTGCTCTTGTTGTTTTTTGAGTTCTAAATCAGATACAACTCTTTGAGTGTTCACAATGTCTGTTTGAGAATCCAAAGCTAAACTCATTGAAGAAAAGCCAGCAATCATTAAGATTGTAAAAATCAACGCACCAACAATAGACGATATTCCACGCCTAGAAGAGGATTTATTTTTAAAAATCATTGTGCACTGCCGCTCTCAATTAAAAATTCCACTGGATTTATAGTTCCAATATTTAACATGACCTGAATGCCTTTATTTAATAAAATATCTTGATCATCAGGACCAAGTTTAATCAAAAGATTAACAGTATCACCGTTAGTGATTTCATTATCAGAAGACTGAATTATAGAATATTCCGGTATTATTGAAAACTTTCCATCGTGCGGATAGTTACCACCAGAAGACAAATCTTGGAGAGTATTCAAAGCAATACCAGATGTTTGAGAATCCCATGTGTGTACAATCTTGTTTAGTTTAATATTATCTAAAAAGATAGAATGTATTCCATTATTTTTAATTTTGATCATAACAAATTCAGAACCTCCGTTTAAAGGAAGTTTATCTGAGAGTCCAACACCAGTGCAAGAAACACTACATAGTTGTTGGTCTCCAAATTTATTATCAAGATTTGTTACTTTAAGTAATGTGGAAGCGTCTCTTGTATCATATGCTATTAACTGAACGGATTTAGTTTCTGTGTTTAGCGATGACGCAGTAGATAAATTCCCAGAAATAAAGGAGTCATTTACAAAATATGTCAAAGTACTTGCGCCAGCTACAGTTATTGCCATTAGCAACATAGTTGAAATTATATCTGTAATTCCTCTTTTCTTAGAAAGACAGTTTTTTTTCAATTGTAAATGATTAGGATTGGTTTTCATTTTGAATCAAGTATTAAATGGAGCAGCGACAGTTGTGAAAAAATTGCCCTTAGATGTGGTTATAGAGATTTTATATTTTGAATCAAGGTATTGTGGTTCATTCCAAGTATGTGAACCAATATTTGCATTCAGAATTATAGGATCACTTGATTCTTTTATCTGAATAGTAGAATTTATGCTTCCATTCCAATCAACTAAGATTTCTTGAGTATCGATTTGAACAACAGTTATGCTCTCAATTGTAGATTCAGTTGTTCCGATATTTGTAAGATATAGAATAATTTGATCAGTTCCAGGCTCAAATCTTACATGCTCAAATATTAGATTTTCACGATATACCTCATTTTTTGTTTTGTCATGAAAAGACAGATCATATGAGAAAGCATTGATTTGATTCATACCATTAAACAAAACTACAGAACCGATAGATGTAACAACGCCTAAAATCACAACACTGCCCATAACTTGACTTATCGCACGTCTTTTTTTTAAAGAATCAAATGGGGTACATTTCATTTATGACCACCATTATGGGCATACCATGCAGAAACAAACTCTTCTACACGTGAAATTATTTTTGAAAAATTAGGATCAGAAATTAAATTAATTTTATAATGTTTCGCAAGATTTTCCACATCTTCTTTGACATCAGATACTGTTACAAGCAATGTGCTTTTAGGATCAATATCTAACTTTGGGATTAAAATAGAATTCATATCTGATTCAGAAATTCCTGTAGATTGATTTTTGATAAAAATCAAAATAGAATCGTTATTGTATTTGTTTTTGCCAAAGATCGGAATTTCATGAACATTGCCGCTTTTTCCTTGTACAAGAAAATTAAGTTCTGCCGTAAAATTAAAACCATGTAATAACTTGACTAACTCATCTCTTATTTGAGTAGAATCTGAAATATTTGACATGTCAGAATTTCTTAATTTATAACAAAACGTAGTTACAAATTTTCCTGAATTTGTATCAAAATCATGATCATGTTTTCTACAATGAAGTTTTATTACAGCATTATCAAATTTTTCAGAACAATCTGCACATTGATACCACATTGCAGGAACTCTAATTTCTTTGTCAAAATTTTTAATTTCTTTTTTACATGAAGGGCAAACAGATGGAGTAGAATTTGTGAAATCAAAATTTGTACTTTCAGCGATATATCCACATTTTTTATGTTCAAACAGATTTAATTTATCAACATTCATTGAATGGCATTTTGGGCAATACAATCTCATGCTGGATGAAAATACATCAGAATGAACTGGACAAACAATTAATTTCTCATAAATGTTCTTTGCCAAAATACCATCAGATACTAAACCATCCAAATAGGATACATTATCAGTTGGTTCTTCTATATGCGATAAAATAGGATAAAAAATTCGGCCGTTAGTATAATCAATAAATGGCTTGATAGTATTATCTTCAAGTTTTTGTACTTGCTGAATCAAATTTACTGATTTACTAGTAGAAGGAATGATTGAATCAGGCTCAGAATTTATCTTTTGAATTAATTTGGGGGAATTTTTTTTCGAGTCTGGCTCATTTTCCAAAACATGGATCATGTTCACCACATTAGGAATTGTCCCAGATTTTGATTTCAATTTTGAGAAAACATTTGATTTTCGACCAAACATCAAGCATCAACCTCAAAAAATAAAACAGTAAATGTCATGTTTAGCATAAAGAGTCAAAACCAAAGTAAAAGCAAAATGTTGTTCAAATGAACGAACAAGCGTTAAAACATAAAGTGTGCATAAAATACCTAAAAATGAGGCTGAACATATTTAAAGATAAGATCACAGTACTAAAAACAATTCACATAGACAAAAATATTTTAAAAACAAATAAAGATGTACCAGATACAATATCAAAATTTAACGAAGAGAATGAAAATAGAATTCCACAATTTATGACATTATCAAAACTTGATTGGGATAACAATGAGATTCATGCAGGAATAATAAAAGATCAAACAGCCAAAGGAGGATTAAGATATCAAGTGATAGAACCAATATTGTCAGAAAGAGATCAGAAAGCTTTTGAAATTATTAAAAAGTTGTTAATGACTGAACTTTCAGTATCACTAGGTGAAATTAAATCTAAAAAAGACGCTGAAAAGAGATTAAAAACAAAAATATCTTCAATGATTAAAAAATACAGATTAAAAATTTCTCTAAAAAATATTGAAAAAATAAATTATTTTGCGGTAAGGGATTTCATTTATCTTGGAAAAATTGAACCATTAATGAGAGATCATATGATTGAGGAAATTAGTTGTGATGGAACAAACATTCCAATTTATGTTTGGCATAGAGAACATGAATCAATTCCAACAAACATTATTTATGAAAAAGAATCAGAACTGAATAATTTTGCAAGAAAAATGGCATACATGTGTGGAAAACATGTATCAATTGCAGATCCAATCATCGATGCATCGCTGCCTGATGGAAGTAGAATAAATCTAACACTAGGTCATGAAATAACGAAAAGAGGTAGTACGTTTACAATAAGACGTTTCAGGGCAGATCCGATTACCGTAATAGATCTAATCAAATTCGGAACAATGTCAATAAATATAGCGGCGTACATGTGGTATCTTGCTGAAAAACGAGCTACAATGTTAATTGCTGGCGGTACAGCAAGTGGAAAAACTACAGCTCTTAATGCATTGGCGACATTCATCAGACCTGGACAAAAAGTAGTCAGTATAGAGGATACACAGGAGCTAAATTTACCTCATGAAAATTGGATTCCAGCTGTTTCAAGACAGAGTTTCACAGATAAACAAATTGGAGAAATTAATCAGTTTGATCTGTTAAGAGCAGCTCTTAGACAAAGACCAGACATAATAATTGTTGGTGAAACAAGAGGTAGAGAAGCATATACATTATTTCAAGCAATGGCTACTGGTCATGGAGGATATTCTTCAATACACGCAGATTCCGTAGAAGCAACTCTAACTAGATTGACATCATCACCAATGGATGTTCCAAAAACTTTGATTTCAAATAGTCTTGATCTAATTACTTTGCAATTAAAAATTAGAATAGGAGAGAAATCAGCTAGAAGAATTATTCAGGTCTCAGAGATTAATGGAATTGATCAGAAAACAGGAGAAATAAAAACACATGAGATATTCAAATGGAATCCAAGAGAAGACAAACATGAATACATAGGAAATAGTGTTGTGTTTAATAAAATTAAAGAACGTGACGGTGATACAGATGATAAAATAAATTATGAATTAACAAAACGACGAGTTGCATTAGAATGGATGGTAAGAAATGACATTCGTGATCACAAAGAAGTTTCCAATAACATAATGGAGTATTACTCAGATCCTGAAAGATACTATGAGAGAAAAAGGATAGAAATGTAAAATGAAAACAATGCTAACAAAACAAAAACAAGAAGAATCAGTAGGAATTATTCATGTATATAGTTACAAATTACTAAATGAGCACATAAAATTTCTTTATCCAAAATTAAGACCATTAGAAAAATCAATAAAACATGCAATGATGCCAATTCCTTTTGAAGTATATGTTTCAAGCATGGTTTTTTTCAGCATAATTGCAGGAATTTGTGGAGGCATAATGGGTATAATTGCCTCCCATTTTGTCAATATTCAGCCTGTAATAATTGGTTATTTACTGCCACCTATTGCAGGAATGTCTTTGATGCTAATGACGTTTGGAATTCTTCAAGTAATTCCAATTGTTAGAGTGAAAAACAGATCAACTAAGCTTTTAGAAGAAATTCCTCACTTTATTGGATACATGTCAACATTAGCTACAAGTGGTTTATCTTTAGAAGAAATTTTCAAAGCAATAGCTAAAGAAGAAACGGATGAAGACATTGTAAAAGATGCACGATTCATCACAAGAAATATTGAGATTCTCGGAATGGATTTGATCACTGCAGTAAAAGATTTGATTAACAGAACGCCGCCAGGACCATACTCAGAATTACTAGAAGGTGCAATCATTACATCACAGTCAGGTGGAGATTTAAAAGAATACTTTAATGCAACAGCTAAAGTTCAACTTGAAGAAAAAAAAATGCTAATGCAAAAAACCACAGAATCATTGGGATCAGTTGCAGAAATATACACGATTCTTTTGATAGTTTTCCCATTACTTGCAGTAATCATGTTATCAATTATGGGTATAATGAGTCCAAGTTTAGGAGGTTTTGATTTGTTAACATTGATGAACATTCTAACATTTGCAGTAATCCCACTTAGTGGAGTGTTGATGTTAGTTATGATGGATACTATGGTTCCAAAGAGGTAAAGAAGATGCAAAAAGCGAGCAGACAGAAAAAGGAGATATTATCAACAGAGATAATGCCAAAAAAATCAATTTGGAAAAAAGAAATTACAAAAACAATCATGTTTTCAATTATTGCATCAATTAGTGTAATTCTAATTAGTTTAAAATTCTCTGACTTGTTAGGAACAACTACAGTAAGAGACGTTGGAATAATTTTTGGAATCATGGTAGGCATCATACCATTAACAATTCATCAATTAAGAGAAGTTCAAAGAAGAGATAACATTGATAGAAACATGCCAGTATTTTTATTGGCATTATTGAGTTCAGTGCAAAGTGGTTCAAATCTTATCAAAGCAATAGAACAAGCCGCAGAAAGAAATCTTGGCGCATTAACTCCAGAATTAAAAAATCTAAAGGCAAATATCAGTTGGGGCACTCCTATTGAGGACGCATTTGAAAATTTTGCAAAGAGAACAGGCACAAGAGTTTCACGGCGTGTCACAGTGTTGTTAGAAATGGCTATGAAAATAGGAGGAGATGTCAGTGAAAATCTAGAGATGATTCAAAAACATGTTTCAGAGATGCAAAATATTGAGAAAAGCAGAAAGTCAGCTTTGCAGCCATACACTTACACAATTTACATTTCATTTGCAGTATTTTTGGCAGTTGCAGTATTACTAACTACTAGTTTCTTTACAGAAATTGAAAAAGTTCAAGTGGGGTTATTGGCAGCAGGAAGCGGTAAAAACGGATTATTTGGATCACTTGCAGACATGGATGTATCAAAATTAGAATCATCATTATTTAACATGGCAATAATTGAGGCAGTCTTTGGAGGAGTTGCGGCTGGAAAAATCGGTTCCGGATCATATGTTGCAGGAACAAAACATGTTGTTGTGATGATCATTATGGCAGTAATTGCATTTAACGTGTCATAGACATTCAAACATTGTTTGCATCGATTACAAAGTTTTACAAATACAATTGAGGTAGGATGGAAAAATTAAACAAAGATTCAAGTATGAATATGATAACATATGACAAACTAGTAAATTATGCGCAAATATTAAATGCAATAAAACAAAATTTTTTCATTGAAGTCATTTCAGGGGTCAAAATAAAATGATGTCATATCAAGATCAAATGAGAGGAATAGCATTAGATTTAGAAGAGATATTGAATCTTGACGAATTGGAAGCCAAGGTCTATCTTAATTTGTTAAGAGTAGGGCCAATTACGGCAAGTGCACTTGCAAAAGAACTTGAAATAGATAGAGCACGAATGTATAGAACAGTAGACAGACTAGTAAGTAGAAATATTATTTCAATAACACTTTCTAGCCCCAAATTATGTATCGCCGTAGAACCACAGGATGCAATAAAAATTGCACTGAGAAAAAAAGAAGATGAGGTAAATAGAATAAAAAAAGATGGAGATGCA
The DNA here is from genome assembly GCA_021414365.1 of Nitrosarchaeum sp. Classification (GTDB taxonomy): domain Archaea; phylum Thermoproteota; class Nitrososphaeria; order Nitrososphaerales; family Nitrosopumilaceae; genus Nitrosarchaeum. The sequence continues at coordinate 7,765 of JAIOOR010000024.1, forward strand.
ATAATTGAAAAAATTAACAATGAGATCACTACAAAGCAAGACAGAAACGCCCCAACATTCAGAGTAGTTCAAGGTAGAGGAAATATTTATGCAGACATTGCCCAATTAATTGAGAACTCAGTTGGAATTGTATACATATCCACTACGCTTGAAGACATATCCAGAATGTATCATAGTGCAATACCGGAAAAGATAACAATCTCTGAAAAAAAAGGAGGTAAAGTAAGGCTTCTAGTGGAGATAGATGATCCTAAACTGATTTCATTTGTAAAGAGATTCAATGCGTCTGAAACAAAGATTTGCAAACTTCCATCAAAAGGAAGAATAGTAGTGCAAAAAGACAAACAAATGATAATGTCAGATTTAACAGCATCAAGTAAAGCATCTCCAAACTCAGAATCAGATTTTTCGTTGTGTACAAATTCATCAGAAATGGTAAGCAACATACACAGTCTTTGCAGTTTGTTATGGGAGACAGCTCAGCCACTAATGACTTTAGATGTAAAAAACTACATAGAAAAAAATTAAAACAAATTAAACCAAAGATTCATCGCTTACTTCAATTGGTTTTCTTCCCATAAAACCTGAATCTTTCTCATGCCAGAATTTGATTTCAGTTTCACCATACTTCCAGCAAAGCCAGACTTCTTCATCGAATCTTTTGGATGGAAAATCAAGTAATCCCTGATCAATACTTTTCACCACAACACCTGTGTTTTCAAGAATTTCTACTGATTCGTAAAACTTGGTTATTGCAGAATTAAGTTTTTGTTTTAATAAGACATATGATTCAAAAGAATTCGTTGTTTCAAGATTCATTTGGAGTTCTTGTTCAATTTTTGAAACTTCGTTCTTTTTTGCCAAAGCAAATTCAAATTTTTTAATTATATCTGGTAATGCTTGATTTGCATCTTTTGTGGTAAAATATGAAAACATACTGCAATCATCGTGTCCCTGATTAAATATCTTAGGTGTAAATTTATTAACATTAATTCCAGTCTCAAATTATGAACGAAAAGCAGATTGAAGAGATAATCACTCAAACCATAAATGGTGCTGTTTTAACAATTCCAGCTTATCTACAAGACATAAAACAAAATCAAGAATCACTCAAAGTTGAAAATCCCCAAGAATTTGTTTATGGGATGATAATGGGAATGGCATTAGGAATGAGCGGAGCCATATTAAGCACACAGGAAGAAATGCCCACAACAGAAGACCAGATGAAAGTAAGAGACATCATATACAGATACATTCCAGAAATCAGAGAACAGATCTTTAGTTGATTGAATTTACAAAGATTGAAGAAAAGTTTCTTCAGTCAATTGAAGAAGCAAGAATTGCAACATCACACACAGATATTCCACATGTAAAACCAGTGTCATTTGTTTATCACAAGGGCAGTATTTTTATTGCAACAGATTACCATACTAGGACATTTAAAAATCTGAAAGTAAATCCGATAACAGCTGTAACAATTGACATCTATGAATCCGGAAAACATAGAGCAGTATGCATTCAAGGAAAACCAATCATTTTAGAAGACGGTAAAGAATTTTTAGAGATATATAAAATATTTGAAGAAAAATTTGCATGGGTTAGAAATGATCCATGGAAAGAAAATGAAGCACCTTTTCTTAAAATTATTGCTACCAGTAAGACAAGTTGGGGACTAAAATAAGAAAATTCAAGTTTTAACAAGGTAAATTGGAAATCACTGGAGAATATATGAAAGACGGGATAAAAGAGTTCATGTCTGCAATTAAGATAAAAAACTTGACAAAGAAATTTGGAAAATTTATTGCAGTTGATTCCATTAATTTAGAGATAAAAGAAGGTGAATTATTTGGACTTTTAGGGCCAAATGGTGCAGGCAAGTCAACTACATTAAACATGCTGGCAACAATGATGATGCCTACTTCAGGTAATGCAACGATAAATAATGTTGAGATTACTAGTCAGGATTCAGTTAGAAGAACTATTGGAATGGTCTTTCAAGATCCAAGTCTTGATGATGAATTAACAGGTAAAGAAAATTTGGAATTTCATGGAAGAATGTATCACATGCAAAAGAATCTCAGAGCAAACAGAATAGAAGAGGTTTTGAAATTAGTTGGACTAGAAGACAAAGCAAAATTTCAAATTAAGACTTACTCCGGTGGAATGAAACGTAGATTGGAAATTGCACGTGGTCTAATGCATCATCCAAAGATTTTATTTTTAGACGAGCCAACTTTGGGACTAGACCCTCAAACTAGAAGAGGAATCTGGGATTACATACAAAAGTTAAACAAAGATGAGGGCCTCACCATCATTCTAACAACTCATTATATGGAAGAAGCAGACTATTTGTGCGACAGAATTGCAATAATAGATAATGGAAAGATAATTGCACTGGATACTCCTGAAAATATGAAAAATATAATGGGTGGAGACATACTGAAAATAGAAACCAGAGAATCAGGGAGTTTAGATAAAATTCTAAAGTTTGATTGGATAAAAGATAAGACAAGATTTGATGACTATCTCAATGTCACGGTTGCGGATGGGGGTTCGGCCATACCAGATATTCTCAAAGCAGCTTCTGAAGCTGGAATCAAAATAGATTCTGTACATATGATAAGACCATCACTTGAAGATGTATTCATACATTATACTGGTAGAACCATAAGAGAGCAAGAAGCAGATTCTACTAATCAAATAAAATCAATGATGAATCAATGGGGCAAGAGATAATGTTTCAAGACATATACACAATTTGGCTAAGAGAGATGCTAAAATTTGTCAGAGCACGTTCAAGAATAGCAAGCAGTTTGGCAATGCCGTTTATCTGGTTATTTATACTTGGATTTGGTTTTTCATCATCAATAACCATACCAGGTTTACCATACATAGGATTTCTCGCTCCAGGAATAATTGGAATGATTATTTTGTTTACATCAATCTTTTCAGGGATATCAATAATTTATGATAGACAATTTGGTTTTCTTAAGGAAATTTTAGTTGCTCCAGTTTCTAGATCAAGCATAGTTATAGGTAAAACTTTTGGCGGAGCTACAATTGCAACAATCAATGGACTCATAGTACTTGGTATTTCCAGTGCACTAGGTTTCATAGATTTTGGGATTGGAACTCTGCTTGCAATTCCATTTATGATTTTGATTGCAATTTCATTTGTAGCTATGGGTCTGATAATAGCATCTAGAATGAAGAATATGGAGGGATTTCAGATGATAATGTCATTTCTAGTAATGCCGATATTTCTTCTCTCAGGAGCACTATTCCCACTCAAGGATGTACCAGATGCAATGAAGGTGATTTCATATTTTGATCCACTTAGTTACGGGATTGATGGAATCAGGGGTTCACTTGTAGGAATAACCAATGTAGGCATCATAACAGATTTCACTGTATTATTAGGAATATCTGTAGGCATGATATCTTTTGGGACTGTGATGTTCAAAAAAAGCACTCAATCATAATAGAGATTTTTCAATAATTTCCAATCCATAATTAATTAAATGGGTGAGAGTTTATTTTAATGCCGAAATTCAAATTCTAGTTTAATAACCTAACAAATAAAAACACGTGATAAAAAAATATTGTAATGTCAATCAAAATAAAATGTTCACACATTTTGGTGCAAAAACAAAGCGAAGCAATAGCAATTTGCGAACGCATTAAAAATGGTGAGAAATTTGGAAAGATTGCAAAAGAACTATCAATTGACACAGGAAGCGCAAAAAAAGATGGTAGTTTGGGTTATTTTACAAAGGGAATGATGGTAAAACCATTTGAAGAGGCAGCATTCAAATTGCAAATTGGGGAAATGTCCGAACCAATAAAATCAGAGTTTGGATATCACATCATCAAGAGATTTGGATAGATATCTAAATCATATTTTTAGTTTTTATGATTTATCAAATAAAAAATTTGACACCATAATATTTTTATAGAAATGCATCTAATCCAGTTTTTTCTAATTCAATTGCTTGATTCTTTTGCAATACTTTGGTCATTTTTTCACCCATTGACTTTGCAGAGGTCATTTTTCTTTTTCCAATCCAATAATATGTTTCATCAATAGTATTTTTTGCAATAAGTACAACTAATTTGCCGGTATCTTTTCTTCCAGTTCTACCTCTCCTTTGAACATAACGAATAGAGCTTGGGACGTTATCATAAAAAATTACTTGATTTACTTCAGAAATATCCAATCCCTCCTCACCTACACGGGTTGCAATCAATACTCTAAAGAGACCATCACGAAAGTTTTGGACAGTTTCTATTTGCTTTTTTTGTTTTAATCCTGTTTCTCCAGATTTTCCAATTAGTATCGCAGCAGATATACCCATTTCGGTTAATTTGTTAAAAATTACATCAACTGAATCTCGATAGCTTGTAAATATCAGTGCTTTTCCAGGAATGGATTCGATTATTTCTTTTAATTTTAGAATTTTAGAATGCTCAATTCCTTTTGATTGTGCGTCTTTGGCAAGATGTATTGCCCTTGTAAAATTAGGATCAATTTCAAATAGTTCCTTTACTCCTGCACCTTTTTTTATTTTTGCACGCTCACAGAATTTTAAAAACGATGTAATTCCATGTGCCTCCAAAATATTCAGTGCATAGTGAATTCGAATTGCGGTGAACAGTGGTTTTGCAGATCTTCTGTTTTGATTTAGAACAAACTGTCTAGTTCGTAATAATGCAGACAGAGATTGTTGCTCTGCAAGTTTAATTCCATTTTTCCTTAAAGTATCATATCGTTCATCTAAAGATAGTTTCAATAATGTCTGAATTGCTTTCATTTCAGGTGGAAGTTCTACACTAATCCATTCAGTGTTTGTCTCTTGTGTGTATGGTTTTACATCGGGACTATCTTCGGTTCTTTCAGCCACGCTTGAAATTCGTAGTTTAGTGAGAAGTTCTGTCGCCTTATCTTTTTCACTTGGAAGTGTTGCAGTCATTCCAAGAATTCTTGAATTTGAATTTGCGAATCTTTCTGCAATCCCTGAATATGCATAATCACCTACAGTTCTATGAACTTCATCGTATATCACCAAACTGAATTGATCTGGAGAAACAATTTGTCTATCTAAATCGTTTTTTGCAATTTCAGGAGTAGCACAAATTACACTGTTATTCCAAAGTTGAGTTCTTTTTTGGATAGGATCTTCTCCGGTAATCAGTGAAATGTCATTGATGGTGAGATTTTTTTTCAAGAATTCATAGTGTTGATTTACTAAAACTCTAGTAGGTGCCAAAAATAAAACACCTCCAGTTCCTTTTAATAAGAACTCTGCAATAACTTGCAAAGCAATAGCAGTTTTTCCCAAACCTGTAGGTAACACCACGATGCAGTTTTCCTGCATTGCCTGATTTGCTAGATTTACCTGATAATCCCTTTTTTCAATAGAATTTTTTTGAATGTATTTTTTGTCAATATATTCCAAATCAAAGATCACTAACTGAACTTGAATTTTATTGATTTTATGCTTTCGTATAGAATTGTTAAGCTAATACTAAACTCTAAATCAATTCTTTTTTCTTTAAAAAGAAATAGGTTACGGATCAGACTTATTTCGTTCATAAAATAACAGTGATATATTACTTCTATGTTTACTATTTCCAGAAAATAAAGGAAGTATAACTAGAATACAAAGAACAGTAAGAGAGAGCATGGTAGAAGATCATCAAGTAATAATAACTTCAGAACTAATAGATAAGATACATAGTATGATGAATTCCATAGATGCTGAAAACAATACAGTGTATCGTTGTGGTCAGTGTAAGAATATCTTAGATTCAACATGGTTCTGTGAAGTATGTAAGTATCAACACAACATCATTACTTCAACTCGTGACTAAATTACAGTATAGAGTTAGATAGTAGATTCGCTAAACAGAATCAAGGTATACCGCGTTACCATATTGTGATAAAAAGAGTTTTGGAGATTGTAAAAGAATGAAATATTGCAAAGGTTGCAACTGTGATTGTCACTTTAGTCATAAAATCAATTTACGACATCCAGTTTTAGTGGGCATATCTCTTGTCGTAATTACTTACAAATACCACACTAACAGAAAAGTACATCAGACAAATATTTCCAATATATTGAATCTCGTGTAATCATATTGAACAGACAAACAAAAACATCTTTTTGAAAAATTATATGGGATTTTTCGATACGATAATCCATCTTTCTTAGTCTCAGTTTTTTCTTTTTTTGAATCCTTGCTGTATGTTCAATTTAGACAGAGATTAGAGTATAAAATCATAAATAAATTATAATTATTGGCAACTACAAATGTTGAGCATTATAGAGAAGAGATTGATGTAACACCATCCATAGAATACATAAACGAGGTGGGTCGCGAGTTCACAAATGCACTTGGAATGAATGATGTGGAAGGAAGAGCATACATGTCATTACTAAGAACTGGACCAATTACGGCAAGCTCACTTGCAAAAGATTTGAACATAGACAGAGCCAAAGCATACAGAATGGTTGAAAAATTATCTGCAGATGGCTTTATTTCAATGTCATTTTCAAGTCCAAAAAAATGCATTCCAATAGATCCTGAAAATGCGTATGCTGCATGTCTTGAAAGAAAAGAACACGAACTGAAAAATTTTAAAGAAATGGGGAAAAAGATAATTCCTAGAGTCAAAGGAGTGGTATGTGCACGATTTGGTTCAAACACGCCATCATTTAGAATATTACACGGAACTGAAAAAATTTATTCTGCAATTGAAAATTTACTAGAAGATGATTCGAAATTAGTATACATGGTAACTACATCAGATGATGTAGCAAAGATGTATCATTCTGGAATTCCAGAAAAAATTAAAAAATTAGAAGAGAATGGAGGTAAAGTACGATTAATTATAGATATAGAAGATAGAAAGATGCTTCCATTTTTAAAAAGACTAAACGCAACAGAGATTCGATTAGGGGCCCTTCCATCAAGTGGAAGGATGATTATTTCAGAAAACAGTTTGGTAATGTCAAACATTAACAAGATGAACGAAGATCCTACAAAAGATTATGCATTATCAACCAATGCTTCAGAGATGATAAACTCTATCTTTAGTTTGTGCAGTTTACTTTGGAAAAACTCTAAAGACGTTGACGTTTAATTCCTAAAAAACAAGAGCACATCTAAGAACTCTACTTTTAATCATCTTTAATTTGAATATCTAAAAAATTGAAAACATAGCCAGAATTAATACATCTAGATATATTGAATCAATTCTTTTTGTTAATATGTCAAACTTCAATCTATGATGTCTTTTTGAAGTCAAGTTAATACATTATTTCAGGATCCAAAGAGGACTGTGGAAGTAGATTGAAAACAAGTAGAAAATGGATGTTATTTGTTTTACCATCCAGCATAACAGCAGAGGGACTACATATTATCATACCATTGTATGTCCTTTTTCTTGGAGGCAGTGTGGCAGACGTTGGAGTTGTGATAGGACTTCATTATGGACTATCAGCAATCGGTGCAGTATTTTGGGGAAAGATAATTGACAAATATCACATAAAGCGAGCAATATTGGTTACTTGTTTTTTAGCAATTACAATTTGTTGTGTAGGATTGTTTTTTACAGTTGATTTGAGTTTAGTAATAATAATTTCATCAATTTCAGGATTTTTTATCATTGGAAAAAACCCGGTAACTCAAATACTGGTGATGGAATCCGTGCCAAATAATCAATGGAGTAGATTATTTACACTCATTTCAATTATAACCAGTTTTGGAAGTTTGGCTGCATTTTTGGTTGGCTCTGTATGGGACAGATTTTTTGATCTTAGACCATATTTCCTTTTTTGTGCAATTACTAGTGCAATTGCAACAGGCTTGAGTTTTGGAGTGAGTAGTAAAAGCATCATAGAAAGACACACCATAGTGCATTCAATATATGGCATAAAACATATTTTCAGTCACAACAGATTAAATTTTCAATTTATCTTTACAAAAATTCCACATCCTCATGATTTTAAACCAATATTTACAATATTTCAGAGAAAAAATTCTCATGACATCGGAATACTTTTTTTAACAAATTTCTTGTTTTATTTTGGTAGTAATGTTTTCTTTACAGCATTCATACCATTTCTAAAAAAATTTGATTTTACAAATTCAGAAGTTTTTCTAGTATACATGATTCAAACAATAATGTTACTTACAATATTTTTCTTTGTTCCTCGGTTCATTTCAAGAATTACAGAAGAACATGCAACGCAAATATCATACCTACCAAGAATTTTGGGAATCATCATAGCTGCTTCATTTATTCCGAATATGATAGGAGTTAATTCACTTTTGATGGCAATAATTTCATCATGTATCATGGTTTCAGCATTTTCGATTTTCAGTGTATCAAATTCGATAATTTTATTCAAATCAATTCCTAAAGGTTTTGAGGGAACATATCTTGGTGTGAATAGTTTCATGGTAGGCATTGGAATATTTGCAGGAGCGTTAACTTCAGGATATGTTTCGCACGCAATAAGTTATTCTGCAACATTTGCCATAGCAATTTGCATAATTTTCTCATCACTTGTAACATTTAGGATCTTTTTGAAACATAGATTGTCACATAAAGTAATCTAGATAACAATTTCAATATTCAAATATGAAAATCCAGAGCATACAAAAAGTTAAGGTAAATTAAAAACAAATAATCTAGTATTGTGGAATAATCAGTCTAGATTTTGAAGAGACTACGATAATAGATATGATTGCTACAGCCAAAATCATTACTGCTATTGAACCAAATTCTGGTACCACTACCCCATTGTCGATCTCAATTTGGATAGACTGTTTATGTTCAGATGAAAGTCCTTGATTTGCAGTAATAGTATACATGCCATTTTCTTTCCATTGTGGACCACCAGTTACGATTTCTGTTGAAAATCCACCATCAGCATCAGGGGTTAATTGTCCAACTGAAATCAAGTTTCCATTTGGTGAAATGATCCTATATGTAATATCAGTTACAGAACTTGTTGTACTTCCAATTAGAGTAACTTTATTCCCACCATTTTCAAATTTAGTAGATAGTGTAATTGGATTTGGAATTTTATCTGCCATGTTTGATTCTGGAGTGTTATCCATCATGTTTGATTCAGGTGATTTAATTACAGGTGATTTTGGAATTGGATTTGAGCCAACGACAGAAAATTGAATTTTTGCAATATTCCCAATTTCTTCATGACTTGCAGTTACAGTGTAAACACCGATTTGAAAACTTGGAAGAGTTGGTTGAACTAGCCATCTAAATGTACCATCAGTGTTAACGGTCAGATTTGGCGAGTATACAACTACTCCGTCAGGAGATGTTACAGTTAGAGTAACAGGTTTGAAAGTAGCTACACCTGTAACCTTTCCAACAACTAATACAGTATCCAAAGAATTTATTTCAGTTTGAGTTGTACTTAATTCAATCATAGGCTCTGCAAAAGCAACAACTGGAACAGAAATTGCAATTAAAACAAGTAATGCGATTTTGAGCACTTTATTTATGAATAATTGTTCGTATATTAATTATCCTATGCATAACAATGGCGGAGTTTAGATCTTGGAATTGATTTTAGAAAAAATAAATATCAATTATATAAAATTGGATTTTTGGCCATAATGAATTCTGCATTAAACTCCGATCTGATTAAACGGGTGATTTGTAATATCATGATGGATATCTGCATGTTGTTCTTGTTTGAATGTTAGATCGCATCTATAACATTTCCAAGATTTCATATTTTATAGATAGTTGATTTCTGCATATAACCACCGCGAATAATTCATTCATACAAATGATCAGTTTCATAGGAAGCATTTTTACAATCAAATGTGAATTATTCCTAAATTAGATAATTCACTGCCTATTCCATATCCAATCAGTGCTATTCCAGTACCAAGACCTGCCATTTCCAAACCTCCAACCAGTTTATTCGTATTTGCCATTTTTGATTTGATTACACCAACAGTAAATGATGTGGAAATACTAACACCTATTGCAACAAAAAGAGCATCCATACCACTAAGAAAAAAGAATGGCAAAATAGGCAACATACCACCAATTAAAAATGAGATAAACATTCGAAGTGCACTTTTCAGGGGACTTCCAGCAATTTCTAAATTCAAATTCAATTCTTCCGTAAGCATTGTATCAAGCCACACTTTCTTATCAGAAGTTATTTTATTTACAATCATTTCAAGTTCATCTCCAGAAAAACCCTTAGCTTTGTAGATATCTACAATTTCTTGTCGTTCATCATCAGGTTTGTATTCAATCTCCCATTTTTCACGTTCAATTTCTGATGTGAGTAATTGTCTTTGAGTTTTCACTGCAAGATAATTTTGAACTGCCATTGCTTTTGCTCCAGTAAACATTCCAACTAAAGCAGCAAGAACGATAATGTTAGCAGAGACGTCTGCTCCTCCAACTCCGGCAGCAATTCCTAATGAAGTATTAATGCCATCACCAAAACCAAAAACAAAATCTCGCATAGCACTGGATTCCTTAAGATGTGGTTCTAAATGTCGAGGTTCTGATACTTCTTTCAACAAGTATATTTCTAAATATCACCTTAATGGAGTTTTTGATTAGATAGAAATTTCTAGTGTGATAAATATAACAACGGTTTCATTTGTGGTAAAATTAGTTGAAAATAGTTATTGTTTGATTCATCATTGTTTTTGTTGGGATTACAATACTTTCATTTCTATCATTTGTTACAATGACATGAAGTAAATGTGATGCAGTTACAGTTCCAGTAATTTCTCCAATTTTGACTTTTTGTCCAATTTTAAGAACAGAGCGCTGATTTGATGCACCCATGATTGATGCTGGAATTAAATCTTTTAATGCAAATCCCAAACCTATTGCAATGGATGCACCTATTGCAATTGCAATGCTCCATGAGAAGGCAGACACTAAAATCGGGATTATGTCCTTGCCAACACCTAATTGTGTAAAGGCAATGGCAAATACGATACCATAGATGACTGCCTTGATTATAGATATAATGATTCTTGGACTGGCTATATGATGATCCAGTAATTGATGTTCAACCCATTTACTCACAAAGTTGACCACAATAGAGCCAATAACCACAATTAATACAAATGCAAGAAGATTAGGAACCCACAGCCACAGGTTTGTCAAAGCAGATGATAGCTGCTCAAACTGTAATGCATTGACTGCAGCAACTATGAAAAACAAATAGACAAACCAACGAATTGTGGCAGAGATTAGTTTTACAGAATTGAATTTACCATACACTTCCTCTGCAAGATGCAAATCCTGATTTTTTTGACTTGTTTTTTGAAGAATGTTTGTAACAGCTCTGTTTGTAACTTTACCAACTACTTTGCCTACAATTAGACCTATTATTAGTAAAATTACAGATGCAATAATTTTTGGTGCACTATTTGCAACACTAACTGCAAATTCTTTTAATGCGTCAGTTGTTGGAACATAAATGCCCTCAAGAAAAGATTCTTGTGCAAATGCGGAATTGAAACTAATTATAATTAAAGATAAGGACATTACAGCGATCAAATAATTTTTTGAACTTTGCATTGAGATTCTCAAGCGAATTATTGAGCTATTATACCTTGTTAGTTAATTAAAATAACCTACATAACATCTTTGCATTCACATTTTTTTTGTTTATCAGATCGAGTATACTTTAGTTTATGGCATACTTCACAGTAAAGTTGATTTGTCATGTTTTATCATAACGAACATAGTATTTCCATCTTTGTTTCATTGTTTTTGATATTCTAAAATGCTAATTTACTTTTTTTTAATCAATAATGTATTTTGTATCTCATGTAAGCTGTTGATAAATTTCTGTTTTGCTTCAAATTCATCTTTTACAGCAATTACAATTTCAGTTTGAGACAACATGACATCTTTAACAACAAGAGGAGAGCTCAGACCCAACAGCTCGCATAAAATATCAAAGAGATTTTTGAATTGAGATTCATTTCTGTATTTGTACATAGTTTTTCCATCAATTATTTTTGGATTATTATCAAGTGGTATTACTAAATTCGATGAGCTGAAATCGGAAATAAAAGTGGCAATATCTTTGGAAATCGTAGATTTTAGGCTAGTTTTGGTTCTTTCTAGCTGTTCTCTTGCCTTTTCAAGTTCGGCAAGTTTATCATCATAACCAATACCAATCATTTTTGCAAATGTTGATTCAGTTGAACGTTTTAATGGAATTTCATGTAATTGTACATTTACGCCAGACAAAGAATCCTCTATCTCAAATAATTTTGAACGGTTTTCTTTGATTTGAATTGCAAGATTCTCAAGGGATTCAAAATCAGACATATCTTTAGCTGAATTGATGCACTACGTCCATTAGACCTTGTTTAAATTCCTCAGTCGAAAGTCCCCATCTGCCATATTCGTCTTTATATCCATCCCATGATTCTTCTGCCTCTTTTGCAATCTCTAAAATTTTAGGTCCAATAGCTTTTGTGTTTATCAAAGCAGCGATACTTGCTTGTTCTCCTTCCATTATTGGAATTTTCACAAAGATCATTCTAGACTCTTCAATGTTGAACTTGTCTTTGATTATTCTTTTGATTGCCTCCCTTTCTTTAATATCAAACTCCCCTTTCACTTTAACTAGGACACAACAAGAATCACGTGAGCTGCCGTTGTTTCTAATATCATTTTCATCAATGTCAAATAGTAATGCATCTTCTTTTTTGCCAATTTTGTTTAGCACGTCTTCCATGGTGTTATTTTTTGTAGATGTAAGCATATCTTTACCCCATTGGTTTTCAGATGGACTAACAGGCATTATCCACGGAATTGCAAATTTTGGTTTCTTTGTTGCAAGCCATGTACGGTAATTGGACATATCCCATTCAGTTTCTCTTGCAAATGAAGAGATAAACATAGAGATGGTATTTGCAGCTATCAAGTTCATTCCTTTGTAGTCTTTCCAACCGACTTCATGTTCTTTTGGAAGATCATCAATGATGGAAGGAATTTTTTGTAATTTCTTTTCATGTTGATGAGCAAGCTGTCTTAATGCCTTGTTTGAAATTAAAAGAGAGCAATCACTGTATTTTATCTGATATTCAAGATTCATTACAATGTTAATTGCAGCTGCTTCAAAAATTACTGGGTCCCAACCAAATTCTGGAAGTAATCCAAATGTTGCAATAGTTGCATGTTCTTTAGTATCATTTTTGATATATTCTATAAATGCACTTGAAAACGAACTTCCCGTTCCACCGCCCATAGCAAATGGAACGACATATCCTCGTACAGGCTCTGGAGATATTGCTGAAAGTTGTTTTTTAATATCGACTTTGGTCCTCATTTCTTCTAAGAATCTTGTTTTTCCTTCTGCCCAGTTTCTGGCAGCTCCTCCTGCACCATGTATTACATGTTGATCACGTAATGCAAAAAGATCAGGGTAAGATTGTAAAATAAGATTAGCAGCTCTTGGGTCCAAATCAACAAGTAGTGCTCTTGGAATAAGTGGGATGTCATTGCCACCATAAGAAGGAGCGAATCTCAAAATGGTGCTGCCGTATCTCTTTAGAACACGTGATTCATCTTTTGAATTTAATGTAGGCTTTAGAGGGTCTGCTCCCACATCTAACAATAGTCTTCGATAAGATTCAGCCCCAAGTCCAATGCCACAGTGACCAAAACAGATCATCAAAACAGGCGCTGGTGGAAGAGGAGCTAATTTCGACATAATGATTACTTGACCTACAAATACAGCATCTTGCTCATTAATAAGAGAGTAGAAGAAATTATACTAACCATATTGCATTTTTGATGCTTTAAGATGAGTGAAATTGTTTTTGAATTGAATTTACTTATTGTAATCCAATAGAACTGGATGAGGAGATTCCAGATGGAGTTGATGGGAATTTTTCACCGACTCGTGTTCCAGCAACTGCTGCTGCTTCTTTTAGTATACTTTCAGTTTCTTCATTAGATACCATATCAGTTCCAAAGCTTCCTTCAAATGAGCCAGAGATTGATTCGTTTAGAATACCAAACAAGGATTCAAATTCACGACTTACCTCAGGCATGATTTTTCCTAGGGCAGGTTTTAATGCATTCATTGTTGCCATTATTGGACCTAGTGAAGACATTGCATCACCTATATCAGATACAGTAGACAATCTAAGATTAACTTGTTCTAAGGACATTTTCAAAGTAGTTAGAATTTTTTTATTTTTTCTTATTTCAGCTAATTCGTTTGCGAGTACTTTCCCAGTTGTAATATCATGGCTTTTTTTTGCCATTACAATTCTATTAAATAATTTAGCATCTTTTTCATCCAAAGTTTTTACTTTGTAATCAAGTGAAGAAACAGTTCTAGTTAATTGTACAAGAGAGTTTTGAATTCTTGGTTTTAATGGAGCTTCTTTTTTTAGTCCACGAATTTGGTCTGAGATTCCTTTTGATTGGGGGTTATTCCAGTTTGTCATGTGATTCTAATTTAGATAATAAAGTAAGATCATAATCAGAGGTGTTTAACATATTACACAAAAAAGATAGTATGTCGTAATTTTGTCAATTTTCTAAGCATAAAGTCAATAATTTCATGAATCAATATATTGAACAGTTAGGCATGATTTGTGTGAATACGTCTTTTGAAAGGCCTAATTGGGATGAATATTTCATGCTCCAGGCAGAGCTTGCAAAACTTCGTTCAAATTGCATGACTAGGCAGGTAGGGGCAGTAATTGTACGGAAAAACAGGCAGTTGGCAACTGGATATAACGGAACTCCGCCAGGAATCAAAAATTGTTTTGAGGGAGGTTGTAAGCGATGCCAACTAAGAATGGAAGGAAAGATAGAATCAGGAGCATCATTAGATAGATGCCTATGTAATCATGCTGAAGCTAACGCCATAATGCATTGTGCAATTTTAGGAATTGAAGCAGGAATTGCAGGTGCGGTGTTATACACTACATTTGTCCCATGTTTGGAATGTACAAAGATGGCAATTACAATTGGAATTAAAAAATTTGTTTGTCTTGATTCTTACCCAGAAACAGATTTTGAGTTGTTAAAAGAAGCAGGAGTCGAAGTGGTTCAGATGGACAAAAACAAAATCACCAAATGGGCAAAAGAACTAGTAAGCGAATACGAAAAGTCCAAGTGATCACATGCAAGTTAATGTCAAAGAAACAGAAAAGATCACATCAATGCCTCCATCAATGTTAGTGTCTGCAACATATGATAACATAACAAGAACTGCAGTCTTAAAATTCTATGAACCTACATCACAGAAATTGATTTTATGGAACGACGAGACAGGACACAAACCTTACTGTTATTCTCGATTAACTCCAGATGAATTAGATTTTCTAAAAGAGAGAGATGATATTTTAGAAATCAAAGCAGTCAAGCGACATGATTTGATAAAAGACGAAGAAGCCATCTTGTCAAAAATCACAGTTGCAGACCCATTAACAATTGGAGGAACTACTGGAGACAAAAGCATTAGGAACATAATTGAAACATGGGAGTCAGATATCAAATATTATGAAAATTATCTTTATGATAGATCACTAATTGTTGGAAAATATTATGAAATAATTAATGGAAAAATACAACCTCATGATTTAGAAATAACAGATGAGGTAAAGCTTGCTCTAAAAAGTTTGTTGTGGGATAAAGTTGACAGCGAGAACATGGTAGACCCAAAGGAATTCAAAGAACTAATTTCAGATTGGGCAGACTTGTTGAATCAACCAATTCCTAGAATCAAAAGATTAAGCATAGACATCGAAGTTGAGGCTGAAGTTGGAAGAATTCCAGACCCAAAAGTAGCTGAAAAAAAAATTACAGCAATTGGACTAAAAGGAACAAACGATTTTGACCAAATTTTTGTTCTAAGAACAGAAGGTACAGAAGAGGGGACAAATGAACTTGGTCAAAATATCAAAACTGTGTTTTATGATCAAAGTAAAGAAAAAGAGATGATTTTAGATGCATTCAAGATAATTGAAGAATTTCCTTTTGTAGTAACATATAACGGAGACGAATTTGATTTACCATATTTGTACAACAGAGCAGAAAGGCTTGGAATAAAAAAAGAGGACAACCCACTATATATGATGAAAGATTCTGCTACACTCAAACATGGAGTACATCTTGATTTGTACAGAACATTATCAAACAGATCATTTCAGATTTACGCGTTTAGTCAAAAGTATACAGATTTTTCACTAAACAGTGTCTCAAAGGCTCTGCTTAACAAAGAGAAAATAGACTATGGTTTAGAATTTGATCAACTTAGCTTGTATCAAACTGCAAACTATTGTTACAACGATGCAATGCTAACTTATGAGCTTACAAGTTTTAACAAGGATCTTTTGATGGATTTGCTTGTAATTATTGCCAGAATTGGAAGAATGCCAATTGACGATATTGCAAGAATGGGAGTATCACAGTGGATTAGGAGTTTACTGTATTATGAACACAGACAAAGAAATGCATTAATTCCAAAAAGAGAAGAGCTTGAAAAAAGATCAGAGGGGGTTACATCAGATGCAGTAATCAAAGACAAGAAATATCGAGGAGGACTAGTAATAGATCCTAAGGAAGGGATTCATTTTGATGTAGTCGTAATGGATTTTGCAAGTCTGTACCCTAGTATAATTAAGGTTAGAAACATATCTTATGAAACAGTAAGATGCTCTCATGAGGTGTGTAAGAAAAACACCATACCTCAAACAAACCATTGGTCATGTACAAAGAGAAACGGAATTACAGCCATAATCATCGGTTCACTACGAGATTTGAGGGTAAATTACTACAAAAGTCTCTCAAAAAAAGAGACGTTAACCGAGGATCAAAGGCAACAATATACAGTAGTCAGTCAAGCACTCAAAGTAATTCTAAATGCAAGCTATGGAGTAATGGGCGCAGAGATATTTCCACTTTATTTTCTCCCGGCAGCAGAGGCAACAACTGCAATTGGAAGATTTACAATTTTAGAGACAATCAAAAAATGCGAAGCTGTGGGAATTGAAGTTCTATATGGAGATACAGATTCGCTATTTATCAAGAAACCTACAGACGAACAAATTCACACAGTGATTGAGCAAGCAAAAAAAGATCACGGGGTAGATTTGGAAATTGATAAAGTGTACAGATATTGTGTACTAAGTAACAGAAAGAAAAACTATCTCGGAGTAACTAAATCAGGAATCGTTGATGTAAAAGGTTTAACTGGAAAAAAATCCCATACACCTCCATTTATCAGAAAATTATTTTACGAATTGCTTGATGTGTTATCCAAAGTTCAAACAGTTGCAGATTTTGAAAATGCAAAAAAACAAATTACAGATAAAATTGCAACGTGTGCAAAAAAAGTAGAAGCCAAAGAGATACCGCTGCAAGACTTGACATTTAATGTAATGATTAGCAAAGCACCATCAGAGTATGTCAAGACAGTTCCACAACACATACGAGCTGCAAGATTACTGGAATCAATCAGAGAAGTAAAAAAAGGAGACAAGATTTCATATGTTAAAATCACAAACAAACCTGGAGTGAAACCAGTAGAGATGGCAAAAAAAGAAGAGATAGATTCAAAGAAATACATGGAGTTTATGGAGGCTACGCTGGATCAGATTACATCTTCGATGGATTTGGACTTTCAGACTATGCTAGGTAAACCAAAACAAACTGGATTAGACGAATTTTTTTGGAGTTAGCGAGTAACGATGGAGATTGACGAATCTTTACTTGTAATACTGGGAATTTCTGCAGGGGTTTTGATTTTATCAGGATGGGTAGACCAAATTATTAAAGGATATAAAACCAAAAGCCTCAAAGACGTTTCAAAATATTTGATGCTCTTTATTTCTGGAGGATCCATATTGTGGTTAATTTATGGAATTGTAGTCTCGGATATATTTATCATAGGCACAAATACTGCAGCAATTGTTCTTATGATGATTGTTCTATTCATGAAAAGAAGATATGAAAGAACATCAAAAATAAATCAATAAAATTTTCAGTCAAGGATTAAATACAATGTAAAAATTTTCAAAGAGAGTATGTTCATAATTAATTGTAAAAACTATGAAGAGATATCTGGAAACAAGATATTAGAATTTGTAAAAATTGCAGAAAAAATTTCAAAAAAATACAAAATAAAAATTGCAATTGCACCACCACAGCATCTAATTGGCCTAGTAGCAAACAGCAGCATTCCAATTTTGGCACAACATGTAGATGATTCCAAGATAGGAAGTACCACAGGATTCATGATTCCAGAATTACTAAAAATATCCAAAGTTAGTGGTTCTTTGATTAATCACAGTGAACATAGAATTTCAAGTGATGAAATATCTAAACTTGTTTTAAAATTACATGAATTAAAAATGATATCAGTTGTATGTGTAAAAGATGTTGCAGAAGCCAAGAAATATTCAAAACTAAATCCAGACTACATTGCAATAGAACCACCAGAACTAATTGGTTCAGGTAAAGCAGTGTCAAATGAAAAACCAGATGTGATCATAAAGGCAGCAGATGCTGTAAAGAGTGCAAAAAACACAACAAAGTTACTTTGCGGTGCAGGAATAGTTTCAGGACAGGATGTTTCAAAAGCATTAGAATTAGGATCCAAAGGAATTTTGGTTGCGAGTGGAATAATCAAGGCTAAAAACTGGACAAAAATAATCGAAGAGTTCTCAAAGGCAATGATTTGAGAAAAATTTCATAAATTAACGATGTTATTGTTACATTCTGATTTATTCACCTAAGATTTGTCAGGACATAATGCATCTAGAACAAGCCTATTCTGAGCCCAAATAGAGGCTTATTTCAAAATAAACACACAAGTACATACTATTTAGATTAACAATTGCAATAATGTAATGAGCAATAAATTAGTCACACAAGAGTCTGAAACCAAAAATAATTCAATTTCTGTTTGTGACTTGTTAAAGAATAACACTGTAAAAATAATTAGAAAATGTGAAACTCAAACGCCAATTTATGTACAGTTGTATTCAAATTATTATGATGAATATCTTCATTCACTTGAAGAGATTTTTGGAACATGTTATATTTCTGAAAAGAATTTCTTCGATAATCTTGGAATAGACGAACAAACCTTGATTGCGACAGACAAATTCTGGAAAGACTTTACCGAAACCACCATATCAAATATCGATATTTACACAAATTTTAGAAAAACACAGTTTGAGGGAATGGTTAGATGCATGAAAACATTTAACGATTTTGTCCAAATGGGAATGGATCAGTACGCAAAAATGTTATCTCAGTTCAATTCCCAAAAAAATACTAATTCATAAAAACCAACACAAAAAAATCCAAAAAAAGTCAGTTAAAATTTAATCTTTGTTGATTTTTTTATTATACTCATCTATGTCATAATTATATTCATCAATCTTTTTGTTTTCTTCATCAATATCCACTTCAAATAATTCTGGACTTTCTTCTTGAGCTCGTTTCATTAGTTTCTTAAATGTCTCAGGATCGTCTTTTTGTAGTTCTAAAAGCAATTTACCTATTGATTCATCCAAATTACTCATGACATAGTTTTAGATTATAGAGTATTTTTACTATTCCAAGAAAAAACACTTATTGTTTGGAGCAGGTCATAAACTCAGCACCAGCTTTTTGTATTTCTTGCATGCTCATGTCTTTTTTTCTAGTTGCCACAGTCCATCTATGACCAAAAGGATCAGAGAGAATACCAAAACGATCACCCCAAAATCCATCCATCATTGGCATCAATGGTTTTGCACCAGCTGAGAGGGCTTTGCCAAAAACAGAATCTGCATCATTGACATACATGTATATCGCACCACTTGGTCCACCTGTAGATGTTGGAGACAGGCATCCCATTTCTGGCATTTCATCACAAAGCATAACTGCAGAGTCACCTATTCGGATTTCTGCATGCATGATTGATTTTCCATCATGTCCAGGAAATCTGTAAATTTCTTTTGCATCAAAGGCTTTTTTGTAAAATTCAATTGCATCAGATGCACCATGGATGGTCAAAGTGGGAGTAACTGTATGATACCCATCTGGAATTGGTTTTACCATGAAGAGTGTTTTGTGTGAATGGATTTATCGCTTTCTCCAGATTGTTTTTGAATGGATCAAAAACATGATGTCGCATATCATCTTAAGGCAATGCTTTAAAAACCCCTGATTTTGATTTGATAATCTAGATAAAAAATGAAACAGGTTTACTTTTTTGATGAAGGAGACGGGAAAAACAAGAAACTTCTAGGAGGAAAAGGAGCTGGTCTTTGTGAGATGACCAGACTCAAGTTGCCTGTTCCACCAGGATTTACAATTACTACAGATGTCTGCAAAGAATATTACAAAAACAACAAAAAATTACCAAAAACCCTGATTCCAGAAGTTAAAAAAAATATCGCAAAAATTGAAAAAAGAACAGGAAAGAAATGGAATTCCAAAGAAAATCCATTATTGGTATCTGTAAGATCAGGGGCTGCAATATCCATGCCTGGAATGATGGACACTATTTTGAATTTGGGGTTAAATGATGAAACTGTAGAAGGATTAGCAAAAAAGAGCAACAACCCAAGATTTGCATGGGATTCTTACAGGAGATTTGTACAATTATTTGGAAAAGTGGTATTTGGTGTAGAAGATAAAAAATTTGACATGGTTTTAGAACATGCAAAGCTAAACCAAGCAGTTCAAGCAGATAGTGCATTAAATGAAAAATCTCTGAAAAACGTAGTTTTAGAATACAAGAAAATTTGTGAAAAACACACAGGTATGCCATTTCCATCTGACCCATTTGAACAACTAGAATTAGCAATCAAAGCAGTGTTTGGTAGTTGGATGGGAGAAAGAGCACTTGTGTATAGAGAGAGAAACAACATTACAAAAGATATCGCTGATGGTACTGCAGTAAATGTAGTTTCAATGGCATTTGGAAATATGGGTAATGATAGTGCAACAGGAGTGGTGTTTACAAGAAACCCAGGAGATGGTACAAGACATCTTTTTGGCGAGTATCTAGTTAATGCACAAGGAGAAGACGTGGTTGCAGGAGTAAGAACAGGAAAACCAGTAGACGATATGAAAATCGAATTGCCTGCATCATACAAACAACTAGAAGAAACATGTGAAAGATTAGAGAAGCACTACAAAGAACCTCAAGATATAGAATTTACAATCGAGCAAGGAAAATTCTACTTGCTGCAAACAAGAAATGCAAAGATGAATGCAGTTGGAATGGTAAAGACATCTGTGGATATGGTTAATGAAAAATTAATTGATAAAAACAAAGCACTGACAAGACTGCATGCAGAACAATTAGAACAACTACTTCATAGAACAATTGATTCAAAATCTATTAAAAACTACACATTACTTGTAAAAGGAATTCCGGCATCACCAGGAGCTGCAAGTGGAATAGCAGTATTAGATGTAAAGAGAGCAACTGCAATGGGGGAGAACGGTGCTAAAGTAATTTTAATTAGAGAAGAAACAAAACCAGAAGACGTTCCAGCATTCTTTGAATCAGTTGGAATTCTCACCAGCAGGGGTGGAAAAACATCTCATGCGGCAGTTGTTGCAAGAGGAATGGGTAAGCCATGCATTGTCGGATGTTCTGATTTGAGAATTGATTATGACAATAAACAGTGCAGTGTGGATGGAAAAATTGTACATGAAGGAGACGCAGTTACAATTGACGGTAGTACTGGTTCAGTTTATCTTGGAGAAATTCCTACAATAGAGCCAAAAATCACAGAAGATTTCAAAACAATTCTAGAGTGGGCACAAAAAGTCAAACAAATAGGAATAAGAGCAAACGCAGATACTCCTGAAGGTGCAAGACTGGCAAGGGAATTCGGAGGTCAGGGAATAGGGCTATGTAGAACAGAAAGAATGTTCAACGGAAGTGACAGAATTGGATTATTTGTAGAGATGATCATGGCAGAAAACATCGAAGAGCGAAAGAAAGTTCTAACTAAACTAGGAGAATTACAAAAAAGTGATTTCATTGAAATTCTAAAAGCAATGGAAGGATACGCAGTTACAATCAGACTATTAGATCCGCCATTGCATGAATTTTTACCAAATCCAGAAGAACTGGCAGAAAAAATTCACAGATTAGAACAAAGAAACGATACAGTGGAGTTAGAAAAATCAAAAATTTTGCTAAAAAGAGCAAGAGAGTTGGCAGAGATCAACCCAATGATGGGACACAGAGGAGTAAGAGTTGGAATTACATATCCAGAAATTTATGAAATGCAAATCAGAGCAGTCTTTGAAGCAGCGGCAGAGTTGGCCAAAAACAAAGTTGATGCACATCCACAAATCATGATTCCGCAGATTAGCAGCATTGCAGAATTGAATCACATTAAAAAAATCTATGATGTAATCAAAAAAGAGATGGAGTTAAAACACAATATGAAATTAAAGATTAACTTTGGAACAATGATCGAAGTAGTAAGAGCTGCACTAACTGCAAACGAACTTGCAAGTACTGCAGAGTTCTTTAGTTTTGGTACAAATGACCTGACACAAGGAACATTTAGCTTTAGTCGTGAAGATGTTGAAGGAAAATTCCTTCCAGAATATATGGATAAAGAGATCCTAGAGAAAAACCCATTCCAATCAATTGATGTAAACGGTGTTGGAAGCCTAATGAAAATAGGAATTGCAGCAGGTAGAAGAATAAAACCAAACATGGAAGTTGGAATTTGTGGAGAACATGGAGGAGACCCAAGTTCTATCAAATTTTGTCATAATGAAAATCTCAGTTATGTCAGTGCATCGCCACATAGAATACCCATTGCAATAATTGCAGCAGCACAGGCAGCAATAGAGCATCCAAAAAAATCAGGTAGTTTGAAAAAACCAGTAAAAAAAATAGCAAGAAAACCAGTAAAGAGAGTACTTCCAAAAAGAAAAACATCCAAAAAACTAGCAAAAAAAAGCAAATCTAAAAGAAAATAGCCATACAGAGCACATTTTAAAACTAGCCAGACATACAACAATACGAATTGCTACCAAGAATTGATTCAATTAAACAAATGAGGCTGAAAATAGGTATTACACAAAAAAAACTTGCCACATTGACAGGCGTAAGCACTTCAATGATTAACCAAATAGAATCAGGAAGGAGTCAGCCAAGTTATGAAACAGCTAAGAGAATTTTTGATAATCTTGCAAATCTTGAAGGTAAGTCATCATCTCATAAAGCAGGTGATTTTTGTAGTAAAGATGTTGTAAAATTGAAACCAAGTAACACATTACATGATGCAATAAAAAAAATGCACGAGTCATCAATTAGTCAGATTCCAATCTTCAACGGAGCAGAACTTGTTGGAATGATCTCCGAAGACGGGATTGTAAAGCATCTTGCAGATGTTGGAGAATCTGAATTAAAAAATGCAAAACTAGCAGACACTATGGAGCCAGTTCCACCAATTGTGGATTTTGATACGCCTGCAAATGTCCTAGTTCCTCTAATCAGATATTCAAAATGTATTCTGGTATCAAAAAAATCCAAGATAATAGGGATAATTACTGCATCTGACACATTAAAAATGATGGAACAGTAAAATTTCAAAATATTGCGAACTAAAAAAAAGAGTATTAAAACTATTAGTAGTATTCATCAGTTCAAATGCTTAGTAGACTAAATATTCAAAAATAATAGTTTGAGAATCAATGACTAAAATACTACATGTTATGGTTTTGACCATCATGATGTCTATGGCTATTCCATTGAGTCAATCATATGGTGAGACAAACAATGACTTCACAAAAAGCAATGGCAACGATATTGCAAATAATCCGCTTGCAAAAAGCATCCTAAAAAATATCGAAATTGCAAGAAAACAATTTGCAGACACAGTGCAAAAAGAAAAAGAGAAAAACGACTATCAAAATATGATCGATACACAAAGAAAAGCAGCACAGGCATCCCTAGAAGAAGAGTTATCAAGAATGAATACAACATATGAGCAATTTACGCCACAAAATGCATTTGCAAAATATGTTTCAGGAAAGAGTGAAACTTTTCATGGAATTTACTGGGATCAATTCGGTTACCTAAACTCCAAAATAACACTAGCAAATGATGCAAGAAATACTGTTCTTGAAAACGGTGGTACTTATGTTGATGCAATGAAAGAATATTCCAAATATGCCCAGATGCCTAAAATTGAAATGCAAAATGTGATAAAAGATTTGAATGTAAAACATGGTTTTACAGACAGTCAAACACAGTCATATTTTGATGCAAATGGGAAACTTCCCAGATTCGAAGACGACACAATCTCACCTTGTTATGGTTGTGAGGCAAGTATTTCAAAAATAAAGAATTCAGATGCAGAAATCATCCAGATAACTGCAGAAAAGATAAAGCCAATTTCACAATCAAATCAATTCGTTAGTCTAAAAGACAAGTTATCTGAATTGCAAAAAGACTTTGTAAATTCAAAAGACATTATCAAACAAAAAACCATAGCATATGAAATGAACAGAGTAGTAAAACAAATTCAAGAATTTTCAAATTCTTGAATAACTACTTTTTATTTTTAATTATAAATTTGAAAAAACAGGTTAACTATTTTGGATGTGAGCAGATCTCAGCAAGAACTCCGTGAAGAGATTTTGGATGAATGAATGTGACTGTTGTACCTGCAGAACCAGGTCTAATTTTTCCTAAAAATTGAATTCCACACCCTTCCATTCTTGAAACCTCACCTTCAATGTTATCAGTCTCCAATGCCATGTGATGTAAACCAGGTCCTTTTTTATCAAGGAATTTTTTAATTGGGCTGGCATCATTTGTAGGTTGCATTAATTCAATTCTTCCATTTTCAAGATGAATGATTGCAACTTTGACACCTTCAGATTCAACGGTTTCAAATTCAACACTATCAACGCCAAGAGCCTCTTGGTAAACTTTGGCAGATTCTTCCACATCATTTACTGCAATGGCAATATGATCAATTTTCATCTTTTTTAGATACACACTACATCTATTTTAAAATAATTATATCAAAAATGCAAATGAGTTGAGGGTAAAAAATAAAATAACTAAAATGAATCATTCATTATTGAAGATTAATGAGTGCAACAAATCAACTACGTGAGGACCATGATCAGGTTCGTAGATTAGAGAAAATAGTCTCAAAATGTGCTCAGGAGATATACAAAGGGACAGAAATCCCATTTTCAGATTTAGAAAAAATCACAGTAATAATATCAGAATTTGTAGATACGATTCATCACTCAAGAGAAGAAGACTCGTATTTCCCATGTGTTGCCAGTTATGACAATCTAAAAGAAGAGATTAGAAAATTTATGATAGAGCACGAGTTTGGAAGAAATATTGCAAGAAAGATTTCAGAATATCTAAGAGAGTGGAAATCAGGCAAAGATGCAAGAGAGCCGGTGGCTAGATATTTGAGAACGTACGCGATGTTTTTAGATGATCACCTAAACAAAGAAAATGAATTCTTTGATGAAGCTGAAACAACTGTATTATCTAAAGAAGAAGAAGTTGAAATGTATGAGCAATACAGATCAGTAATTGCAATCATAAAAAAAGTTGAACAAATGATTGCTGAAATTGATTGGTTAGAATTAAGGCCATGGTATCAAAGTTGATTCAAGATTGAGAGAACCAGCTTCAAACTAATTATCATTTAAGATAAAATATGAAAATGATATATCACTTACATGCATTGTAAAGTAATGGGAAAATCCATCAAAGAAAGAATCAAAGATATTAAAGAATCAGTCTCAGACGTCGAAGAAGACATAGCAGAAATTAGCAAGGAACAACGTGGAGGAATAAAAGAAGAATACAAAGATATTGAAAAGATCAGACACCATAAAGAACTAATTTATTACAAAACAGATGCTCTTGTAGTAGTTAGTCGTAAGTTGGGAGGATTTGATGAATTTCTTAAAACTGTTGATGAACTGACTCGGGAAGGATATCGGATGATGAATTCTGAAGATGTCAAAAATATCCTAGGGAATTTTGGAATTAGCACACCAGGTCAAAACAGAGGAACGTTGTATTACTTTCAAAACAAAAAATACATCAACTAGCATTTTATCAAAAAATAATTTTTTTATTAGTTTAATGCTGAGGAATTGTCAAATGAATTCCAATACAGCTAAAGTTGACTCTATCGCGAATTTCAGAATCCTGAACTTTAGAAAATTGGTATACAAAAACAGTATCTTGAAGATATGTTCCATAACTGGTAATTTCACATTGATTAAATTCCCAAGTTTGAATTGTGGAACCTTTTCCATCTAATACATCAACGTTAACATTAAATTTGTTAAGACGATCACTTCCATCCATCCAGGTACTAACAAATTTGTAGAATTGTTTTTTGTCAACACTTGGTAAAGATTCTAAAAAGAATTTTGGATTGGCATCTCTGAATGAATACATTCTACCACGAGGATCATCAGATGCGCCTGGTTGTGAGCTAGTTAGTTCAAATTTTTCAAAATATGTGGCTGAAATTGGTGCTACAATGTTAGAGACAGTCACTTTAAAAGATTGAGCACGTTCTTCATTTGTTAAAGAGGTTTGGGCTGCAGTAACTTCAGTAATTGGAATTTGGATAATCCCATTAGTAATGAGATATTGTAAGGATGTGACATAGTCTGATTCACTAATTGTACCATCAGACCACCATTTTGCATTATTTTTTACCCAGTCTGGAATATTAGAATTATTTGCAGATGCAGAAATAGAAAGACCGGTAATTCCAATCACAAACAATATGAGAGGGAGGAATATTTTTTTCATTTTAGTTAATCAAAATACTTCTTTTGGGCGATATTCGCCAAAGACTTCTCTGAATGTGTTGCTGATTTCGCCAGTAGTGGCAAATGCTTTTGCAGCAGAAATTATGTAAGGCATCAAATTCTCATCAGTATCAGCTACACTTTTCATTGCAGATAATGCTTTTTCGAGTTTTGTATTATCTCGTGTTGATCGTAGTTCTTTGAGTGCCTTTCTTTGCTGGATTTCTATTCTATCGTCAATTCTTAATAGTTCAGGAGACTTGCCTTCAACTTCGGAATACTTGTTTACACCAACTATAACTCTGTCACCGGCATCTGCCTCTTTTTTGAGACGATATGCGTTTTGTCTAATCTCAGACTGGAAGAATCCTTTCTCAATTGCCTTAATAGAGCCACCCATTTTTTCAATTTGCTTTAGATACTTCCAGACATTTTCTTCGATTTGGTCACATAATTCCTCAAGATAGTATGAACCTGCCATGGGGTCGGCAGTTTTAGTAACTCCACTTTCATGAGCAACTATTTGCTGTGTTCTTAGTGCAATTTTTGCAGATTCCTGAGTTGGTAAAGCCAGTGCTTCGTCTCTAGAATTTGTGTGAAGTGATTGTGTGCCACCAATTACTGCTGCCATTGTTTGTATGGCAACTCGTACAATGTTGTTATCTGGTTGTTGTGCAGTAAGTGATTCCCCACTTGTTTGGGTATGAAATTTTAATTGCAAAGAACGAGGATCTTTTGCATGGAACTTTTCTTTGAGAATTTTAGCATAGACTTTTCTTGCAACTCTAAACTTTGCAACTTCCTCAAAGAATTCAATTGTACAACAAAAGAAAAATGAAAGCCTGGGTGCAAAATCATCTATTTTTAGTCCTCTATCAAGACATGTCTGAATATACGCAATAGCATTTGCAATGGTAAATGCAATCTCTTGTGTTGCAGTGCATCCAGCTTCTCTCATGTGGTATCCAGAGATAGATACAGGATACCATTGTGGGACTTTATCTGCACAATATCCAATCATGTCTCCAATTAATCGCATTGAAGGTAGTGGAGGGTAGATGTAGGTGTTTCTTGCAATGTATTCTTTGAGGATATCGTTTTGTGTTGTACCTCTAAGTTCAGTGCTTTTGAATCCTTGAGATTCGCCTACTATGATATAGTATGCAAGTAAAGTTGATGCAGTAGAGTTGATTGTCATTGAAGAGCTTACTTTACCAAGAGGAATTCCATCAAATGCAATCATCATGTCTTTTAGTGACGCAATTGAAACACCAACCTTTCCTACTTCACCCTCTGCAGGAGTGGAATCAGGGTCATGACCAATTTGAGTTGGAAGATCAAAGGCCATACTCAAACCAGTTTGTCCTTTTTCTAACATAAACTTGAATCGCTCATTAGTTAATTTTGCATCGCCAAAACCAGAATACTGCCTCATGGTCCAAAATCTTTCACGGAACATTTCAGGATGAATTCCTCTTGTGTAGGGATAAACGCCAGAATCTTCTTTGATGTATTTCTTTGATGATCTATTGTAGATTCGCTTTACTGGAAAATTAGAATCAGTCACGTACTGCTTTGCAGGTTCTTTTTTTACTGTTTGTTTTTTTGCCATGTTTTTCACTTTATCAAAGACTTTGTAATTTTATCTGCTGCCTCAAAAGGATCCATTTTTTTTGATTGAATTTGTTTAAGATATTTTGAAAATGTTTTGTCAGTCTCTAGCATTAATTCGATCTTTTCATTCATATTATTTAAAATAATATCTTTTAATTCAGTCTCGAGTCTGAACATATCTTTTTCATGTTTATTTTTCTTTTTTATAGCCATCATTTCTTTTAGAGTTTTGGCAAATTCAGAGATTCCAGAGTTTTTCTTAACCGATGTCTTCAAAAACACAGTATTTTTTTCCGTTGAACCGACATATTCCCTAACTGCATCAAAGAGTTGATTTGCTCCATCAAGATCACTTTTGTTAACAAGATAAATATCTCCAATTTCAGTCAAACCAGCCTTTATGGTTTGAATGCTATCTCCAGTGTTTGGATTAAAAACAACAACTGTGATATCTGCAATATTTGAAATCTCAACTTCGGTTTGACCTGCACCTACACTTTCAATGATTATTGGATTAAATCCGGCATATTCTAAAATTCTAATGCTGTTTCTCAATGATCTAGAGATGGCTCCAGTTGCGCCCCTTGATGCAATACTGCGGATATAAGTTCCAGAATCAGTGGATTCAGTCATCCTAACTCTATCTCCCAATATTGCACCACCAGTAACATGACTTGTAGGGTCAATTGCAAGAACAGCTGGTTTTGTATGAAGTTTTTTTAATGCCACAGATGTTTTATTGATAAGTGAGCTTTTGCCAGCACCTGCAGGTCCAGTGATTCCAATGATTGATGCATTTCCAGTCTCTCTGAAAATTTTTTTTAATAATTTTCTTGCCTCAATGGGATCATTTTCAACTATTGAGATAGCTTTGGCAATTGCACCTCGTTTGCCTTTTTTTAAATCAGAAATATCCAATACAATATAATTTTTGCAAGGTGCAATAAAATCTTGTTTGTGATCTATGGGTTTCCATAAATGATTGGAGGTGCAGGTTCTCCATATGGATGAATTTCTGTTTTCAGAGAAACTTTACCGAGTTCTTGATGATCTATTAGAAATGTCACAGGGTGTACTTGCCACCCATATTTTGGGACTACTGGAAACTGTACGGTTTCTACAAATTTAGAACCAGACAAAGTCTTTTGATATGATTCATCCATTCCCAAAATTTCTAAAACTACATGATTAGTCTTTTCTGATTTATCATGATATGATATCTCTACATATCCTGCGTCATAGTATGTTGCATCAATTTCAAATGTAGATTTTATTATATCTCTATTTGGGCTAGCACCAGAAAGAAACAACAATGCTAGAACAGTGATTACAGCAATAGAAATTGCAGGGATTATTTTTTTTGCCATAAGTTATGGTGTGAATTCTTTTCTCATGCTACGCAAAAATTTGGAGTTTATTCTAATTCTCTCAAGTGTTTGCTCTTGTGTTCTTTCAGTTCCAGGAGTAGGATTCTTTTTGAAAAACTGACGAATTTCTTTTTCCATAGAGTCATCTGCAACAGATGAAATACTTGCAACAATTCTATTAAACAGTGGATTTCCCTTGCCAACTTTTTTGCTTAACTTTGACCAGTTAGTCTTAAGCCATGGCCATAGAATTTTTTTGCCATATGGATTGGCAGCTACTTTCATGATTGGAAGCTGCATGTTTTGAGAGCGAACCTCAGGTGTTTGTGAGAAATTCAATGACTTTAGCAATAGTTTTTCGTCTTTAAAGCTGCACATTGCTCCAAGGAATCTGAGTTTTTCCTCCATGGTTTTTGCGTTTCTGTAAAGACGTGTTAGTTCATCATGAGTTTTGGAATTTCCATTCCATGCCACTACAGAACAGACAGGTTCTACTAAATCAGGAGATAGAGAAGAAGGATTTTTCAAGAATTGTTTGTATCTACTTTGAGATTCTATTGTAACTTCATCATCATCTAATCTACCTAATGTAGAAATGACCAAACCTCGCATCATGGCATCAGTATGCTTGTCTGTTTTTTTAGGAGTCCATCCCAAGTCATGTAAGATCTTTTTTAGATAATTCACAGTGTAACTTTTAATCTCTGAAGAAAAGTCTTCTCCAAATGCTCTAAAATACAATGAAGACAAGTTATGTGCGACATTTACAGACGCAAGATAGCTGTCCTCATCATAGTATGCATCAGAAAAATCAAGATAGTTGCGAACCGTGTCATCTCCAGAGATACAAAGTGAAAACAGATCATTTTGAATTGCCCATCTATCAATTGGGGGGATTTGTTTTTGATCTACAAGCATTTTTAGATCAAGTAAAGTGCTCGCGTCGTACTTTACACGATAGAATCCTTTTCTTCCAAAATTTGCTACAAATCCAATGTTATCTTTGGGCAATTTTACAGACAGGGATTTTTTTGTAAAAAGTTTCTGGAATAATTGATCTTTTAATCCGACAGAGAGTGGGATTGACCACAATCCCCTGTGTAATTTTTTGTCAGACTCTGACAGGTATCTTCTTTGCTTAAGATGTATGATGGAATCTTGTTTTTTGATTTCAACTACTGGGAATCCTGGTTGTTTTAGCCATGTAGATACCATAGAACGCACAGGCATTTTAGAAACTTTACCTATTGCATCCCAAAGATCCTGACCTTCAGCATTTTTGTATTTGAAATCAGCAAGATAGTGTTTTAGTCCTTTTTGGAAATTTGATTCGCCCACATAATTTTCCAGCATTCTCAAAACACATCCTCCCTTATCATAAGAAATGGCATCAAAGATTTCACGAATTTCGGATGTAGAGTTTACTTTGACATCAATTGGGTGCGTACTTTTTAGCGAATCCAGTCCCATGGCGATATTCATTGCATCTTCAACGAATTGATTCCACAAGTCCCATTCGGGATAAAACTTGTCGACAAACTTTGTTGCCATAAATGTTGCAAAACTCTCATTGAGCCACAAGTCATTCCACCATTTCATTGTGACAAGATTTCCAAACCACTGGTGTGCAATCTCATGTGAGATAACTTCGGCGATGTATTGTTTTGTTCTAGTTGAAGAGGTCTTTGGATCATAAAGCAAAATTGTTTCTCTAAAAGTTATTGCACCCCAGTTCTCCATTGCACCTGCTGCAAAATCCGGGATTGCTATCAAATCTAATTTAGGCAAAGGATATTTTATTCCAAAATATTTCTCATATGACGATAGCAGTTTCTTTCCAAGTTCAAGTGCATACTTGCCTTTTGATTTATTCCCCTTTGTTGTAATTACACGAACTTGGATTTTTCCAGTTTTACCTGTAAGATATTCAAACTCACCTACTGCAAGATAAATAAGATATGTGGACATTATTGGAGTTTTTGCAAATTTGTACAGAGTTTTATTTTTTATCTTCTTTTTTGAAATGATGGGCATGTTAGAAATTGCAGAAAACTTGTTTTCAGCAATTATTGAAATATCAAATGTTGCTTTGGCTTCAGGTTCATCCCAACATGGAAATGCTCTTCTTGCATCAGCTGCCTCAAATTGGGATGTCGCAAGATATTTTGTTTTACCATTTTGTTTGTATTGACTTCGATAGAATCCAAGCAATCTATCATTTAATTCTCCAGCAAATTCAATTTCAACAAAAGCAGTATCATGGATTTTATTTTTAATTAAAATTGTCAGTTCTTCTTTTTTTGGATCAGTTTTGGTGATGGCCTTTTCAGAAATACCATTATGAATAACAAAACATGATTTTATCTTGAGTTCTGCGCAATGCATCGTAATTGAATTTACAGATTCTTTGCATTCTATGGTGATTTTTTCCTTTCCATTAAATGTGAAATTTTTGAAAATAGGCTCAAATTCAAGCACATAATTTTTTGGAATTACCTTCACAGTAAGGGTACTTTGCTAGCGCCTTATGTAAATTTCTAATAATGAAAAAAAGAAGAGAAGATCGACTTTATATTATTAATAACTATGAATTACCAGAAATAATCATGTCAAGAATTCTAAAAGCAACTTCAATGGATCATGTTAACATGACAGTAAAAAATTTAGAAGAAAGTGTAAAGTTTTACAAAGATCTTTTTGGTTTTGAAATTAAAAAAGAGCAGCCAGATGATAAATCCAAAATTATAGGCAATGATAACATCAAACTATGTCTTTATGAAGATCCAGACATGGAACCGGAAGGAGCTATTGCTCATTTTGGATTTCATGTAGAAAATTTTGATGAGATTATGGAGATTTGTAAGTCATTAGATGTCAAGATTTACTATGATGGTCCAGTTCAATTTGAAAAATCCAGATCAGTGTATATCTGTGACCCAAATGGATACGACATTGAGCTAAGCGAAGTTCCGGGTGGCGGACTATAATTAATGAATCAAAATTAAAAAACATGTTTCATTTATTATTATTGGATTGATAATATTTTAGAATTTACAAAAACAAATTATTTAAGATATTTTTGTTAGAGTCTATCTTGCTTTTCGAGTAAATCCAGGTTCAATATTACAATTAGAGGCAGAGGAGGTTTGAAATTTTTTATTTTCTTGTTTCTTTTTGTTTTTTGATTCGATATTGAGAACCACTTTGAAAACTTTTTCCCCGGTTGGTTTCACTTTTTGGGTCTCAGTGTAAACGATGTTAGATGGAGAAGTGTTTTTTGTGATTTTCTTTTTATTTTTTGGCTTGTCACTATCAGTTGGATTTTTTTGTGTCCATTTTATATTATTAATGTCAGTTGAAGAGGAACGCTCAATATTATAAGTTCCAAATGATTTAATCATATTTCTTTGATTTGGATTACAAACATAAGCGTATGGATGGAGTTTAGAATCCAAATTGTCATCATAGGATGCCTTCAAGAAATAGGTTTTCACCCGTTTTT
The DNA here is from genome assembly GCA_021414365.1 of Nitrosarchaeum sp. Lineage (GTDB taxonomy): Archaea > Thermoproteota > Nitrososphaeria > Nitrososphaerales > Nitrosopumilaceae > Nitrosarchaeum. The sequence goes on from JAIOOR010000024.1 coordinate 41,093, forward strand.
GATATTTTAGTAGAATTCTGCTTTGTTTTCTGATGTCGAAAATCAGATAAAGGCTTTAAAATAATGACTAACAAGCACAAACATGAAACAAAAGACAGCCTCCAGACGTGTCAAGATACTAGTTGCCAAGCTAGGTTTGGACGGTCACGATAGAGGGGCTCTAGTGTTATGTAGGGCATTTAGAGATGCTGGAATGGAGGTAATTTACTCTGGTCTTTTTGCAACTCCGGATAGAGTTGCACAGATTGCAGAAGACGAAGATGTGGATGCAATTGCAATGAGTTTACTCAATGGTGCACATGGAACATTGTTTCCAAGAGTAGTGCAAGCATTAAACAAAAAAGGAATCAAAGATGTGTTAGTAGTTGGTGGCGGAGTCATTCCTGAAGAAGACAAAAAGGATCTCAAAAAATCCGGAGTAGATGAGGTATTTGGACCAGGCACACCACTAAAAGACATAATTGATCACATCACAACTGGTGTTTCTAAATTAAGAAAAATCTAAAAATTATTCTTTCGAATCAGGCCACATCATTTTACGCATTTGTTTTCCAACTTTTTCTATTTGATGTGCTTCTGTTTCTTTCATGTATTTATCAAATGAATCCTTACCATGTTTCTTGTATTCACCAATCCATTCTTCGTTAAATGTGCCATCTTGAATCATTTTAAGAACTTTTTTCATTTGTTTTTTAGTGTCATTGGTAATTACCATTGGGCCGCGTGTTAAACCACCATATCGTGCAGTTTCACTAACGCGTCTCCACATTCCATTGATTCCATATCGTTGAATCATATCTACAATTAATTTTAACTCGTGTAAAACCTCAAAGTATGCAATTTCTGGTTGATATCCAGCTTCTACAAGTGTTTCAAATGCAGCTTTTACCATTGATGCAGAACCACCACAAAGATCGGCTTGTTCTCCAAACCAATCAGTTTCAACTTCTTCTTGAAAAGTTGTCTTGATTAATCCAGCACGTGCACTGCCAATTGCTTTTGCAATTCCCAGTGTTCTATCCCAAGCTTTTCCAGTAAAATCTTGATGTACTGCAACAATTGAAGGAGTTCCAAATTTTTCAAGATAAGTTTCTCTTACTTTAGAACCTGGTCCTTTAGGTGCAACCATGATAATATCAACATTTTTTGGAGCATCAATCCATTTCCAATGAATTGCAGCTGCATGTGAAAATGATAATGCTTTTCCTTCAGAGAGATTTGGTCCAATTTCATCTTTGTAAACTTGTGATTGGATCATATCAGGAAGTAAAACGTGAATAATGTCGGCTTTTTTGCATGCATCAGATACAGACATGACGGTATGACCATCAGCCTTTGCCTTTTTCCAGCTTTTTCCACCTTTTTTAAGACCTACAATTACATTCAGACCAGAATCTTTCATGTTGTTGGCTTGGGCATCGCCTTGAATGCCATAACCGATAACAGCTATGGTTTGACGCTTTAGTGGAGCTAAACTGATGTCTTTATCTTTCCATGTTTTTGCCATGATAATACACAAAATATTGCAAATATTAACTATAGAATTTCAAATTTGTATTATTTTATTGCATCCACGGCATTTTACAGTAACCACATCACCGGGTAATCGTTGAAATCTCTTTGAACCGCAATTAGGACAAATAGGACAAGCACGTACTGGTTCCATTAATGCTCAGTAGGTTTTGTATCTGATTTAGATATTATGTCTAGTCTCTTTTTTGCATTGATTTTTTCTAAAAATCCAACAACAGCTGGTGGAACAAGGTTTTGCCATTTATCGTCATTTATTATCATTGATCTGATTCGAGTCGCGTTAAATTGTGGTCTGTCTAAAAATTTTGGCGATACAGCATTGATTGCAGAGTCTGCAAGTAACATTTTGACATAATCATTTCCACTGTACACTTTATCAAAATGAGGCAATGTAGATTTTAGATAAGAGGCCCAGGTTGCAATATTGAATTGATTTTCAATTGCTAAAACAAAACATCGAGACAAATCAACATCGGATTCTTTTAAAGAGTTGTGAATCATTTCAATTCTTTCACCAGCTGTAAATGGGTCTTTTTCCAAATAATTGAATTGAGAGCTAGTTATCGCAATTATTACTTCGTCACATTCATCAAGAATTTGTTTTACCAAATTCAAGTGTCCCAAGTGGAAAGGCTGAAACCTTCCCATCATCAATCCACGCATGTATTTTGATAAATTTTGATTTAATTAAATCAGTCTATTTGATTGAGCCGCTACCAAGAATTCGGATGGTGGTGGATTCCGGTTTTAGAATCACTGCAATATCACCGGAATTGCAGGCGATTGGTTTTTCAAATGCTAGCTTCAAAGGAGTAATGGAAGAAAATTTTGCTGCTTTGATTTGTAAACCGATGCTTACTAAACATCCTTGATTTTGTGCAATATCAGTTTTATAAAATGGGCTCTTTTTAAAATCAAGTTCAATTTCAGACTTTACATCAACTGTACCTGCTTGCGCAATCACATCACCTCTCCCAACTTCATCGGGTTTAGCACCCTTTACTGCCAAACCTACTCTTGCGGGACAAACAGATTCATCAACAGGATCATCGTGCATCTGAATTGATTTTATCATCACATCAATTCCTGCCGGATATAGCTTGAGATTGTCATACTGTTTAATTTTTCCAGATGTCACCTTTCCAAGAATTACGGTTCCAACACCTTTAACATCAAAGCAGTGATCAACTACAAGCTTGGGAGGATCATTATTTGAGATGGGTTGAATCTTGTCCATCTCTTCTTTGAGTTTGTCCGGTTCTACTTTGAGATATTTTTCAACTACCGTACCCTTTATCATGGAATCTAATTTTGATTCATCTACATCAAAAGTATGAGAGAGTATTCCTTTCTCTTTTTTTAGAGTATCAAGTGCAATGATTTGCTCGCCAGTGAATTTATCGAGCTTATCAACATGAAATATCACATATTCTGCAAGATTAATTGCTTGTAAGAGCGGTTGAATTTTATCTGGAAATCCACTAGGAGTAACCCAAGTTTTGATCACGTCTGATTCTTTTCTATCATAAAGTGAAAGATCAGTAGCAGTTCCTTTTTTTCCAAATTCTGTTGCAATGTCTTGCTTTCCCAAGACTACAAAATTGATGGACTTCATAATTAATGAGAAAATTTTGACTTTATTTTAAGCCTGTTTTTAGTCATTAAGTTTAGAAAAACTATCATTTAGTTTTGGTATGAGATGCAATACTTTCCTCATTTGGACGATGTTTGCCAGTTACAATATAGTTTATTGCATCACTCATAAACACAGCATGATCACCAATTCTTTCCAGATATCGTAACAATAATGCTTCAGCTAGGGCACATCTGGTATTGGTAGACTGAATTAGTTTTGGAAGTCTTTCACGATATATTCTATCGATAAAGTCTTCATCTTCCTGAATTACAATTGCTTTTCTAATATCCAATTCCGCAAAAGATAAAACTGCCTCTTTTATCATATGTTTTACTTTTTTTGATGATTCAACAAGTGATGCACTGGTACATTCAGATACATCACCAAACAAATCTCGAACTAGAGTAATATCATAAGCATATCGGCTAAATCTAGAAAACGCATATGAGATTTCTGTTGAAGAGCGGATTAATCTAAAGTCATCAGCGACGGGCTGATATTTTAGCAACATATCAAATGTAAGATCCTCCACTTCAAAATATTTTGCACGGATAGAATTAGATAATTCCAGAACTCGTTCTTTGGTATTTTTGTCTGTCAAATATGAATCAATTGCCAAAGATATTGATTCAATTACCATATCACCCATTTGTGACATGATGTAAGATAACTTGTGCAGAGATGGATCTATTAAACGAGTCATTTAACCAAAGTGACCTTGCACATATTTTGCGGTAAGATCTTCTTTTGGATCAGTAAACAATTTCTTTGTTTCTCCAAATTCTATTAGATCACCAATGTACATAAATCCAGTATAATCAGATACACGAATTGCCTGTTGCATGTTATGTGTGACAATGATTATTGTGTAATCTTTTTTTAATTCAGTAATTGTTTCTTCAATTTTTTGAGTTGCAATTGGATCAAGTGCAGATGCAGGCTCATCCATAAGCAACACCTCTGGCTGAATTGCAAGAGCTCTTGCAATACACAGACGCTGTTGTTGACCACCAGATAATTCCACCGCAGATTTTTTTAGATCGTTTTTTACTTCATCCCAAAGATATGCCATCTTTAAAGAATCTTCTACAATTTCATCAAGAATTCTTTTGTCTTTTACTCCATTTAACCTAAGACCGGAAGTTACATTATCATATACAGACATCGTAGGGAATGGATTTGGTTTTTGGAAAACCATTCCAACTTTTCGTCGATGGTAAATTGGATCAATGTCTTTTGAATAAAGATCAATATTGTCAAGCATGACTTTACCTGTAACTTTAGCATTCTTTGTCATATCATGCATTCTATTTAGACATCTAAGAAAAGTAGTTTTTCCACAACCAGATGGACCAATTAAAGCAGTAACAGAATTTTCTTTAAATTTCATTGTAACATTTTTTACGGCATCTATTCCACCATAAGATACAGTAACATTTTCTGCAATCATTTTGTATTTACTAACATCAACGGATGATTCATGTTCAGGAGTTGCAGTTGGATTTGATTCCATACCGACAGGAATAGGACTAGTCAAGGCTGTCATCTTCTATTTCCCCTATTCTTAATTAATGTGGTTAACATGTTATCGCCCTTATTCATGTAATGATATTTTACAGCCAAATTAATTCCCAATATAATTATAATTAGAACCAATGCAGCTCCCCATCCCTGACCTTGAGCATTGTCATAAGGCAACAAAGAAAGTCGCCAAATTCTCAGAGGTAATGCATCCATCGGAGTATCAAAGCCATGAAAGAATTGACTACTTCCAAGAACAGTCATGATCAAAGGAGCAGTCTCGCCTCCTATTCTAGATACAGAAAGCAATATACCAGTAATCATACCACTTTTTGCAGCAGAAATTACAATTCTAAATGTAATGACCCATTTTTTTAATCCTAATGCAGTACCTGCCTCTCGGTATGTATGCGGAACCATCTTCAATGACTCTTCAGTAGTTCTTGCAACGATTGGAAACATAATCAATGATAATGCAAATGCGCCAGCCCAAACGGAAAAACTGCCAATTACCAATACAATTACCAAAAATGCAAATATTCCAATAACAATTGATGGAAATTCCATAAAGACATCAGTAAAGAATCGAACGCTTTTTGCAAATTTACCAACTTCATATTCCGACAGGTAAATTCCAGACATCACGCCGATTGGAATTCCAATTAAACTGGATAATCCAATGATTATCAAAGTTCCTTGAATTGCAGGACCTATTCCGCCTCCACTAGAACCAGCAGCCCCAGGAATCTGAGTTAAAAATTCAATACTTAGTGCAGCCAATCCATTTTTGAATACTTCAATCAAAATACTACCTAGTGGAATAATTGCGATTATGACGCATGAAAAAACAACAATCTTTACAGCTTTGTCTACAAGTAATCGATTTTTAACATTTTGTTTGAATAATGATCTATACTCTTGTCTTCTTTGTTGAATAGGATTCAATTATTTATTGCCCCCTCTTTAATTTTGAGCATTTTTGTTACAAGTACATGTGCAATCACATTAATTACTACAGCAATAAGAAGCAGAATTAATGCAATGCCAATCAGAGCAGGCATGTGGAGTGATGCAGGGGAAGCCTCAACGAATTCATTTGCAATAATACTTGACATGGTCTGACTTGGTGCAAATAATGAAGAAGGAATTGCGCCAATACCTGTTGCATTTCCAATCAACATTGTAACTGCCATTGTTTCACCAACTGCTCTTCCAAGACCTAAGATAGAAGCGCCGATTAGACCAGTTTTCGAGTAAGGAAAAACAGCTAGCTTGAACATCTCCCATTTGGTTGCACCAAGCATGTAAGCTGCTTCTCTTTGTTGTTGTGGAACAGCTTTCATTATTTCTCTAGAAACTGCAGAAACAGTAGGAATGATCATTATTGCCAGAACTACACTTGCAGTAATAATGTCCAAACCAAACGGATTTCCTGAAAATAACCAAACATTGTCTCCAAACATATTATGCAGAGGGGTTTCAATCCAATCCTTGAAATAAATTCTAAAAACCAGTAATCCCCACAAACCATAAATAATACTTGGAATTGCGGCCAAGAGTTCTACTAAAAATCCTAGAGGTCCACCAATTTTTGGAGGAGCGTCTGAGATAAACATCGCAATTGCTATACTCAAAGGAACGCCAATTGCCATAGCTATAGCAGAGGTAGCCAAAGTTCCCAAAATATAAGGTAAAGCACCAAAGGACTCCCTACCTTCAACTGCATTCCAATCAGTTTTTGTGATAAATGATAATCCTTCTTCTTCCCAAATAGGAGCAGATTGTGTAATTAATTGAAATGCCATTAAAGCAACAACCACCAAAACATATGATCCGGCAAGAGTTGCACCTATTTTGAATGCCTTATCTGAAAGTATTCGCCTTTTTTTTATTGCCAGATTTGCATTAGCCATAAAAAGATAATGCAGGTATAGGATATCTAAGATCCCACCATACTTTATGAGGTGATCATATTTCTATATAGATCGTCAGCTAAATTGTAATTAAGAAATTTTGAATACTAAGATCAATGGAGATCATAGAAAACACAAAGCAAACAAGAAAAATTCAGCTAAGTGGTGGATCTACGTACATTATATCATTACCAAAAGAATGGGTTGAAGAATTAAAAATTAAAGTTGGAGAAAACGTAACTATTGTAAAAAATTCAAATCATTCACTAACACTATTTCCAAGAGAACAGGATAAGTATAGAAAAGAAACGATTGCGATAATATGTCCAAATCAAAAAGAATCAGGAGGTTCAATTAAGCGAAAAATCATAGCAGCATATCTTGCAGGATACAAAACAATTCAGATAAAAACAAAAGGAATGAAAATTAATTCAGAACACTCCAAAAGTGTTAGAGAGTTGGTTCGCTCATCAATGATTGGAACAGAAATTGTAGAATCAAGCTCCGAGGCAATGACCATTCAAATTTTAACTAGATTACCAGAGTTATCATTTGAGACTGCACTAAAAAGGATGTTTTTAATGGCAACAAACATGGTAAAAGAGGCAATTGAAGCTTTAGAAGAAGTGGATTTGTCTCATGCAAGTGAAATTGTCAATATGGATGACGAAGTAGACAGATTCGGACTTTACATGAGAAGAAATCTAGTTTTGGCAATTGGAAACGAAAACATACTTCAAGATATGGGATTAAAAAAACCTGCAGATTGTATTGAATATAGAACCATAGTAAGTAAAATAGAAAGAATAGGAGATCATGCAAGATTAATTGCAAAGAGAATTAAATTCATTGAAGAAAAAATAGACCCAAAAACAATAATAAAAATTAAAAAATTATCTGAAAAGTCACTTGAAGTATTTGAAGAGTCAATTACAGCTGTACAAAATCATGATTTTCAAACAGGTGAAAACGTTGCAGAAAAGGTAAGCAAAATAATTGAAGAGGAAAAAGACATCATGTCAAAGATTAAAGACAATGAAAAAAATGCCACCGTAATAAGATTTGTTTTAGAAGACTTGAGAAGAATTGCAGAATATTCAAGCGATATTGCAGAAGTTGCCATAGATGAAAATATTCATAATATCGTCATTGAAGAGTAAAATACAAATAAAATATTTTAATTAAAAAAATAAAAAAGAAAAAAAGGACTAGATTTTAAGAATGCCTTGTTGAACTAAGTATTGTAGACCTTTTATGTAGTCGTCATCTGAGATACTGCCTTCTGCCCACCATTTTGCATTGTTTCTAATCCAGTCAGGAATTTTAGAACCTGATGTTGGACTTGAACTTGTTGCTGGTGAACTCATTGAATCTGCAGAATCACCAGTCCAAATTACTTGACCATTGTATTTTACCATCTGTAAACCTTTTTGGTCTAAAGAAACAACTTGACTAGGAATTGGTGCATACAATAAACCACTTGAAGATTCTTGGCCTTTAGTGACCATCCAATTAATCATGTGAATTACGGCTTTCGCTTCTTCCATGTTCTTTGTTACTTTTCCTAGATCATTGTATACAAGTAGATATGAGAAACTTGCAATTGGGTATGATTTAGGACCAGGTGCATTTACAATAGATACCTTAGACCAATCACCATCTGCGGCTGGAAGTTTATCTACAATTCCTGCGGCAGCTTGACTAGCACCTTCAATAGATGGTTCAAGAAAAGCGGTTTTGTCAGCGTTTTGAACAGACGTATAACTCATTTTTGTTTGAAATGCATATGCTAGTTCAACATAACCTACAGAATATTTAGTAGATTTTACGATTGCTGCAACACCTTCGTTTCCTTTACCGGCTAACCCTATTGGCCATGGTACGGATTTTCCAAATCCGATTTTTTTACCCCAACCATTTGGGTCAGCTTTTGAAAGATAGTCAGTGAAGACAAATGTGGTTCCAGAACCATCTGAACGATGTACAACATTGATTCCTTTATCAGGAAGATTTACCCCAGGATTAATATTTTTAATCGCTGGATCTTGCCAATTTGTGATTCTTCCCTGATAAATATCAGAGATTATCTGTCCAGTTAATTTCAGTCCACCTGCTGGGACTTCTGGAATGTTGTATACTATTGTAACAGCCCCAATAGTTTCAGGGATGTGTAGAGTTCCTGGAGCTAATCCAGCTTCAGATGTAGTCATTGGTGCATCAGAGGCTGCAAAGTTGACAGTTTTTTCAATGTGCTGTTTAATTCCACCACCACTTCCAATTGATTGATAGTTTAGATTTACATTTGGATAAGCTGCATTGTAGTCAACTCTCCATAAATCAATCAGAGGGAATGGGAATGTTGCACCAGCTCCATTGAGGTTGATTGTCCCTTTTGGTGTATCTGGCATAGATGCGGCATTTGCGTTAAGTGGTGCTATGACGGCAACTATAGTTGCGATCATAAGCAACAGTGTTATTTTTGAATTCATTAAAAAAATGTACTCTCCAGTTTATTTAGCAATATCAATCATAGATTACGAAAGATCAATACAGATCTATTAACTATATAGACATAAAATTAATTATAAGATCTTAGGTGTATCAACACGGATATTCAGATAATTCTGCATATTCATCTAATTTTTCATCTATGATGTGTAAGTGATAAAGAGGGGATTTACTAATGGACAAATTAAGACATCTCTTTGGTATTAAGGTATGAAATTAATCATGAATATAAAAGAATAATAAATGAATCACATTATATAAATTGCAAAATTTGAGGCTAAGGAAACGAATTCAGTACAGCAGCATAACTTGCAAAACGGTGATTTTTTGGATTTACTAATTTTTGATGGTATTTTTTGATCGTTCTACCAGTGGCACCATTTAGTCCAAGTGGTCCATGGACAAATTTCTCTTTATTTGCCCAATTCAAAACCTCATCAGTTGGACTGTAATAGTTTACAATTTTACTTTTAATTATTTTATCAAAGAGTTTCTCATATTTTTTTGATGATGGAATATCACTGGTAATTGATGCACCAAAAAGATGCACGCTTTCAATAATTCCATTATTTTGACTTTTTTTTGCCAAGTATTCTACAGTACTTAGAATTACTTGAGAACCTAAAGAGTGTCCCATGAGACGAATTTTTGTTGTAGGACTTAGAGATTTAAAATATTCAATGAACATGGAGAGATTACGACCGTTTTTCTTTGCAATAATTTGACCTGCTGAAAGTGCACGTTTTACATATTTTTGTAAATGTGCTCCAGTAGTGTTTGAATCATAACTAAACCCAACAACAGGAAAACTATAACCTAAATGTGACAATCTGTTTTTTGCCAGAACTGTCTTTGCTATTGCACCAGCATTATTATTTCTTAGTCCATGAATCATTATAACAAGTTCTTTGGAGCCAACAAGTTTTTCAAAATCTTTTTTAGGGTATAAAAAATATGAATTATTTTTAATGGTCTTACCATATGTAAGATCATAGTATCCTCTAGTGGATATTCTTGGAATGATTTTAGTCATTGTGACGGACCGAGTAGTTTTTTGTATTTAGCAATATCTGTCTCTTCAACTTTAACAAATAACGGAGTTGCATCACCTAAAACATGCCCTGGTTTTACACCAATGTCAGATATTGAATCCCATTTGTTTTCATTTACTTTACCAGAAAATCCAAGCTGTTCCCAAATTTTTTGAGATGATACAGGTAGAAATGGGAAAAGAGCGATGGCTATACTGCGTGCCGCATTTACAGATAAAAACACACAGTTTGCAGTTCCAAGTCCTTTCTTCCAGGGTTCTTTGTGTTGGAAATATTGATTGAAGTAAGATGAAAACTCCATGATTTTCTTTAGAGCCCTATCCAGATGATTTTGCTCCATTAGAATTCCTAGTTCTTCTGCAAGGATTTTTATTTTATTTTCAGCCTCAGTGTCTTTTTCGTCATAGATTTCAGTTTCTGGAATTACTCCATCAAATGCTTTTTTTGTAAATCCCAATGCACGATTAACAAAGTTTCCAAGATTTCCAATCAATTCAGAATTAATTCTATTTGTAAATTCATCCCAATCAAAATTTAAATCATCTTGAGAGTACGGATTTATTGCAATTAGATAATATCTCAAATAATCTGCAGGATAGTATTCTAAGAATTGCTTTAGTCCAATGTACCAGTTTCTGCTTTTTGAGATTTTCTTTGATTGTAATGTGAGATGGCCTCTTGTTGGGATAAAGTCAGGCAACTTGTATTCGCGGTTTAATCCCAAACGCATTGCAGGTAAGAATAGAAAATGATGATAAACGATATCTTTGCCAATAAAATGATAGATATCTGCAGAATTCCAAAACTCTTTTCCGTTAATTCCTTTATCATTAAGAAATTTTATTGCTGTTGAAATGTATGCCAAGTGATTATCAAACCAACCATAGAATACTTTGTCTTTGGTGCCATCAATTGGGACTGGAACTCCCCAAGAAATATCACGTGTGATATCCCAATCAATTAGTCCTGATTTTATCCAGTTTTGAACATATTTTTTGACATCTTTTTGTAGATTCTCATTTTCATCTAGCCATTTGTATAACGCATCACCAAAATTTTTTAGTTTGAAAAAGAAATGAGTTGTTTTTTCTTTGGTAGGAGTTTGTCCACATATAGAACATTTTGGATCAGATATTTCTTCAGGAACACGTCCACAGCTTTCACAAAGATCAGAATATTGATCAGGCGCATTACAATACGGGCATACTCCTTTGACATATCTATCTGGAAGGAATTTTTTGTCATTATTGCAGTAAAATTGAATAATTTCTTTTTCATATAGGTGTCCTGCAGAGTTGAGTTTGTTAAACACATCTTGAACAAATGCTATATTTTCAGGAGAGCTTGTTTTGTAAAAAAAATCAAAATCAATTCCAAATGCAGTAAAATCATCATAATCACGTTTATTCCAAAATGCAACATATTCTGATGGTGTCTTTCCTTCTTTTTCAGATTGGATCAAAATAGGCGTACCAAAATCATCTGATGCACAAAAATAGTATGCCTCAACGCCTTTTAGTTTTAGGAATCTTGTTGTGACATCAGCTGGCAAGTATGTGGATGCAACGTGTCCGAGATGAATTTCTCCGTTGGCATAAGGTAGAGCACTAGTAATGATTGCTTTGTTTTTCATCAGTTATACTTTGGAATCCATGTGGAGTTAAGAAGTTTACCAGCTGTGAGAATATTTGACTTGCTCTGGAGTTAGCTTGTCAATTTTTACATCCATTGCCTTTAGGGCATCAACTGCAACTTGTTTATCTATTTCCTCAGGTACATTGATTATTTTATTTCCAATTTTTGTGTGGTTTTTAAGAATATACAAAACAGAAAGAATTTGATTAGAAAATGACTGTGCCATTACTTCTGGTGGGTGTCCTTCTGCTGCAACAAGATTTGCCAGTCTTCCTTCGCCAATAAGATAAACGTGTTTTCCATTTTTGAGAGTACATTCATCAAGGTTTGCTCTAACTCTTTTTACAGATTTTGATTCTTTTAGCAAAAACTTGCTATCAATTTCAACATCAAAGTGACCAACGTTTCCCATTATTGCGCCATTTTTCATTTGCAAGATGTGTTCTTTTCTAATTACACTAGTCATTCCAGTACAAGTGATGAATATGTCACCTAATTTGCAAGCTTGTGCCATTGGCATTACTTCAAATCCATCCATGTGAGCTTCTAATGCTTTTATCGGATCAATTTCAGTAACTAATACTTTTGAACCCATTCCATGACATCTTGCTGCGACACCGCGTCCTACCCAACCATAACCAACAACTACAACTCTTTTGGATGCCATAAGTAAATTCATTGCACGTAGATATCCATCGATAGTACTTTGTCCAGTACCATATCGATTATCAAACATATGTTTTGTGTATGCTTCATTGACCAAGATTACAGGGTAGCGCAGCTTGCCTTGATTTTCGACTGCTCTAATTCTAGTTACACCAGCAGTTGTCTCTTCGGTTGCACCGAGTATTTTCATATTTTTGTATCTATTATCAAAATGTGCTTTTACGTTCATGTCAGCACCATCATCAGTCAAAATTGTTGGTTTGTGATTCAACACTTGATCAATACACCAATCATATTCTTTTATAGACTGACCGTGCCATGCATAAACATGAATTCCTTGAGATGCTAAAAATGCAGCAATATCATCTTGGGTAGTGAGAGGATTTCCACCACAACATGCAACTGTCGCTCCAAGCTCCTTTGCACCCATTAAGAGAACAGATGTCTCCTTTGTAATATGCAAACAGAATCCCAAAGTAATGCCTTTGAGAGGCTTTGATTTTTTTAATCTGTTAATGGTATTATCTAAAATTTGCATGTGAGATCTAGCCCATTCATAAGATAATTTACCATCTTGAATCAATTTTTTACTAGACTTTACCTTGCTCAATGCATTTTGGCAACATAAAGACTATAAAATTCTATCATGCGAATCTAAATAAATGACAAAATTATAAAATTAGCAAGTATGGCTTGGAAGAAAATTGCAGAAAAAGGTGACATCGCAGATGGAAAAGGCAAGGCCTATAAAATTGATGGAAAACAAATTGCAATATTTAATCAAAATGGATATCATGCGTTAGATGATCTTTGTGTTCATCAAGATGGATCACTTGCACCAGGTAAACTTGATGGAGATATTGTAGAGTGTCCATTACATTTTTGGCATTACAACATCAAATCAGGAGAACTGAAAGACTATCTCTAGGAGGTAAAATTAGCAACGTATCGTGTTGAAGCTAGAAATGATGGTATTTACGTAGACGTCTAAATTTTAAGATTAGAATTTAAGAGCTTGAATATACAATTAGAAAATTAAACTACGAATGGATAAATTTTCTATATAGAAAAAACACAAAATTATGTAATAATACTTATAAATCTAAAATGGTTTCTGGAGTGGATATGACAGATATTGCATTTAAAGAAACCAAAAGCCAAGAAATATCTAAAATAAAAGAGGCAAAAAAAAGACTAGATGAAGCTAAGAGCGCATATAAAAAAGTCAAAGAAGATGTAAAGAAAAAACTAAAACAAATTAAAAAAGACAAACGTGCAAAAATCAAAGAAAATAAGAAATTAAAAAAATTGGCAGCAAAACAAAACAAAGAAGAGTTAGAAAAAAAAATTAAAGAAACAAAAAATGAAATCAAATTGGCAAAAATAGCTGCTAAAAATGAGGCAAAAACTAAGATTAAAAATGCAAAATCAAAATTAAAAGAGATTAAGAAAATATCTAAAAACTAACCATTTGTAGATAGAAGTGAATTGTGTTGAACCAATTTTTTAAAATTAGCATCTCTAGATTCTTTTTCAAGCAATATTAGTGGTTTTAAAGAATTGAATTTATCAATTTTTTTCTGAAAAAATAAAATGGTCATATCATTATCATGAATGTCACCAAGGAGATCCTGTAGTTGTTTAAGATCTTTCAAAATTTGTGAGATAGAATCCTCGGGTAAAAATTCTAATAGATAACGTAATTTTTTAACAGTTTTTCTCATGGAGTGAAGTTCTTTAATTTTAGTTTGATCTTGTATAATTATAGGAAAATTCGTTTGAATTTCTAAAATAAGTTCAAGGCATTTTTCGGTAAAGAACATGTTGATCTCATCAATAAAATTAAATTCTGAAATAGTTGGGACTTCTAATGTTAAAAGCAAAGAAGATTGGTTTAGAACGTCGATAATCTTTTTTTCTCTTTGTTTTTTTAGATATTGAATGAACGTAAGTTCGGAAAACCCATAAAAAGAAATCTTCTCAGATAAAATATCATAATCTCTAATTATACTACTGGATTTGAATAAAAGTTGATATTGTTTTACAAATTTTTTAATTTTCTTTTTTTTTAGATATTTTGATAAAATTTTATAAATTGTGGTCATTCTACGAATTGAAGTCCTAAGATCATGTATGTTATCAACTGAGGGGTCATTAACACAAACAGATAATCGGTGATGAGATTTTTTCATATGTTCTAAAAACATTTGAAAAAAAGAAGCATTGAGGGAACTAATGTGAATTATTGTCATTTTTTGAGAAAACCACGAATGTGATTTTGAAGAACTTGATTTACATCAAGTATGGATTTATTTCCATCTATTGTGATAAGATCGTATTGTTTCTTTAAACGAGCAAATTCATCTGCCATTTTACTTTGGTAAATTAAAAATGATTCATACATATCATCAGATAATCCCAGATCTGCACCAGATTCATAATAATCTAAAGACATTCGTTTTTCAAATACTCTGTGAACTAATTTAGTTGGATTTACATTCAAATAAAAAACTAAATCAGGCACTAGAGCAAAACTGTATAGATCATTAGACCATTTTCTTTTTAGTCCTCTAACATTGTTTCTTGCAATTAATGTGTAGATGTATCTGTCTGCAAGTACAACATATCCAGATTGTAATGCAGGAATAATCTTATGTTCTAATTGATCAGCAAAATCTGCAGCATAAAAAAGAGCCAATGTTTTCTTTCCTAATGAAACATTTCGTTTAGCTTCAAGAATCCCTTCGCCAATAAGATCTGAACGTTTGAGACCAGTATTAAGAACAGCAAATCCATCTGCTTCAAGTCGTGATGTCAACATTTCAATCTGAGTACTTCGTCCAGAACCATCAGGCCCTTCAACTACAATTAATCTACCACTGATTTCAAGATCTTTCAAATAAGGAATTCCTACATGAGAGTTACCAGCATACCATATTGGTGATCTTTTTTGTATTGATTTAGAAGTTTTAGAGTTCATTATTATGTCTCCTTAACGACTTTTGCTAATTTTTTGGTAAGAAGTTTCATTACTTTTTCACGCATGATTGATTGTTGTTCCTGTATTCCTAATGAAGCGTCGATTATTGTGAAGTGTTCCTTTTTACTCATGGCGTCATATTGTGAAATTATTTTTGATTGGAAAATGCGATAGCTCTCATACACATCTTTGCTCAAATCTAGATCCATTCCAGCTTCATAGTATTTCAGTTTAGGACGACCAGAAAGAATTCTGTCAATTGCAACATCTATGGGGGTTTTAAAATAAAATGCAATGTCAGGTTTTAGCGCAAAATCATATACTTTTCGTACCCATTTGTAATTACAGCCTCTAGTAACATCTCTAGCATATGCAGTGTATACGTATCTATCTGCAAGAACAAAGTATCCGGCTCTTAGCAGAGGAAGAATATTTCTTTCAAATCTGTCAGCAAAATCTGTTGCATGCAATAAGCTAAATGTGGTAGGTGTTAGATTTCCTTTCTTTTTTCCTTTTGAAGTGATTTCTTTTACCAGTTCAGATGAATTCCATTCAGTTCTAAAAACATCTATTTTGTTAAATTTTAGCCATTTTTCCAATAAGCTTAGTTGCGTAGATTTTCCTGAACCATCTATTCCCTCTACAACTATCAGCTTTCCAGATTTACCATGTATTTTGAGATTTTTTTTAGAATTCATAGATACACAGAGTAAAAACAGACAGAGATATCTATAATTTTACTATATTGTTTACGTATGTGAGGAGTTTAGAGAACACTAATCAAATTTAGTGTACGGTTAAATGATGATTGATAATAGACATCGGATTGTACATGAATATCTAAAGTAGTTTCAAGTTTTTCACATGCTTGTTTGAAAAGCACTTCTGGGAATGCGTTGTTTTTTGGATAAATCTTCAAAATTAAATTAAAATTTTCATAGGATGAAGTTACAATTGCCTGAGTTTTGAGAAATATGTAACATAAAGATATGATAGAAGAAATTTTACGGATAATTTTTTTATCATTTTTTTCTAATAGAATTTTGTATTTCAAAATCAAAGACTCTGATTTTTTTTTCTTTTTTGAATAAATTAGTGAGAGTGCAACGATTAATTGTTCTCTATGAGATAAAGAACTGTCATCGTCCATAACTGCATAAAGAATATTGTCTACGTCTCTAAATGATGAAAGTATGTCAATTTTAGAAATAGATTGAGAGAGTAGAATTCTCTCCTTTTCTGAAATTAATGTTATTGAAAATAACAAACTTGTAAAATCTTCAACATATTTAGACAGATGCTCAGACTGAGTTGAAAGATTAATTATGTCATGAATTTGCGGTAAGCTGATTTCGATGTCATTGAAAAACTCATCAGGGTATTGCATAGATACGAATAATGTTCCTTCACGTAATCCATGTGCACTTACTAAAAGTTCAGTTAATTCCAATTTCTTCATTAATTCTGAAATTACACATGCTCCAGCTTGAACAGTGTCAGATCTTCCGCTTCCGATTGATTCAATCTGAGAGATTTGCTGAAAATCATAGGACATTAATCGTTGAGCAATTTGATTAACAGATTCTGAAGAGATCGGATAGTTATGAATTTTCTTTAATGGATAGTTTTTCAATTCTTGATCATATTTTGCAATACTTCGAAGTGTTCCACCAACCCCAATTATTGGAATTTGGGTTTCAAGTATTTTCAATTCTTCTTTAGAAGGCAATGATTGTGTTATGTATTGAGACATTTTGTAATAATGGTTATTTGAAAAATTTCCTTTTTTGCTTGCAAATAATTGTGATAGTCTAAGGGAGCCAAAGGGTAAAGAAATAATTGTTTTTATTTTGTAATTAGAGGCATAAACTATTTCTAAACTTCCACCTCCAAGATCAAAGAAAATAGCAGATTGGATTTTCAATGATCTAATCGCTCCAATATAAGAATAGAGTGCTTCTTGGGTTTCAGATAAAATTTTGAATTTAAATCCTGTTTCTCTCTGAATTTTATCGAGTAATTCGACATTATTTTTTGCATCACGTACAACACTAGTTGCAATACATATCACATAATCAATTTGCTCAAAATCCACAATATTTCTAAATAATTTCATAGTTTCAATTGTTTTTTCTACATATTTTTCCTGAATAATACCATCTTCCAAGCCTTCAGCTAATTTTACTCGAACGGATTCCTGATGATATGGTTTGTAGGTATTATCAATTCCAATATTATAATTAACTAGTTTAACTGAATTAGAACCAAGATCTATCACTGCAGCTTTTCTTGTATTTATGATATTTTTTGTAATTGGGATCAAGCTTTCGTTTTCTTAAATGAAAATGTCCAATTTATCAAATCCATATTAAAAAAAATTATCTAATTGCATAGTTTTTTCATCTGTTTGGGGGTCATCAAACTTTTCAATGTTCCATGTAATGCAGATCTATCCGAGAAAAGTTCAATATGGGCAAAGCCTCCTTTTTTTAATAATATACAGATTTTTGAAGAATCAGAAATAATACTTCCAATTAAGTTACTAAGATTGGGCTCATGTCCTACAAGCATCATAGATGAAAAATTTAGAGATCGTATCTTTTTTTTTATTTGTTCTATAGGAATTTCAGGTTTTAATTCATCCCAAATCAAAAAGTGTTTTTTTTGTTTTAGCAAGTCTTTTGATAAAATATTGGCGGTTTGCTTTGATCTGTTTAATGGGCTTGAGATAAGATAATCAATTTTTACATCTAGTCCCTTTAATGATTTTGAAATGATTTCAATTTCTTTTATACCGTATTCTGTAAGATTTCTTTTAGAATCACTAGTGACTGAAGATGTTCTCTCTTCAGCTTTGCCATGCCTGAATAAGTACAAATCCATATTTTCTATAAGCGATGATTTGTATAAAAATAGATTATGTAGATTATAATATTCACATACACTATATAGAATATGGAGCATATAATATGATAATTAGCAATATGGTATTCACGATGTGTTTGTTTAATATTCAAAACACAAAGCAACATCATGACAGAATACACGTATTTAAAACAAACTTATTATCTTCGAATATTTCAAATCGATGAGATGATTGCAATAATAAAACAAGTTGCATTTGAATCTAGAAAAAAGAATTCAATCAAAAAGAATTTGAAGCGACATTAAAAAAATTAATTAATATATTTTTAACAACATAATGAAAAATTAGGCATGACAAATAAAATTTAAAATTGTTTTATTTTCCTATATAGTTAACAGAAAATCGTAATTCAAGTACACCATTGTAAATTAAAGACTAGTTATTTTTATTGCAGTTTTTATCATTTCAAGTGGGATGCACATAATCTTCTCCTGTGGATGTAAAATTCAAGATCGTGATGGAACACTTGTAAAATCATGTATTTTCCACAGGGAAGGAAATTTTATCAATTAAATTTCATTAAAAATTGTGTCATGCCAGTCAATTCAGGCATTAAAGATATGAAAATTATATTTGGCACAACTTTTATTCTGACGTTTTTCAAAAGGATCTATTGAATCAGAAGATTTTAGATGAGATACTTCATCAAGATTACAATTCCATCATAAAGAACATAGAAGAATTTTTGGAAACCCAGATTGAAAAAAACAAGGCAAACGGAGTAATTCTTGGCCTAAGTGGAGGAATAGATTCTGCAGTATTGGCGTATTTATGCAAAGGAGTACTCAAAGAAAAAACACTTGCAGTAATAATGCCAGACACACAAATCACACCAAGTATAGAAACAGAAGATGCAATGAAAATGATTTCACTAACTGGGTTAGAATACAAACTAGTAGATATCAAGCCAATTGTGAATGAATATTCAAATTATCTCGAACCAAATGATTGGGCAAAAGGAAATCTCAGAGCACGGATAAGGGCAAATATTTTGTATTATTACGCAAATGCAAAGAACTATCTTGTATTAGGCTCTAGTGACAAAAGTGAGTATCTGATAGGATATTTTACAAAGTACGGAGATGGTGCATCGGATCTAGTTCCAATAATTTCATTATACAAATTACAAGTAAGAGAAATTGCCAAAGTTTTAGGAGTACCACAAAACGTCATTGAAAAAAAGAGCAGTCCTCACTTGTGGAAAGAGCATGAAGCTGAAAAAGAGATAGGAGTGTCATATGAGGAGATAGACTCTATACTTTATTGTATTTTTGATAAAAAATGTTCAATTGAACAGACAGCTGAAATATTGCAAATAGAAAAACAAACTGTGAACAAAGTCTACAAATTGCATCTTGACAGCATGCACAAAAGAGAGACTCAACAAAAACCATTTGAGGATAAAAAATGAAACTGCAAGACACACTTTCTAATTCAGAGCAAACACTAGATACTTCAAAAACAGTAAAAATTTACTTGTGTGGTGTTACAGTTTATGATGAATCACATATAGGACATGCGAGGACAATAATTGTTTTTGATGTATTTAGAAAATACTTGGAAAGCAAGGGAATCCATGTAAATTTTATCCAAAATTTTACAGATGTGGATGATAAAATAATAAATCGTGCAAAATTGGAAAATACTACTGCAGAGCAAATCAGTTCAAAATACATTCAAAATTATTTCACAGATTTTGATGGATTAAATGTAAAACGTGCAACAAATTATCCCAAGGCAACTGAGCACATTGAAGACATTGTAAGTTTTATTGAAAAATTAATTGAAAAAGAAATAGCATATGTATCAAAAAATGGAGTGTATTTTTCAGTATCAAAGTTTTCCCATTACGGTAAACTATCAAAAAAGAAGATAGACGAATTACAGTCAGGTGCAAGAATTGAGATAGATGAGGCAAAAAAAGACCCTCTAGATTTTGCTTTATGGAAATTTTCAGACACATTACCAGTATGGGACAGCCCATGGGGCAAAGGAAGGCCTGGATGGCACATAGAATGCTCTGCAATGAGCATCAAATATCTTGGAGAAAATTTTGACATACATGGTGGTGGGAGGGATTTAATATTTCCTCATCACGAAAATGAAATTGCCCAGTCAGAATCTTTTACATCAAAACAGTTTGCAAAAATTTGGATGCATGTTGGTATGGTGACAATTAACGGTGAAAAAATGTCAAAATCACTTGGAAACATTCGATCAATAAAACATGTATTAGATAATTGGGGACCAAATGTGATCAGGCTGTTTTGTTTATCAGGTCATTATTCAAAACCGATTGATTATTCTGACGAATTACTAAAAGAGGATCTTACAAAATGGCGTCAAGCCGAAATTTGCTATTATGAATTAATTCATGCAGACAATGAAAATCACAGTGTGGAAATCAAATCAATGATTGAAGAAATCAACAATGAATTTGATAATGCGTTAGAGTCAGATCTGAATACACATCTTGCACTCTCAGCATTTTTCAGACTTGTAAAAGAAGTAAATTATTTAGCTGCTGAAGAAAAAATAAGTGTAAACGATGCTAAAATAATCATTCCAGAGTTTGAAAGGATGCTTGAAATTTTAGGACTGACAATACCAAAAATAACCTCAAATGAAAAACAAGAAATCAATAATTTGATAATATCAAGAGAGCAATTTAGAAAAGAAAAGAAATTCCAAGATGCAGATAAAATTAGAGACAAACTTAATGAAATGAATATCGAATTAGTTGATCATAAAGGTAAAACAGTTTGGGTAAGGAAAGAAAAGATCAAGACAGACATCAAATAATTTCATAAAAAAAGTACAAATTTAAAAAAATTAGTCCAATCTAATTAGTTGCATCTAATTTTCACATTGTTTAATCATTGACAAAAATAAAATCATTCATGAATGCATGGAGTAAATTTTGGAAATGGTATGAAAACAAAATATTGGGAAGTATAATTATAATTGCCATAATCCAGTTTATCCAAATTCCACACATGGTATGGAATGCAGATTTGATGCTACAAGCAGGAATGATATCAAGAATAAATCAGGGGATAGACGGGTTATTGTATGGAGTTGACTTGATTGAAATTGTATCAATTATCAATGTGTGAATGATCATGTTTAGTTTAATTAAAAAAGAAGAACAAAGCAAGTCATAAGCAGTACAAAATAAGATAACGCCGGTACAAATAGAAGAAGAAAGACAGCCAAGCATGTCATTATTTTGTGAGAAATGTAACAATCGAAGACTGCCAAAATGGATTAAAGATGAAAACAAAACAGATTGGCTTTGTGAAACTTGTGGAAATTATGTGGATGATAAAAACAACATCATTCGACAATACACAAAATAATTTAGAAAATACACAGTAACAAATTATTTTTTAGAAGCGCTGACCAAAGATACAACATCCCTATCCCTTAGCTGATAATCTACAGGCAATCGTAGATTATATCTCAAATCTTTTCCATAAAGCAATCCTTTTGTAAGATCAGTATGAATCTCTTTTGCAAGATCAGCGATTGTGGCTCCAGCTTTAAGCAGAATCAAATCAGGCAACACACGTCCTTTATGATCTGAAAGGTGTTTCTCATCAGCTACAGGATAAATCGAATTCATCTTTAGAAGTTTAAAGACTGCAACATTTATCGCAAATTGCACACCTGTTCGCATGTATTCTCCCATTATTCCTTTTTTTATGAAATCCAATGCATTGATTTGTTTTTCATTTAGATCCTCAGATTTTATTATTTCAAATTGTTCTGAACCTGGAGAATACTTGATCAGTCCCTTTTGCTCAGCTCTTCTTAGACTAAATTCACTATCACCACTGACAGGAATTACTATAGAATCATTGTAACGTTCTCTTAGACGAGCAAAATTTTTGTCTGCACCATCTACATCAATTTTGTTTGCAACAATCAATGTAGGTTTTGATGTTTTTCGAAGATATGTTGCAAGTTTTTTTGTATCAATCATGTCAAAATTATCAAAATCCTTATCTTCAAGCCCAAGTGTTACCAAGGCATCTTTTACATGTATTTTGGTTACACCTATTCCACGGTATAAATCAGTAATAGCATCTACAATTCCAGAACCGGTTCTAATTAATTTTGAAACTTTGTCTCGGTTTCCTTCTAAAATTTTATGGTACCACATTATCAACTCCTCTTCAATGTCTGCAAAATCAGATATAGGATCACCACTTCCAACCTCGCTTATTTTTCCTGAAGAGTCAATACCGCCAGATGCATCAACTACATGTAGTAATGCATCAGATTGTGCAGCAATTGAAAGAAACTGATTTCCCAATCCTTTTCCTTTCCATGCATCTTTGATCAGACCAGGTAAATCAATTAATTCTACTGGGATGTATCTCCAACCTTCAACACATTTTGAATTATTTGGGTTATCCTGTATTTTGAATTCAGGATGAACACATAGTGTGATTGCATGAGCAATTCCAGAAACGGGTTTTTTTGTTGTAAATGGATAAGATGAAATTTCTTCAGACGATAAAGTTGCGGCATTGTAAAAAGTAGTTTTGCCAGTATTTGTTTTTCCTATAAGACCAAGTTTGATTGGCATGGTTTTGTTGCAACCTGAGAATATTTATGTTAACTTGTACTGCAAGATAAATAATCATTTTTCAGAGGTTACAGCGAAAATAACCAAATCCACTCCCAGATCCTGAGATATAATGGCAAGCTCTTCGAGTTCAAGGCATTCCTTGGGATGGCTCTTTCTGGTCTGCATATCTATGATTCTGGTTGTGCCACCAAGAATTTCTTAATCAGTCAAGAAGAATTTGAAAAACTAGCAGTAACCTGTACCTATTGTGAGAGTCTAGTCCTAATTACTAGACTAGAGGCCCACATTAGACTGAATCATTTAGAAAAACAAATAAGATGAACTTATGAAAGTATTAACTTGAAGAAAAGGGTTCGCTGTGAGATTTGTAAATTGTATCTTTCAAGTGATGGATACCTAAAGAGACACTATAAAATAAAACACAAAATTGAAACTTAAGACCAACAACGATTGTTGCTTGGTGAGAGATTCAATTGAATTAGATATTGTAAATTAGTATTTAGGGAGTACTGATGATTTGTATGAATCATTTCTACGAGAGTCTTTTAAGTAAACAATTCTAATTTAAAATGTATTCATAACGGAGTCATTCGTTAGCCTACGACCAGTCCAGGGTTTGGCATTTGCCCAATCTATTTAATTTCAGATCTAATTTTCATTTCTTACTCTTTACCTTGTGCATTACAATAGTAATCATCCAAAGATCCACGTTCATAACCTGAATCTCCAACTATCAAGTACCTTCCTTCTTTTTCGCAAACAGGAAATGGTTTAAAGTCAGTTTCATCCCAGAATTTCAAAACAGGGTAAAATGAATCATAATAAGGACAAGGATACACAATTTTATCCTCATACACCAAATCATCAAGAGTATGATCATTGCCACTCTCTTGTTTTAACAAATATACTTCCAGATTTGGATTTGTACAAGGAATTGCGTATCCTGTTTCAATCAGAGTAAATATAGGTCGTTCTCCGTATTCTAGATTTCTAGTTAAATCCTTGATTCGGATATTCATTGATGGAATATTATTTGGTGATTCCTCGTATCGACTCTTTATGTATTCAAGTTTTTCATCAGATGTTAATTTTTCAGAATCTACTGCTTCCATGATGTTATTGATTCCTAGTTCTTTTGTTTTTTTCATTACGTCTGATTCAGATCCGAAATGAGGGTTAGGATCAAGTTCTATAGACGAAGATTTTGGTGGAGGGTTGTCAACTCTTTGCAAGTAATCAAGGCAATTCCAAAAAGTAAGTGGACGTGGATAATGAGTATCGCCTAGCAAAGATTCGCATCTAATTTGAACTGATGCAGCATAAACTGAGCTAATCAGCACCACAGATGTCAAAACAATTCCAATAATTATCAAAAGCCTAGTTTTCATTTTCTAACTCACGGACCACATGCTGCGTCCTCATATGGTATTGGTTTTGAATCTATTACCGAAAGTGTGTATTCATCTAAAACCACCACATACCCAGTACTGTTTGATCTAAATACAGAAAGATACGCAAAGTGTTCTTTGCCATCATTTGGAATTATTGGAAACAAACAAGTGAAATTCATATAGTCATATTTTCTATGATTTCCATCAAGTCCATAGATTTTTCCATTTGAGGAAACATGAATGTTCCATGTAGTTTGTTGGGAAAAGATTCCGTATTTTGAAGCAGTTTCATTTGCCAGTTGTGCAGCATCAATGTCCCAAACTTTGGCAGATCTTGAAACTAGATCAATTCCATAAATCCTTGGACAGTTTTGAGAGTTATCGACAGAATTACAATAAATAGATGTAACATTTGCAGGTATGATGAAAAGTCCAAATACTGCACAAATAGAAATTATTATGATTTTGTATCTTGTATTCATTTTCTTTTTTCCCACAATATCACTGAAGTGATTCAGCCACCAAAATTAATTCATCCAATGGTAGAGTTGTTTCAAGCATGTAATTAATTCCATTTTCATCAATAAACTTGATTCGGGTTGTTGTGGATGTAGATTCCTGAATAGATGTACCATCAGTAAAATTCGCAATTTGCATTCCGCAATCAGAACATGAATCAACGGCATAGGCTATCATTCCATTAATAGTGATTAATTGTGGATTAAGTGAGGGATTATTCTTCATTACATCATCATACGTTTCCTGAATTCTCTGCTCTGCTGTTCCAAAGGTTTCCAACTTTTCTGCCCCAACAATATTTCTTTCATCAATTTGGTAAATGAAAATTGCACCATCACTTATCAATTCAGGGATATTCCAATTCAGAATTTCTTGATGATGATACACTATGTACGATTCAGAGGGAGTGCCTGACTGTGAACATACATGAAAATATCCTTCAGGCAAGTATGCAGGAGTTTTGAAAAACGGTGCGGTTTCTTTGTTTTGTTCAAGGGTCATACAGTTTGTACTAGTTTTTAATACCGATATCGTATTTTGTGTTGGTTTCGAAATCAAATCTTTTACAAAAAACTCTTCTGTGATAATCATATGTCCAAATTTAATCTCAAAAATATAATTCCCAGTAGTTTCAATTATAGGGTATTTTTTATTTCTGGGTACATCAATTGTGGATTTGCTTAGTTTTGGAGGATCCAATGAGATACAAGAACCAGATGATGTATAGATCCACACATCATCATAAGAACTAGTATAGATTTTTGCATCATAGTTATTGCATTGATTCCACCCTAACTTTTCAACTGCAATTATGATTGGTTCGCCGACATATACATTTTCAAATCCCACAACTTTGTATGATGGGGATACTGTCCAATGACGTTCAAGCAATTTCTGTTTAGAATCATATTTCACACAAGCAGGAGAACCATCATACTTTTGGATTAAATTTAGATTGTAATTGCATTGTATTTCATCCACCAAAATACCTGACTCGAATTGTTTTAATGGTGATTGATAAGATGACTCATTATCAAATGGAACCACTCCACAACTATGTCGATAATCACATTGAATTGGGATTGTAGTACCATTGTAAAAAGTTCCATAACAAAGAGCAACTTCTCCATCACATCTTGCCCCAGTTAGTCTTTCAAATTCATAGTCTTCACTGCTAGGTAATTCTACATCTGTGAATTTTTTTGGTGCAATATCAAATATTATAGAATCAAACCATGAACTCTTAAACGGTACATCATTAATCCCAGTACCAATATATGAAATATTTAGAAATATTTTTTCATACTCAATATCAGGATCTATTGATATTGTAACTGGAATTCTTACAATTGAATTTTTGTAAACGTCAAATGGCTCTGCATGAAAATGCACAAAAGATACAGCCCCTTGTGGAGTAATGTCTACTATTGCAGTAACATTACTCAGTGAATACGTTCCTTCTGTGTATTGGAATTTTATCTCAAATTTTGCTTCAGTATTATGTGATAGGGTTGCTGGAAGTCTCTCAAATGATGTGATGCCAGAAAAGATATTTTCACTTGTACCATATACCTGAGGAATGATAAAACCTGTAAATCCAATCAAAATCAAAATTACAAAATACTTCATAATATGACTAACAAAAACATTGGAAGGTCATAAGTTTTCTTTGATTTTAGTGCAAAATCCGAACCTCTAAAATTTAAGGAATTTTGTGTATTTTGTGACATTTCTAAGCCTCTAACTATATCCCCCGCGTAGTTAGTAGGGGGATATAGTTAGGTGGGAAGATTTTGCACTATTTCTAGATAGGAATAGGGGCGGGAAAAGAAAAGATCATAATAACAATTTATGAAGATGGGGGAGTATTGTAACTACATGTATAACGAATTAGATTTCACCATAATTTTGATGATATTATTAGATGCTTTTTCTCCATTGATTGTAGGATTAACAGTTTTGTTTTACATTAAAAGCAGACAAGCAAAAGAAATCCATAAAACACAAAAAGGAACACTTCAAGAGATTTTTGGATTAAAATAAAAAAAAGATTTTCAACAAAGCGATTTGTTGCATGTTTTGCAAACTATCTAGTTTTAATTTTCTTTTTATTCCAATAAATCATCAATCCAAAAAATGAACCGATACCAAATAATATTCCAGTAATTATGGTAATTACGGAAAAACCAGATATATCAAATACTGAAGTTCCAGAACCGCCGCCAGTATATTCAGCATTTTGTTTATCTCTTGACATTTGTAGTGGCTCTTCAAAAGAATAAGGGTCTATTTCTTCATTAAAGCACCTATGGTTTTCAATATCATTATTACATATTCTGTTATTGTTAAGTGGGCTAACAGCAAATGTCTTTTCAAATCTTTTTATTCCATCATCTGATTTGTAATCAAATCCTATTATTGCTATCATTTTAGGTGGAAGAACTTCTCTATTACCTATTGATGGATAAATGTAGAGAGTTTCTTTAATGCCATTTTTTTGGTAGTAATCCCATTTATCAACAAATTCATTTGCTGTTTGCATTACATAATTATTCCAGTCTAATTCTTTTCCTAACTTTTCAATATCATGCTTGTTTAAATTCAAATCTAATACAACCTTACAAAAATATACATCTGGAGTAATTTCATGATCTATTGTATTATCAAAATCATAGAAGCAAGAGTCGCCCCATTCAGTAGGACTATTTCCTTGTAGTACAAACAAAAGCAGTATTAAGTGAATCATAAAAAAAGAAAAGGGGGGGTTATAGATAACTGTGTGCAGCAGTATTGATCTCAGTTTTACTTGTGGAATAATATGCAAAAGTAAAAGTGGACTCGTTTATAGCTGGACCGCCTGGACCACCTGCCATTATGGTGTATTTGCCACTGATTTGACTATTATTATGATTGGCTCCCATAACATGGCCTGTTTCGTGCGATGCAAGTATTTTTTGTTCTGTCAATGATGCATTATAGCTTGATGCTGAATCATCAACCAATTGTGCAACTGCATATCCTTCAGTTTGAGGTAAATCAATTCCTAGAACTGAAATAGCTTCACCAACTGCAGCATAATCTTTATCGCCATCAAAAATCACATAACATGGAATGCCGAATTCGTTGAAAACACGAAGATATCGATCAATAGTCCCTTTACCACCTGCATTAATTATTGATACGCCATTTATGTCCAAATTAAATTTCAAAACATCACAATAAATTGGCAGTGCGTATTCTTCACTCTGACCTTCAACCAAAATTATTTTTTTTGCAAAGAACCCCTCATTTCTTAATGGATTGTATGCGTGAGAAGATCTCTCTCTTATGCTACTGTCCGTTGGAGTTGTGCTTGGGTGTCTGGCTTTTAGGTCCTCTAAAAGTTTCTGCATGGGTAGTTGCATCACATTTGTACATTTATCATCACCATTGGAAGTTTTACTTACAACTGCAACATGATCAAAATACGTGATGTCTACAAAAAGACTAGAATGAGTTGCATAGATTATCTGATCATTCCCTTTGGATATTTTTTTTAATACTTCATACATTGTTCGTTGTGCTTGTGGATGTAGATATATCTCAGGTTCTTCTATAAGGAAAATTACTGTAGGTTCTGGCTTTGTAGCGTCTTCAATAATTTTTGAATATATTCTCAATATGGTGAAAATGACGTATCTTTGTAGGCCATGCCCTTTATTCAAAATACTCCCTTTGAAACCATCATCTGCAATTATGTTTGCATTTTTGAAAATATCATCAAAAGTTGGAACTGGAATATGAAGTTCTAATGTACAGTCTTTTATAAGATCACTCAGATGGGTGTTGAGCGATTTTTCTATCTCTGGTATGCTCTGTATTCTTTCAGTTCCACCTTCATAGTTAAGTAATTTTGAAATAACTGATAATTTATCTGATAAATTTTTTTTATCTGTATCTGATATTTTTAATAGAATTTGGTTCATGAGAACTCCGAATGGATTTGTTTTCAAAATTTTTGTTTCATCATTAATATCACGTACCGCAGGAATGAAAATACATTTTGGTAAACCGATTTTTAAATAACTATCATAACCTTTTATGTTGTCTCTTTCCATAGTTTCGTATTCTACATTAGTTTTGTTTTCTTCTATGCATTTAGTTATGCTCTCTTTCCATTGACCCACATTAGGTTTTGCAGTTCCACAATACTTTGTGAATTTGTTTCCGTTTACTACTAGATTGTCTTTGTCCGACCACCAAGTTGTAATGTTGTCACCACTTACTTCGTCTTCTCTGAGCCATTCTAGTTTTGGTACTTTTCCATACCCAATATGAGAAGTAGTTGGTTTTGATTCTGACGCACTCCATGAAAATCTTCTTTTTACTCTAAGTATGCCTTCAATTACATATGATGAAAAGTATGCCTTCTCCGAATCAGTTAATTTACAAAAATCAATTGTAATTTCAATTGGAACTGACGTATCTCGATTATGATATGTTTCTTCAGTGATTTTATGTAAAGTTGGATTGAAAAATAAATCAACTGCTTTTAGTATGTTGGATTTGCCTGCATTATTCTGCCCTACAAGATTAAGCATGTCCTCTACATTGATTTTTACGTCTTTAATTGAATTATAGTTTGAAATCTGAATGGTTTGGATCTTCATAATAATAAAAATTAGAAAACATAAGGATATACTTTGTCTTTGAGCTAGTTCTTTATCTATAAGCCAATCAAGTAAAAATAAGGGTATATGAAAGTAATACATTTTTCAGATACACATCTAGGGTATTCTGATTATGGTAAATTTGATTCTGTATCTGGTGTCAATCAGAGGGAGTTGGATACATACAATGCATTCAAAGAGATTGTTGATTATATAATTAAAACAAAACCTGATTTAGTTTTACACGCTGGAGACCTTTTTGATAATATCAGGCCATCAAACAGAGCAATTTCAGAAGCACTAGAACAATTTTTTAGATTGTCAAAGGCAAACATTCCAACTGTTGTAATTGCGGGAAATCATGAGGCACCAAGACAGAAATCAACTGAAACCATTTTCAAGATACTGAAATATTTTCCAAACATATATCCAGTTTTTAATGGACAGTATGAGAAACTTGAGATTGGAAAATGTGCAATACATGTTATACCGCACACATATTCCGATGAAGATCTTCAGGAGAGTGTAAAAAAACTAAAACCTGACAAGAAATTTGAATACAACATAGTGGTAGCTCACACTGCCATTAGAGGAGTGCAAGAAGCATCTTGGGGAGAATACAAAGAGCAGACAATTCCTTCAGATGTGCTTACTTCCGAATTTAACTATATTGCACTTGGACATTATCATAGATTTGTAAAAGTAAAAGACAATGCATACTATTGCGGTTCTCCTGAAAGATTTAGCTTCAATGAAGTAAAAGACAAGAAAGGATTCTTGGAAGTTGAGTTGGATGATTTTTCTGTAACTCCAATTCCAATTAATGCAAGAAACATGATTGTGTTTGATCCAATTGACTGTTCTGATCTAAGTGCATCTGAGATAGTCCAGAAATTACAATCACTGTTAGATGGAAATGTAACTGGAAATATTGTAAAAGTTATCTTTGATAACATTCCAAGACATGTTCACTCGTCTCTTGACTTTCAAAAAATCCGTGAAATTGTAGGTGATGCGATACATTATGAGCCTGTGTATAACTGGAAGTTAGAGTCAGGTGTTACATCTACAACATCACAAATAGGAACACTAAATGAAGAATTTGAAACATACCTCAACAAACTCAATCTACCTAAGGAAGAACTAGTTGAGATTAAGACTCTGGGCCTAGAATATCTTGGTAGGGTAATTGAGGAGGTTAGCATCGACTGATGATAATCAAAAGCCTCCAACTACACAATTACAGGCGATACAAGGATGCGATTATTGAATTTCCATCTGGATTGCTAGGAATAGTGGGTAAGAACGGTGCTGGAAAGTCATCTTTGATTGAATCAATTGGTTGGTGTATGTATGGAAACAGTGCGTCTAGGACTGACAAAGAAGGGATAAGGAGAACAAGTTGTGAAGTCACGGAAGATTGCAAGGTAGTTCTTGAGATGATGTTGGGAGATGATTTGATAAGAATAGAGAGAGAACTCAGGGGCAGAAACTCGCAAGGCTATGCAAGTCTGTTCTTAAATGGTAATACACGTCCACAAGTGACTGGTGCAGTTGATGTTACAGATTACATTACACGTAGGACTGGTATGGATCATGTTGCATTCTTTACATCTGTGTTTGCAAAACAAAAAGAATTAAACGCATTATCTGATTTGCAACCGTCAAAAAGAAAAGAGACAATATTGAGGCTACTTAGAATAGATAAAATTGATTTAGTGATTGCAAACATAAGAGCAGACATTAGACAATCTCAAGATCGTATTTATCTCATTAAATCTACACTAAAAGACATAGACCAGTTGATGTTGGACGGACAGAATTTGGAGAACGAAAGTGTAGCCAAAACTACTGAGATTGATTCTACTGATAAAGAAATTATTTTATTAGAAAAATCCGTAAAAGAAGAAAAGAAAAAATTCAAGATACAAGAAACAAAATACAGAGAACATAACAGAATATCATCTAAAGGCAATACCCTAGGTGAGAGAAGAAAAGGCAAGATCTCACAAAAATCACGTGAAGAATCTGAATTATCTGGTGCAGAAAAATCCAAAAATGAATACACCAGATTACAGCCATCACTTGTCGAATACAAAAAAATTCAAAAAGAAAAAGATGTAATAGATTTGATTTTGCCTAAATTCAAAACAAAGTTGGGGTTGGAAAGTAGACTGGCAGAAATCAACTCTAGTTTAACAAAACACAACAAGTCAAAAACAGAACTATCTGCTCAATTAACAAAGCACAAAAAACTTGACGTTGAATTTAAAACCAATTCCAAAAAAATCCTAGCTGAAGAAAAAAGACAAGGAACCACTGAGGCCTCGATAAATCAATTAAAAGCAGGACTGAATGGTTTAGCCTCAAATAAAAGAAAAATCCAGGCCGAGTTTTCTAAAATCAAGGGTCTTGGGAAAAAGGGTGACTGCCCTACATGTAAAAGGGTGCTAGGTGACCATCTGCCAACTATCACTGCGCATTTTCAACAAGAAATCAAGAAAATCGATGATGAGGCAAAAAAATTAGATGCTCTAAAACAAAAGCATGATCAAAATCTAAAAGTGATTTTATCAAATATGGAATCTTTAGAAGATCAAGAAGAAACCATAAGGGAAAAACTGACCGAGAGAACTAGACTTCAGGCAAGACTAAAGGAAACAATCAAAAATTTATCGGCAGAACAAAAGAATCTCATAAAAACTACTGCAAGTCTAAAGAAATTTGTTAATATTTCATATGACAAATCAAGACATGATAAAGTACGTTCAGAGTTCAGTAGATTATCAAAGATTAACTCTCAATGCATTTCACTAAAGAGAGATATTCAACGAATTCCAAAACTACGGTCAAGTATAATCATACTGACAAAATTCATTACAAAATTAGATTCTGATATTGAGAAGAACAAAAAAAGTATTCAGAAAATAGGTTATGATGAAAATGAATATGAAAAATCTAGAGCATCGCTTGATTCTGTAACCGAAACTCATAGACAAACAAGAGAGTTAGTAATACAACAAAAGGCAGATCTGCAACAAATCAAAACTAGAATTGATCAAAATAATCAAACAATTACAGAAGAAAAAGAAAAACGTGTTATTCTTGAGACAGAAGAAAAAACTATTGGTTCTAGAAGTAAACTGGATAAAATCATGGTTGACTTTAAAGTAGATCTTATATCTAGAATAAGGCCAATGTTATCATCACGTGCAACTGATCTTTTCAGACAAATAACAAACGGTAAATATGCAAGTATGGAATTAGATGAAGACTATAACATAAAGATTGAAGATGAGGGAGAAAATTTTGGTGTTGAAAGATTTTCAGGTGGAGAAGAAGATCTTGCAAATCTCTGTCTTCGTATTGCTATATCTCAGGAACTTTCAGAGCGAGCAGGTGGAGTCAGGGCAAATTTCATAGCCCTTGATGAGATTTTCGGAAGCCAAGACGCTGACCGTAAGAGTAGTATTTTGAAAGCATTGACACAACTTTCAAGCCAGTTTAGACAGATAATTTTGATAACTCACATAGAAGACATCAAAGAATCTCTTCCATACGTATTGCATGTAAAAGATGATTCCAATGGAACCGTAAAAATTGAGACTGAGGGAATTGTGTCGGCGGGGGCATAACCTAACTGTTTACTATTTCATCAAATCCTTCTAAACTCCAAATCTCTTCACATATTTTCTGATAAAGTTTCTGTCTTTCTATGATGTCTTGTTTTTTGAAATGCTCATATGGTTTGAAAGGTATTTTTGATTCATTTTTGTATTTCATAAATGTTGGATTGTTTTCATAGCATTGATTAGACAATGTTTTTGCAAGCAAGTTCTGGCCAAAGTAATGAGATAACTTGTCTTCATATGGCAAGTCTCCATATGACTGATTGAATCCTTCTGGTATCAAAATTAATGCACCTAGTTTGTTTCTAAAGTCTTCAAATTCATGCTCTTGGTTGAATTCCTCTCTGTGCTCGGCAAATTTGTTTGCCCAAATATGCTCAATTTCATACGGTTTCTTTATCTCTCTGCTTATGTAGTCCTTGAAATCACTCTGAACCCCACATTTACTTTCAATATGGTTTGTTATTCTAGCTAAAATGAATTGAACTAGTCTCTTGTTTTGCTGGTGTAGCCTAAAGTTCATTACACCATCTAAATTCTCCTCAAATCCAATAATTTTCTCTTTTAGGATCTTGACTAACTCTTGTATGTCCTTGTTTCTAATCTCTTTAATCAAACTAAACATGGTGTATCTAATTGAGCTGGATCCTAGAGTCCTATAATTTACTGAACGATACACAATGAATGTTTCAAGGAACCTTGCAACCAGTGCTATCTTTTTGTCGATTGTCTTGGCATCATCAGTTACTTTTATTGGTGACATGATAAGCGGATTGTAAAATGAAACAGGAAATCCTCTTGACTCTACATAGAAAACATGCTCCAAACCTTTCTGTAAGTTCATTGACGCTTCGTAGATTTTGAGATGTAGTTTTGAGTAAAAATCAAATTGTATTTTTATGAAATCATAAAAACTAGATGGTCCATTCAGGCCTAAAAGATTCTTGTTGTCTCTGACCCAACTATGAAATCTTGTTGATATCTTTTCAAAGTCTTCATTCTCTGCTCCCTTCTTTCCTGGTCTTATTGTCTCAGCATACTTTGCTCTCAACCAAGACTTGAAGAATTCTAGATCCTTTTCCTTGTCAATGTCGTGAAGATCGGCCATTCTGTTTTTCCACAATTCGTTTAGTGCTATTTTTTTTTCAGGTGACTCTACATTTGATAGTAGATATCCCTTTAGCATGTCTGTTGGAGTAAGGTTGAGACCTCTATCGTTCATAGTCTCAAAAATTGTGTATGCATCTTCGTCTGAATACGTCTTGATTTCTACAAACATTACATTGTCTATCAACCAATCAATGAAATACGGTAATGCCTTACCTTTGATCTCCTGTGGGAATAATTCTTCAATGTCATTGTATCTTTCCACTATGTTTTTTACTGATTCTGATTTTCCAGTTATTTCATACTCCTGATTGTTGTATATTGCATCAATGCAATCTTTTCTGTCAGGGATTTGCAAATTGTATGATTTTTCAGAATATTTCTCTGAAAAGATTAAATCATTAATCTGAACTTTTTCATTTTGAGATTTTTGTAAATTATTGAGATACATCAAAAGAAGAGTAATTGATGTGAGACGTTGTTGGCCATCTATGATTGACCTTTTGTTGTCTTTTAGACTGATGATAATTGAACCTAGATAATATTTTGAATAATTTTGAACGTTCTTTCGTTCATCTGATTCGTCATAATCTGATAGAAACTTGAATTCCAAGTCTGCTAGTAATTGCTCAATTTGTTTTCTTTCCCATGCGTATTCTCTCTGAAAGACATCTATTTCGTACTTGTTTTTATCAAGAATCTCTCTGACTGTTTTGGCGTCTGCCTTTACTGCATCGACTGTAGCTTTAGTCATTTTATCAATACTGTTTTTCTATTAACTTAAACATTTACCGTTGACTCTGAGGGCTCCCTCGTTGTCCTTTTATTCTTTGTAAAATACACTTATCATCATGATTAACTTGACAATAGACTTTGAATGGAACTCTGTCTTAGAAAACAAATCTGATCAGTATGTCTTCCCAAATATAGTAACTGACTATATGCGACAAAAATATCGAATGCCAGCAATCTACAGATGGATTGTAGACAGTGATGGAATGATAGAATCCATTTACATTGGAGAAACAGTGGAACTCTGCCCGCGAAGAGTCTATGGATATCTGAATCCAGGACCCAGTCAAATGACAAACATTAGAATCAATAATCTATTTGATGAGTTAATCAAAAGAGGAAAAATCATCCGATTGGAATATCTTGTCTTTTCTGATTTTTTATTCGATGGAAAAAAGATAACTGATCAAGATCTAATTAAAAAAAATATACGTGTTCTGCTAGAGAACATCATGATAACTCATCACGAGAATGCTGGCGTTGTGATATTGAATCAAGCAATCAATTCAAAAGTATGAACAATTCTCTATAACGTATAATCTTGTTTGCTAGAACATAACTTGCATCTTTGTAGATTCTTAACTGGTTTATTGTTAAGAGTTAGTATTTTTTCGTTTCTCAGATAACTAAATGCTTCTTCTTCAGTGGCCAGTACAGTCCCACCTGCTTCGTGATTCTTTAATCCTGTTTGGCATCTTGCATCAATGTCGTATTTCTCAGGATTTAGATGGATTCTAGAGATCTCAAAAAAGTCCACATTTATCAGATATTTTGCATCTGCCATGATGTTTACATCTGTATGTGCATCTTAAC
The DNA here is from genome assembly GCA_021414365.1 of Nitrosarchaeum sp. GTDB lineage: Archaea > Thermoproteota > Nitrososphaeria > Nitrososphaerales > Nitrosopumilaceae > Nitrosarchaeum. Next base: position 76,960 of record JAIOOR010000024.1, read on the forward strand.
TTTTTTCTTATCTGTTTACTGTTTCCGTAGTGCCTGAAACTACATATCCTTACCGTCTCACTAATTGTCCTTTTAATTCATCATATGATGAAATCTCGATATTAACTATTTATAGTACAGATACTATAATATTATAGTGTCTACACTATAGGAGTATGCGTAAAAATGATGGAAACAGAATTCAGAATATTGGATATCCTCTCAAAAGAGATAGGCAATCCCATGTCTATAAACAAACTTACTGAAAAGATCAAGCAGACTCATGGCACTGCATACTATACCAACATACATGCAGAAACACAACGCCTTGCAGAACAAAAGACACTACGATTGGAAAAGTCAGGCAAGTCACTAATAATAGATCTCAACTTTGAAAACTATCTGTTAATTGACCTTCTTGCAGAACTGGAACTAATCAGAAAACACAGATTCCTAGAAAAACGCCCAGAATTTCAGATGATAATGCTTGAGCTCAACACGTACATCAAAGACATTCCAATAATAAAATCAATTGCAATAATAGAGCCAGAGAAAAATGCCAAGCTAAACAGAATTGAACTGCTCTTTATTCTAAGAAAGACACAAGATGAAAAGCAACTCTCTGATCTTGAAAATATAATGCACAGTCTTCAGCAAATTCATACCATCCGAATCGACTCGCTCTTTCTTTCAGATGAAAAGTTCATTGAACTATTAAAGTCAGAGGAAGCAAACACTGCAAAAGAAATCCTCTCAAACAAGATTATTTTGTTTTATCCGCAGACATTTTGGATGGAGATAAGAGAAGCAATAGAAAAGGGGACAAGAATCAAAATAGATCATGAGACAAACCCAAATAAAATATCAGAAGAAGATACAGCATACAATCTTGCAAGGTTTGGCTACAAGGAAATCGGAACAAAAATCACACACGGAAAACAAATAGGAATAGAGTACATCATCACTTCACTTTTACTTAAAGGAACTGCAAGAAGAATAGAGGCCATACCAATAATTATTGCAAAAAACGAGAACAAGATAAATTATAATTTACTATTATTTCTCTCAAAGAAATACAAGATATTTTCAGAACTTTATGGAATACTCAAGGCAGTCAACCAGATAAAACCAATGAAGACACTTATGAAATTACTCAAGGGCGATATAGCAAAGGGGCAGAAAAACATCAAGTACAACCTAGATGAAATGGAAAAGAAGATGAGGCTCTACAATGTCTTTGAATAAGCAGACTCTGTTCGACTTTCTAGAAGAGCTGGACAAGGAGGCTAAAAAGCCGATGATCATTGTAGCGGTAGGAGGCACGGCCATGACTCTAGTAAATGCCAAGCCATCCACTCTAGATGTGGATTTTACAATTGCACAAGGATATGACGAGTTTTCAAGACTACTAAAAGAGATACCTCATGGATTCAAAGTGGACCATTATCCAGACGGTGTGGTCTTTACACAGATGCTTCCAGATGATTATGTAAAGAAAAGCAAAAAGATCAAAAAGATGAAAAATATACTTTTGATGACACTTGACCCACTTGACATCATAGTAACAAAGATTGGCAGACTCAACGAAAGAGACAAGGAAGACATTGCAACGTGCATCAAGAAATTTCACATCACAAAAACGCAGATAAAGAAAAGAGCAAAGCAGGTAGTCTATGTCGGCAGGGAAGAAAACTATGAAATCAATCTGAATCACGTGATGAAGAATTTTTTCTAGATTCATCCCCATAATTGAAATTTAGTAAAAAGAAATATCACGAGTATACCATATACCAATCATGATTCAAGAAAATATGTTCTTGAGTCCCAGAAAAGCACCTACAAGGGAGCATGCCCCACTAGACCCGCCTCATTTTTGACATTTAACTAGGACACCTTGTTTACCATATCATTGGCAATCAGACTGAACAAAAAAGACGTCATACAGACTACCGAGGATGCACTCACTTTGTTTAGAAACGGAATAAAGTCAAAAGAGACTAGAGAGACATACGAAAAGCGACTAAAGGAATTTCTTTGCGGGACATTAGAGAATTATCTTGATGGCAATAAAGATATCAGAGAAAAGCAGCGTCAGCAAAGACTTGCCAACGGTGAGAGAAAAAAGATTGCATCAATACTTGATGCTGATTTTTCAGAAAGGGCAAGCGAGCTAGTCAAAAAAGCAAGAGAGAATCCAGATGAGATAATGGGAATGACACTTGCATATTCTGCAAAACTAAAGGAACGATGCGAAAAGCCACAAGAGGATCCTGACTATCTAAACCCCAACACATTTCCAAACATGTTCAAGCCGATAAAGAAACTATTCAAGATGAACGGCGTTCACTTTGAGTGGCAAAGAGTAGATGCAACCTTTCCAGAGAAAAAAACCAACCAAGACACAAGGGGATACACAAGAGAGGAAATTAGCACCATACTGAAATTTACAAATCCAATTGAGCGAGCAGTGACACTGGTTGCATCTTCTTCTGGAATGCGAAGGGCAGGATTTGATTTTACTTGGGATTGCATAAAACCAGTGTATCGCAGAGACGATAACCTTGCAATGGGAAGCTATGATGATGAGGATGATTCAGGTATCGTTTGTGGAATGATTACAGTGTATGCCGGTTCCACTGAACAATACTTTGCATTATTCACACCTGAAGCTTGGGAATCCATCAAGACCTACAGAATACAGTGGCGCTCAGACGTTCTGAAAAACCCAAGACCTGATGATCCGTTCCTGAAGAGAGCTGGAAACACCGTATCTGTTTTGAGCTGCGATGCAATGGCAAACAGGATGAACAAGGTTCTCAAAAAGGCAAAGATCAGAGAGCCACTAAAGGCAGGAAAAAGAAACTATGAGGTTCCAATAATGAACGGGTTTAGAAGATATTTCAACAAGATAAACAAGGAGGTGCTATCAAAGGACTCGCCTCTTGCAGCATTGATCAAAAAGGAGATGATGCTAAGCCACACTGGCCTGATAAAGCTTGACAAGAATTATTTCCAGACACAGTGGAAGGAACTGGTAGAAGAGTATGTCGAAGCAGTTCCGGCCCTTACCATATCGTCTGAAGAAAGGGTAAAGGCAGAAAACAAGACGCTGCGAAAAGAAAATTCCGAGCTTGGAGTGACAAGACAGGAGCTAGAAGACATGAGAAAGGAGATCAGGCTGCTAAAGAAATACAACAAGAAAAATAACAAAAAAGACTAATCCAGTCTAGATTTTCTTATTCCAACAAACGCAAATATGATTTTGATTTGAACAGAAAAACCATGAAATCAAGAAATTTACTACCTAAACTATATTTTTTGGATAGAATAAAACATCAAATAATTTTATTAAGTTAAGAATGTCCTAGAAATCAGTGGAAAAAAACATAGACTGTGATGATGATTTTCACAAAATCAAGGTATTTTCATCAGAAGATGAAAAATTAAAGTCACTCGGAGAATTACTGAGCAACAAATCTAGTAGAGATATCATAAGATTATTGATAGACAAAGAGATGTACATAAATGAAATTGCAAAGAAATTAGACATGAGAGTAAGCTTGATAATCCATCATTTACAAAAAATGGAATCTATAGGTTTACTTGAAATTACAAATAAGAAAATAGCTCAAAAAGGTGAAGAGCATCGTTTTTTTAGAATCCCGCATGGAATGTTAATTTTTCCTGAGAAATCAGAATACGAAACAAATAATGGACTTTTAAAGAAAATCTTCAAAAAAAGTGTTAAATTTATGGTGATTGGCATGGTTGCATTTAGTTATTGGTTTTTGGAAAATTCAAATAAAGGGTCTTTAGATTCAGATAGATCACAATTAGTTTCATTGATAGTTCCTTTATTGATTATTATAATTGGTTTACTCACAGAAAGATTGTTAACAAAAAAAGTTATCCAGAAAAAATTACGAAAGTTGTAATTGATTCTCAAAAAAATCCAATAAGCAGAGAATTGTGAAACAAAATAATAACATATAACAATTTAGCGCTTGATTAAGTCTTGTTAATATAAAATTGTGCTTTAGTAATAAAAAAAAGAAAAGGGAGGAAGATTATCCAAGAACTGCGGTTGTACCAAGTTTTGAATTCATTTTCTCAACTGGCATGTGGTAATTTCCCCATGCATCACCAGCTGCTGCAACACCATACAAGTCTGTGTGGGTTGAAGTATCTACTACAGTTCCGCCACTATCCCCAGGACTCATTGGTGTGTTGGATCTTACTAATCCTGTAACATAGTAATCCCATACCAAAACAGTTTGGTTAATTGCAGATACTTGACCTGTAGTTACTCCAGTGGTTCGACCTGATTTTGTGATAAAGTCGTTTTGTTGATTTGATGTTGACACTGTTGAATCTATATCGGGCGTGTTGTTGTTTGAAATGTAGACTTTGTTGTCAAATTCATTTGTATTTCCAGCAGCCCAACCACAATCACAATCCGTTCCCCAACTATGGGTTTCCTGATTTATGATTGCAAGAAAATCATTAGCTTCATCATCCACATCTTGTCCTACTTTGCCATCAAAACAATGGCCAGCGGTCACAAAACCTGTAACTCCTGATTTGGTCGCCTTGTAACCGAAACTACACAATTTACCGTCTTCCATTCTTATCTCGTTACCGCCAATAGCTGGAACACATAATTGTTGATCAGTACAACTGAATTTTACAGCTGTATCTGACAGTACTACGTGCCATTGAGCACCTTCTGGCATGATTTCAGATATCTGGGAGATTTTAGCTGCAATATTTGATGAATTTACTTTGTCCTGATTCAAACCAATTTGAATCTCCTTTGTATCTAGGTGTATTCCAATACTAGTAACAAAATCTTTCAAGTCACTCTTGAACAATTCTTTTTCAAATTGTGCTTGTTCTTTCATCATTTTTTGTAATTGCGCTTCCGGAATGTTGTCTTGATGTGCAATTGCTTGCAGACGATCTAATTCATGATTTAGTTCATCAATTCTGTTTTGAGCATTTTCTGGTATGGATGCTTTACCTGAATTAATTTGCTCTATCAAATTATTTCGTTCTTCAACAATTGCTCTAACATTTTCAATCTCTGCTTGATTTTCGATCATTTTGGCTCTGAGTTCTTCTGTTCTATCTCTATTAGTTTGCTCAGAATATGCACTACTCATACCATTAAATGGTATGATCATTGCAACAATCAAAGCACCAAATAAAGCGATTTTGATGTTATTGTTTGTCATTGAAAATACATAACATGTGATATTAATAAAAAATATGTCAATCCAGATTGAGCTAATTCTTATATTCATATTATCTAAATTTCTATCTAAATTAAAAAACGAAGAAACTTGTAAAACAAAAAATCATTTATTTTATATTTCCAAAACAACATATAATTAACAATCATTTCAACGTCACTGATTTACCACAAACAGTTTAGTTTTTTTGAATAACTTTTTATTCGTATTAATCTGTCTGGGGATTTATTTCTAAAAATTAATCAAATCCCGTTGCATAATTACCAGAAAATACCATGATTTTTGCATGATACGAAAAACCATCAAGTTAAACGAGCATAATGATTCTAAATTAAAAAAGATTGCAAATACTGAGAACCAAAAAAAGGTTAAAGAGATCAGGCATCTCATAGACAGAAAATTTGCCACTCTTGAACTGGAGAAAAAATCATGAGCCTTTCCCTTGAGTGCCCGCATGAGCCCAAGATATCAAAAAAGTACAGAGTCATGAACAACGAGCTGTATGAGGTGTTGGTCTGCAAGGATTGCAGAAACGATCCTGATTTGAAAGATTTTGAAGAAATTACTTTATGAATAGATTTTTTTGATTTCCCACTTTTTTGGGATTACGCAGAATGTCAAACTGTAATACTAGATACAAAATTAGTGATTTTTCTGTGCCAAATTATAACTTGTGATAACTTGTAGCTGTTATTACTGGTTGTAGCTATTTTTGTTACGCATGATAAACTGGTACAAACAGCTATATCACGCATGAAATCAGAGTTATCACTAAAATATCTGCTTGTAACGTGTGATTGCGTAATATCTGACATAAATCCCATATCAAGTTATAACTTGGCACAAAATGAAATTGCTAAATTTTCATGCGTGATAAGATGAAATATTTCTGCGTAAATCTTGGTAAGGATTACGCAAAGTAAAACAACTATAATTTCATGAAAATTTGATCCAACCTTCTTTTGGAGACATTTTGTAATTGGGAGCTACAAAATTACAACATAGTTTGTAGCTTTTGTAAGTTGTTTGTAGATACTTTGTTTGTGCCTAACATTTGTCTACAAAATGTGTTTGTCAGGCACAAATTACAAGTTGTAAGAGTTGTAAGTTGTTGTGCATGCCTAACATTGCATGTACAAGCTACAAAGTTGTAACTTTTTGTAGAAACTATAAAGATAAAATGTAAGAATTTTCGTGCCTGACAAAACATGATATTTCTGCGTAATCCCTGTTAAGATTACGCAATGGTATGATTTACCATATTGCATCAAAAAATAATCGAACCTTTTTTGTATGATCTTGCTAGTATCATACAAAAAAATGGAATGCTTTATGAGATAGAGATCTTTCATGTTCCATGAAGAGCCTATGAAAAAAATAGTCATTTCAATAATTGTGGTAATTGCTATGGCCATATTGATAGTTGGAGTAAGTACACAAATGCAATCTGGACAAAAACATCAGTACAAATTTTGGCCACAAGAAATAAAATTGGAAGGAGACGTGAATGTACAAAGAGTGTTTTTCTCTCATAGCAGTGATTATGGAATAACGTTTTCAGAACCGCGTGATATGAGCATGACAAACTTTTACGCCCATGAACCAAAGATGATCGTAATGCATGATGATGTTGTTCTTGTTTGGCGAGATGAAGTAGAATCAGATGATATTCCAACTCTATCTTTTGCAAAAAGTACAGACTTTGGTGAAACGTTTGAGAAAAAGAGATTGTTTTTTGGAGCAAGACCTGATATTATATATTATGACCAGACTCTTTACTTGACATTTGCAGGGCTAGATTTAAAACATATTTGGTATTCAGAAAGTCAAGACGGGGGAGAGACTTTCTCTGAACCTAAATTGATTTTTGAAGTAGATTGGGATTTGAGTCCCTACGAAGACAGACCAACACCAACCATTGAAGCTAATGCAGATGAAATAAAAATTACTTGGAGAATGCAAGATAAAAATAATCAAAATACAATTTGGAATGCAGTAGACAAAGGCAAAGATGGTAGTTTTGAAATAACAAGTTTTATTGATAATTCTGAGTAATCTATACTATGATTATCAACGGATTTTATTGCACTCGTAGCTACTAAATTGGCAGTTATCTAGTAGCTAAAGTTGCAACTAGTAGATACTAGCAACTAGTAGCTATTTGGTTGAGCACGACTAGAAGCTACATAATGAAGAAGTTGAGCATGAAAATAATCTAGTAGCTCGAGTTGCAACAAGTGGCGAGTGACACTGAAAATTAGCAACTAGCAGAGTTGCTTCAAGTATAGATACAACACAAAATAGTAACTAATTTCGTGCTCAACTATTGGCTGTATTTCTGCGTAATCATAGTAGAGATTACGCAAAAGTAGGATCTGTTAGATTAAATGAAAATTTGATCCGACCTTTTTTTGACAAATCAAATCACAAAACAAGAGATTTTATATTTTCTAGCAAATTGAATTTAATCATGGCAAAATATACAGTAGAACTTGATGAGGATGAAGAATGCATAGTAGAATTTTTTGTAAAAACAAGTGGTTTTGGCTCTGTAAATTCATGGTTGAAACACGTTATGACCAATGGCAATGAATATGTGCAGGATTTAGTATCTCAAATGTTAGAGGATTATCATAGAAGGAAAAATGAGTTTTGTAAGGAAATTGGTGTAACTATCGAAGAAGTTGAACGGATAAAACGTTCCATAAACAAATTAAAAAAAGAACATCCAGAAAGATATCTACCTGTAAAACTAGATACTTCGTAATCCTATACAAGATTATATAAAAATAATTTCTAATGATATTTGTTAATTTAATGGAATCTTATTTTTACAATAAATCTAAATATGAACACATACAAAAATAATGTATAGTTCAGTTTTTTAGGTATGATTTAATTGACAAATTATTGAATCCGCTTGAAATTCAAGAGAATTTTTCATTAACTATAGTAAATTGTAACAAAACAATTAACCAATTATTGAATGAACAGAATTTACAAGAAAATGATGCCCGAATTACATATTTTCGGAAATGTTCACAAATTACAGATACCACTACAATGAGTTTCGATTTCTACCAAAGATATCTGTTAACAAGACAGTGGTGGAAAGATAGATTTCCAAATCATATAATGTCAGAAAGAAACATGAAAAATTTAGCAAAAAGTTATGATCAATACATTCGCACTTCATATTTAATTGATAATTATTCTGCTTTTGAGAGTAGCATTAGAATAATCATACAAACGTACAATGCACAAAAATATAATGAATTACAACGCTCATTTACAAAATTGATTAAATGGTTCATGAAAGATTTGAATAGAGAAAATCCGCTTCCCATATTTAGGGTTTTTACAAATATTAGAAATTCTATGCATTCAAACGGATTATTCAATCCTATCAATCAAGAAAATGAAGAAATAGAATATCTTGATAAAAAATTTATTTTTGAACTAGGTAAACCTATACCATATGGTGGATGGACAGATATATTCAGTATTCTAAAGATTACAATGATCGAATTTTATTTAATCGTAAATCATGATAAAATTAAATCAATTAAGTTTGTAAAAGAACCATATTCTGATTATTGGGAATCTTAAATGTCTAATTCTAATACTGAATGTTCATCATAAACCAAATAATCATCTATAATTTGAAAAGATTCATTTTTTTGAAAACCTAGTCTTTGAAAGACACCATGACTAAAGACTACAAAAATCGTTGAGTCTTCACGTAATGCAGTATGAATATTATTTTCTGAATCACTTGACCACGCAATATTTCTATCAATTAATTCAATACTATCAAACTCTTTCTTAATCAACTGTTTTTAATTTTTTATGACAAATATAAAAATTAATTTTAAAATTCACAAATCAAAAAAATCATTTGAAGATAAAGTGCTTTCTATAGCATTATTTCACCATATAAATGAGAAATTAAGGAGATTTTGTTCATATTTTCTTCTTCTTTACAAGATAAATAATTACTATACTAGAAGATGCTAAAGCAGACAAGAGAGTCAATCCAATTTCAAATATAGATCCTGTTTCATATTTCCTTGAAGCATCAGATGTATACATATTAAGAGGATAATCTGGATGTTGTAAAATTTTAATTGTTTCCTCAATATCACCATTTGAAAATCTATATGCAGCACTTATGTCTCTTGTCGAAAAACCACTAACACTTTCTGCCAACTCAACAATCTCAGGTGTTATTAACCCTCTTTCAATACATACATCCAACCACTTTTTCGATATTTTTCTTCCCTCCGTTGTAGGTTGCCAATGATCCAATGCTAACAATTCACAGTCTTGTTTATCAAAATCATATGGATCTGCTATTGGTATTGATTCGCTGAATGATTGAGAAAAGGGCAAGGCTACAATAGCCAATATGATTGTAATTAAGGGAGATGTTATGATCATATTATAAAAAAAGGAATTAAGGGACTGTATTTAGTCCTAATTCATTCTTGACATTAATCCATTTGCTAAAGACAGTTACATCATATCCAGATGGGCATGGACTAGTGCTTACTAAACAAACCTTTCCTACGTGGATTCCATACAAGGTCACAGGTCCCTCAGTTGTTCTATAAGAGTAAACAGGAGAACCACTATCACCTGTTACACTGGTGTAATCTGCAGCATATTGATCAACTAGTGATCCATATGTAGCATCATAAACTGTAAGGCCGGTTCCAATCACATATCCATCAGTTTCACCACTTTGATAGCCAGTTTTTTGAATGTGAGTTCCATATCCTGGAGTGCCAGTTGATGATGCTGTGTAATATGTTGAGGATGTTCTGTAGATTTTATTTGTCGTAGTTTCACCATTAACGGTATTAAGATCCACAAATGCTGCATCGCTGTATCTACCATTTAAAGAGGGGTTTGTTAAAACATCTCCTACTTTGTATGTGCTTGAAGTTCCACCTTGCATTACATCTTGACCAGTTCCAGAACCAACAGCATGGCTTGAAGTAACAAATCCAACAACGCCATTGTTGTTTGTTGCACCAATACCATTTGTTAGTGGATAGATTGACTGATACATCTTAATTCCACCATAAAGAGGATCACAATTAGAATCTCTATATGTACAGGATTCTCTTTCAAAATATCCCATATGGACAGATAGTTCTATATCATTGTCAACTAAATCTTTGATTTTTTTGGCATATCCTTCTTTAGTATCATTACCATCCTTATCTACGACAGCAATTAATTTACCGTCAGCATCAAGGTACGAAGCTACAAGTGGAATATCTGCAAGTTCAGCATTTAACATTTTTTTTGGATAGTTTGTCGTTAGCTACTTTGTTATTTTCTTTGATTTTATCATTAGCTGCATCTGCTAGATCCATACCAGCAAATGGTAAGATCATTGCAGCAATCAAAGAAGCAAACAATATTGTTTTGATTGTTTTTATGTTTTTCATGTTATTATTATTCATAACTTAGGAATTTCCTAATAAGGTTTGATTCAATTTATATTGAAGCAATAATTAAATGAAAGTTGAAAAAGTCATGCGTAAATTTTTGAAAGTTTTTTGAGCAATGAACTTTTCTTGCGCTGTGATCTTAGTTATCATATGTTCACATTTTTTCAAATTACGAAACTGTGGATTCAAAATGATAGAATCCAATGAATCAATATCATGTGATTATGAAAAACACTAAAAGGAAGAAAGTACATCTTTTGTATATCCTTACTTTCAGATCAGACGGGTAGAAGGTAAGGGTTCACTTCAAAAACAATGTTTTTAAAGTCATTCCCGTCTGATCAGCAGATTTTGATTAAATTCGTTAAATTTTCAAATTTAATAGATTAAGATTAGAGAAATTCTTTTGGAGATGTTACTTTCAAAATGTGTTAATTGTTTTGAATTACAAAGAAAATATAATTATAACATTAGAATCCAGTAATCATATAAAATCAAAGTCTCACTATATCATCCCAGGATTTCATCCCAGGAGATCATTAAAACAATGTATAGTATGAAATCAAAGATATGTCACTAGTAAAATCGGGGAGAAATTAAAACAATGTCACTGATGTGGAAGAGGGCATGACCAGGGTACACATTATCTAAGATTTTTCTTTTTTCATTTCTTTTGAATTCTCTATAATTTTATAGAGAATAATCGTGTTTATAGCATAACAAAATATGACATTATCGTGGGCTCGTAGTGTAGTTAGGTAACACACTTCCCTGAAAAGTAAGAGCCTCGGGTTCAAATCCCGACGAGTCCACACCTTTGTTCTCAGGGGATATGTTTATTTAGAATAAACATCATAATATTAGTAACTTTTCAGGGAAGAAAGAGAGTGTTTGACTACACTGGCTTTTTTCTTTTATTTTCTCAATTTTCAACAGCGATTCCAATTATTATCAACAGTCTAGTTTTCAATTTGTCAACCTGCTGGTACTGCATGTCCGAATCCTATCTTGATTGGAACATCCCAGGGAAGCAATTGTTTTATTTTATTTTCATAGAATTCTTTGGCGTTTAGGATTCGCTTTAACTCATCATCATGAATAGTTATTTCCAAAACCGATTCTGAATTGTTGATACTCAATGCTGTAATTCGAAGTTTAGTCAAATAATCTGAAAGAAAACTTTTTCCCATCTGTAATGGATTAACTGCCAGATCTGGTACTATGGATGATTTATCAAATGTAAAAATTCGTGCATTGTCATTAATGGCACATAATTTTTGCTGTTCTACTTCAAGTGAAAAATCAGTCACATGTCCATTTTTAATATAGCCTTGAAAATCTTTGAGTCCTGCCTTGTACTGCTCCAATGGTGTTGAACCATAATCTATTATGGATATACCAAAAGAGCCAAAACTTCCTTCATCATAAATTGCATTGGTTCCATATGTACCCATTATTGGTGGAACAAATGACGCAGTCACAACCTTAGAACCAGCACACTCGCTGACTACCGTTTACCACATTAGAATATTCAAACTTGCCAGAATGTGCGGAGAGCATAACAGAATAGTCTTTTTCTTTCATGTCTCTGTTGTTTACAGTATACTGAATATCAATTAGTTGTCCAGTAAAGAGTGTCTTTGACTGCCCATTTTGCGTCAAGAGTAATCCTGATTCCAAACCTTTGTAATTTGCAAGAAATTGCTCTGATGTGCAATGAGGTTCTGAGACTTGTGAGTAAAAAGACACTTCATAGTTGTTGTTAGTGCCTGCAAATAGGAACAGCCCTCTGTCACCTATCTCATATGATGGACAAGGGGTACCTATGTGTCCTCTATTTGGATTACATCCAATTGCAAAGACAGATTTAGGCATTCCAAAAGAGTCTGGCTTTTTTACAACTTCTTCAATCTCTATTGTGTATGAAGGCGCTTTGTCTTCAAATTGTTTTTTATCTGTTATTGTTCCAAGAACAATCAGATCAAATTCATCAAGTACTTCCTGAGCAGTCATTGGCATGACAAGACCATACGCAAACGATGGAAAAATAATCGTGAAACCAATTGCAATAATTAACAAAAATCTGGTTTTCATTTTAATTCATTTTCATCCATTATAGGATAGGTTTGTTTGTAATTATTGTAAATCAGTTTCAAATCTTGAAAATTAGGACATGATTTTTCCACATATTCAAATATCAAAACTTTGTGTTTGTACACTGTTTCACTTTCTGCAATAGACATTTCAACACTACGAGATAACTCATTAATGTCTTTGTAGAGTCGTAAACAAACCAATTCTTTTGATTCAGCAAAGGTTTGCAAGACAATCAGAGATATCAGGAGGGCGGTAATTCCAACAAGAATTATTATTAAAAATCTAATTTTCATTTTCTTTTTCTCTGTTTTCTTCTATAAGCAAAGATAATTCCATATCCTAGACCAATCATAATCAAAACAAAACCTATTGTGTAAGGAATATAAAATTCAAACAACTCCCCTTCTGTAATGTCTTGCGAACCGTTTACTATTATTGTCTGACCCGGACCAACATATCTAAAAGATTCTATATCTGCATCGGGGTCTGTATGAATGTGATATGTCCCACCCTTTAATGCAGTTATTTCTATCGAGTATGAAATCATGTCATTTCCTTCCAATACATATCTGTCTGGTTTTGGCTTGATATCCACATACCAATGATTTTGATTGTGTGCTACAAGGATTGGTTTGGTGCACATGTCTTGAACAATACATGAGAAATTAGATTTTAAAAGACTTACAAACCATGGATCATTATTTGCATAATCGAACCTAACATTCATTTTTCCCTGAATGTCTCTTTCTACTAGGGATACAATGGTGCCGTTTATGAAGAAAGGTTCCCCTACATTGACTGTCGTCTTTGGAAAGGTCTCATCCTCAATTCTGTAGAATCCTGTGTCAAATCTAGATCCAACGCCATGCCCATAAACCTCGAATTCTGCATACGTTACAAAAACTACAAAAAACACAATAATTAACAACAGTCTAGTCTTCATTTTCTACTTAATCTCAAACCACGTGTCACCATTCCATGCGTAATTGTCTCCGACAAATTTGGCAATCATTTTGTGCTGTCTTGCATCAACTCTTTGTTCATCATCAAAATTCTCAAAAGTGTTTTGGTTCCAGTAAAACGGTCTTACCAAAAGTGTCTTGGAGTAAGGTTCCAAGACTAGTGTTTCATCTGATTCATACCTTGCGTCAATTCCGTAAAGATTTTCATAATATCCAACAGGCTGTGCCTTTATCACCTTGATCAAGAGGTTGTCTGGGACAAACTCTATTTTCTCGGTGCTATTATTCACAAGATATGCATTGATTTCTGCCATATCGCCCTCAAAGAATTCATTCTTGTTTAACTCTAGTTCCACCCATGTGTTTTCAGGATGTTGAATTCCGCCAATTGTCATGTCAGTACCAGAGCCAAATGTTCTAATTGACCAATCAGAGTCGCCGATGTTTACTGTAGGGCATATGGTATTGCTACAATAAAGATTGGCTAGTTTTCCGTTTGCGTGTCCTATTACACGAATGTCATAAATGCCGTCATTTGCATCATCTTGCGCTTTGATGAATAGTGTGGCAGCAGCATTGCTTCTCTCAGGGACTGTTATGATGTCAGGTTCTATCCAAACATCAATGCCAGAGTCCTTTGCATCTTGAACTGCCATCAAATCTATCTTGGCATCTGCACCATATGTCGACCATGCCGTAATGACAATGGTATAGTTTAGCATGTGACCTTTTTCCAAGGCAACAGGTTTGATAAAAGTCCCAAGAACATCCATCTTTACATCCGGTGTCTTTTCTGAATCAAACGTGGATAATGTCAAAAAATACTGCTTTCCATCAAAATGAACAACAGAGTAAAACGAACCGTCAGATTGTTTCCAGTCAAGCATAGCGCGCAGTTGTTCTGCTTGTACTACATCAATTGTTATGGTATATTGGTCATTGTCTGAAATCATTATGTTTGGAAGAAAAGAGTACGTTCTGTCAAGTGATATTCCGCCAGATATTTTGCATACTTCGGTCTCCTCTTTACATCCGTCTGCTCCAAAAAGCAAATCATGCAAGAGATCATTATCCGTTTTGTTCACCATGCTGTAAACTGGTAATGCAGTTGCAAGTGCAGAATCATCGTTTCTGCTTGCAGAAACAGTAATGTACTTTTTCCAGATTGATTCACTTGAGGTATCATGTTTATTGATGCAAGAAAGTGTTTCACGGCTCCATGTGTTTTCGTTTTCTTCACATTCTAGCATTTTTGGATATAGTTGCATCTCAAAATTAAACTGCATCTCATGCAAGTTTTTTGCGTCACAGTTTTTTACTGCCCACATGTATTCATCGTCAGTTATTTTCTCACACTGTGTTGCAATGATTTTAGGAGTACCCCAAAACCTATCCGTACTCATATCCGCTACTCCTTGTATCTTACAGTCTGGTGTTATGGTTAAAGTTGTGTAAATAGGATCTCCTTCTATTGTATAAATTTCAGGATTTACTATAGCAACGTCACAGTTTGAATACGCGTTCTTAAAACACTTGTATTCCTGATATGGATTCATTTGGTTATTGCAATCTATTTTGTAATCTTTTGCTGTAATTTTGCTCTCATCTTTTGTCCATCCTCTCTCAATCAGTTTATTTTTTGTTTCTGATTTTACGCATGCAGGAGAGCCATCATGTTTTTGAATTAAAACTAATCCAACATTGCATTGGATGTGGTCTGCTATAATTCCAGACTGGATTTGTTTTCGCGGAGATGATGCCATAACTTTGAAATCGTACTGTGGTACTCCGGTAAGTACAGAAAGTTTGTTGGTTGCCCAGAGTTCTGAAAAATTTCTAAATTCTCCAGTTTCTTTTGGCGTCCAAGAAAATTCTATTTCCAATTCATTGTTGGGAGTCATTGTTCCCTGCACAGATAATCTTTCTATTACTTTGTGATTTTTATCATCATTAATTTCTGCAAAAAATTCGTATGGTTGAGAATATGATTCAGACCAGAAGAACTTTGCCTTGATAAGATATTCTTCTCCTATCACTAATGTGGTCACTTTATCACCATGATTATCAAAATACCCAAAATAAGATAATGCTGCCTGATTCATTGAAGGCTCAAAACCATGAGAAATCCCTACAAATCCCATCAATACAAGTAAAATCACAAGATACTTCATACTTTATGAAATTTTATCATCATTGAAAAATGCTTCGCATTCATGCTATGAACTAGATGATCTTTGCAACATCACGTTTCATTCTAGGAGAATGATCTATCTGGCTTCCAAAATCAAATTCTGGTAATTGAAACGCAAGACATATGACGATTAGTCATTTGTTTTGAATTTCTATAGTTTGTTTCTTCCAACTCAATGAGATTCCAAGGGCTATGAGATAAATCATAATTCCCAAACTCATCGCATAAGATGCACCAAGAATTATTCCAAGTATTACTGATGTCACTGCTCCAAACACAGAAAATGCTCCGTTAATTGCCCACATCCATGGTATATGATTTGCAAAATTGGATTTGAGAACTCTCATTCCTGTAGGTAATGGAATGCCCATCAAAAACCCTATCGGGAATAACAATCCTACGCTGATTGCAACCTTGGTTACAAAGTTTTCAGCAATTACAGAATAGATCATATCAGGAAGTAATACTACATACACTAATCCGACTGCAACAATTCCAAGTATTGCCCAAGTGAGATTTTTTGTTCCATTTTTAATCATTTTAGCACTTATCAAACTAACTATTCCACTTGAAAGCAACATCGTGAAAAGCAAAATTGCAAAGGTCATTGTAGGATTTCCTAAGAGAAGAATCAGTTTTTGCAGTAATGCTAATTCAATTAGGATAAACCCTGCTCCCAGTGCGGCAAAATAAATTACAACGCTAGATATGGCCAGTTCTGATTTTTTCTCTGATGATCTTAGCCAAATGAATGGAATTACAAGAAAAGCACCCACTATGATTATAGATATGTACAATAAAGTTTCCAAAATTGATGGGAGTGGTTTTTCAAAAGATAAGAAAAATGGACTGTCATCTGTTACGGGATGAACTTTTGTGGAATACATTGAATAAAATTCTTCAAATGAAACATTACCCTCAAACAAGGAAGGATATGGCTCCATCATGACTTTTTCTGGA
>JAIOOR010000001.1 GCA_021414365.1 Nitrosarchaeum sp.
TTCTCTTTACTTCAATTTCTATTGTTGAAACGTTTCTGGTTCTACCGTCTTGTGACTCTAATGATTCGGAGCCTATTTTTATTTCTCCAATAGAGTATCCAGCATTTTCTGTTTTTCTTGCAATGATTTGAGCTACATCCACAGCACGACCTATGCTTAGACCTCTAGCTTTGATGTAGACGGCTGGTAAGTTTGCCAATTGAATTAGCGTTGATGTTACATATGCCATCAATGGTTTCTTACCAATGAATATGGTGTTTCTGGATTCGTTTGACATAAGAAATTCGGTATTTAACGATAATTTAAAGCTAAAAGAGATTTTTTGATTCTAGAGAAATTTTTATGAAAAATATTGAACCATTATTAACTAGATTTGGTGATTTTAATGAATAACTTGAAAAATATCAAAGAAATTTTAGATTCAGGGACTAGTGAAGAAAAAATCAAAATTCTCGAATCTCTTTCTTCTACAGATAATATAGAAATCATACAAAAAATAATTTCAAAATTAGATGATAATGATATTAAAGTAAGAGGAGAAGCATTTAGCTCACTGGTATTAAATGAAAATAAAATTTCAGATTTATTGATAAACAGCTTAAGTTCTCAAAATAAAAACATCAGAGGATATGCAGCTTTGGTATTATCAAATAGAAATGATTCTAATGCCATACCAGAAATTATCAAGCTAACATATGATCAAAGTTCCATGGTAAGATCATCTGCATTAGGAGCATTAGGTCATCTAAAAGCAAAAGAAGCAAAAAAAGTAATTCACAATTGTCTGTTTGATTCTAATTTGGAAGTTAAAAAAAGTGCACTACAAGCAATTATTGATCTTGGATATTCACTAGCAGAAGAAGAGATTAAAGAAATTTCCAAGGAAAAAGATTCTGAACTAGATAGACTACTTGATAATGTAAAGAGTGGACCGAAAGGGATTTGAACCCTCGATCTGATGCATGCCATGCACCCATCCTACCAGACTAGACGATCGGCCCAATAATCAGTAAACTGATCGAATAACGTTTTTCAAATTGGTTATTAACGTTTAGCGGTTAAAGAAAAAAACTAGTATAATCTAACACAAGATATTTAACCATAATTAGGATGGATGTAACGTTATGGTAGTAGATAACAAAGCAACTATCACATATGTTCAGTTACTTAAAGAAGATCTTGTAATTATTAGACTAGTACCAAAAGATGGTCCAGTTCCAGAATATCAACCTGGTCAATTTATCACATTAGGATTACCAAATCCTCTTGAAGGTGGGAAAATTGTCAGAAGAGCATATTCAATTGCATCACATTCTGAAAATAGAAAATACGTTGAGCTTGTAATTAGATGGGTTAGAAAACCACTTCCAGGTAGATTAACTACACAGTTATTTAATGCAAAAGAAGGTGATGAAATTTTATGGTTAAAACCTACAGGCAGAGCGCTTTTGATAAATGAGACACTTCCAAATGGAGAAAAAGACAATAGAAGAATTGTTTGTATTGGTGGAGGAACTGGTCTTGCACCATTTGTGAGTTTTGCGCAACACCTACATGATGCTGGAGATAAACGAGAGATTATTGTTTTACAAGGCGCAAGTTATGTTGATGAGCTAAGTTACAAAGAATTACTGACAGAATTGGAAAATGACAGCATAGCAAGAGGAAAAGATCAATGGAATTTCAAATATAGGGCAGCTATCAGTAGACCACAAGAATGGTTTAACAGATCTTGGGCAGGTCAGGTTGGAAGAGTTGAAACATTTCTTAGACCAAGAGACAATGGAATTTCACCATTAGAAGAATTGATTGGTGATGAGATAACGAAAGAAAATACAATATTTTATGTCTGTGGTTGGCAAGGAACGATTGATGGTGTAATGGATTTCTTAAAACCAAAAGGTTTTGTTACAGAACATGATAAACGTGCAGACGGAAGCTTTGAAGTAAAGTACGAATCATACGGTTAATCAATTTAAAGAAATAAAATCTTCGAATTATTCTTACTTGTGGGGACGTAGGTTAGCTTGGTATACTGCCAGCCTCGGGTGCTGGAGATCATGGGTTCAAGTCCCATCGTCCCCATATTTTGTAAAAGTCAATCATTGAAATATGACATTTTTTTAGTTAGTATAGTTGATAACTGCTCTATATCTTGCACATCTAAATCCTGTAACCAATGCACATGTTGAAATAATTAATGAATTAAAAAAGAATGCAGATAAAGTAAAAGTCATGCCTGTTGTTTTTAAATCAGGAGATAAAGAAATCAACAGCAAAAGTTTTCCATTTAATTTTGAGATTAGAAAAAAAATGCTTGCATCAATTTTTGGTGATTCTATTTTAGTGACAGATGATTATGCGTTTTTTGCTCCTTTTAAAAAATACATGCCGCCATTATTATCACCTAAATCCTGGGAGTTGCGAAAACAAATACTCAAAGGAGTACAAGGAGATTTCTTTTCATACACAGGTGATAAAGCAGAAGGATACATGCTCAAATTATACAGATTAAAACCCAAAGTAGGACAAAGAAGAGCATTATCTGCAGCAGCTGTAAAAGAAAGTCTCTATGATTCAGCATTGGGAAGAGAAACAGATTGGAAAAACAATGTTCCAGAAAGTGTTGAAAAAATTATTAAAGAAAATTGGGATGTAATTAAGAAATTTTCAGATTTGGAAGATAAAACAACCCGAGTTTTGGGAATGAAATTTCCAAAAGAGGGATGGTCTGAGCAGAATTAGAAAAGGATAATTTTTAGAAAAATAAAGATATGAAAAATAAAGATTAGACTAGAAAAAATGAAATAAGCTTCAAAAGTCTATTTCTTTTTTGAAGCCTTTTTGGTTGTTTTTTTAGCTGCTGCTTTTTTCTTTGCTGCCATAATGGAAACGATGATTTACTTGGATTTCTACAGGTGAAATTAAAAAAATTACACAAAATGGGTGATGTTGAGAATACATTTTTAAAAAGAAAAAATGATCATGGATCAAAATCAGATCCATATTTTCAGTATTTTTATCTTCAAATCTTTATTGTTTTCAAATTATTACAATCATTTGATCATATGAAAATTTGAATAAATCAAAAACATCTTCAAACTTTGGTGATTTCATCAAATGAAATGATCAGAATCATCTACCAAATCAAGATTTTAGAGAAAATATCAAAGGATAGTTCCCCGAATAGATTAATTACTGATATGGTGGAGATTTTTTTATGGGTCTGCCTCTTTCAAAATATGTTTGGTTTGATGGGAAATTTGTAACATTAGACAAGGCCAACGTTCCAATAACAACACATGCAATTCACTATGGAACATCAGTTTTTGAGGGAATACGGGCATATTGGAATGGAAAAAATCTCTATGTCTTTAGATTAGATGAGCATATTAAGCGATTTAGAAGATCAGGACAATTTTATAACATTTCACTTAATTTTTCAGATAAAATCATCAGTGATGCAGTAATTGGAATTTGTAAAAAAAATAAAATAAAAAAATCGTGCTACATTAGACCATTTTACTTTATTGGCGATTATGGAATAAACCTACATGTAACAGAAAAAGCGCCAACTAATGTTGCAATTTTTATATTTCCATTTGGCAATCTATTTGATAAAAATGGAATTACTGCCGGTGTTGTATCATGGAGAAAATTCTCAGACATGTCAACACCTACTCAAGCAAAGATGGGCGGTAATTATCTTAATTCAATCATAGCGACACAAGAAGCAAAAAGAAATGGATTGGATGAAGCAATTTTACTGGATCATAATGGAAATGTCAGCGAAGCACCAGGTGAAAACATTTTCATTGTAAGAAAAGGTCAATTAATTACACCACCATTATCATCTTCGGCTTTAAATGGAATTACACGTGATGCTGTCATAAAAATTGCAAAAGATCTTAACATAGATGTAACAGAAACTGAAATTGCAAGAAGGGAATTGACTGTTTCTGATGAAATTTTTCTTACTGGTACTGCAGCAGAAATTACGCCAATAATTGCAATGGATGGCAAAAAAATTGGCAATGGCAAGCCTGGAGATATTACCAAAAAAATGATGAATGTGTATACAGACATAGTAATGAACAAAAACCAGGACTACTCTCATTGGTTAACTGCGGTGTATTAGATGAAAATTGTTCAAATTGGTACTGGCGGATGGGGTAAAAATCACACCAGAATACTATCACAACTAGGTGTACTCGTTGCAGTTTGTGATGCAGATGCTCAAAGAAGTAAGGAATACGGTGAAAAATATTCAGTCAATCATTATAGTTCATTAGATGATTTGATTAAATCTGAAAAATTTGATGGAGCTTTTGTTGTAACGCCAACATCAACTCATACAGAAATTGCTACAAAATTACTAGAGGCAAAAAAACATGTGTTTGTAGAAAAACCAATGACATACAAATCAGAAGACGGTCAGAAAATTGCAGAGTTGGCAGAAAAAAACAAAGTTATCTTAACATGTGGATATATCGAGCGTTTTAATCCTGCAGTAGATATTGTGAAAAAATTTGTCAAAGAAAAAAAATATGGTGAACTAGTAATGCTTGAATTTCATCGAGAAAATAGAATGCCGTTACATATCAAAGATGTTGGAATAATTTATGATACTTCGGTACACGACATTGATACTGCAAATTGGCTCTTTGATGATATGCCTGTGGTAGTCTTTGCAAGATCAGGTAGAATAAATCATGAACATGAAGATTTTGCAAGCATAATGTTAGGATACAAAAACGACAAAGTAGCAATCATTTCATCAAACTGGATTACACCAAAGAGAGTCAGGACATTTACTGCAGTTTGTACGGATGCACTAATCACATCAGATTTTATCTCACAAGAGGTAAAAGTAGAGAGAAAAGAAGAACCCGAAATTTTACACAATGAAAAACAAGAGCCATTATTATTAGAAATTCAAAGCTTCTTGGGAGCTATAGAAGGAAAAAACAGCATAGTTGTAAAAGCACAACAAGCAGTAAATGTAACAAAAATAGCAGAAGCTGCACTTTTATCTAGCCAAAAAGGAATTCCAATCTATCTGGATTTAAAATGAACAAAACAATGATGGATATTTTGGCATGTCCCATAGACAAGAATCATCCTTTGGAATTATACGAAATTAAAGAAAAAAACAATGTTGTTTCAGAAGGTGCATTATTTTGTTCCAAATGCTCTAGGTTTTATCCAATAATCGAGGAAATACCAATAATGCTGCCAGATGAATTAAGAAACAAGCAACAAGAGATGGAATTTCTTACAAACAATAAGAAAAACTTGCCTGAAAAAATTATTACTATGGCAAACCCATGGCATTTGTGATATAATTGGTTACTAATTTTATTTCAGAAAAAGCAAAAATTGGCCAGAATGTCAAGATTTGGCATTTTTCATACATTGGAGATAATGTAGAAATCGGAGACAACGTAAAGATTGGCTCACTTGTACACATTGATTATGATGTAAAAATAGGTGAGAACACAAAGATAGAAGGACAAGCATACATCCCACCACTTTCAAGAATTGGAAAAAATGTATTCATAGGACCTGCTGCTGTACTTACAAACGATCCATATCCAATGTGCGATAAAATGATTGGAGTCACAATAAAAGATAATGCAATAATTGGAGCGCGAGCTGTCATTAAAGCAGGAGTGACCATTGGAAAAAACAGTGTTGTTGCAATGGGTGCAGTAGTAACAAGAGATGTTCCAGAAGATTCTGTAGTTATTGGGACTCCTGCAACAATAAGATACACACGTAAAGAATATGATAAAAAACAAAAACAGTGGATTGAAAGTTAGGACTTTATCTCTTTTTTAAATATCCAGTTTTTTAATTTCGATAATACCAAAACCCAAATCACTACTAGAATTATTGCAATAATTGCTTTGAGTATTGAAGTCAATAACAAATCAAGATCACCATAACCAGAAATAGAAAAAGGACCCAAAATTGTAACTAGAATTCCCCCTCCAGCAATAATCAAAGCCCACATTGCAAACAAAAATCCAAAAAGCCCTATCTTCAAATTTGCACCCTCATCATAAATGCAGTAATTATTGCCAGTATTCCTGAAAAAATTGCTAGCTTGAAAATTGCAAACCCAACTTGTTTTTCAGACAATGGCCCAGCAGCTAGGATTAATCTCACTAGGGTAATAGGAGCAGTTTTATCACTAGTTGCTTTGAGTTTGAAATCTTCAGTGTGCTCTACTGGTTTTCCTTTGATTTGTCTGTGCTCTACAATTCGTTTCATGCTTGAGAGAAACAAAAATGAGTTAATTATAGCCGGCAAAAGCGCAACAGCTGCAATAATTTCCACATGACCTACAATTGCAATTGCACCATACATTGCACCCAAAGTCAAAGCACCAGAATCTCCAGGAAATATCTTGCTTGGAATTTTATGATACTTGTAAAATGCCAATGAGATAAATCCCAGCGGTAGACTGATTATTGCCATTTCATAGTTTTGTAAAATAAATAATGCAATGCTTAATGAGAAACTTGCAATCATCATAAAACCACTTGCTACTCCATTTAGCACATCAATAGAATTAATGGTATTACCTGTAATTGGAATCATGAAAATTATTAATCCAAGATAAAGAGCAGGAATTTGGACTGTACCAAATAAAGGAAATGACAAATTAGAATCATATGTACCAAGTAAAATTATTGGTGCTGCGGCAATTACTAGTGCAACTGGTTTGAACCATCCACTCATAACTTTTCTGTCATCTACATAGCCAATCACAAATGCAATAAAACTAGTAATCATTATTGCAAGAATTTCATTGAGCTGGAAAAAATAATACAAAACAATCTCAGATGCAATAATTCCAGCAATAATTGAAGGACCACCTGGCCTTACTACCATGACATGATCTTTTTTGTTCATGTCTTTGACTGCAAGATTTCTTTTTTGCAGAAATTTGATTAATGGTGGAGTGATAAAATATACTGTAAAAAATGCAATTATACATGAAACTATTGCAGGGATTATCAATTCAGCCAATTATCTAACCTTACGTAACTCTGACTTTATGTTATCTGCTAATGTTGAACCAATTTTATCTATCTCCGATAATTTATTCACCGGAATCTTTGCCAAATCATCTAGGGTTTTAATTCCATGTTTATACAGTGTTCTTGCCCTTATTCGTCCGATTCCCTTTACTTTGACTAAATCCAGCAATTCCTCTCTAATGCCATAAATAATTCGTCTTCGCAGATTTTCTAATTCATCTAGTAAATCTACACGCTCAACATGCTTTGAAATCTCCCTAAGACAGTACGATAGCCAATCTCCCGTTTCTACCATCCTATGCATATCTCCAGACTCGATTCCTAAATTATCAGAAAGAGCCAACTCTGAAGATTCTGTAATCCAGGACTGTAATGCAAGTAAACTCCTAGAGCAATCATACTCAGATATTGGTGCCAAAAGCTCAGAAGAGTGATTTGTTATCATCAGACTGGCAGTTTCATAGTCTTTTTGTCTCAGTGAGAATTTTGGGAAAAATTCCTCACAACTTGAAATTAAATGTAAAAACCCAAAAGTGTGTTTTTTTTCTTTTGATACATTTTCAATTGCATCTCTAAAGTAAGTTGCAGTTAGTGGATCAATGTATAACATGGAGGTCTTTTTGCCAAACTCTGTTGCAGCATATCTTTCGCCTTTTTTAATAATTAAAAATGCGCCTGTGAGAAATCTCAATGAAATATCAATTGCAAACTTTATTGTTGCTTTTCTTGATTGCAATCCACCTAATGTTTGCAAAAAGAAATCCAGAATGTCTTCTTTTTTAATTCCAGGAGTGGTTACAATTATACTCAATACATGCGTTCTCAGTGATTTATCATCTGTAATTTTTGATACAATTGGTTCAGGTTCTCCGTGGATATAATATTCCATCAAATCTTCACTGTTTCCATTTCCAACAATAATTGATTCTCCGTAATTATCATATTGCGGCCTTCCGGCTCTGCCGCATAATTGTTTATACTCTAAAATACTAATTGGTCTGTTGCCACCAACTTTAGCATTATACCTGTTGATATTTGATATGACAACTCTTCTTGCAGGAAGATTTACACCAGCAGCCAAAGTCGGTGTGGAGGACAATAGCTTGATGGTTCCTTTACGAAATTCAGTTTCTATTGTTTGTCTGCAGTTTTGATTTAGTCCAGCATGATGAAATGCTACTCCTTTTTTTATCAATATTGCCAGAGTCTTAACTAGTTCAGTATGCTCATTATTTGATAGAATTTTTTTTGAAATCTTTTCTAGTTCTTCGGATTCTTTTTTTTCTAGTAATTGTGAAATAATATCAGCTGCCTTTGTTGCAAGCGCTTTTGAGCGAGTCCTAGTCTCTGCAAAAACCAGGGATTGTCCTCCATCTTTTACTGATTGTACGCCTAAATCAATGGGAATACCACGAAGACTGGGCTCAACATCAAATTTTTTGCCATCACTCATGATTACCTGCCCTGCATCATAGACTCCTTCTGAAAGAGGTACAGGTCTCCAGTCATTTTTTACCAAGATACAACCAAGCCAATTTGCTAGTTCATCAGAATTTGTTATGGTAGCACTAAGACCTACAATTTGTGGTTTTGATGCTAATAATTTTAGTTTTGTTAGAATCATCTCTAATGTTGGTCCTCTAGTTTCATCACCAATCAGATGAATCTCATCTGCAATGACTAGACCAATTTCATCAATCCATTCAGCGCTATGTCTTATTATAGAATCCATCTTTTCATTTGTTAAAATTAGAACATTATTTTTTTCAAGATTTTTTTCAAGATTTTCAAAATCTCCAGTAGAGATACCTACTTTGATCTTTTTTCCTAGATCAACTTTTTCTAGTTTTTTAAATTCTGTAAATTTTTCAGCAGCTAGTGCCCTTAATGGGCTAAGATAAATGACCTTGCCATCATTTTTTAAAAGATAGCTAATCATTGCAAGTGTTGCTGTAAGGGTTTTTCCACTTGCAGTAGGTGCAGAAACCAAAATACTTTTTCCATCTAGTAATCCAGCATCAACGCAATCAGCTTGAGGAGGATATAATGTAGAAAATCCTTCAGACAATAAAAAATCAATTGCAGGTTTGGGAAGATCTAGTTTTTCTATTTTCATACCCGGTTATAATGACCGGGTTTTGATTCATAAATAGATGCTTCGCGGAGCATTCTTCGGATATAGTTTCGTGCTTCTTCTTCAGTGAATTTTTCTGTCTTTTGCAGTTCTTTTACAAATGATCTTTCTTCAACTGCAACTTTGTTGTCACCTTCCATTGATTTTAAAACATCCATGAATAGTTGCATCTTTGATACTTCACTTCTCGGTCTGCCTTGTAAGACTCCAAGGTCTACCTTGCCAGTATTGACATCAACACCTGCATCCTGAAGCATGCTTTGAATCAGAAATATTGCGCGTTCTGCATCCTCTTCTTCTACCTTATCTTTCATTAATAATCTGGCTCTGGCAGTTGAAAGTCGAATAATACCTTCTAGTTGTCTAGGAGTAACTGTAATCATTTCCTCAGACTCTACATTTCTCATTTGTAAATAATACTCTAGAATCTTTTCTTCTGCTTCTTTTGTCAAATCAGGGCTAGATCTTTTTGCATATGAGAGATATTTGGTTAGGGTATCAACATCAATTACAGAGCGCTTGTCAGTTCCCTGAGGAGTGTGTAATTCAATGATGTGTCTTGCAATTTTTTCATCTTTTTCTCTTCCTGGAATATCACGTACCACAAAGATCAAGTCAAATCTTGTCAATAATGGAATTGGCAAGTTTACATTTTCTGTAATATTTTTGAATGGATCATATTTTCCATACATTGGATTTGCAGCTGCCAAAATTGATGTTCTTGCATTTAATGTAGCAACAATACCACCTTTTGCAATACTTGCAGATTGTTGTTCCATAACTTCGTGCAATGCACTTCTGTCTTCTGGTTTCATCTTATCAAATTCATCAATACATACAAGACCTTGATCACCAAGGACTACAGCTCCTGCCTCTAACATCATAATGCCTGTTTTATCACGAACTACTGCTGCAGTAAGACCTGCAGCAGTTGAACCTCTACCTGATGTGTATAATCCTCTTGGGGCTATTCTTGCACAAAATTTTAACATCTCACTTTTTGCAGTACCAGGATCACCTACAAGAAATACATTAATGTCACCTCTAATTTTGCTACCATCTCCAAGTAATCTTTGAGTTGAACCTACAATCAATAACAAAATAGCTTCTTTGATTAGTGATTGTCCTTGTATATGAGGAGCAAAAGAATCAATCAGTCTCTGATAAACATTAGGACTTTGGGAAAGTGTTTTAATCATTTTTTCATCCTCTGGTGAGACCTCTTCTCTTTCTATTTTACGAGAGGTCTTTGAGCCTCTTCCTCCCAAAAATTCAATGTTATTTCCTTCAATTCGTAATCTGTATAATCCACTATGTCCAC
The DNA here is from genome assembly GCA_021414365.1 of Nitrosarchaeum sp. Taxonomy (GTDB): domain Archaea; phylum Thermoproteota; class Nitrososphaeria; order Nitrososphaerales; family Nitrosopumilaceae; genus Nitrosarchaeum. Next base: position 10,505 of record JAIOOR010000001.1, read on the forward strand.
GAATTATCCCTGCAACTGCTTCTTGTTCTACTCTAACTATTCCGGTAAGAATGATTCTATCACCTGGCCTTGCATTATCTACAAGATCCTGCCTAATTGTCACATCAATGTAGTGAGGTAATTGTCCAGGAGGAAGATCCTCAGGAAGTTCCTGTAATCTAAGAATTTGAAAATCGATGAACTTGCTTGCTTCTGGTTTTAATTCAAAATCTCTATGTTTGCAACTTGGATTATCACAAACTACTGGAATTTTTACGTCCATTCCCTTTAGTTGAATTACTTTTGTTTGATGTTCATCAGGACAAATAAACACAAGTTCTTTTGCAAGTGGTTTTACTTCTGATGCTCTAACTACCATTCCTGAAACACTAGTAATGTTTCCAATAGTTTCAGCATTAATTTGTCTTAGACTTCTTTGAAGTGGATAATTTACTAGTCTTACACGTACCTCATCTTTAATTTTTTCAGCATAGTCAGGAAATCTTGTCTGAAGTGCTTCTTTGATTGCACGTGAAAATGCATTTAGAATTCTATCAGGATCTGTTGAAAAGAAAATTTCTATTTCAGGTTCTACTACAAGATCATTGTAATCTACAAGAATAAATTTTGCGCCCTTTGGCATCATCTCATCTATTTGTTCAACGTACTTGTAACTACCAAATTTGTCTTTGAATCTTGTAAGAAAATCCTTAACTTTGTCTGATAATGCAGATTCAGTAAAAGTACTAGTTTGAACTTTGCTCATTTAAATCTCCTCTAATTTGTTTTTCAAATTCTATACTATTATCATGAATGGTTTTAAAGAAAATCTTTTCTTCAACAGTTAGTTTGTTATATAATTCAGAATTAAGTTTTGTAGAGTCTGCAAGCTTTACAAGTTTTCCTCTTCTCATTCTAAATAATTCCAACATGATACTTTCTACATGATTAAAATCATCACGGTTCAAATTCTTCATAGATTCTTTTAGTTTGATGTAAAAATGAGGATCAAGGGTAGACATTTGGTATTCACCAACCATTTTTTCTTTTGATAGAGCTTGTTTTAGCTCAGTAATCATATCTGGAGTTTCCATAGTTGCCAGTTTGTTCTGAGATAGAATTTTTCCTATCCATTGTGGTAAATTCAAAACCTCTCCTTGGGTACCATTAATTTTTACGCCTGCTACATTGAATTTGATGTCATGATTTATGGTGACTTTAGAATCCTTTAGGCCATATCCAATAGAGTGCAATTTTTCTATTTTATCAATTTCCATCGTAAGATCACTATTTCTCAACAAGTTCCTGATGTAATGGATCGATCAATTCTATTCACTATTTTGTGAGATCAATTGATCCTATTAATTTCGATTTATTAGTGGGAAATAGACTAGAAGATCACATGTTATCAACAGGTATGTGGGTAGAGAAATACCGCCCCTCAAAGCTTTCAGAAATTGTAAATCAAACAGAGATTATAGGGAGTCTAGAAGCTTTAATCAAAGATCCAACAGACATGCCACATCTAATGTTTTCTGGGTCTGCAGGAGTAGGAAAAACAACTACCGCATTATGTATAGCCAGACAGATTCTTGGGGAATACGCCAAAGACTATACTTTAGAGCTAAATGCCTCAGATGAAAGAGGAATAGGAATGGTCAGAGAAAAAGTAAAGAAATTTTCAAGATACGCAGGAATGACAGATGTTCCATTTAAGATAATTATTTTAGATGAGGCAGATGAGATGACATCAGATGCACAAACTGCACTTAGACGGATTATAGAAGATACTGCAAAATATTGCAGATTTATCTTAATTGCAAATAACATATCAAAAATTATTGATCCTATTCAAAGCAGATGTGCCACCTTCAAGTTTACATCGATTCCTGAAGAAGACATGATCAATCATCTAGAAAGCATAGCAAAAAAAGAGAAGGTAAAATCAGATAAAAAAGGACTAAAAGCAATTTATGATTATTCGGAAGGAGACCTCAGACATGCCATCAATCTAATGCAGGCAACTGCAAGTCTTGGTGAAATCACTGAAGCAAATGTAAAGGCATCTGCAGGTCTTACAAAAACTAGTGATGTTGATGAAGTTCTAAAAATGGCACTAGCAGGAAAAGTCATTGAAGCAAGAGAGAAGATGATTGAATTAATCAAAGTTTATGGAATGTCAGAGTCTGATTTTCTAAAATATATCAATTCAGCTGTATTCAAATCAAAACATGATAAACTATCAGAGATTTTACAGGCAATTGCAAAGTATGATTATAGAATTTTATCGGGAGCAAACTCTGAGATTCAGCTTTCAGCACTTTTAGCTGAGATTAGTACATTAAAATAAATCGTATTTGGAATTTTAAAGAAACGTTATAAGACAAAAAAAGAAAATAAATCGATGAGTAACTTAAATAGGATAATTTTTCAATGGTTAGCAGTTTTTTTGGTATCTATTATAATTATTACAATATGGATGGTTATAGTAATTCCTGAAGTTGAAAAATTATCAAAAAAAGATTTGCTAGATAGAGAGTATGAAGGAGAAGAACAGATAGTAGATAATATTTATGGAAACATGTCTAAACCATTTGGTATTATAGACAAGTTATCACAAAAGATAATTGATGAAAATGGTAATGAAATTACAATTGAGTCAACATTATCAAGTAAAAGAGTAGATACGAATAATGAGATATTTCACGTAGATAACATCTACAAAGTAGATGCAGTAACTCTAATGCACATAGATAAAAAAGGCAAAAGATATGGATTTTCGCCAGGGGTTGAAAAAAAAGATTATGATTTTTTTCATCCAGCAATATTTTATGATAGTTCATTAGTGTTTAAAAAAACGGATAGTGTAAACGGATTAGGAGTATATGTTTTTGAATCAATAATTAAACAAGTCGACACATCTAATTCATTTCCACAATTTAAAGGACATACAATCTTTACAGATAGTATATCAAGACTTTATGTAGAACCAATTACTGGAAACACTATTCAATTTGAGAAAGAGTGGGAGAGTTACTTAGTTGAAGAGGGGAAACGGATCAATACAATCGACATGGGTGAAAAACATACTAGAGAATATACAAAACTTGTGCTAATACAATTTACACAAGAAAAAATTGAAAATATTAGATTCTACACAATTGTAATGCCAATCTTTTTGATAGTGTTAGTTTTCGGTATAGGAGTAATTTTGATTTTATTATCGTATCTAGGAAGAATAAAAAGAGCATCAATGAATCAAGAAAAATTAGCATTAATTGGAGATATGACAGCAAAATTATCACATGATTTACGAAATCCGTTAACCATTGTAAAAAACGGTATTGAATTAATGCAAATAGGATTAGCAGAAGAGAGAAAAGAAGAAAACATGAAACGCATTCAAAATGCAGTAGACAGAATATCATATGAGATAGAATCAATCATGGATTTTGTAAGAGGTAATCCATTAAGTAAAGAGATAGTCTCATTGAGAAAGATCATAGATTTAGCTATAGAAAACATCAAAATTCCACAAAAGATCACAGTTGAAAAAGAAATACCAGACATCATAGTAGATGTAGATAAGAATCAAATGATCAAAGTATTTTCAAACATCCTAAAAAATTCAGTTGAAGTAATGCATCAAGGAAAGATAACAATTTCAACAAAAATTAAAACAAAAACAATAGAAATAGAATTTGCAGATTCTGGTCCAGGAATTCCAAAAGATAAGATAGATAAAATTTTTGAACCTTTGTTCACAACAAAGCAGAAAGGAACTGGATTAGGTCTTGCAAGCTGCAAGACATTGATTGAAAAACATGGCGGTCATATTTCAGTCAAAAACGATCCAACGAGATTTACAATCATTCTTCCAAGATAATATAACGCAGAGAGAGGGATTTGAACCCCCGGGTGCTTGCGCACACAGGCTCTCAAGGCCCGCGCCCTACCGAGCTAGGCGACCTCTGCAAAAAGTGTTGGATAACAGTGATTAAAATTTGTTGAGTATAAGAAAAAACAGAATTTTAGAAAAATAAGAAAAAAGAAAATAATTCTTTAATCGTGTGCGTGTGGATTGCCACTACCTGTCATTTTGACAAAGGTACCTGCTGCTTTCTCATGCCATTCCAAGTTTGCTTGTTCAATTCTAATAGCTCCTGTAGGACATATTTCCTGACAAGCCATACAAATTGTACAATCATGTTCTCGAATTGGTTGTGATTTGTCAGTATAGTCTAATCGTTCATCTTGTTCAGTTTTTCCAGTTCCTTCGAAAACTTTACCAACTACGTCTTTAGCTGCAATGTCTTGTTCGGTTCTATACCACTGAAATGTTTGAACTGGACATACACTCATGCATGAACCAGCTGCAATACAAGAATCCCAATCAACTGCTACTGTTGTGCCATGAATACCTAGAGGAACTTGTTCTTCTCCTCGGGCTTCATATGCTGCTTTTACATCTTCATTTGAGAATGCTGCGCCTTCTGGATTTCCTTTGCCCCAAATCCAATGAAAATTCTCACCATTTGCATGGCTAGTTTTTCCAACTGGTTTTTGGTCATGACAAAAATCTTCAGGTATAACTAATTCTACCATACAGAATTATTATCAGAATATTATTTAAAGCTAGACAAAATTAGTTGGGACTAAATTATAATTTAACTTAGTTTTCAGGCTTATTTTATCTACAGGTTAAAAACCATAATAAAGAAAATAGGAAAAAAGAGAATTATTCTTTAATGATATGAACTAGAAGTTTATGCGCCAGGCTTTACAAAAGAACCTGCTGCTTTTTCATGGGCTTCTACATTTGATTGATCGACTTTGATAGCTTGTGGTGGACAAACTGATACGCATGCCATACACCAGATACAATCATGTTCTCTAATTGGATCTGCTTTGTCAGTGAGATCTTTTCGTTCTTCTTTGACAGAACTTCCAGTTCCCTTAAAAGTTGCATTTAATGCTTCAGTGTTAGAAATATCTTTATCAGTTCTATACCATTGAAACACTTGAACTGGACATGCTTCAATACATGCACCATCTGCAACACAAGAATCCCAGTCAACTGCTACATATGTACCGCTAACACCTAGTGGAACTTGTTTTTCTCCACGAGCTGTGTAAGATGCTACAACATCTGCATCTGCAAATACTTCGGCTTGTGATCCATCAGTATTTTTTGTTTTACCTGGACCCCAAACCCAATGAAAGTATGTAGTACCTTCAAGACTAATTTTTCCAATGGGTTTCAAACCTTCTGGGAAATTTTCTGCTATTGGCATGATTCAACTTTCGTTCAGATATTATTTAAAGCTAGACAAAATTAGTGGAGACTAAATTTAGATATAATAAAAAATCTGTGCTCAAAACCTATTTGGAATTTCCTTACGTTCATATCGTTTGAAGTTTAGATATAACAAATGGATATTATCAAATTTGATGTTTACCGAGGACCAAACATCGGTATTTACATTAACACAAATGATGATTTTGTTTTTGTTCCAATGGGTTTTGCTCAATCTAAAGCTGAAAAGCTTGCAGAATATCTGAATACTCAAATTGTGTATTCTTCTGTTGCTAATACTCGCCTTTTAGGAGCATTAATGGTTATGAATAACAATGGAATTTTACTTCCAAAGACGGCATATACTGATGAATACGAATTTCTAAAAAAAGAAACCAAGATGGAGATAGGAGTATTGGATTCAAAATACACAGCGCTTGGAAATATAATTTGTTCAAATGATAAAGGGGCAATCGTATCTCCATGGTTATCAAAAGAAGATTGTCAAACAATAGAACAAGTCTTAGGAATAGAGGTGTTACAGAAAAGAATTTCTGGGTTTAATCAAACTGGTGCAGTAATGGTTGCAAATAATTCTGGCGCTGCAATTCACCCAGAGGCTGATGAAGAAGATATGAAAATAATTGCAAATGTGATGGGCGTAAAAATAGAACAAACAACCATCAACAATGGAATTCCGTATGTCAAGTCTGGAATGCTAGTAAACAATCATTCAGTGGTGGTCGGATCTATGACTAGTGGTCCTGAAATTATGATGTTAACTAGGGCTTTTCTAAATTAAGGACAAATATAGGATCTTCTGTAAGCTTTTCAATCTCAATTTGGGATTCAGATCCATCTTGCATGTTTCGTAATACAACTTTACTTTGTTCAAGTTCTTTTGGAGCTACTATAATGCAGTATTTTGATTCAGATGCTTGTTCAATTTGTTTTTTTAGATTCTTTCCAGATAGATCAATATTAGTTGGAATATTATTTAGTCTAAGTAAAGATGTAATGCTCATTGCAACTTTTTGCATTTCTTCATTAATGTATAAAACTGAAATTCTAGTTTGTCTTATTTCTGGAATTATTCCCTGATCTTGCATTGTAAGTATAATTCTCTCTACACCACCTGCAACACCTGTAGCTCCAATGTCTTCTCTACCAAATGCTTTTGTTAGCGAATCATATCGTCCTCCACCAGCTAATGCACCCAATGTTGAATTTTTATCAAATACTTCAAAGACCATTCCAGAGTAATAATCCAATCCCCTGACTATACCAAAATTGATGCGAATGTTTACAACCCCTCTATTTTCCAGTGAATCAAATAGTTGTTTTAGTTCATCCCATGATTGTAATTTGGATGTATCAAGTTTTGATTCAACTTCGGAAATGGTTCCCTTAATTTGTGAAAATTCCAGAATTTTTTCTAGTTTGTTTTCATCATATCTATCTTTGAATTCATTTAGAATTTCTTGCTTTGATTTTTTTTGTATTTTATCAATTGCTCTTAGCATATCACCTACTAGTTGCGAATCTTTTGAATCAAATGTTTGGTTGATAAATGATTCAACTAAATTTCTGTGGTTGATATCAATTGTGATATCTTTGAGCAATAACGAATCAAATAATCTAGATGTCAGTTCAATAATCTCAGCTTCTGATTCTAATCCTGGCTTTCCGTAAATTTCCACATCCCATTGGTGAAAATATCTATACCGTCCTTTTTGTGGTTCATCATATCGAAATACACCACCAAATGCTGAAAATTTTGCAGGTAGTCTCATTGACTTTTGCATGGTAGCATATCTTGTCAGACCTACGGTAAAGTCAAATCTTAGTGCTACTTCTCTTTCTCCCTTATCTTTGAAATAATAGATTTCATCTTTAATTGCTGGGCCCGATTTTGTCTCCAATACAGATAACAACTCAAGTGGAGATGGATCCACAAATGAGAACCCAAATAGGTTTGATAATTTTTTAAAATGTTCCCTAATATGCTCAATGTTTGCATTTTCCTTTTCTTCAAAGTCTTTCATTCCACGTGGTAGTTCCAAGATGATAGATGTTTAGTCGGTTGTGATTTAGATATTTCTGTAATAACTATGCAGAACTAGGCAGTTTTTTAAAAAACATCTGATCGATTCTATGCCAATCAAAATGACAAAACTAATAATGATTAAAATGCCATTAATGTATTTTTATTTTTAAAACATATTTTGTAATATTTGAAAAGTTGGATTGATGTGAATACTTTATATTATAATATTAATTTCATATACTTGACATAAGGAAGATGTCATTTCAATTAATCGCAAATTCCTTGACAAGTCATCTTCCTTATGTTTAAGAATTACAGTAGATGGAAAATTTACTGTAAAGCAACAAATTTGAAAAATTAAGTTCAAAAACCATCTAAATTAATAATTAGCGAGATTTCAAAAACATAGTTGAGTTACAAATTCTTAGATCATACAACTGATGCATTCATCGAGGTAACTGCAAAAGATCTCAAAGAGGCATTGTTAGTCACAGCAAATGCAGTGATAAACATCACATTAGATCAAGATAAAGTTGAAGAAAAAGAACAAAAAGAAATCATTGCCAAAGGAAAAGATCTCAGATATCTTTTATTTAGTTGGCTAGAAGAAATTACATTTGTCCTCATCACTGAAGGCTTTGCAATCAAAAGAATAGAGCTTGAAATTCAAGAAAACAATGGTTACAAAATCATAGCCAAAGCACATGGTGAACCACTTGATTTTTCAAAACACAATTTTAAGGTAGAAATCAAAGCTCCTACATTCTATGAGATGAAAATTGAGCAAAATAATGGTGTGTTTATGAGGTTTTTACTTGATCTTTGAATTTAGTGAAATTTTATTATCAAATTAATAGAACAATTTATCCGTGTTTTTTAAAAGCAAATGTATTTTATTTCATAATATGCACATAAAATTAGGTATAGTTGCAGCCCTTACTGTTTGTACAGTATTTGCGTTGATGATTGTACCAACTTATGCAGATGTTACTTCTATTTCCATGAAAAAAAGTTTTTACACTATTGATGAATTAATATCATTTTTTGGAACTGAAAGTGATGGAAATTCAGTAATTAACATTGTAGTAAGAGATCCAAATGGAAAGGCAACATTACTTGGAGGTTTTTCAGATTCTGATGGAAACTATGAGACGATTCCAAAAACTGTAAAAAGTGTTTTTTCAGTAAATGGAATTTATAATGTGACCGCATTTACCGATAAAATTGAAAATAGTAAATCCATGCAGGTAGAATTTAATGGAGATCGAGTTGATCTAATTCCAGATTTTGTGTTAACACTTAATTCAATTTCAGATAAAACAGTTGAAGCAAAAAAGACATTAGTATTTACTGCTACAGTAGCTGATTCAGTAGTAGATGTAGTATTCAGCCTTGAAAATGCACCTGTAGGTGCATCCATCAATAGTGAAACAGGACAATTTACATGGACTCCAACAGAATCTCAAGGTTCTGGTTCATATCTTGTTGATGTTATAGTGCAAAAAGGAACATTAGAAGATAGGCAAACTGTAAAGATCACCGTAACAAAGCCTGTGGTTGTACAACCAGAACCTACACCAACTCCCACACCAGTACCAGAGCCTCAACCAACACCAGAACCAACTAAAGAACTGGGAATTGCATCATTTGTGGATCCAACAAAAGATCCGCAATCTTATGTTGATAGATACAACAACGAACCAACTTACAAAATCAATTTATGAGGCAGTTGGATTAGTAGAACCAGAAAGTACAAAGCCTGAAACTACAAAACCAGAAACTACAGAATCTGAAATTGGGCAATGTGGTCCAGGAACAACACTAGTTGGTGATACCTGTGAAGTTGTAGAGAATACTCAGAAGGGCGGCGGATGCCTAATTGCTACTGCAGCATATGGCTCTGAGATGGCACCTCAGGTACAATTTCTCAGAGAAATCAGAGATAGTAAAGTAATGAGTACTACATCAGGTGTTTCATTTATGACTGCATTCAACAGTTTCTATTACTCTTTTTCACCAACAGTAGCCGATTTAGAAAGAGAGAATCCAGTGTTCAAAGAGGTTGTAAAAATTGGAATCACTCCAATGTTGTCATCACTTTCAATCATGTCTGCAGCTGATTCTGAACAAGAGATTATAACATATGGAATTGGAGTAATTTTGATGAATGCTGGAATGTATTTTGTAGCGCCAGTTATGATAGTTTACAGTATTAAAAAGGCAAAAACACGACTAAGTTTTTAATCATAATGTGTAATTACGCTAACATGGGTAAACTTAGTAGAAACCTCAGAATTTGTGGCGATTGTGGGATAGTTTACACCTCTGTAAGTATGACAAAATACATTGATGCATGTCCAATATGCAAATCAAAAAGATATGAGTCTATGCCAATAAAATCAGATACAGATTGAAAAATATTATTGAAAAATATTATAGAAAATTATTTGGAAAGTATCTAACATAGATTTTTTAATAGAATCAACCTTTTTGGAATTATTGTCAGATGATCCAGAAATTGAAAAGATAAAACAAAGAAAACTTGAAGAAATGATTAGACAACAAAATCAGCCTCAGATCAAACCAGGAATAATTGATTTGGATAATACAAATTTTACCGAGATAATTTCTGCTGAGAATCCAACATTGGTTGACTTTTGGGCAGAATGGTGTGGTCCATGTAAAATGATGCATCCAGTATTTGAGAGTCTTTCAAGTAAATATCCAAAAATAAAATTTGCGCGGGTTAATGTTGATCAAAATCAAAACATTGCAATGAGATTTGCAGTGCAATCAATTCCAATGTTTATCATGTTCAAATCAGGACAAATTGTAGATAAGATGATGGGTGCTGTAGGTGCACCTGGAATTCACATGATTTGTAAAAAACATTCAAACTAGTAAGCATAGGCTGCATCCTTGTTTCGTTGAATTTCTATAATTTTATTTAGAATTTCTTGCTCCTCGGAGCTAAGCTTGTACATGAATTTTGCCAAAAGTTGTTTGGCTTCATGTGATGGAGGGAATGTGTAAAATTCTTCCTCTTCAAAAATATGTCTACCAATCGTTATACCTTGAACAGAACATGCAACTTCTTGTCCTGCTCTAGCAGAAGTTACAGTTTTTTTATCAAGTTGAAGTTGATGTACCACTCCAATTTTTTTTCCATCTTTGTTCATGAAAGGAACTTTTTGTTTTAATGTTCCAACATCAATTTTAATTCCAAATACGGCAGGATCGGTATTTCTAAAAACATAACCTTTGAGAAATGTAAATTTGGAAATTGGGGTTAATTCAGCAAAAATTGCATCTTCTTCGTTAGCTGTATCTTCACTTACCCAAGCATTGTAATTATCAATTAGACTGTAAATGATATTGTCTTCAAAAATTTTGATATGGCCACTTTCTGATTCTTCTTTTGCATCTGGAAGTATTTTGACATTAAAGGCCAAGATTATGCCTAAATGCCGGTCATTTTCTTTGATTGCTCTTGCCTCCATGATATCACGACGATTTACAGGCCCAATGTCTGCTTTAGATATTGGCACTTGAGAGCGTCTTAACATCTCAACTATTGCCTCAAGTGAGCCTATAGTATCACATTTTAAAACAACACCATTGGTTTCTGTGTCAATAAACACAGATTTCATTTCAGATTCAATTAATTTGATATATTTTGGAATATCGGATTCATTAGATACAACATAAAGTGTACTGCCAGGTAAAACTCCTTCAAGATCAGGTGATGCAATTTTGAGTCCTGCTGCTGCATCCACACTTTGAACAGGTTTGAATTTGTCACGAGGATCCCTCATTTCATCAAGGGGTTTTGGTAAAAGAATTGCTTTTGGTTTTGTTACAATTACTGAATCCCTTTTTGCAACTACTATGGTGTCAGTTTTTTTAATACTACCATCAATCAAAATAATGTTTGCTGTATGACCCAACCCAATTTCTTCATTTACTTCAAGTACAATTCCTCTTGATTCTTTTTCTTTCTGATCTAATCTTTTTTGTAGATATTGTTGGGTTAATCCAACTAGTACTGCAAGTAATTCAGGGATTCCAACTCCAGACCTTGCAGAGATTGGCACAATCGCAATTTCAGATTTAAAATCTTTAACTCGATAAAATGCTTCTGATTGATATCCCAAAATAGACAAAGTTCCCACTACATCATAGATTTTTTGATCAAGGTCAGTTTGAATAAAAGCATCTTGTTCTTTGATTGCTTGTGAGATAAATTTTGTATCAGACTTTCGCCATCCAGATATTTGATCACATTTGTTTAGTGCAACAACAAATGGAACTTTTCTACTCTGTAGAATTTTTAGACTCTCATTTGTTTGTGGTTGAAATCCTCTGTTAACATCGACTACAAGTATTGCAATATCTGCAGCAGATCCACCTCTTGCTCTAAGATTAGTAAAAACTTCGTGTCCAGGTGTATCAATTACTAAAAGTCCTGGAACTTGATTCTCTGATTCTTGTAACTTTTTATACAGCTGGCCACATGTTTCTTTGATTGTTTCAGTTGGAAGAAAACTGGCACCAATATGCTGAGTAATTCCTCCAGCTTCTCTACCTTGAACTCCAGTACCTCTAATTCTATCTAAGAGAGATGTTTTACCAGAATCTACGTGACCAAGAACTACCACTATGGGTTGACGAATTTGCAATCAGATCACTCAAATGCTACCCTCGATTCGTGAACAAAACTTTCTTGTGAATCAGATGCATGAATGATATTGTCACTAAATCCTAGCCCAAAATCTCCTCGGATAGAACCAGGTGCTGCCTCAAATGATTTAGTAGATCCAATCATAATTCTAGTAGTTGCAATTGCATTGTTTCCCTCAATGATTGCTGCTACTACAGGACCAGATGTGATAAATGATGTGAGTTCACCAAAAAATGGTTTGTCTTTATGTACACCATAGAAATTTTCAGCTTGCTTTTGTGTAAACATAAACATTTTTAATTTTAAAAGTTTGAATCCCTTTCTTTCAAATCTTGCAATAACTTCACCAGTAAGTTTTCTTGCTACTGCATCAGGCTTTACAATGAAAAGAGTTTGTTCAGTCAATTTTATTTCTTGTGTTGAATTCCGCCCTTAACGTATTTTTTGGTCCATTTTAATTTTCTTGGATCACGTTTCAATTCTAGTGCATTTTTCTTGCATTTTGCTGAACAAAACCATAAAACAGTTCCATCATTTTTTGCAAGCATTGTACCTGAACCTTTTGCAACAGGTCTAGCACAAAAACTGCAGGGTTTAACTAAAAGACTCATCTATTTCACCTAATGAATTTTCTTTGCTTCTCTTTCTGTTTCTCTTAGCATTAGAATTTCTCCAATTCTAACAGAACCTTTTACATTTCTAGTAAGGATTCTGCCTTTATCTTTACCAGAAAGAACTTTGACTCTAACTTGAATAACTTCGCCAGCAATACCAGTTCTGCCAACAATTTGAATAATTTCAGATTGAGTTACGTCGTCAGTTGTAGTACTCATTTGCTAGTCTTTCCACCTTTAATTTTAGCAATTGCTGAGACAACTTGATCAACTATGTGTTGTGCATCACCAGCGTCTAAAATTGCTGCAGCGGCAGAAGTAATGTCAATGCCCAAAGATTTTCCTAATTCTGCTTTGCTTGGAACAAATGCATATGCTGCACCCTGTTCTTCACATAGAATTGGAAGATGGGCAACTACCTCTGGTGGTTCAACATCTTCAGCGATAACGATAAGTTTGCTTGTTCCTCGTTCAATTGCCTTTGTGGCTTCATTGGTTCCTTTCTTTACTTTACCACTGGTAGATGCGACTCTAACAGCCTCCAAGATTGGATTTACGAGTTCTTCAGGCGTCTCAAATTTTACATAATAAGCTTTACCCATACTATGTCACCCTTTAGGGATCATTCTCCATTCCAATCATGTTAAGGATTGGTTTTAAAAGTGTTGTCGGAAATGATGGACCTGGCTTTTTGTATGTATTTTAACATCAAAGCATCTAGTTTTTGCTGACTTTCGGCTTCTCCATATATTCTAATGATTGGTTCAGTACCACTTGGTCTAATCATTACCCAGTTTTTTGGATCACTTGTAATTTTGATACCATCTGTAGTATCAGAACTTGTGAATTCTTTTTTTAGGGATTGTATTAGTTTTTTAGAATTTTCTTGAGAACAAGAAACTTTGTCTTTTGTTGTAAACGAAGGTGGAAGACTAGAAGTTTCTTCAGACAATGGTTTTTGATTAGTAGCCAAAAGTTCCAACATTAAAGCCAAAGTCATACATCCGTCTCTTACCTGATTATGTTTTCCAAACATAAATCCACCATTTTCTTCAAAACCAATTAATGCGTTTGTTGGAACCATTTTTCTTGAAACTTCAACACTTCCAACTTTGGTTCGAATTACTTGAGAATTAAATTCATTTGCAACAAGTTCTATACTTGAACCAGAATTCAAACAAGTAACAACTAAAGAGTTTGGATTTTTTTGTAAAATGAATCTTGTGAGAACAAGTGCTGATTTGTCACCACTGAGTATCTCACCGTTGTTATCACAGAAAATACTTCGATCACCGTCACCATCAAATGCAATTCCAAGATCAGCATTATTTTTTTGAACAGTTTTTGAAAGCTCTGAAAGATTTTGTGGTGTTGGTTCTGAACCACGTCCAGGAAACAAACCATTAATTTTTTCATTAATCAATATTGTTTCACAACCAATAGATTTACAAAATGTAGGTGCAGTTACTGCCTGTGCTCCATTTCCTAAATCCAAAACAACTTTGAGATTTTTGGATTTTATTTTTTGAGAATCTACTTGAGATATTACACCATTTACATAAATATCGATTGCTTTATCTTCTTTTCCAGTGATTCCCCATTTAGAAGGATTTTTTATCCAATTTTTTTTTAGAAATATATCTTCAATTATCAATTCATCTTCTCGTGAAATTTCTACACCATCTTTTGCAACAGGTTTAATGCCATTGTATTGTGGTGGATTATGAGATGCTGTAATCATTATTCCTCCAGAGTAACCAAGTTTTTTTACAGCATATTCTAGACAAGGGGTTGGCACAAGTCCTGCATTATTACAATCAATCCCAGCATAATTTAATGCAGAACAGACAACTTTTGAAATTATTGGACTTGATTCTCTTCCATCATATCCAACCAATATTGGTCCTTTTTTGAAATATGTTGCAATTGCTAATGTCATATCATGTACAAATTCTAATGTAAAATCTTCAGAAAAGACTCCGCGTATTCCATTAGTTCCAAAAAATTTCGCCATGATTCTCTTCAATAATAGATAAATTTGTGTTTAATGGCAAGTCCGATGCGGGAGTCGCCCAGCCTGGTCAAAGGCGTAGGGCTTAGGACCCTATCTCTTAGGAGTTCGTGGGTTCAAATCCCACCTCCCGCATTAGTTGTAAATTTCTGTGAATGATTAATAATGAGAAAATAGTGATCAAAAAAAGTTATGAAAAAAACAGTGATTGGTATTACGGTAGTTGGAAAAGATAGAGAGGGAATAGTTGCAGCATTTACCAATTTCGTATTTGAAAACGGTGGAAACATTGAAAAAATAAATCAAAATGTAATCAAAGGTCTTTTTGGAATGTATCTTGAAGCCTCTTTTACAAAGGCGGTAAATGTAGAGAAGTTTGATTCAGGAATTCAGTTATTATCAAAAATAGAAAAAATGGATGTAAATACTCACCATGAAACAAATTCTGAAAAAAACATTGTAGTGTTAGTTACTAAGGAACCTAAATGTTTGGAAACTATACTTGATTCTGCCAAAAAGAATTCATTGAAGGGAAGTATTTCAGCGATCATTGGAACTGAAAAAACATTAGAGTCGATAGTAAAGAAAACAAAGATCCCATTTATTGTAATTGACGAATCAAATCAGGAAAAAGCTGAAGAAAAAATAATTGATATTTGTAAAAAATATGAAATTGACTTGATTGTACTTGCAAGATACATGAAAATTCTTAGTCCTAACTTTGTTTGGAGATATCCAAACAGAATAATTAACATTCATCCGTCATTGTTACCTGCATTTCCAGGTGCATTGGCATATGCGCAAGCTTATGAGAGGGGAACAAAAATTGTTGGTGTAACTGCTCATTATGTAACTGAAAACTTGGATCAGGGACCAATAATTTTCCAAGATTCTTTTAAAGTAGATCCAAATGATACATTAGAGGAAATTAAAACCAAGGGTCAAAAACTAGAAGCAGATACTTTGCTAAAAGCAGTAAAGATGCATCTAGAAAATAAGCTTGAAGTTCGTTGGAGAAAAGTTCATGTCAAATCTAAGTGAAACAGATGACAGAAATTAGATCTCAATTTGATCCTAATCTAAGAGAAATTATTAAAAAAAATAAGCAAGTTGCAGTAATTCCGATTGGTTCAATCGAACAACATGGTCCACATTTACCAATTTCTACGGATTCAGATATTGTAACTGAGATAGCAAGACAATTATCAGAAAAGAGAAACTTTCTACTGTTACCTACAATAACATATGGGGTATCATTTGAACATGCACCGTTTTTTAATCTAAGTATCAAAGAATCAACTCTTCGTACAGTTGTTATTGATTTATGCACATCACTTTTTGCAAATAATATCAAGACAGTTTTTATCATTAATGGGCATCATGGAAACCTAAAACCATTGAAAAACATAGACAAAAAACTAGGAAAAATATCAAAAAACAAACTCAGAGTATTTTCATTATCATATTGGCATTTTATGCAAAAAGAATTTGATCATGCTGGATTTGTAGAAACATCATTAATGTTAGCAATCTCAAAAAATGTTAAAATGAAATTGGCAAAAAAAGGACTGGTAACAGATGGGATGAAGCAACAACAAATCAACAATTTAGGAAAATTAGCAGCAATATCATTTCCAAAAGTCACTAAAAATGGAATTTGGGGAGATCCAAGAAAAGCGACAAAAAAAGATGGTCAGATGATTTTAGAGGAAATCATAAAAAATCTTGAAAAAAAGTGTCAAACTTGCCTTACTGGGCATAGTTTAAAGTTACACCAATGAAATTTTAATATAATCCCTCAATACCAAAGTCAATAAGTGATATAATGTCCGTTGATATGGCAGTAAAAGTACTTGATGAGAGTATCAATCAAATAGTATTGATAAAGCTCAAAGGCGGCAAAACAATTAGAGGCAGTTTGCTCGGTTTTGATCAGCACATGAACCTGCTACTTGACTCATCAGAGGAAATTCCTCTTGAGGGCAATTCAAAAAGCCTAGGCACCATTGTTGTTAGAGGAGACAATGTTGTTATGATATCTCCTCCACCCGCAGCAAATTAGGTGATTTGAGATGACGCGAGGCACAACTTCAATGGGTGGCTTTACAAAGAAAAAAGTACACATAAGATGTAGAAGATGTGGAAACAACGCATTTCATAGACGTCACCACCAATGTGCCAGTTGTGGTTTTCCAGAGGCTAAACGCAGAAAGTATTCCTGGATTAAATGGTATACGTAGATGCAAGAGATTGCAATTATTCTTAGTTCATTAGCTGGAGTTGCTACAGCAGCTGCCGCAAGAAAAATGCCTAGAAATAAAACACAATTACTGAGTCTAGGTGCCAGTTCTCATATAAAAAGTCAGATTAATTCTTTAAAGATTGAAAAAGACATTCTTACAAAAACAATTTCTAGATTATATCAAACTGATTCAGATTTTCCAAAAATTCAACGTGATAAATTATTGTTAAGATATCAACATCAATTGGGAATTGTGTTAGCTAAATTGGAAAAAATGGAAGAGGCAAGTCACCATCCAGATTTAGGTCCAATTGGAGATGGACTAATTACATTGATGGATCAGAAACTATCAAAATTAGACGACAGATTGTATGAATTATCATCAAAGATTACAACTGTTAATGCAGTTCCAGAAATAAAAAAAGAAGAAACACTTGAGAGCAAACAAGAAGCAAAAATAAGTAGAAAAGAATTCAAATTTGAAAAATCCGAAGAGATAAAATTAGATCCTATAGTTATCCCACAAGCAAAATCAAGACAATCATTTGAATTAACTACATTAACCAGATTTTCAAACAAAGAACCAGAATTTCCATTATTTAAAAAATACATAGAGCCAAAAGAGGAAATAATTCAAGAAATAACACAACCAAAAAAAGAGAGCAAAGTAGAAACAGAACAACCAAAAATTCAGGATAAAATTGAGATCATCCAAACAGTTTCAAAACCAGAAATTAAATTTGAAGAAAAACCAGACATTAACAAAGAAGTTGCAAAGATAACTGAGCACAAAGCTCTTCCAGAACCAAAAATAAATCCAAACATAGTATTAGAAGATGATTTTG
The DNA here is from genome assembly GCA_021414365.1 of Nitrosarchaeum sp. Lineage (GTDB taxonomy): Archaea > Thermoproteota > Nitrososphaeria > Nitrososphaerales > Nitrosopumilaceae > Nitrosarchaeum. The sequence continues at coordinate 28,220 of JAIOOR010000001.1, forward strand.
ATGAAGATAATTCAGACGATCTAGACAAAATCAAAGGAGAGATTATGAAAGTTCTCTCCAAGATTGAGCAAGCAGAGGTAGAGTGATTGTCTTACGATGATGCCATTGAGGCATTATCAACTGATGCATTAAAATTTGTAAAAGATGGTTTTGTTATTGGACTTGGTAGTGGCAGAGCGGCTACTACTTTTGTAAAATCACTTTCATCATTTGTAAAAATCAAAAATTACAACATAAAAGCAGTTCCAACATCATTGCAGATAAAATTGATTGCTGAAAATGGAGGTATACCATTAGTGGAAGCTGATCATGTCGATCACATAGATGTTGTATTTGATGGTGCAGATCAAATTGATTCACAAAAATTTGTCATCAAAGGAGGAGGCGGATCTTTGTTACGAGAAAATATTTTGTTTAATTTATCTAAAAAGGTAGTAGTAATGGCAGACAAATCAAAATTTGTTGAGAATTTTACAAGAACAGTTCCAGTAGAAGTTCATCCACTAGCAAGAAATTTAGTTACAGATTCAATTAAGAAATTAGGAGGAAAAGCACAACTACGTTCACTTGATAAAGGATATCCGTTTTTTACAGAAAATGGAAATATTATTCTTGATTGTGATTTTGGAGTAATAAAAAATCCAAAAGAGCTTTCACAAAAAATCAAGCTGATTACAGGAGTGATGGAGTCAGGAATATTCATCAGAAAACCAGACGTGATTTACAAAGCCAAGATTGGCGGAAAATTTGATATCATTTAGAAGATAATTTGAATTATAAGAATTTCAGGCATATTCAGATCAAAATTATTCTAAAAAGTTCAGAAGACTAGTAAATTTTTGAAAATATGAACAATTTTGTCATTATTGCGAAAAAAAGAGATCAGTGATTATTCATCATCCAAAATTAGCCATGATAAACCTCTTATTTCTTCCCATGGTAATTTTGATTCATTGTTATTTTCTAACATATTGCAGTATAATGAAAAGTAGTTTAAAAGATCCATGAACAATTTGTTCAGATCAATGATCCATGAATTATATGATTATTCAAAAAGTGATGTTGGTTTAAAGTTTCAATTCAATATTTTATTGAATAATTAACAATCCTTTCATTTCTGGATGAATTGTGCAATGATAAGTGTACTGACCGGATTTATCGGCTAAAAATGTAATTGATTGTGAGTCAAAATATCCAAGATCTTTAGAATGTACATTAAATTCATCTATGTTAAAATTATGTTCAGATTTTTCTTGAGGCGTGTTTTTTATTTCGTTAATGATATGAAGCGATACTAAACTCCCTTTAGAGATGGTCAAGGTGGGACTAGACATACCATTTTGAACAATTTGTTTTCCACCTCTGCTTGACTGGTGACTAAATACATAATGTCCATCACTTGCTTGTCCAGTCTTAATCAAAACATTTTCAGGAGCCAGAAATACTGGATAATCCAAATTAACAGGAATTAGTGATTGATATACATAGTAAACTCCAGCTGCAATTATTAGAATTATTCCAATACCAATTAGTTTCATTATGGGTAGCTTTGGTTTAGACTGTGGTTTAGATTTTAGTTTCTTTGCCATATAATGACTAGTAGACTTGCCTTCATTTCCTTTTATTAAGATATGGGAATTTTAGTTAAAAGATATCTTTACGTAATAGATCTTTTAACAAATTTTCCATGTCCAAGTTTTCCAATAACTTGAAAATCTTCAGCTACTAGATGACCTCTTACAATTGTTTTAACAGGCCAACCTTTCAATAACATTCCATCATAGACAATATAGTCAGAAAAGCCACCAAATAAATCAGACGATACTTTTTGTTCCTTTTTCAAATTTATCATGGTGATATCTGCATCTGCGTCTTTATCCAATGTTCCTTTTTTAGGATACATTCCAAATATTTGTGCAGCATTTGTACTTGTAATTTTAACAAATTGTTCAAGAGAGATTCTATTCTTGTTTACTCCCTCGCTTAACAAAAGTGGTATTTCTGTACCTATTCCTGGAAATCCTGCCAGAGCACCCCAAACATCAGAACCTCCAAGTTTTAGTTTTAATTGATTGGCAACATGATCAGTACCCATAGTGTCAATAAAATTGTGAGACAAGGCATCCCATACTGCTACATTATCTTGTGTGGTTCGAATTGGAGGCATTACTTTAGCAAGATATCCTTTTTGATTTTCATATGACATAGTAAGATAGTGAGGACATGTTTCAACAAAAATTTTAGTTCCAAGTTTTCGTTCTTCTTTAATTTGTTGTAATGCTTTTTGAGAGCCAATATGAACAAAGTAAATTGTACAATTATAGTTTCGTCCAAATTTTGAAACTGTTTTTATTGCCTTTGCTTCAAATTCAGGAGATCTACTTTCAGACCATGCAGGAAGACCATCACGTTTTTTTTCTTTAGCAGTCTTTATTCCACATGCACATGATTCATAATCTTCTGCATGAACCAAAACAGGACAACCGAGTGATGCAGCAGTTTTTACAATTTCTTCTACCAGTTTATCATTTAGATCTACAGTTGTTTCAGACAGCTTAGAAGAATATGGTGGCATGTCCATATACACATGTCCAACATCACCACCAAGATTCATGTAAATTTTAAATGAAGTGATTCCTTTTTCAATACAATAAGGCATTTCGCTTATTTGTTGAGGAGTGAAAATAGATGCATGAATTGTATAATCTACGTAATGGTTTTTGGATGAAGCGTCGAGTTGTTCAGGTAATGAAGTTTTAAATGAATTTCCCAATCGCAGCATTCTCATCATGGTGGTTATTCCACCAATAGCTGCTGCATGTGACTCAGTTTTTGCAGCCTGATCAATTGGAGAGTAAACACCATAATGTACGTGTGTGTCTATTGGTCCAGGTATGGAAATTAGACCATTTCCATTAATTTTGTGATCACATGCAGGGATATCATTTGTAAAACCAACAATTTTTCCATCATCAATTATGATGTTTTTATCAAGTACTCCTTGAGGTAAAATTATGTGTGAATTTGTGATCACGGTATCATACGTCATCAAAAAAATTCATGCTTCGCAGTCTATTATGCGTTGAGATAGGTTACATAAGAAAATCACGCTAGAAAATGCGCATAGAGTATAAAACAAACTTAACTAGCTCAAAATTATTATTTTTGTGTGAAAGTTTTACTTTTTGTTTGTACAATAATTCTTATTGGAATTATAATTATTCCATATACATTTGCAGATCACACAGGTAATTCTGAACAGTCATCACTACCTGAGGTTCTTGATGAAAACTATGTAGTCGAACAATTTGTGGCAGAAGGCATTCCAAACAGTCCAACCACAATGACATTTGTCGGAGACGACATTTTGGTATTACAAAGATATGATGGAATAGTAAGGTTGGTAAGAGATAGAGTTTTGCAGCCATGGCCTGTTTTGGATGTATCTGTTGCAAAAGATGGGGAACGGGGAATGCTTGGAATTACATCTGATGGTTCCAAAGTTTATGTCTATTTTACAGCAGCAGACGTTGACGCGGGAAAGGCAATTGAAAATAGAATTTACAAATATGATTGGAATGGTGAAAAACTAGTAAATCCAGTATTACTCAAGACTTTGCCAAGCGACAATTATTTTCATAACGGTGGAGCAATGACTAGTTTCGGTGGACAAACATATGCAGTAATTGGAGACAATGGGAATTATGGCAGACTACAGAATAGAGATGCGGATTGGAAAAACGATACAAGTGTGATTCTCAGAATAGATCCACCAGGACCATATTATGCTATGGGAATCAGAAATAGTTTTGGAATAACAGTAGATCCAATCACCGGAAACTTGTGGGATACTGAAAATGGAGATGATTCACACGATGAAATCAACATGGTGCCAGAAAATTTTAACAGTGGCTGGATTGAGATAATGGGAATTACAAAGAATCAAACTCTAATTGATTCATTACCGAAATACGGAGATTTTGTTTACAGCAATCCAGAATTTGTATGGGAAAAACCAGTTTGCCCTACTGGAATTGTGTTTAGCACATCAGAAAAATTTGCACAGACTAACAGAGTTTTTGTAGGAGATTGTAATAACGGAAATATTTATCGTTTTAATTTAAATGAACAAAGAACCGGATTTATTTTTAATTCACCTGATCTTCAAGATAATATATTAAACATCAATGAATCAAATAAAGAAATTTTATTTGGAACTGGATTTGGTGCAATTACAGATGTTGAAGAAGGCCCAGACGGTTTCTTGTATATTGTATCATTATCCAATGGAAAAATATACCGAATAATTCCAAAAGAGGTTGTTCAAAGTATGCCTGAATCAAAAGGTGGTGGATGTCTGATAGCTACCGCAGCGTATGGTTCTGAGCTTGCACCACAAGTACAACAACTACGAGAGATTAGAGACAATAAATTATCACAGACTGAAGCAGGATCTAGTTTTATGAAATCATTTAATTCGTTTTATTACTTGTTTAGCCCCACAATAGCTGATTATGAAAGAGAAAATCCAGTATTCAAGGAAGCGGTAAAGATTATGATCACACCCATGATTAGCTCATTATCAATCCTAAATCATGTCAATTTAGATACAGAAGAATCAGTATTAGGATATGGAATTAGTTTGATCTTACTAAATCTAGGAATGTATTTTGTGGCTCCTGCTATAATAATTATTAGCATAAGAAAGAAATTCTAAATTCTTTTTCAAAGCACAGATATTGTGAATTATAGATTTGAAGGCTTTTAGAAAATGAATAAAAACACATCTCTTAGAGATAATGGAAGGGCCGGTGGTTTAGTGGTATAATGCCTCGTTCGCAACGAGGATGTCGGGGGTTCAATTCCCCCCCGGTCCATTAAAATTGTGTATAGGTAAAATTTTAAAAATAAAAAAGAGATTTAGCATCTATCTCTTTTTAGATTTAGACATCTTCAAAAATTGCCATTGTCCTTTAGCATTAACTTGTACTTTTCTAATACATGTTTTGTCTTGACAATTTTTCATTTTTACAAAATGAATGCCTTTTGAGAGTTTCTTTTTTGCCATACTAAGTAACGCCGCTTGATATTGTTTTTTTCAAAATATTGTTTTAAAGAAATCAATCTTTCTTGTCGAACATATGGGGAATTGCCTATCACAATGTCAAACCCTTTATCTTTGATCCGAGTCCGCACTGGTACGAATCTTTTAGTTTTTGGTTAATTTTGAGAGATGTTTTGGCCATTTAGTAAAAAATAAGATTGTTGTAAAATATACAAAGTAGAAAATATTTAACATGTAAAAAAATTCCAAATGGCGGTTCAATTCGCTCTCCTCCGCATATGGCGCGGGAGATATAGTTAGAGAGTTGGATTTTGCACTATTTCAGTCTCAAATTATAGATAAAAGGCAATTTCAAAATATGTCTTAGATCATAATTCAAAAGGAATGATTCTGATTTACATAGGTGTTTACTAGAATTGTTGGAATTATCTCAGTGCATCTTGATCATTAAACGGCTTGTTTTTATCAATTCTACTCCAGAGATTCAGATTACCAATTATCCCACCAGTAAAAATTGCATATGCCCAGAGATAGGGAATATCAATCAGATGACCAGTGTAATACTCATTTATGGAATCAAAATACAAAAAACCATAGTCAGCTATCACAAAGCTCAGCATTCCAAAAAACAATAAGGCCAATGAAAATTTCACACGTCCATTAAAAAACAACATTATGCCAAGAATAGATGGAATCAGCATTAACGAGTCTGCAATAGGGTAAGATGCAGACAATATGCGCTCAAATGTGTCTGTCTGTGATTCTGTGGTGTAAAATACTATAATTAAAACAGGTAACACAATAAGTGAAATTGCAAGTATGTTTTTTCTTGTGATTTGAGATGCAAAAAATTTCAGATACATTACACCAAACATAAAATAAAACCCATACCCTCCTAACCAAAAAAGATCTGCATAAGATGGCCAAGTATCATTATTTGTCAACTCGTTTATTGTCCATATTCTTTCAGCTATAAACCACAATGCAATTGCTAATGTAAAAAATATCCATGCCTTTCCTTGTTTTCCCCTTGACCCCATCTTGAAATTATTTACAATGCATACAACTAGCAAAATACTTGTAAAAACTAGATTCAAGGAATTGGACCAAAACCCAGCATATGATGAATCAACCATGTTGGATAGAATAATTGCAAAAACTATTACATGTAATGAAATGCCTAGAAAGAAAATACTCTGTTTATTTTCCAATTACTTGTTTATTCCTAAAAGAAATTCATTGATTGGCTTTTGGTAGGAAAATTCTTCCAGTTTCTTGTTGATGTTGTTAACTATTGAGAGGTATCCGTCACCAAATACTTGTTTTAAGACATCTACAAGATAGTCTGGGTGTTCAAGACAATCATGAAAATAACACTTGTGTTTTAGATATAGATTATAACCTACATCGTCATGTAATGCGACACTAATATCATATAATGACTGGGATATTGTCATACTAACCAGTGCGGCAGTAACTTTATCCATGTCCTTCATTGTTTCTTTAAAGTGATATGATGTTATTAAATTTAAGAGAATTTGAAAATTAGTCGATTTCAGAAAATTTTATTGCCATATTGCTCTTTGATTTTTCTCAAATAAGCGGTGCTAGTTGGGAATTTTATTTTTAATAGTATGCTAAATTCTAAGAGGACACGGTGAGTGGTGTCTATTTTGACTTGTAATTCATTTGCCAAAGTAGGGCATACTCTGAGAATCATCAATGCAAGGCAGATTATTTTCCAATAGCCAAACCAAACTATTCCAATTTGGATTGTGTTTCAAGTGATACTTTGGATGTCCTAAAACAGCGTGGATGGAATCCAGTGATTCTATCATAGATGATTTATGAACAAATGAATTTGAAATCATTACAAATTAAGATGCGTGAAGTATTTTAGTTCTAAACCGTTAACAAAAACATGAGATTTTCAGAAATGGTTAGATTCGGAATAAAATTTCAAAAAAGTACAAACAGGGGAACTAGGATAATTCGCTCAAAACTGACTTTTATTAATTGGAATTCTGAGGAATTTCGAGAATTTCAAACTAGGCAATTATCATCTATTCCATCTAATTTTATAATACATATTGGCAGGGGAATCAGAACCATGAAAATAGGAGATCTTCCAAAATTGCAAAAATCAGCAAATACCATAAGACACAGTATTGTGATTAACAGGGGAACAAAAACCAGAACGATTTGAAAAACAAACCATAGTGCAAACACTAGTGACAGATTGAACATAGAACAACACTTAACAAGCATCAGCATTGTTTATTAGTTCAAAAAGCAATATTTTACGCATGAAAAAAGTGTGCAGAGAGTGTGGACAGATATTTGAAAACCGTGCAAGCGATTACTGCTCATCAGCATGTGCCCGTAAATATTTGGGAAAAATATCAAATGTTACATCGCAGAAATTAGAAATGAGTTAGCCCATGCCAAAGCGAATAACATTCATGCTAGATGATAATGTGGATAAAAAATTAAGAGCACTGCAAGCAAAAATGATTCAAACTGAAACTAAATCCGTGAGTTTTTCCAAATTAATTAGCGAGACTGAAAAAAGAGATAAAATAATCCATTAAGACAAATTACATTGTACGTCTAGCATCTAAAAGATAAGAAGAACTTATGAATATGTGAATTTTAAAATTATGTGTGAATCAATGCAAGAATATCTGCAGAAAACATCCACAGGGAAACAAGAGCAGGATATACCAAGAGGGCGGGAGTTTTTGCAGAAACTGTGATTATTATTTTGAAGAGTGGATTATACGGTGCCCGTGCTGCAATGCCATGGTGCGGCATACTACTAGGAACAGAAAAGATCAGGACATGTTGCAGAGGATATGATGAAATATTTTGTAATTTTTTTGATTTTGATTGGAGCGATCGGGATACAAGAATCATTTGCAGAGGAAATTTCAACCTTAGATTTTCACACAACACAAATTGAAGACATTGACGGTTCATGGTACTATGTTTCTGAACCTGTTATGATGGGCTCATCTGATCAGAAGGTGATTTTTCAGAATGTTACATTTTCGTTGCCATACACGACAGATCCACCACGCCGCATATACTCTGATGTGATATTTTCAGACGGAATCAAAGAAACACTTTCGATTCTTTTTGATTATCCTGATTTTACTGAACATATTGACCCGCAAGCAGGATTAGTTGAAAGAACTGATGGATATTATTTTCTAGTTACTGCAAACCTGAAAGAGTTATCGCCATTAAAACAAATCAAATCAGGAATTGAACCTGAAAATATACTATGTAGAGAAAACTTGGAATTGATATTCAAATATGATAATTCTTCGGCATGTGTGAAATCTGAAACTAAAATTAAATTGATTGAGAGAGGATATGCAATACAAAATGAATTGTTAATAAACAATACAGGCGTACATTTCCAAAATTCAATTGTAAATATTTTAAATGATTCATCAAATCCAGAATCACAAGTACAACTAGACCCTAAAACAATCACAGTCATGCTTGGAATAAACAATACTGTAACTTGGATCAATGAAGACGCCACTCCTCACACACTTGTAAGCAATGAAAATTCTACTTGGCAGACAGGAATTATTTTGCCGGATAAAGAATCATCTGTGATTTTTAATCAGACTGGGATTTTTGAGTATCATGGAGAACCACATCCTTGGATAAGTGGTAAAGTGATAGTTTTGGAAAATGGAAATCCTGAACCCGAATTTAAAGATGAAAAAATTTCTACAATTAAAATTTCCAAAGGAGAGATTGTGAGTGCAAAAGCAATAAAATTCAATGGCTGGACAAATCAGCCAAATCAGGAAATATTGTTAACTGTAACTGCACCAAATGGAGACATAATATCAACAGGTAAATTATCTTCAATGAATAATGGGACATTTGCTGATGCCATTACTACTGGTGGTCCATTATGGGAACAGCAAGATGGTATCTATCTAGTTACAGTGCAACAAGGCGATGATCCAACAAACAGTGCTTATTTTGAATTGGATCTCAAAGATGGAAATATAATTACAGGAAAATGAAAACTAGACTTTTGATATTATTTGCAATTGTTTTCACCGTTGTTTTTTCATCGTCTGCATATGGTCTTGTTATGCCGATGACTGCTCAGGAAGTTTTGGACGGATTTGATCTGATTCTTCTTGGGACTGTAACTGATAAAAAACAATCCGAAGGCAATGCTCCAGTATACACTATAGGAATTGAAGAGATTGTAAAAAAGTCAGACTCTTTTGGAATACCCAAATCAGTACTGGCAATTGGATGCAATCCAAATAGAGGACACATAGGTACTCCGTGTCCATCATATGAGATAGGGGATAGGGGACTGTTCTTGCTTGCAGGAACTAAGGATAATTATGAAGTGTCTTTTTACTCCCAAGTCTCAGAACCGCATTGCACATCAGAGCAATTTCTTGCAAATTACAGAGGTTTGGAGTATGGCTTTTTCTGGACGCAAGATGAACAATCAAAGACATTCTTTACTGGAAAACCAATTGACATGCACTATAATGTAAACAACAGAGACATGAAAGAAAAAGAATATTCTGTCATATTTTCTGCATATTCTGGCAAGTTTTCTTATTCTGATATAGTAAATGGTACTGTCAATGAATGTGTTGGCTCAAAGATTGTGACTGCATCGTTTGTTCCAACAGTAATGGGGGTATACGGCTTTAATGCAGGCTCTGAGGGTGCTTATGGAATGTCGATAATTGATTACGGTTCAACTCCTTTGAAGCAACATAAAGCAGGCGTTCATGGACAAGACACGTGGTGCAGAGATGATTTTATTTTAATTCTAAAAAATGACAACACGAAACCAACATTTGATAACTATCCTGCATGCGTTACAAAAGACACTGCTGCAAAACTAATTGAAAGAAACTGGGGATTTGTTCTCCCAGAAAGCAACGTATCTGGATATCTTGGAGGTAAATGATTAAAGAAAATGAAAACTAAACTGTTGATATCAATTGGTATTGGCACGTTGATAATCATTACTATTATTTTTGGGACTAATTTTATGATAGAGCATAATAATCAACGAGAAACAGAATTAAATCAAAGAGCTATCGCACTAGATTCAAAACGAGAATCTGAACCGAACACTATACTAATTTATGATATGCATGACTATGAAGGAATCAGACTATCCATTACACCACATACCTTGGTGATGAATTTGACTGATGGTAACATTGTAAGATTTGTCAATGATGGTTCTACTCCTGTAAATATTTTTGATAAAGCAAAGGGCATCTGGCGTTTTGATGATGTGAAACCGTCATCTCAGAGAGTTTTGACGATGAATAACACAGGATTTTATGAAATTCTAGTTCAAAATTCAAGAGAAGGAGAAAGTGGCAGAATTGTGGTATTGGATAATAATGTAAACTCTCTTTCAGTTGGCGATAGGATAAAAATGGGAAAGGCAATCATAAGTGATAATTTTCAAGAGTATCCTGAACTTGTGAGTGTTGGAGTAGGCAGTGGTGAAATAGGCGTGCATGTTACAATTAATAAAAAAGAATTAGAATTACATGAAGATGCAAAATCTTACTATCATGAAAAGTTTAGTAAAATAATTCCTTTTGAGGTGCCAATTGTAATTGAATTTGGAGATCCAATAAAACCCGAGTGAAAATGAAAACTAGACTTTTGATAATCATTCCAATAATCATTGCATCTGCAATACTTGGAGTAATCGCATATGATTCTGTATCGCTGGATAGGTTGTGTGCAGACGATGGCGGAAAAAGAATCGGCGACACATGTAGAATTCCAATAATTACAAACTCTACAAAAAACAATCTATCAAGTGTAGATACATCTCTTATCAGAACAATGAAGCCAAACAGCATGGAATGGTTTTACTATCCAAACACCAAAAACCATAAGAAAGCAGATGCATATCAAACATTTCTGTTAATCAGACTACCCGTATGGATGGGAGGAGATGCAAATGACTCTACCGCATTTAGGGCATACAGTGCAAAATCCCTTGATGACTCTTGTCTTGTAAAATACTGGGGTGAATATGGCAGACAGAGAATAGAGAACCCGTGTCAGGGTGCAATGTATCGAGTGATTGACGGTGCAATGACTTTTGGTGCAACTCATAGATCCACTGCAATGACTGCTCTTCCACACTTGGATTTGTCAAGTGATGAAAACGGATTCTTGTATGTAATGCCTCCAAAGTGGGAGAAAACTGAAAACGGTGTGGTAGGATACGGCAGAGAAATGACTCTTGATGAGATTCGTAACGGCTCTGCATTTCTAGCAAAGTCATTTGAAAAATCATACTCTGGCTACCCTCACATCCCAACAGAATTTGCAGGATACATACTATCTGAGATTTCGCCTGATAACTATGGTGCTATTGTGTCGTACTTGGATTTTCCAAGCAAGTCTGGAGCCATATCTATGACTATTAGCAAGACATCGCTTGGCTTTGTCACTACAGATCTGGCACAACCAAATTCAGAGTTTTGGCAGATTGGAAATACTGTAATTAAGATAAGCGGTTCTGCACTGGATAAAAATAGTGATAGACCAGAGTCTCTGAGATATTATACGATAGAGTTTAACAATGGAATTAATTTTAGAATAGAGGGAAAGAATCTAGAGTTTATCAAACAAGAAATTGTGAAAAATTATTTCCCAGAGTACAAGTATGGTGACATGTTTTTGATTTCCAAAACTACAGAATGAAAATGAAAACTAAATCAATAATTGCAATCATTTGTCTAGGTGTAGGTACAATCTTGGCAGTATTAGGAATGATAAATTATTATCAAGTCAGTAAGGCAATAGAAGAATATGCATCGTCTCCATTAGCAAAACCGGGTAGCAGTTCACCATATCCTGCCTATGATGAAGCATTACTATACCTTGATGTGAGTGGAATATTTTTTGTAACAAGTGGGATTCTGTTTATAATTAAGAGAAAAGGAAAATGAAAAATAAATTTTTGATAACAGGAATTGGTCTGCTTGTGTTTGGACTGGCTAACTTGTTTTCATATTTGCCAATATCACTTGGAATAGCATTACAAAACAGACCGTTTCCTTTTGAACATATTCAGAAGGTAATTCCATCTGAAGGACATGGAACCACTGTTCAGACAGGCTATTTGCCAATAGAGAATGCAGTTAATGACCCATACTGGCTTTTTTGGTCACTTGCACTGTATGCCGGAATTGTAATACTTTGCTTTTATGGAATCAATGAGGTTAGAAAATGAAAACTAAGCTTTTGATAATCACAATACTAGTAATTGCATGTGGTGTATCTTTTTTTACTGTATTTCAGATTAGTCATGATCTACAGACATATTCCATAAGCATTGATGGAAACTACATACACATAAACTCTGAATACTCATGTGCAACAGTATCGCTCGAACGACTATCGCCTGATTCCTTAAAACAAGTAAAATTACAAAATGCTACTTTCTTTGAGATTAATGACACAGACATAAAGGATATTCCTGTTCTAGAAGAGCTGATTCAAGCAACACACAAGATTGATTTTCCTACAAAGGATCATTCGCGTACGTATGTTGGATTAAGGGAGTTTGTAGATTACGAATTTTTCATAATGGATAAAGTCATTTCAAAATACGGCGGAACACAGGATGATTATTTTTTAAAACTGGATTCAGATCTTGATAAACGATTAGCAGATCCAAATAAACAAGGGTTCAAAAATGAGTTTGATGCTCCTCAGATTATTTATCACGATAAAATCTATACATTAGGAGATACAGTATTTTGGACATCAGATGAGGATGAGCTTCATCAGCTAGTGATTCGCCTAGATGATTCTCTTAGAGACAATTCCAAATTTATCATTCTTACTGATGATGATATGAAACATGTGCCAAAAATAAAGCAACTAATTGACATCATCGGAACAGAATATGATGATATCATAGCATCAAAAAGTGTTAAAGAAAATCCAGACTGGAAAAATTACAGGGATTGGTTTAAGCAAAAAAGATTGGAATTTGAAACAGATGAATCAAAGATACATGGATTTATGTATAAAGAAGAATATTATTCGCTTAGTTTTCCCATATGTTGAAATGAACAGGACGGTACCACATTTTATTATGTATTACTAATGTGGGTTCTATTCGATTCATGGGACATGTTCTCTGTGTTCGAGGTCGGGACATAGGCGTACTTTTAATGATGATTTTTACTATTCTTTAAAATAGATGGCTTGTCTAATTTCTGCCAATCTTTTGATTATTACCTGAACTATTTCATCATTCTCTGATTGATTAGGAAGTCTTCTATTGAATGTTGTAAAATGATTACCAAACTTATGAAAAATTTCATCATATACCATACCAAAAACAAAATCTTCAACATTCGTTAAATGAAATCCTTGTTTGACTTTAGGATCAATAAACATATTCAAATTCTCTTTTGAATGATTTATTGCTTGATCAATTATCTTATCTAAACTTCCTCTATCAAATTCATTTAATCCCATTGATTAGCAATTACGTGTTTAATAGATATACATGATCTGGTAATCATAGTTCACTTAAAGTCAGTAATTTACATATGATCCGTTTGAAATATTTCTCGCCTATTCTATAATCATGCCAAAAACAGGCGAAATTTGTCAGACCTCTGGACATTACAAGTTCTCAGGTCATACTGACGGAAGTATTGGATGTCATCCAACAGAAAATGAAAGGGACATACCAATGAAAAGAGGAGAACCCTTTCCTCCAATAAGGTCATGTGGTAAAGGTGCGTTTTGGACGTATGTTAGACCACTATGATTATTTTTTAAATCTTAATTGCTATTTTTGTATGAATATCATACATAACGTTTAACTCAATCATACGTAGGATCAACATAGATTTGCCTTTTGTATCTGTTTATGTTGATGAATCTGGAGATTTAGGTTTTGATAATGGGGCATCTAAGTTTTTTACAATTGGGTATGCTTTTAGTTATAATCGACATCCTTTTGCAGAAAGTAGTATGGTAAAACGGGCACTAAAAAAAATTAATGATGGTTCAAAAAAACAAAAAATTCCTGAATTCAAATTCTCTGCTGATAGTGATGAAACGAAGATTTCTTACTAAAATACAAGAGATGAATGTTGTATTAGGTGCATTTTGTATAAGTAAAGATTCGGTAAAAAATGAATTAAAATTAGATCAAGGCAGACTTTATAGATATTTAGTAGTTGATACAATCATCACCCATCTTGTAAATGATCATTTCAAATCACATGATCCATACAATTCAATACGTTTTGTTATTGATAGAAGTCTTTCTAAACAAAAAAGAAAGGATTTTGATCAATACTGTGATGATAAAACATCTTTTCGTTCTTGGGAACAAGACAAGAATATGGATTACAAGGTGGTTGTAACTCATGAAGATTCAAAAGCAGTACCCATGTTACAAGTTGCAGATTATATTGCAGGGTGTGTTCAACGAAAATTTCAAATGAATGATTCTGTATGTTATGATTTGATTATGGATAAAATCAAATACAAAGAACAGTGGGATAAATTCGGTAAAATTAATTGGTGACTCTCAGCCTACTTGTCCCCGCCTATTCCATAAGCTTCATTCTTTCGGCTAAGATCCTATTGATTACTCAATAGACTTTACCCACCTATATGATAACACATATGTTATTATTTATTCTTCTCTACTGATGGCATTTTGAATCAAAGTTTTCCACTTATTCTCACCCTCGATAGTAATTCCACAGGCTTCGGCAGGTGTATTGCCATCTAGCATTCCAAGTAAAATTTTCTCATCAATTTACCATTATGCCTTTAATTTTTCTCTGAAAATCCTTCTGGGTTCTCTTGCCATACCATTTCTTCAAGGTCTCAGTACCTTCATGAGACATTTCAGCAACTAGATTGTAATTGTAATCAGTGGCAATAAGCCACATTTGGATTCCAAAATGTCTAAAGCCGTAATTTGCCCTGAAATATAGTCCAAAATCAGACTTTTGAAAACCTATCATAGACAAGATTTTTTTGAAAAACTTGTTATCCCTAGATACTGAGCTAGTCAGAATTTTATCATATGTTTTGGATTCGAATTTGGTATTGTTATCTTCCCAAAACAGATATTTTTTTCCCTGTGATATTCGTGTGTTGTAAAATTGTTCTAATGGTTCAACAAATTCAGAATCCAAAATGTATTTGTCAAAATCATCATGTGTTTTGTTTTCATGAACTTCAATGTGACATACTCTTCTGACGTAAGAATAGATCTTATCACCCTTGAATTTTGCATAGGATACAACCTTTTCATCGGTTAACTTTGTACCATCTGCACCATCTACATATTCAACTAGCTGGTCAATGAACTCCATTTTTGCCAATTCAATTAGATAAACTGTTGAAGGTCTAACAAAAGTCCATGTCTTGACACCAAACTTTAGATAGTCTTCAATTGAATAATGTTTCGACAGTAATTTTTTTGCTTCTATAATTTGTTCAGATGTAATATGCAAGTCAGATGATTTTTCTTTTGGTTTTTGCCCACTTATTCTTAATTGGATTCCTTCATTTTCACTAATTTCTATTCCTAGTCCGTATTTTATGGCGTGTCTTATTGCCTGTCTGTTTGACCAGTTAGGCTCACCATCAACAATATCATAATTTGCAACTTCTAGCAATGCATCTACCATGTTTGGAATGACTTCCCTCCAATTTTCTTTGGTAATATCATCAGGATGAATTTTGAATTTGTGAGTTACAAAACCAAGCACAATTCTGGCAAAACGTGTCTGATTTTTGTACTCAAATTTTGCATGATTTTTTCTAGTCCAGTTTTTGAACAAGTTAGTATTAAAAATCTCAGATTCTGAGCGTAACTGCTTTTGGATTGTAACTATTGTGTTTTTTTGCCCTGCTAATTGATAATAGTTGGATCCATCAACCTTTTCAATTTTTTTAGAATTTCTTAGAGGATAGATGTAGCTTTTTGAAAATTGTTCTCTTGTTTGATGGAAATAATTTGCTAGCTCGGTTGGTGTATGTGGTTTTATTTTTAATAATTCTAGAATTTTATTTTGAATATTATCTTTTGATATGGTAATACCGCCTAATCTAGAATGATTGGAAGTGATTTTTGCACTTAATACACTGTCCAATTATCCCAACCTCTGAAAGTGGGATTGAGATCAATCTCATAATTTGATACAGAAAGATTTAGACTCTTTCCCACTATTTGCTTCAACAAAAAACGATATGCATGAGAGTTTTAAAATCTTACTGAGAGAATATAGACAACAAAATGATATTCAGGCATAAATTTGAGGATGATTTTGTTTAATTTCTCCACAAATCAGATCTTCATAATTTTCATGGATCTAGTGTCCGATAGTATGAAAGTCTAAATTGGTTGTTGAAGCAAATTTAGGGAAATCCACACCATCGGACAATACTTTCATGAAATTATTTCTATAAAAAATGATGGATTTCATCATGGTCTATCATTTTATCACTTTCCATTTTTTAAAAATGGTTTTCGTTTTCATTTTTTCAAGTATGTGAACTATTTCGTGGGCATGCATTTTCCATTTGCGTGGGCATGGAAAAATAAAAAATGGTCATTTTTAAAAAACGTGTGCCCACGAAAAAAATGGTTACAAAATGGATTTCCAAAATGAAACTTTGGGCATATCTAATAGAGTGAAAAAACGTGAGAATAAAATATTTCACGAACATTCCTAAATGAAATCATTTTGTTAAAGCCACGCTAAATATCACGTTTTATACCACGCTTTGTGCCTACAAAGTAGTAAAAAATAGTTTCCAGAAACTATTATACATAAACAATGATTACAAATTTCTATGAAGGTTTTTGACGGAAAAAAGGCTGCTCAAGAATACATGTCCAAACATACTCTTGCATTTTCTACTCCAGAACTAACTCTGATGAGGTTTGCATTTTGGTTAGGAGATACTGTTCCAGATCCAGAAAACAAAGATAACACAATTCCAAGAATGCTTACATTTATGGTAGAACAAGATTTTGCGCCCATTTTAATCGATGATGATAAATATGAACCATCAGGTGCTGTAAGAAGTTCAAACGTTTATGGAAATGCATTTACAGAAACCAGTTCTGATGGTAAGTTTTGTTCTGAATGCGGTACAACATTATCAAAAACTGCAAAG
>JAIOOR010000005.1 GCA_021414365.1 Nitrosarchaeum sp.
AGTGGTTTTTCAAAAGATAAGAAAAATGGACTGTCATCTGTTACGGGATGAACTTTTGTGGAATACATTGAATAAAATTCTTCAAATGAAACATTACCCTCAAACAAGGAAGGATATGGCTCCATCATGACTTTTTCTGGAACTAAAATTGGCTTGTACCCATTTTTAATAAATGAATCAGACAAAAATGATATCTCTGATTCTGTGAAAGGAGATTTTGATACGATGGCCATTGTCACACTTGGATCTTTGGTAGTTGATTCCGATGTTGCAATTATGATGTGCTTGTAGGTATCTTTTAGTGGAATTCCATTATTTTCCAATAATTGTATGAAAGTAGTTACAAATCTTGGAGAATCTATTAGCCATCTGACAGATACGACCTTGCCATTTTCATTTAGATGATCATAGTATTCTTGAAATCCTTCTTTTGTGTAAAGAAAATACTCAGATACTCCCAATCCACCAGAAGACACAGATGCCCACGTATCAACAAATGGGATGTAGATGATGTCGAATTTTTCTTGAGACCTTGAAACAAAACTCCTACCCTCATCTACGTTTGAATGTACATATTCATGATCATAGAGATTTCCTGCCCTATCCCCATAACTTCTGACAGTCTGAAAAATTATTGGGTTTATCTCGACTGTAGTTACATCTTTGCTTCCACTTGCAATTGCTGCAATGACGTCCCTGCCTCCTCCAGAACCAATGATCAGAACTTTGGGATCATCAATCATTTTAAACGGAAGATACTGCATCCATGAAGAAAGTTCTTTTCTGCTATCTGGATTGCCATCCCATGAAATAATATTTGTCCCTGCCCCACCATCTATGAAGATTTTTGCAATCACTCCCTCATCTACACATTGAGAGGGGTTTCTTGTATCCAATGAAGGAATGCAGTTTCCAGATATGCCTTCAACTACATCAATTCTTGAAAAAGAATTCCATTGTGTCTTTGCAATGTGAGAACCGGGATTTTCTCTTAAAAATATTGGTAGATCTTTGTTTGCAGTAGGGTCAGTTGGAATTGAAAACATCTGAGTTGTTTCATGAATTCCAAGCAAAGATACAGCAAACGCAACAAATGCAATTGAGATAATTATTTTCCTTTTACTTTTTATCGTCACTGAAAAGATGGTTGCACATACAGCTGTAATTATTCCAACTAAAAGTACAGTGCCTTCGCCTCCCAATAATGATAAAAACAGGACAACTGACAGTGAGCCTACTGAGGCGCCAATTAGGTCAAATGCATATAGTCTTCCTGCATTTTGTGCAAATGCACTAAACGCTGTAGATATAACAACACCTACAAAAAAGAATGGAATTGAAAATAAGAACATAAACAGTGGCAGGTATGCCACTTGAGATGCAAGTGAGTGCATCACATACAGTGTTATTGGAAGTATTATGCAAATTCCAAGAGATGAGGCAATAGTCAGATCATGTGCCCAATTTTCCTTGATTTTTTTTAATCTGTAATGAACCAGCAACCCAGATGATCCAAGACCAACCAGTGCTACAGATACTGCAACAAATGCAAAATGATACCATATTGCAGCAGAAAATATCCTAGTTATTGCAATTTCCAACACCAATCCGGAAAGAGAGACAAAAAATATGCCTGCAAACAGAATTCTTGTGTTAATTTTAAACGTTGGAGTTCCTAATTCGGACAATTTACTTGCATGTCAAATAGTTGCCATATTATTCTTTTAGTTCGTCAAAAACCTAGTTCCATTATATTTTCTTCATATATGACATTCATAAAAGATTCGAAGGACTTTTCAATGACTGAAAATTTCATAAAATATGAAATTAGAAACTTATGCAAAAATAGGCATCAGCGTAGGAATAACTGCAGTATGCATCATGATTTTCATCATGTTGGTCATGGTTGTACCTAATTTGATAGGATCATACGTTGAAAATCTTAGAGGGCACTTTATAGACCGCAAACAAATCATGACACAAATGCTAGAAACACCATCTCATGACTCGTTTATCACACGATTCCCAGACTATAGGGCAAATGTGATTGACAGCGACAATGATTTTTCTTACAGTCTTGAGGCAATAAATCCAAATACTTTGAATTCACTGAGGTTGATATTACAATACGATTTTTACAAAAATAAAATTAATGAGATAGTTTCGTGCAGTTCTCTTAAAGGAACTAATTTGTCTATAAGTAGCTATGATACTGCATTTCAGGACGCTTTTATTAAAAATACAGATTGCTTGGATGATGATTTTGAATTTCCTTCAAATACGGATTCAAGATTTGACTATAATTAGAAAATGAAAACTAGAGTTTTGACTACAATTGTCATTCTCATACTGTCATTATCTATTTCTCAATCATCAGCACTAATTGAATCTCACACTCCGGAAGAACTGTATGACATCTATGACATAATTGTGCTGGGAGAAATTTTAGATTATGCTGATATGGGTACTGTTTCTCTTTATGATGTCAAAGTAATACGTTATCTAAAAAATTCACAATCTGGGGAGATCCTTCAAGTGATTGGGAGTGGAGTTCATGGTAAAATGATGTGGATTGAGGATTCAACAGTTTTTGAGATTGGAGAGCGAGCAGTATTATATCTTGAGAATGATGATGATACTCTGAGAATTGGACCTTATTCTTTTTCAACACAATTAGATATTGAAAACCCTTATTGGTATTTTCCATACAGGTGGATAATGATTCTAGGTACAATCATTGGCATTATTGCATTTTTGGTTTGGAGAAAAAGAAAATGATAACAATTGACTGTAGCAGGACACTGGCAATAAAAGATCAACTATTGGTATATGTGGCAGACAAGCTTGAGGTGCTTCCGATACTACAATCAGATAAATTTACTCTAACTCAGATATATGATGCTCAAATCATTAACAAATCAGATGTGCTGTCTGCAATTATAGAGTTTTTAGAGTCAGTAAATCTGAAAAACAGTTTTCAAATTATTCCCAAAGTGGATAACATCATAATAGACCCACTTGAAGGCAAAGATATGAAGGAAAATCTGGAAAAACTTGGTGGCAATAATAAAGATCTGTTCTTTGAGTGTACGCATTGTGGATTTTTGACTCAATATGAGGGGGAATTGAAAACTCACAAGTTGATTCATTATGTTTGAGATTGAAGAAAATGAATAATCTCTTGAAATTAGGATTGATTTTGCTTGGATTTGGATTAGGAAATTTTCTTTTGGTCTTTGTGTATTTTTCATTGTGTTGTAACATTAATCTTGTCTTGTTAGTACCATTTGATGGTAATGAATCAGGCAACATACCTGATCCCATTTGGCAATTTTTACGCAGTAATGAAATATTGGAAAACATAGGACAAAGACTAGGAAGTGGTGGGACAGTTGTTGGTTTTAACGATGGATGGCCATTTAGTATCTGGGAAATAACATGGTCCGTTTCACTATACCTAAGCATGATGTTATTGCCTATATGGTATTTTAAATCACGAAAAAATAAAATAAAAATCAAAGATTAGATAGTTAATTTTACTGCTCCAAGACTTTACAATCGAGACATATTTTTTTAATTTTTACAACAAAAATCAGATTGCTTGTCTATTTTTAGTTCTGTAAAAGTCATATACTCAAAAGCCTGCAATTCTTTGATAAAATATACCTCCATTATTCAAATTGAATTTAACGAGTTCATAAATTCTTCTAATCTTTTATTCTCTCCATCAAAGAGTAAAAAATTACCAGTCTTGATATTCATCGTCAGATAGAACCACACCCCATCCTCGCTCATTCAATTTATTGTGAGTATCACCAGTAACACAAATTGATTTTATAAATTCCATAGGCTTTAACATTAGTCTCAAACCATCATTGCATTGAACCATATGTGGTTCAACACCAATTTTTGTTTGTAATAATGGCGATATGTATCTTGAATCGTTTCCCCAAATTGAACCACAGAATTCATTTCCACTCAAATAGATAGTTCCAATCATCTCAATTTTGTTATATCCTGATGGAAGATCCATTTTGAAACTTTGTGTAGTTGAATTTTCAATAAAATCGAAATCTATCTCCTCACCATTATTTAGCACAAAAAATTCACTAGATTTACAGTTGTAAAACAGAGCATCCATTGCTTTATTTGAAATATGGATTTCTACTGGTCCTCCAATATGTTTTTGCAGTAACATTTCGATGGAATTATCAACATCAGATTTACAAAAATATGGTTTTGATTCTCCATTAGATACAAAATCTAGTTGTATGGGATTGCAATTTTTTGTGTAAAAGTCTTCAATTTTTTTATTATCTAGTTTTATCAAATTAATTATTTCACCAAAATTCATTATAGAATTTTTGACGGTGACATCAATTATTCCATTATTGAATGAATAATGATAAGAATATGGTCTATAACATCCATTTTCGTTTTGATTAAACTTTATTAGTAAAACTTCTTTTTCGTTGGTTTTTTCTACTGTAAAACTTAACTCGCCGTTTATTGGGTTTGTATCCTCCATTGCAGCATATCTTGTTGCATTAGGATATTTTTCGATAAATGTTCTTGCTGCAATGTCTTTTTCAAATATTTTCTCAAGTGGAGTTGACGAGTCTCCAAAGTTGCAATTAACTAGACTTTGTGCAAATATGGTTGTAGGCATTGTAATTGAGACTATCAATAAGATGAAGAATGAAAGGCGGAGTTTCATTATTTGATACAGGAGTAATGAGAAGTTCATAAAGTGTTCTAGCCTTTTATTCTCTTCATCAAACACAAATCATCTAACAAATGGAATGATGTTTCCAGTTTGCTGAATTTTGATAGAGTTAATCTCATCAAGTGTATCAATGTCGTTAATCTTCATGCTCCCATCCATCACAGTGTATAGAGAATCATTAATGTAAAATGATCTTGGCTGCATGTACTGACTGTTATAGTTGTACTGCCACTGGTAATGAAGAATTTGTCCTTTCTCTTCAAATCCACTAGAATCTACTGAATACACGTAAAATCCATACCATTGTTTGTTATAGTCTTCACTGACAATCTTGTTTTGTGGTTTTATTGATGCCATGTCAGTCTTTATTGGAATGGAGATTATTCCCTTACCTTTATCCAACAAAAGGGCCTTGTGGCTATCTAATGCATCAGAATGTGTTCCAGTTCCACCAATCACAATAGTATCAGTTTCTTTTGGTTTGTTAAAATCAGATACATCAAACATGGATATCTTTACTCCTTTCTGTTCTACTCCACCCCATGAATTTTCTTTTGTGTCCCTACCAATTCCAATGATATGATTTTCATCATATGGTTGTAGATAGTTTGAAAATCCAGGAATCTTTAGCTCACCTAGTATCTTTGGATTATTTGACGATAAGTCAATTACAAAAAATGGATCCACTTGCTTGAAGGTTACAAGATATAGCTTGTCTCCCATGAATCTTGCAGAATAGATTCGCTCTTCAGGTGCAATCTTTTCTAGTTTGCCCACAATTTTGAGTGATTCATCAAGAACATAGACATTATTTGATAATATGGTTTGACGCGGCCCATATGATTCGCTGGTAGTAGCTATTCTAAAAAATCCAGAATGTTCATCCATTGAAAATTGGTTTAGAGGATAACCAGAAACATCATTATTTGCAACGTATTTCAGATTACCACTATCTAGTGCAATCTTGTGAATTATAGTTCTTCTTGTGTCATTTTGGAATTTGGAGTCATATTCTGCTATTGCGTCTTGCATCTTTGAGAATAGTTTGTCTTTTTCTTCTTTTGGCATGGCATTATAGGTGTCTTGTAATACCTTTGATACCTGTCTCCATTTTTCTCTAGAATCAAGGGTGGAATCACTTTGGATGGATTTTATTTTGTCTTGTGTGTCTTTTGGCAATAGAGGAACAATAACATCAAAGAATCGTTCTTTTTGTATTAAATCATAATCAGTTGGTGCGATATTTTTTTCATATGTGATGTAAAGATTTTCTTCTGAAACATAGATGGAGTTAGAATAACCCATCATGAATGTCTCTGAATTTATCAGATTACCTGAAACATCAACTGCAGTAACAGTGTTAAAGTTGTAACCCTGTTCTGGATTTGGGAATCTATACACATCAGGATAAATCACTTTATCTTCAGACATTATTGTTGGAATTATCAAATTAGAGTAATCAATACCGCTTGATGAAAGAACATAAACTGTATCTCCAATCATTCTTGAATTGTAATAATTTCCATCAACTTCATGTGTTGAAATTACTTTGGGAGATGTTTTATCAGACACATCTAATATCGATATGATTGTCTTTGAGTTGTAAATTGGATATGGCTTGAAATCAAATTCAGAAATCGCTTGACTCTCAGAGGTGCCATGATACATTAGCACAAGACGATCACCATTTAGAAACATGTTTTCAATGTTTTGCTGATCAATATCCACTGCAAACCTTAGAATCACCTTGGCAGATTCTGGAGGGTATGCATCAATTATTGATATGGTGTTCTGGGTTCCAATGTAGACATATTTTCCGTCAGTTTTGAGATAGTCTGGCTCATCTACATTTTTGACCTGGACATTTGTAGTGGAATAGTCTGATCTACTGTTTAGATTAACATCCGCATCACCTAATTGTACATGTACTTCCTCACCTGAATTCCACTCGGATCCAAAAGGCGTTGGATATACGGATCTATCCGAACTTACAGAGCCGCCATGTGTGGGCATTTCAGGTCTAGGCATTTTCATCGATTCTGGTTCCGGAACTGGTGCCATCAAATCCATATCGGGACTGTGGACAAAATTGTATTGTTGCTGTGTTTTTTGGGATTGTTTTAGAAATTCTGTTATTTCTTTTGCTGATTCAAATTTTACTGGTTCATTTGATAAGATGGATGCTTTTGGAAATATTGTCAAATCAAAAACTTCTTTGCTAAATTGATATGGAAATTTTGATGGGGCCTGCATAGTTTTGATATTATTTTGTTCTTGAACAGAGACTGGCACATTTTGTTTTACTTGTGGTGTTATGTTGATAGAGTAGTACATTCCCAATCCACCAATAACAATAATTGCAATCAGCGCAGAAGATAAAATAATTTTATTCAAATGTAAAACCTCGGCTAATCTTTTTAATGTTCATGATTTTATCCTATATGTTTTGTTTTGTCACGTCAATAGTTATTGTTCCAGGAGTTTGCCTTTCTAAAAGAGAATCAACATAATTTGAATCAAGATCTACAACTTTGAATATCTTTACCGTGTAATCCCCTTCAAATATTTTGGTTGTCTTGTTATCAGTTACATCCAGCACTCGAAATCTGTACTGGTATGTTCCATCATCACTTACTGGAACCTGTGCAAAATGAACTGGCTTGTCATCTTTGTATATCTGAATTATTACAGGATAATCTTTTACTTGACTTGTTATCTTTCCTTCAACAAAACCCCATGGAATATGATTATCAGAAGGAATTGACATTTGTATTGTGGTTTCTTCTAATACAGATGTATCGTCTGCAAATGACTGGATTGGTATTATAGAGAATATCGTTAGAAGCGAAATTACAAAGATTGATTTCATTTATGAATCATAAAACAGGTGTACATAAAACCTTTGATTAAAACTAGATTATACCTAAAAATCACAAAAGATATCTTTCACATATGTTCAAAACTATATCATGATAAATGACAATCATGAATCTACGGATAACTCTAAAACAAAACCGGGTGAATCAATAAAGGTAATGTCAGTTGATGATCAAAAGATAAAGATAGTAGGCGAGGTATTGTCAAATGATTCAAGCAGGGCAATCCTAAAGATACTTGCAGACAGAGAAATGTCTGCAAATCAGATATCACAAGACGCCAATTTGTCTATTGCCCTTGTTGCGTTTCACCTAAAAAAGATGCAAGATGTCGGGATAATCAAGATAACAAAGACAGGCAAATCTGTAAAGGGGCAAGATGTAAAATATTACTCTGCAACAAATCAGTCTTTTCTTATCACTCCTGCAAGACACACTGAATCTATTTTGGACTCTGTGAAAAGATATTCAAGATTTGCGGCAATAGGTATCGCGGGATTGGTATCATGGGTAATTCTAAGAAAAGATGTTGGAACATGGAATTCTGGGGAAGAGATTCCAATGACAATATCTGATTCAGATACAGTGATAAAAGAACCTAGACCCACACTTCCACCTAGTGATTTTATGCATGGTGAAGATTCAAGTAATCTTCCTGAACCTAGTCCAGAACCAACGCATTCAGGTGTGCAAGACTATAATCTTCAATTAAGTGATCCTGATACGATACAACTTGATAGGACAGTGTATCCAGTACCGTTTGGCACATCTGTCGAATCAATAGAGCCAATCATTTTATCACTGCTGATTCCAATTGCAGTAATCATATCTGGAGTAATCATTGATAGAGTGATTAGTAGATGGATGATTAAAAGAAAATAAAGAGAATTAATTTACAGTTCAAGTCTCAATAGGTTTTAGCTAGTTTTTTCTCTGGATTGCCTTACCAATAACAATTGATATCTTGCAGATGCATTTTTTGGTCTAGTTCTAAGAACAACATTACAGCAAGGACAATGAACTCCAGCCCAGTCTATAAAAATCTCACATGCTGAACACCGTTTATGGCCTAAATCATAGTGTTTAATGCCAGAATTTGATTTGACATGGTATCTGGCACATGTTCCCTTGCATGTCATAAGATAAATCCAAAAGCAGTTGTTATTAATGAATTGGTTCTCAGATTTGACAAAATCGTAAAGCATATGCCCTACATTCAAACTTTTGTCATTGTCAAAAATCATTTTTTTATCTGAAATCATATTCAGCTTTTGATGATATGGTTGTCAAAATAGATCATGCGATCAAAAATTAATTTTCACTATTGATGCTAAATCAAAATTACTAATGATATAATATGGAAAAATCACAACAAATAATACAAAAACCAATTCAAGACAGATTAAGACATGCAAGCTGTATCACAATAGAGTCTGCACTTCGAAACAAAGTAGACCTGAATATATCATGGTACGACATTCACGGTATAGAACAGAATCAAAAATACACCATTTCAGCGGGTTCTGTAATCGAGTTTTAGAACACTTATTTTTTCTTTTTTTGTCAACTATACAACACCGGATTCTTTTAACAAAAAATAACACCTACTAATAATTATGGCAAAGCGTTACCATTCCCCCATAACTTATCGATTAAAAGAAATTCCAACAAAATACATCAAAGTATGGAAAGATGCACAGGCAAGAAAACTAGACAGGGAAGGAATTGCAGAACTTGCACGTTCCATCAAGACAGAGGGACTACAAAATCCGCCAATGGTCCAAAGAGAGTCAAAAAATTCATATCTTTTGATGTCTGGTCAGAGAAGACTTGCGGCACTCAAGAGACTAGGTGCAAAAAAGATACCCGTATTGTTACTTACTCAAAGCACAAAATACAATTTGGATGACGCAAAGGCAGCGTCAGTAATTGAGAATCTTCACCGAACCAAGATGAATGCAAAGGATATGACATCTGCTTGTGTCTTTTTGGCCAAATCAGTGGGCAAAAGCAAGGCAGCTCAATCCCTTGGAATATCACAGCAAACCCTCAAAAAATATCTGGGATTTGCAGCAGTACCTGATAAATTAAAAGAATACGTCCCAAAGATTTCTCGTGATGATGCAACCAAACTATATCAAATCATTCCAAATGTATCTCAGGCAGTACGAGTTGCAGAAAAGATCATTCCACTTGATGCAAGGCTTCGCAAGCAATATCTACGGAATTTGGCAAAAAGCCCAAGATCATCTCATCTCAAGATACTCAAAAACGCAAAAACTGGATTGTTACAGAAAAAAGTTACACTAGATCTTAACAAGGGCAATGCAAGAAAACTACATATCCTAGCTGCAAAAAAGGATTTGGATGTAACAGATATGGCAGAGAAGATAGTGTCGGATTATTTGAAAAGATAAATTAATTTTAAAATTGTTTGTATTTTGGTTATAATGTCCTCGATGCGTTTGAAATGTGAGTCTGTATGGATTCGCACTGTTTTTTCTAAAATTACAATATTCTTTGTCCGGGTTGAATTCATCTATTAGGTATGGTTAACCATTAAGATCACTATAATTCCTCTAGTAATAAACCGCTGGAAAAATACTCCCAGTCTAAATAGTCTGAAATTAATATGAAATTAATACTTTGAAATTAATACTTTGAAATTAATACTTTGAAATTAATACTTTGAAATTAATACTTTGAAATTAATACTTTGAAATTAATACTTTGAAATTAATACTTTGAAATTAATACTTTGAAATTAAAACTGACGTAATGGGGGGCGTACGTGAGACGGTATGATGGTATGATATAATGGTATTATGATATAATGATATGATTTTAACTGGTATTGTGGTATAATGATGGTATGATTTAATTTCAACTGATGGTATGATTTAATTTCAACAGGTATTATGATATAATGATATTATGACGGGGCATGCTTTAAATCTAAAATTAAAAATGAATCTCAAAGGTAGCAGAAAAAAGATAAATTTACGGTAGCAGAAAATTAAAAGACGAGAGAAAAATTAATTTAGTTAAATTAAAGTGGACGGTTGCAGAAAATAATGACTGTGACGAATTCGCAATTGATGAATTTAGTGTTTTTCTGGCTTGATCATTATGCTGTCTTTGTGGCAAAAGATGTCAAGTGATTCATTTGATAAAGAGAGCAACTTTATGAATCTAATTGGAACTGTTATTTTTGCGGAATAGTACTTTTGGTTCCTGTACGTCTTTGTCAGTCTCAGTCTTATTTTGACTGGCACCGAGTCTTTGGATGCTTTTGCGTGCAATCTGATGGTTCGGGTCTTCTCTGAGGCGGTTCCGTAAAGTATCGCGGCATCTTTTAGTTTGAGATCTGTTGCTACTGTGTATGGTATGGTGATATTGTATGAATCGTGTCTTTGTATGCCGTAAATTTCTTTTTTGGTCCTTGAGATACATTGCAGTCTTGGCATCATGCTGTGAAAGGAAATTTGAATTTAAAGTGGGAAAATCTTTGAAAATTTCTCACTTTTGTCTGGCTTTTGATAAAAGTCGACCTTGCGGTACCGGCACTGGATAATTTTGCCCTACTATGTAACATGCAATACGTTTTGAATCTAATGCAGTTTGGATTGTCCGCAATTCTACTCCGTGCCATGAATGATCCCTTTCCGGGATTGGCAACTAGTCTCTAATTCCTCCTGAGCTGTATGCGCGGTTCTGCACCGCCGTTGCATCGGCGACCCGGACACATCATCCCTGCAGTGTACTATATGCTGTGATTCTTTTTAAGGATTTAATTTGCGCATCTCTTCTTGCAGTAAAGTGTATTTCTGCAAGTCAAATTCTTGCATCTCTTTGTTTTCTTATTTGTTGAAAAAATTTCATTTTAAATCTTGATTTTTTCCCCTACTATAATTTTCAGAAATGAAGATTATAGTTTCGGCAATACCCTGTGGATAAAGCCAACCCGACAAAAGTCGAGCTCCTGACACGATCGCCTTTGATGATGTGGACTAGGAGCCATCTCATCTACTGCTTGAATCATTGTCAGGATCATCAGGGGGATTCCCTGGAAATGTCATTTACTCTGATGAAAATGACTATTCGTTTTGAGTGCTGAGATGAAGCATCTTTTTGTGTATGCGTCTGCTATGCTTGCTATCTCCTCTGCGTTTGTGCAATCAGAAAGTATGGTTATTGCAGGATTCTTTTCTCGCGTGATCTTCACTGAAAAGGTGTTTTCTGCAAATGCGTCTTTGAGGTGCGCCTTTAGTATTTTTGCTCTGACTGCAATGTCTAATTGCTCTGTGAGTTGTTGCGGATATCTGTCAGGAAGGTATCTTGCTTGGTTTTGCTTGCCTGTTCTTTCAAGGTATCTTTTTGAGCGCTTTATCGCAACATCAAATGCAAATGTGGTCTTTCTTTGAAGTGTATGTTGTCTCTGACTCATTTGCAGTTGCACCAGTTGTAGATACGGCCTATCAGATCAGGACCTGTAAATATCAGGGTGTTGCATAATCTGCACATCCTTCTTGTTTCGGGCTTGCCGCCAAAAATCCTCACAGTTACGATTTTTTGATTTGTTTTATGCATTGCTCTGTGCACGCATGATTGCTTCTTTTACTAGACGCATTTTTTCTTCATACTGTGAAATCTTTTCATCAATATTTTCCAACAAATACATGATCCAGTCCCTGCCTCTTTTGGATATTGTTGCGTATGTAGAGTTGTCCCATTTTGCAACGTTGTATCCGGAATGTGATTGCTCAATTACGACATGCCACATTTGCTCTCTGAATGTATAATCAGAGTCAAATTTTGCAATGAATTTTTGCAGCATCTCGTATTTTGGATAATCATATTTGTCGTATCCTCGGATTGACGAATATTGGCTTTGGTGTTCTGTGATGTGTTGATTAAGCATCCACAAAGGATCAGACTCTCTTATTGCATCGCAAAACCGGGACACATCGCAATCTTCTTCAAGATATGCGTTGTTGTTTTTGATGTAACTATACAATGAGATCTTGTTTTCGATTCCAAGTTCCTTGAGTTTTGAGATTGGAACTTTGAGCCACCCGTGACCTGCGTCTGCATAAAAGTCGTATTTCATGAGAAATGACTCTGCACATGTGGCATGGATTCAACCAGTGCAATCAGTGGCGCAATAGACTTGATGGCTTTTGAGCTGGTCCAGTTTCCATCGCATCCGATGTTTCTGTAATTATCTGCAAGTCGCTTTATCTTTCTTCTTTGGACTTGATTGGATGGTGCAATTGCATAGTCAAAACCAAAGCAGTGTCTTTGTGCTCCTTGCTCTAGTCTGATTACAGGTCCGTAGTTGATGTTGAGAAGATAGACATCTCCAAATTTTTTCTTCAGATTGTCTACATCACCCCAACATTCCTCAAAGTTTTTGTCTGCCCTGAATTCCGTGTTTTCATATGTCAGCCATTTTTCATAGTCATTCCAGGATTTTACATCGCTTGGAAGAGATGTGAAATCAAACGGATTTCTCTGTGTTTTCACATGGTTTGAAACAGAGATATGATCATCTGTCTGTCTGTTTGTTTGTTTCATTTTTTTCCTCCTTAAAGGATACACTCACACACCCGCCTGCTGAGTCAGTTCCTGGTTTGCCAGAAATAAAACGGGTTTGGAGTGATAGTCTCAGTCAAAAAATAATCGGTGTATCATCTAGTCTTTAGAGTAGACGGACTTGTGGTCACAGACTCGGTGCAAATCTACGATGTTTTCAGAATATCTCACACTAAAGATTATTCTATATTTTCCAACATTGTATGCAAAAACTCGCATATCTGGTTTGTAAATTCCCAAACTGGTTGGATTTTCAGAATTGGCAAGTTCTTCCTATATACTGTTAACACATTTTTTTGTTTGTGAATCCAATTTTTTGAATTGTTTTAAAAATTGAGATTTACGGTAAAAATCCCATGTCATAATTCATTGAGCTCTTGCAAGAGTTCTCGAAGAGTTTTTGTTTCCCCTTTATCACTATTTCTAGACTCTATGATATCTAGTACTTCTTCAGGGATTAGATCATCTTCATGTAAAGATTTCAGATGACTCTCAAAACTTTCAGATCTGTATTTTCCTTTTTCATAATCTCTTCGGATTATCTTCAGTTTGTCTTCTGGAAGATGCTCAAAAGGATTTACAGTTTTTGCCTTTGACATGTTTCGGATGTACTCCAGATGGTTAAAAAAGATTAGGAATCAAGAATTCGATTCAATTCCTATCTGTCTTTTCCAAGTATTTCATCTATTGTTTTATCTTCGTT
This sequence comes from Nitrosarchaeum sp., assembly GCA_021414365.1. Lineage (GTDB taxonomy): Archaea > Thermoproteota > Nitrososphaeria > Nitrososphaerales > Nitrosopumilaceae > Nitrosarchaeum. The sequence goes on from JAIOOR010000005.1 coordinate 13,901, forward strand.
TTCTGCTTCAACAGTGAAACAAGCACTAAATTCTATTCGATACTTAGGCAAATACCATTCCCCCGCATCTTAGACACATCAATCTAAAATTAGGGGTTCGTACATCTTCTATTTGTTCGATGTATCTCTCAGGTATTCCGCACTCACAGTTTACTCCGTATCTGGAAAGTGATTTGAGTTCTTCACTGATGAATTGCTTTGTGTTTCCTTCACTTTTTGCAGCATCAACCAATTGTGCAAATCTATCTATGAATTTTTTACTCATTTTGTTGGACAGCAGTTTCCTCCGACATGTTAGAAGCGAGTTGTTCGTACACAGAATGAAACCAGTCTGATTGAATCCATTTTTCTATTGCATCTGATTTGTCTTTTGCTTTGCATTCAAATTCAAAGGACGTTCTAAATTTTTTGAGTTTCGTTTTTGTTTTCATTTTTTTCCTCCTAAAGGATACACTCACACACCCGTCTGCTGAGTCAGTTCCTGGTTTGCCAGAAATAAAACAGGTTTGGAGTGATAGTCTCAGTCAAAAAATTTGTATCAGTCTTTGCCATAGACTGACTTGTGATCACCTACAACAATCAACAGGATGATTTTTTGCTGATTGATAACTTTGTAGATTAGTCGATATGATCGTCCCAATTCGTAGGCAAGATAGCCTTTGAACTTTCCTTTTTTTAGAATTCCTAAATCCGCAGGAGATTATGATTTTGCAAGAGTCAAGATTGCATCATCGGTCTTTTTTTGCAGTTCAGAAGAAAGTTTCCTGTAACTGGTTGCAAAAAGTCGGGTTCTCTCTATTTGCCACAAAATTATTTTGTTTTGTGAAGATCTGCAATTAACGCTTCAGGAGTTTTAAACATCTTGGGTTTGTCCTTGCCTGATTCGTATTGCTCTATTGCATATTCTTCATTTGGCCAGAGATTATCATTTGTGACTTGTTTTGCCTTTGACATGTCTTTTGTGTCTCTTACTTTCTAAAAAAGATTAGGAATCAAGAATTCGATTCAATTCCTGGCTGACCTTTTTTAGTGACTTTTTGTGCTTTCTGTTGCGAATTAAATCTTGGGCGCGTCCTGGATTTTTTGCACCATTGTTCTTGCCGGATGTTTGTCTGGAATCATTTACTATTTTCACCGCTTCTTTGTTGATGAAACCTTGCGCTTTTTTGTCCAGTTCCAAATAAAGTCTGATCACTTCACTGCGACAACCATAGATTGCCGAGATGTTGATCATTTGCACAACAAGCCTTGTGCTTATTGTCATTGTATCATGTCTGCAAAAGTCACTGTTCTCTCACATGACTTGAATTGTGCACATGTCTTTTGCAGCATCTCCACTAGTTGTGGAATCTGCTCTAACTGGATTGAGAATCCCTTGTTCCATACTATTTGAGAGTTTTCCGAGTTGACAAATGTTGTCGCAAGATACATCTGAATTTTTTTGCCGATCACATCGCTTCGTTGTCTTTGTATCACAAGTTTTGCGTCATTTGGAAGGTGATTCAATTTCATCTCGTCGATTTTTTCAAATGTGTGTTCTGACATTAGTTGCTCACATTAATCACATCGGTTTGTTTTAGGCAAGTTTGTGCGTCTTGCAGTATGGCATTGATTATTTTTTGCACTCTTGCCAGTACTTTCATGCATGCCTGTCCTACCTTTTGTGGCGAGTCAGTATCGGCATAATTTGCAATGTATTGCCAGGTATAGTTTTGTACGTCGTACCCGTACATTTTTGCCAAAACACATGCTCCCAACTGGGCTACTGTCTCTTGCTGTGCATCCTGTCCTGGCTTTAACGGGTGATTCAAGTTGTCATACCAGTGGACAAGCTCATGCAAAAATGTGTCAGGAGAGTCTGTGCTAATAGTCATGCTGCCAGATTTCACATCAATTGAACCGTATTCGCCAAATGATGAATTTTTCCATCTTACTTGGATGCCATTTTTTTTGGCAAGATCAAAGAGAGGCGGTAAGACCTTTGGTTCGTATTCCTTTAACGGCATGCCTTCTGTGTCCTCGTATCGAAATACGGGCATTGCCTTGAACCCAAATGTAATCATCTTTGATTCGTCGGTGTCTTGCTCTTTGATCTTTTTTTGCATCGGCACTAGGATGTGTATTGCCTTGCTTCCCTTTTTGACATTGCGATACACTTGTCTCCACTGGTTGTACCCTCTTGCATCTGCAGTGCCTGAAAATATCATCAGCAACTGGTTTCCCAAAGACCAGGAAGATGACGGGATTTCTGGCGCCTTGATAAATGTCTTGGCACATATCTCAGGCAGTTTTTCTTGCGAGAATATACTGACTAGATTTTGCAGCAATTGCGCTGCTTGTTGCGTGTGAGTCATTTCTGCACTAGATGAGCATTGCAATTTTTGCTACATCATCGCATGACATCTCTGAGACATCAGAAGATGACAGTCCTAGGTTTTGTACCATCTCTGCCTGTCTGGATTGGCTGATTGATTCCCAGTGTTTTGAGACCTGTGTCCTGATTATTTCCTCAAAATCAGCAAGGCAATACTTTGAGTTTGCCTCATCGTACTCTGATTTTGCTTTTTCATACTCTGCAAAGAATTCTTTGAGGATTTGGCAGATGCCGTTTTTTGCACAGTATTTTTTTGTATCCTCTATTGACTTGAAGTGTCTCGGTACGATTTGGATGTTGTTGCCTGAGCAGTCAAATCTATTTCTCCATCCAGTGTAGTGGTATGGAAGTTTCAATACTGACTCGCTGTAATTATTCCCTCCAATGATGCAATTCCCTACAATTACAATCGAGTATTTGTTTGTAGGACGTCTGTTTTCTGCGACATACAACTGCAGTGACATGATACCATCAGAGTATTTTTCCAAAAACTCCAGATGCCCGTGATTTTTGATGGATTCAAAGCACTTTGTATTTGGTGTCTTGCCTTTTCTTTTCAGATAGTATGTTATTCTTTCTGTTTTTTGAATTATTTTTTGCAGCTCACCTATTTCAGAATCTGTCTTTTTGTCTGTCTCGTCTGTATCGTCCTGAATTTTTCCAGTCTCTATGTGCATCTGATTTTCAAGATCTGATATTGTCTTGTGGTATCTTTCTCTTATTTCCGTTATTTTTTCTCTGTTTTGTCTTTCCAATGCATCTTGACTTTCTCTGAGATCTGCAATTGATTTTGTGTTTTTGTTGTATGCAGATATCATGTAATGCGCATCTGATTGATCAAGTGGCACTGATTCTTCATCATCAAGAGAAAATCCTTTTCCGTATCCCAAGAAATGATGACATAGCTGCATTGCCTCATGCCAGTTCTCCATTGTTCCATCAGAATGGATAGTTATGGCGTCTTTGAGATGGTGCTTTGCAATTACAAGACAAATAGTTACTGCCAGGTCGTACGGCTTGTATGCAGTCTTTGTACACTGGAAATATTTTCCAATTTTGTCTTCATCTGTCTTGTCTCTTGTGCCGTCAGAGTTTGTATAGAGCCTGTCCTCTTTTTGTGGTTCCAACTCGTATGTGCTGCCATCGTATCTCGTCATGACGGTTTCCATTTTTTGCTCAAGTGAGAATGTCTCATGGGAGCAGTCGCCTCCACATACCCTGGATTCTAATTTAGCTCCTGCAAACCATTGTGATTTTGTGATATTTGCAAGTACTGTATCAGTTCCGTTTTTTAACACACCAGATGCTGATTCGCTTGGCCATGTGATTCCAAGTTCTCTTTGAGTGTGTCCGCATTTGGCAAGCCCATTGAATATTATTTTTGTAGGGCTGATTGTCGGATAGTTCTGACCACTTCCGTCTGCAAGGACTACCCCAAGATGTTTTAGCGGTGTGATCATTTTCTTGAAATCTGCTGCAACATTTGCAAATGCTTTTGCATCAAATTTCTTTGAGACATAGTAATAGTGGGTGTATCCCATTATTGCTCATATCCTGCTGTGCCTTTTGTAACGGCATGATTTGTGTTTGAATTTGTCATTTTTTTCCTCCTAAAGGATACACTCGCACACCCGTCTGCTGAGTCAGTTCTTAGCTATGCTAAAAATAAAACGGGTTTGGAGTGATAGTCTCAGTCAAAATCTAGAGATGTTTTAGAAAATCATCTTTTGATATTTCAGCCTGTTCCAGTATGAGATTTAGAGTTGATTCTTTAATTGGAGAATGTCTTGGTACTGGAACTATGTTTCCATTTTTATTTTGCAGAATTATGTGGCTGCCTCTTTGTCTATTCACAGAATACCCGAATTTGCTTAATGCCTTTATGACATCAAGCCAATTGTGGTTTCTGAGACTCAATTTGGAATCTCGATGATTATTTTTTGGTCTGGTTTTGCTTTTTCCTCGATTGATTCTAAAATCAGAGATATCACTTGCTTCATGTTTGATTCGAGTTGCTCCATTGTGTCTCCTTCACTAATAGCTGCAGGCAATTCAAAACACCTTCCAGTGAATCCGCCTTCAGGGGACTTGATTACTTGTATGGTGAATTTTCTTGCGTTCATGCTTTTTTTTGTACACTTGTTTTGTATTTATTGTTTGCATATTTGTGACTTTCACTTGCAGTTGCACCAATCATATACGCGGCCTATCAAATAAGATGGAATAATCAGTGTTGCATGACGTGCACATTCTTGTTTCTGGTTTGCCACCAATACTTGCAATCACTATTCTGATGTTTTGATCAGTTTGCATTTGGATAATCGTATCTCTTGTATCATCGAATTGATTTTGTTTCATTTTTTTCCTCCTAAAGGATACGCTCGCACATCCGTCTGCTGAGTCAGTTCTTAGCTTGCGCTAAAAATAAAACGGGTTTGGAGCGACAGTCTCAGTCAAAAAAATGTTATGATTTCTGTTCTATTTTTTCCAGAGAGTTTCCAATCTTTTTGAGAATGGATATCAATCTCTGAATGGTTTTGTTTCTGCGATGATGCAATGTCTACTAGCGAGCTGTTCATTTTTTCAAGGATGACGGTTTGTTTTTCTACAGTATCATCTATTTTATGCAAGATGATATTTTGCTTGTTGAATCGCTCGTGTAGTTTTCGTGCCACCTGTCTTGTTGCATCATGTATATCCCTACGACACTGGAAATAATAAAGGCCGTTCCGAGCACCACAAGCGTTTCTGCATATGGTATACACTATTGTCATTATGACTATTCCTGAAATCACGATTGCAAACAAAAATGCATTGTTCCCAATGATATCTTGTATCTCTATTTGCGCGCATTATCCATCACATCTATTTTTCCAAACACTGCTCTTCGTATGATGCAGTCTATCTGGTTTCCAGTGCCGCGAATCTTTCCTTCTTTGATCTTGGCGTATGCATACTCTGCGGATTTTCTTGCGATGGATTCTACCAATACATCAAAGTATGGCTCGTCTTGGAAATATCTGATCGCGTTTTCTTCTGCAGTCATTTTCTCTTTTGGCATATGCACCAACCGCAAAACGTCCTGGCATTGTTCTCCCAGTGACAGATACTGTTTGTCATATCTGTGTGACAATCATGACATGTTATTTTGCGTGTGCTGTTTCCATCACCCCCCAATACTTTTGCGTGAAATACTGCTGCTCTGCTAAGCAGGCATTGCTTGGGAATTTTTTGGGATGACATCTAGTTACTCACTGAGAATCTCTTGCAGAGTTGTTCTCTGAGTGACTGCTGCGATTCACTTGGAATGGCAAACCCGTCAATCTTTTTGAGAGTCATCACATCACATAGTGGTGAGACTCCAAATGATTCAAGCCATGTTGCACCATGGTCCGATACTCTGCTGTACATCTTTGGCTTGTCTATGCTGACAGAACACAGGCCTGCCATGGAATGTGTGATTCCATTTGACTGGTATGTTTTTTGTCGTGGCATGGATTCTGTCTTTGCAGATTCTCTTGCGTCTTCTATGGCAGTCTGTATCTCTACAAACTCGGCATCAAGGGATGTGGTGGTCTCTTCTCTGAGATTGAATCTCTTTCTGTATTGGAGATATCCTCCACATGGACATTTTTTGATATTTTCTTTTTGCATCCATGACTTGCACTTTGTGCATCTCATTGCATTTTCAGTCACTATGATGTCCTTTAATGACACCATTTTTGCATCAAGTGGCATTCCGATGAATCTCTTGACTGGTCTTGCAAACACGTACATCTTTGTGCCTTTTGCAACTGCTGCAATCTCTTTTGTCTGCACTAGTTTGAACTGTACAAATTCGTCAAGAATATCAAAGGATATTCTTGGTTTTCTTATTTTGTGCTCCAATGTTTGCTCCAATGATTGCTCGATGAAGCATTTTGCCAAAAATAATTTTTGGTCTTTTGTTTGGATTTTGTCTTGTTGTTTTTGTTTCATATTTTTTTTCACCGGTTAGGGTCTTTTTTCAAACACAGAGTTATCAGATCTCACTTGTGTATCCATACATCATTGATGTCGTCACCTGATGCGCAGCTTGCGTCCGAATTAAAAAATTTCATCACGGTGTACATGATTTCATAATCCTATTTTGAAATTCATGTTGCATTGATATCCTTTTTACGATATCAAAATTGGTATGTTGGACTAGATGATGTCATTGTAGTTGATGTGTTTGAAAAAATTAATCTCCAATATCCTTGCTCTGCTGAGCCAGTTTGGTTTGCAGGGTTGGAGATCTTCTCTCAGTTACAAACTTTCCAAAAAATGGTGCTTTTTGCCTTTCATAATTTTGAAAGGAGTTTTGTTGATTTGTCAAAAAAATGGCGTTTTTGATGTTTGGTGTTAACAGTAGGGATTTTTCCTTATCCTATGCCGGGTAATGATTTAGAAGTTGTTTTTTGGATTTTTTTATGTTTGTTTAATAAATAGTACAGAAATTGTATTAGGGAATGTTTTTTTATCCTCTTTTTGCGCTCTCTGAGAGTGTAAAAATCTGCCTTTTCTGATCTTGAAAGGTTTTGTTTTTTACCTTTCATAAATGTGAAAGGCAAAAAACGGGCTTTAAATTGAAAAATCATTGTACACATTATGAATAAAAATTTAATCGGACTAGACATAGGGACGGGTTCAGTCAAAGTTGCAACATCCTCCGGCACATTTTCATTCCCTTCCATAATTGCAAGAGGGAAAAGTATCGACATTGAGGCAAAAGAGATTGTACTTGTAGGCAATGATGCCCTAAAAGCAGAGTATGTAAAATCAATGGCAATAAGAACGCCGGTGTACAGGGGCGCCCCAACATCAATGGATGATTATTTAGATTTGATACGACACGCACTTGATCATATAATAAACTCCAAAGATGCCATCTCAGTCCATTACTCTGATCTTGTAATTATGGCAGGCATTCCATACAATGCAAAAGAACATGTGGGAAAAATTAAAGAAGCAGTCATTGAATCATTTGGACCCAAGTTCTTTGGCGTAATGTTTCAGGCAAAAGCCACACTTGACCACATGGCATTGCAAGACGGCATCGTTTGCCACATTGGTCACGGCACCACTGAGATAATGGCAGTATCGCACGGAAAGATTGCATATGGACAGACATTAATGCACGGTGTCGGCGATATCACAAATGCGATATGCAGCTCAAAGACCCAGTATGTGGATAATGAGATATTTTTAAAAAATACCCCGGAACTTGCAAATAGCAGAAAGATACTGGCTGCCAACATATCAGACTCACTTGAAAAAGTCGTAATTGACTATCCGCACTTGAAGATTGTTTTTGCAGGTGGCGGCGCATTGGTGCCAAGACTTGTATCGGAGATAAAAAACGGCATAATCAAGGATGTCATCATTGCAGAGAATCCAGTATTTTCAAATGCACTTGGGATGCTAAAAAGGGCAGAAAAATGTATCTGACAGACAGGGAGAAAAGGACGATTGCCACACCCAACTCCATGTCAGGCCAGCAACTATGGAATGCAAAATTTCATGCAAGATCAAAGATTGTTCAGATATTGCAAGACATGCAGTTTATCACAGAACACAAAGACACGATATTGCAGGAATTTGGAATTGACGTAAATGAGATGCTAGGGCTGGACAAAAAACAAGACACTGTAACAAATGCAACTGATGATTCGGATCTTTTGTGAATGTTCTGTCTGGTTCTCAAGACTCCCAAGTTTGAGATAACCTGAACCATCATTGTATGGTTACAACTTTTACCAGCGGCTTTTGCATTCCTTGTGAGTCTGTTGCCACAAATGTAATTATTGCATCATCACCTGGCACTACGCCCAGGTCAGTTGCTTTGATTGATGAGAATATGTAGCCTGTATCATTTCTTGGATAGAGTGGAAATGATACAGGGCTTGCCAGGTTTGTACCTTGCATGTCTGCTGTGACAGATACAATATCAGTGTCCCCCGTATTGTAGATGGTGTATTGTATTATGACGTAACTGTCAACTATTACGGCAGATACTTCGGCACTAAAATCCATATTTGTGACCTGCTGGCTGGAAAGAAAGATGGTAGATGCAATTGCAGCAACTATTCCGGTAAATAGGAATATCTTGAGGTATTCTTGTGTGAGGATCATATTTTTGGAGTCACGTATTTTTCTAGCATCTTTGCTATGGGGATTATCTCGTCGATTGTCTTTGAGCTTGCAGTGATTTTATCTGCAAACACCTGAAGACTCGCATTTGGGAATTGCAGGTGTGCCGAATTAAACCCGCGTATCATTTTTTTGAATTCCGGGAGTGTTTTGATTTTTGCAATGTCTATTTTTCCGTCAAGCAAAATTTTAAAGACAATCACCGATGTCACCGGTTTTGATACTATGATTATGTCCATTCCTAATTTTCTTAGCTGTTTTATGAAGATATCAATTGATTCTATGGCCCAGTCTACGTATGAGGCACCCTTTGATGTTATTTTGCCAGAATCAAAAAGAGATATCTGGGCATTTTTGCCTAGTGGAACGCATATGCCAGGAAAATCATTTGGCCGGAATTCTGCAAGAAACATATTTTTGAGGATTTTGTTTTGATCAAATCCTGAGATCTTTGCACTGACTACGACATTTGTTGTGATTATGTACATTTTTCCTCCTTGTATTTTGAGATTGAATGATTAGTTATCGCCATGCAAACATGGCCTGTTCCAATTACATACGACATTATGGTATCACCTATTGCCAGAAAGGATACAATGTTGATGAGTATCCCTACAAGAAATATTACAAAAAACGACAGCTGGGGGCTGAATTTTCTTTGGAGTATGGCAAACAGGGGGTTTGTCTCTTTTGAGTGGCAATCTTTGATTTTGATGGTGGAATAATAATCGGCTAAAAACGAGACGACATAAAACACAATGGCAGGCAAAGCACCAAAGTCATTTAAAAGCGCGTTTATGATGATTCCAAGCAGCGTGGAAAAAATCGAAATTATTCCAACTAAGAAAAAATTTGGACGGGCCATCACTTTATTTTGATACCCTTAGCGTGACGCCGATCATTATGCCACCTGCAATGATTGCAATGTATGCGGCCCATCGGATGTAAAAGATCACCTCGCCAATAAAGTCTGTAAAAAAACTGCCAAAAATTGGTTTTGTATCCGGTGCATCTGCGGTGCCAGGTGCAAAATTTTCTGCGACTGCAATAGCTGCTGCAATCACAATTATCGCAAGGGCAAATACTCCGACTGGTCCGCGTATTGCTTCAGTTAGGTCTTGTTCGTTCTTTTTTGCAAGCATTAACCATTTAATAAAAAATTGGATATAAAGTCAAAAATGCGATTCTGAGGAGGTCTAGGATTAATTTTCCCGAAGAATCTCCTCGTGAATGCGTCTTGCAGCCTCTATGTCCTTCTTTGTTCTTGGCTTTTTGTCCAGATATTGGATTTGTAAATGTCCGATTATTCGCCCTATGTTGTAATTGGCTTCCTCCAGCTGCGGTATTTTTTTTCTTCCAATATGACGTGAAATTTTGTGCTGAATTGGCTCTGTAAGATTGACAAGCAAAGTATGTGTGTCTTTATAGTCAAGTTTTGATAGCACTCTTGCCAGCTTTTTGTCAAGCGGATTGCAAGCAAGGCATGAGCCATCACCACATTTTGATTGGGTATTTTTTGATTTTTTGGATTCTTTGACTGTCACTTTGTAACAGTTTGACTGGATTAGAAATAAGAATTGTGGAGGATTTGTTCATAATAAAATCACAAATCTACTTTGTATGATTATATCAAAATTCAGACATCAGTGATTTTCTTTATGTACAGACCAAGAGGCTGCGGAATCTGTGAATAGGTTTTGAGTTTTGCCAAACGGTAAAGAGGGGCGTCATATGTGGATCGCCAATAGTACCGTAGTTTTTTACATCGGATTATTTTGTTGATCTGAAATAATATTTTGATATTCCATATAATTGAGGCTTGGGCATTATTCCAAGCCTCAATTAATTTACCAGTTTGGAAACTTTGAAGATCCATTATGACCATTTGGATACATTACGTATCCTGATTCTAATGATTTTCCCAATTATGTGATTCGGCAAATGATTTGACGTTATTACTCTACTTCTTTTGTAAAGCGCTTAAAACTAAATTCAACTTTATAAAGTGACTTTAACTTTATAACTATGTATTAGAACACAGTCTCATGGGGAGTTTTTGGAATACTCTAGGTTTGGAAGATAATCCTTATGATCCAAGACCATTAACAATTAATGATAAAGACAGAAAACTATTCGTTGGTCGCACTAATGAATTAACACAACTCAGTACTCTTGTGAGTGGCGACAAAGGTGGAATAATAATCATAGAAGGAGAAGTTGGAGTGGGAAAAACAAGCTTCGTCAACATATTTCAGCACGATAAATGGAAGCATGAAAAATTACTTCCGTCATCTGAGAAAATAGAACTCAGTGATAATACTAACTCTGTGAACTTTATGTTGTCAGTACTTTCCAACATGATTTTCAATCTAGAAAAGATCGATAGCAGCACATTATTAAAAAAAGATCAAGTACACAAAAACACCAAAGCCCTCATTGCAAAAACTATCGAATCCGGATGGGTTGGAAGTATTTCCGTAGCTGGATTTGGTGGCGGAGTTTCTCGCCACAAAACAGTTTCACAACCGGCAGCTGTTGTTCTGCCTACTATTTTGGATGCAATGGACAAGTGGGTAAGTTTTGTAATAAATAAGCTTGGATATTCTTCGATTATTGTTCCAGTTGATAACTTTGATATTGTTGATGAAGATGTGATTATAGATTTTTTGAATGGAACTCGTGATATTTTGATTGGAAGAACAAATATCTGGTGGCTATTGATTGGTCAAAAAGGATTGTTTTCTTTAATTGAAAAAAAAGCACATAGAGTCAGTGAAATTATTACGGGAAAACCAGTTATATTGAATTCACTAAGTTTGAAAGAAATGCATCAAATGATTAATTTAAGATATGAAAACTTGAAAAAATCTAAACCTGTTGAACAAATAATTCCGTCTCAAGTAATAGACATACTATATGATGCCTCCAAAGGTGAAGCCAGATACATTTTAAAAAGAATAACCGATATGGCCTATTCATTTATTGGGGAATTCCCATCAGAAAGAAAAATTTCATTGAATATTGCAAAAAATCTTCTACACAGTGATGTAAAAAAAAGAATAGAAAACGCAGAACTTACAGAAAGACAATCAGAGGTATTGCAGAGGATGGTAAAAATTGGTTCATTTCAACCAAAAGAATTTACTCAATTTGGCTTGAAATCTGCCCAAGCACTAAAAGACTATGTAGATAAATTCAACAATTTCGGTTTTGTCAAAAAAGAAGAAACGTCTGGAAAAGCAGTTTACTATCGCACTACTGGCGATGTAAATATCTATTTTAAGAGACAGATGTAAAGTAGTAAAATTGTGATTTCACTTTATAAAGTGACTTTAACTTTATGAAATGAATGGTAAAAATGTTTGGGGGAAAATTGATTCCTTCCAGAAATAAAACAACAAAAAATCTAGAATTTTCTTTTGTGCGTGTTCTATTCAAATTTTAATCAAGTTTGATTCCAATTCGATTAGATTCAAGTTTGATTTTATTCAAGTTCAATTCAAATTTTATTCAGGTTTTAATTAAGGGGGATTGTCAGGGCTTGGCCCTTTTTTATTGTGCTTTTGGCGCTATAATAGCGCGGCATAGTGGAGCACAGAAGCGCAGTGATCTGCATCTGAATTTCAGTCTAAATTTTATTCCAGTTTTATTCAAATTCAACGAGTTCAAATTCAAAAGATACCAATTCCGAACGCGTATTGAGCGCATGGAAAGTCGTACATCGTGACACTGGAGACTTGGTTCTTCAAGGAAAGCAATATGTCGACTTGGTAGGTGCGTCTGTAAGCAAATCTGGAAGGGCTACCATGGACACTAATGGTGTAATTAATCAAACTTGCATTAATGTGTCAAGTTCCCTTTATGGTACACTCAACTCATCTTAAAACCCTACAATACATCATAAATGATGCAATGTTGAGAAATCCAAGATAATTCTCTGCTTTTCTCTCATATCTGATTCTAGTTCTGTGAAATCCATTTTTCAACCAAGCATGGAATCTCTCAAATCAGTTTCCACATAGGAATCAACTCTGCGTTATGCAAGTTTACAATGATGGTATCTTGGAGAGGAAAAAATTTCCCAGTCTTGACTTTATCATGTAACCTCTTCTCTGCAATTCTGCTTTGATCTCTTCTTTCTGGTAAATGTCGCACTCTTGCCAAATATAAAAAAGCGCCTGCTCTGTCAAGTCGGCGTAATTATTTTTTTTCTGTATCTTTGTGGCAGATACAGTCTCTGAATTTGTTTCTGGCAATACCACAACTGGCAGCAGCGTATGCGGCATGTCAGTCATTTGTGGGACTTGCAACTTTGTTTCTTCTCCATCCTGCTTTAGAATGGACCATGTTGTGTTTGCAGGGGTTGCATCCGGGTTTGTCCTGTAAATGTTGTGTGTTTTTTGCAAATGCTCCAGTCCGTCAAGTACTTCTTGCTGCTCAAAGCGCCACAATTCCTCAAAAATGTTTTTCTGTGTAGTGACACCTTTGCAGTCAATTAGTGTCTTTATTATTATTGATTCAATCTCTGAATATCTTTTGATTTGTGCAGAATCACCAGTCAGATAGGCTTTGTCAATTATTTGTATGGAGTAATTGTTTTTTGCCACACCGTGTCTTTCCAGTTCTGCAATGATTCCGTCTTTGATTGATTCATTATACACGATAAACCACACGTTGTGTCCTTTTTTTGCAGATTTTTCCCAGTTTTTGTATGCCTGCTCCCAGTGTTTGCCCGGCTCTGTTTCCACTTCTACGGCAATGACATTCTCTGACCATTCAGACGGATGATATCGTGTGTTCTGATATGCATCTGAAATTTTCTTTGGCGAGTGTATCAAAAGATCTGCTTTTTGCGCGGAATTTTTTCCAAGATCAGGCATGCAGTAATTTCCCATGTTTGTCTGCACGTCCATTACCATAAATATGGTAGACAGATGCAAATCCCCGCCTGCACGCCGACCGGCTGCTGCCTTTGAGAAAATCCGGTCAATGGCAGTCTTGGTTATGACATATCTTGACTCAAATGTATCATCGCCATCATCAGAGATTGTGTCTTTTTTTGCAACAAAAGCGTTTGCTGCAATCAGAGTATCATGCAAGGCAGAAGATATCATCCTGGGATGAGATGCATATCTTTTTTCAATGTAGGATGTGATCTCTTGCTTTGTCATGTCCCTGTTTTGTACCCTCAAAAGATTCAGTATTCCAAATTCAAGCGGTGTGAGTATTACGTCTGCATCGCCTCCTTTTTGCGTATAGTATTTGTCAAGGGATACATAGATGCCAAGATTATTCACACTTGCCTGCGCTGCAGTCTCTGACCTGTCAATAACTTGCACATGGCGTGTCTTTGCAACGGCCCTAACTGGTTTGTCCCCTGCGCTGTAAAAAGAGAAATGGTGAAATGATAATTGTTGCTGCTGCTCAGGCTTTATTGGCAGGACTGATTTTAAATGTGCAGCAGTGACTGCGTCGCATCTAAAACACGCCACAGATCTGCACAGAGTCATTATCTCATCTGCAAGGTCCCTATCTAGTGCCGATGCAGACTGGGTGGCAATTGTGGCTTTAATGCCGTACTTTCTCACGGTGTTTAATAGCTCGCGAATCATCGTGGCTGAAAACATTTGTACCTCGTCAAGATAAAGATTAAACGTGTCGTATTTGCCGTCACTGTTTTTTGCCCTTTTTTTGTACTGGGTGTAAAAAAGATGCAAAAATATATTTCCCAAAAACATCACCATGTCATTTGGCAGTCCTCCGAAATCCAAAACCACGTACATTGCATCATTTATTATTTTTTCAAATGTGACTGACGACTTTTCAGTGTTAAACATTGCATCCATCTCAGGAATTGTCAGCATTTTGTTTAGCTTGTTAAAGATCACGCCCCCTGCCTCTTTTGGATACTGGTCATCGTACACGTTTACAAAAAAATCCTTTGCCTGCCTGTTTGTTATTTGCGGAACAAATGACTGCCTGAATTCCTTGTCTGTCAAAAGTTTGAGCATCGTCCCCAAAGTGTTTGACTGTGTCCCAATGACTGACAGTGCGCCATTTCTTGCACAGGTCTCAACTCGTGCACCCCATGAATCTGCAAATGCGGCGGCAAGCGATTCGGTAAAATTTAATGCAATCATTCCAGCATCATGCGGATCTTTTATCTCAAGAGGATTGAATCTGAGAGTTTTTTCATACTTTCTAATGGAGCCAAGATTGACATAGACTAGCTTGTCATACTGGTCAGGCGGAATCATCGAGAGTATCTCCCCTGAGAGCTCTGAGTGGTTTTCGGCAAGCAGGAATCCTCTTTTATTTTTGATATCCTGCATTATCAGTAATCGGAGTATGCTTGATTTTCCAGAACCTATCTCGCCTAAGACCAGCATGTTTTGGCGCGTGGTGTTTTGCATTGCAATTACCTTCTCATCATCGAGGTATCCAATTAGCGAGTAATCAGCAGGATTCATCTGGGGCGAAATAATTCAAGCTGCTCTTTGTCAGGCAAAATGTTTACTGGCACCATGTGATTGCCGTATTTTATCAGTGCCTGTCCTATTGCAAGTTTCATCAAAAAAGAGACTGCAAAATCAGACAGTACGAAATGCTCTTTTAATGCCGATACCGTAGCTTCGCTTTGTCGCAGAAATATTACAGTGTCGCTGTTTACAAGCACGTTTTTGGCAGCGACATTTCCTGTCATGTCTTCGATGTTCTGAGTCGCCATCATCAGATTGATGTTGTATTTTCTGCCACGCCTTGACAGGTTTTGTATATAGTTTCCAAGCGATTGGTGTTGGAGCAGCATCCACACTTCGTCAAGCATTATCATCTTTGGGATTATCTTTGGCATTAGCAGGGCTTTTCCCATCGCGTAAGACAGTGCTATCTGTGTGATTAGCCTGTGCACCATGCCTCCGGCACTGCCGATGTTTTTTAGCGAGAGTATTATCTTATTTGATGACGGCGGCTGTCCCTCAAAGAAATCAGAGTATGGAGGACTGCTCAGCATTTCAAAATATTGCAACATGTCAAAATATTTAGAATATCCAGGCCCATCAAAAGAGGGCGGCTGCAGGTCTTTTAGTATCTGGTAGAATTTTTTAAAACTTCTCTGAGATATCTCCATTTTTGCAAGAACTGCTGCTGCCTTGTTTGCGTGCAGTCTGCTTGCATCGTCAATGTTTAGTGCGTTGCACAATGTCTCAGATGCTGCAAATGTGTCTGGCACCATTTTAAAGAGGTCCAGTCCCATCTTTTTTCCAAAGGAATAGTCAATGTATGTAAAACCCATGTTCTGGCCCAGTGCCACATACTCGTTTTCAGGATCAACTCCGAATATGAAACTCTGAGGATACATCTTTTCAAAACTTTGAATTATCATCATTGCAAGCGTTGTCTTTCCAGAGCCGGATGTTGCAGCCAGTACCGTGTTTCTGTTCATTCTGTTGTTGATGTTCCACTGGACGGGATTTCCAGTAATCATGTTTTCACCTAACAGTATGCCGCCTTCCTCATAGATCTCAGATGTGGAAAATGGAATCAGTGCCGCAAATGCACTTGTAGATACAAGTATTTTTTGTCCTACAATTCCCTGCAAAAGTTTTGCCTGGACGTGTTTGGCAGTCTGGATGCCAGGAGTGTTTTTTGTAGTTTGCAAAAATTCCTGCTCTCTTTTTTTTAACTCGTCAGGATTTTTTGCAAGAATCGACATCATTATTTTTATAAAGAATAATTTTTCAGTCCTTTTGTTTAACACCAGTTCTTTTATTATTCCAATGTTTGCAGTTGCATCCATTTTTGATGCACTAGATAGGGTCATCTGGGCTGTTCTGTGGTTTGCAATTACTGGTCTTGTTTTTTCCTCAGGTACTGGCTGCACATACACCTTTACTACATCTGATGATTGGTACAAGTCATAGAGCCATCCGGGGCGCAGGTCATCAAGCAGGCTTGTCAGGGTGAATGTTTTGCAACACATGCCGTCTTGCAAGGTGACATAATTTGGATACTCGTCTGATATTTGCCAGTTTCGTGTGTCTGTTTTTTCGTATCGTATTCCTGCAATATTTAGCACGGTTTGGGGGTGCGAGTCTGCAGTGTTTAGTATTACTTTGTCAAAGATACAGTTTCTCACAGTCTTGTAAAATAACAGATCCTCATAGTCTCGCACCATCTCAAAATAGAACGGGCCCTCAAAGCCGTCAAAGAGTCTCAGAAATTGCGATATCAGAATGTCTCTTTCAGAGACTCCGGCTATCCGTGTGGAATCTGAGGAAAATTCCAGGTTAAATGGGTGCAGCAAAAAAGATTGGACTGGCAAGTTTGCTATTTGTTTCATAATATGACAAAAGAATTTTGTATTTAAGTGGGGGATTTTTTGGTCTTGTGTGATTATTCCTCTGAATATCTTGATGGCTGTCTTCAAAAATGTAGACAGTTACAAAAATACGTACAAATCAATATTTTCAAAAATGAATCAAATTTTTTGACGATGATTAATTTTCTTTAAGACCTCAATATCCATTATAATTTCCATCTTCATCAAATGATGGACATCTAAATATTAAGCAATGCTGATTTTTCTTTAAGTTTAGATTTACAGAATTTTGCAAATTCTTTTTCATCATAAGCAATCTCTTTCAAAATATTATCAAAACTTGAAATTTTAGGATATTCATCATAAATTCTTCCATTGATAATTCTTCCACCAGATTTTGGTCTTATACCTCCCCACTGTTTAAAGAAAACTGCAACATTTTGTTTTTTACATTGTTTGATAATTTCAAGAATCCATTCTTTCTTTACTTCTCTATAATTATATCCACTCTCTCCACCAATTATTACCCAATCAATTTTTTGCAAATTTAGCTTCCCAACTGAACCAATTAATGGTTCAATACTAAGAAAACGAGTATGACATTTTGTATCCCTTAAATCATCAATACGATATTTGTAATTTTCATTTTCAACACTTACACCCATCCATATGTGTGGAGGAATTATATCTCCAAAGAAATTTTCAAATAAATCTGAAAATTGTTTCATTTTTTCAGAACGTTTTGTAAGTACTTGATATTGGTGACGTTCTACATCAAGCATAACATGAAAACAACTTGCAATGTATTCCATACGTGATTCTTCGTGAAATAAATCAGACATGCTATTTACGAATATTCGTTTTGATTTTTTCCAAGAATAAGGCAATGTTAAATCATTAGGTTGTTCAGTAAATTCAAAATTATTTCGATATTTTTTTACACCCATAGATTTTAGACGTTTTGAGAGTCTTTCAGCATAGCAATTTTTACAACCAGGAGAAATTTTAGTACATCCAGTAGTTGGATTCCATGTAGCCTCAGTCCATTCAATTTGAGAGCCTACTGCCATTTGATGTATAATCTACGACGATCTAATAAAAGGGTTAATCGGTACAGTGTAGTTTGACAACAGGTTAACAATTTCAATTGTTGTAATGTTTTTGTATTGTAATATAACAAATATGATGATTATTTATGCAAAAAGATCCTTATGATTGGGCTAAAGAGAGAATAGGATATCTAATTGAAAAAATTGAATTATCAAAAGTAACATCAATGGTATCAAAATGTCAAGGAGAGAAAATAAATTGAGAACGTGCTTTAGAAGCAATTAGAATTCTTCAGGGTTATGGTGCATTACAAAGAGACAATAATGATAGAATATGGTTAACAGTTATTGGTCATGATACACGAAAACATCAGTCGTTTAAAAAATATCACAGCCAATAATGTCGAGTTATGTTATCTGCAAAATTAAAAAGTAAATCCATATTTTTGTTATATCCATCAGAGAAAGAGAAATACATTAAAGAAATCAAATAACTCAACTTCGCTGAATTCTTTGCAGAAAGATTCAAGTTAAATGAGAATTATTAGTAAATTTTTCTTTATACAACCTATAGAAAAGCAAGTGTATTCTATACTGTTCAATGGTAAAAAGAACAAAAGCTCAACGTAGTGCTTCAGCAAAAAAAGGCGTTCTCACTAGAAAAAGAAACGCAGCAAAAAAAGGTTCTAAAAGTACAAAGAAACGTTAGAACCTATTTTCCTTTTTTATTTTTCAAAACTGATTGTATATGGTTGGGTAAAACCGTAATCCTATACAAGATTATCCAATATCGCTTCGCTATCTTTTACGATAAAACTTTATTCAGACTTTTTCTTTATTTTGTAGTTTTTTTGCGATAGGTGCCCGAGTAAACCCGTACGGAGTAAATATACCGAATTTCATGCCCGAGTAATTTACGATAATTTCCATGGTAGAATAATTGGATTTACGCGCACAGATATGGAGTTTATTGGGAACAGTTATCGGGTTTATTTGGACAGTTACTCAGAATACATGTCCAAATGATGCCAAGTCAAGATGATAGAATACAAGGATATGGATGAATGTACACGATGTCACAAATTCATCTATGCTGATATACCAAAAGAGAAAGAAAGTAGAGTCAAAGATGACATTGCTCCAGAATATCTAGAAAATGAATTGGAAGATAATGCTTGATTTCAGGGAATATTTTTTGATTACTTGTCAATTATGAATTACTGCATCTTTTAACCCATATCATTTCCTTTAACATATCACGGCAAAGCGCTACAATTCACCAATATCTTATCGTCTAAGAGAGATTCCAGTAAAGCAGATCAAGATCTGGAAGGATGCACAGGCAAGAAAACTAGACCGTGAAGGTATTGCAGAACTTGCACGTTCCATCAAAAATGAAGGCCTTCAAAATCCTCCAATGGTCCAAAAGGAATCAAAAAACTCGTATTTATTAATGTCAGGCCAACGAAGGCTTGCAGCATTAAAACGACTAGGTGCAAAAAAGATACCGGTATTATTGCTAACTAATTCCACAAAGTATGATCTCGATGATGCAAAGGCAGCATCAGTAGTTGAGAATCTTCACCGAAATAAAATGAACACAAAGGACATGACTGCAGCATGTGTCTTTTTATCCGAATCAGTAGGAAAAAACAAAGCTGCACAATCACTTGGAATCTCACAGCAAACACTCAAGAAATATCTTGGATTTGCAGCAGTGCCGGATAAATTAAAACAATATGTCCCAAAGGAATTATCTCGTGATGACGTCATTAGATTGTGTCAAACTATTCCAAATATACCAAAAGCTGTAAAAATTGCAGGAAAAATTATCCCACTTGATCAAAAACTCCGTAAACGATATCTATACCATCTAGCAAAAAGCCCAAAGTCATCTCATCTCAAACTGCTCAAAAAGGCAAAGGCAGGATTGCTCCAGCAAAAAATTAATCTTGAGTTGAGTAAGGGTAATGCAGGAAAATTGCGTAGTTTGGCTGTTCGAAATGATTTGGAAGTAACAGAAATGGCAGCAAAGATAATGTCCGACTATTTGAAGAGAAA
The DNA here is from genome assembly GCA_021414365.1 of Nitrosarchaeum sp. Taxonomy (GTDB): domain Archaea; phylum Thermoproteota; class Nitrososphaeria; order Nitrososphaerales; family Nitrosopumilaceae; genus Nitrosarchaeum. The sequence continues at coordinate 33,876 of JAIOOR010000005.1, forward strand.
ATAATCCAAAAACAATATAGAGACTGAATCATAAATTAAGAGAATAACATGAGCGGAGTATTTTCAATTACAGGAGATGCCATAAATCGATTATCTTCAGAAGATTGTGTGAAATTATTTGGAGAATTATTACACTTAGATGCGAGGAGATTAGAATTATCTATTTCTAAAATTCATTTTACAGCAAAAACAGTGTCTGATGGAGGAATTGACGCATCTATTGAAGATGGAATTTCTGAAATTGGTGATTTAATTATTGATTCAGAATCATTCTATCAAATAAAGGCAGGAGATACATTCAAACCTTGGCAAGAATCAGAAATTAGAAAAGAATTACTTGACAATAAAGAATCAAAACAAGAAAATTTGGGTTTGGAAGTACAAAGATGTATTGCGCAAAATGGAACATACATTTTAGCATGTATGAAAGTATCACTAACCACTGAACAAAAGACAAAAGCAGAAATGAATCTAAAAACTATTTTAGGTGAATGTGGAGTATCAAATCCCAAAATAAAAGTATTTGATCAAGAACAAATTCTAGGAATAATTCAAAAATTCCCTTCACTTGTTTTACGTCTTACAAATCGCAATTCTATGACATTTCAAACACATCAAGAATGGGCACAAACTGAAGAAATGAGAAAAGAATTAGTCTTAGGCGATGAACAAAAAAAATTCATTGTGTCTATTCATGATGCATTATTTAATGACTCTGAACCGATTCATGTGAATGTACATGGCGAAACCGGAGTGGGAAAAACAAGATTAATTTTAGAAGCAACTCGTGATCCATTTTTGGCACCCTCGGTGATTTATTGTTCATCTCCTAGAGATTTTCTTTCAAGTAGTTTATTGGCTACCCTAATTCGGGATACTTCATTACATTGTATACTTGTAATTGATGAGTGTGATTTAGCAGAAAGATTACGAATATGGGATCAAATCAAAAATACAGACAATAGAATAAAACTAGTTACCATTTACAATGAATTTAGAAGAACTGACGGGACAACAAAACAAATTCAAACTCCAAATTTATCTGACGAGGATATTCAAAAAATAATACAAACTTACCGAGATGATTCAATCATTGCACGTCAATTATCAGGAATCTGTGGTGGGATACCAAGATTTGCACACGTATTAGGATTTGAATTAAAAAATGATTCAGAATTATTGGGCGGAATTCCAGATACTTTTGATATTTTTGATAGATATCTAAACTATGGTGAGGATCCTAATTCGGAACATGTCAAACAAAGAAAGAGAATACTTTCATCAATTGCAGTTTTTAAAAAATTTGGTAACAGTAAACATTTTCCAGAGGAGATTAAAGCAGTACATGAACTAGTAAAACAAATAGATCCGAATATCACTTTTTCAATTTTTCAAGAACATATTAAAGAGCTACAAGGTAGAAAAATTCTTCAAGGAGAAGACACCCTATACATAAGTCCCAAGGGATTGCATTTGTGGTTATGGAAAAGGTGGTGGGACGAATATAGTTCGTCCTTTAATTTTGATAAATTAGTTGAAAATTTACCCCCACAACTAAGAGAATGGTTTTTTGCAATGTTTGAATACGCCGCAAATTCTGATGTTACTAGCTCCATCGTAAAAGGACTATTTGATGATGGAGGACCACTTCATAATTCTGATTCTATTAAAACAGAATTAGGCTCAAAATTTTTCAAATCTCTATCCTTCGTTGATCCTACTGCAGCAACAAATTATCTTGAAAACTCCATGTCAAGTTGGTCACAAAATGATTTTTCTAATTTTAATATAGGTAGACGAGAGGTTTTGAATGGTTTAGAAAGGATAGTGTTTGAACCTGATTTATTTTATCGTGGTGGAAAATTACTAAGAAGTCTAGCCGAATTTGAAAACGAAGAATGGTCTAACAATGCTACAGGTTTATTTGCAAATTTATTTTCACTTGGTCCAGGATATGTCTCAATAACAAAAACACCCCCCGAAAAAAGAATTCCATTATTGAAAGAAACTTTATGTGAAAATAATACCCAAATTAGAAAATTGGGTTTAATGGCATGTGAATCTGCCCTTCAAGCTGTACACTTCAGTAGAGTAAGCGGTCTGTCAGGAAATGAATTAATTATTGATCAAAAAGGATGGGAGCCTAAAACATATCAAGAGTGGACTAATGCATATCAAGGAGTTATCGATGTAATGATTGAAAAAATCCCTTCACTATCAGAAAAAGATCAAAAGAAAATTGCAGAAATCATTTTTAATAATTCAAGAGGGATTCTTGGGCACGTTCCAAATATGGGAAATTATCTAATCAAAACATTATCGAATTTGTTAAAATATGTGGATAAAGAGTTTGCCATAAAAGAAATAATTGATATTTTAGAATTTGATGGTGATAAACTTCCTACAGAAATAAAACAATCTCTTAAGAAAATATATGATAATCTTAGTGGAAAAGAATATCCAGATTTAATGAAACGTTACGTTGGAATGGATATGATGGTAGATCGTGCTAGAGAAAAAAGAGAAGGAGAACGTAAACAGATGATTAATCAATTAGCTAAAGAATCGCTTGATCTTGAAAAATTAAAAACTCAATTACCATGGCTTGTTACTTTTGATGCAAAAGCAGGTTATCAATTTGGATATGAGTTATCCACGATGGATGCAGACCATGAATTATTAAATGTCATATTAGATTTTCAAAAAAAATCTAACCAAAATGGAAGTCCATTTTTTCTAAGTGGATATATGCAAAAAATATTTGAAGAGGATGCAGAACTTTGGACAAAATTAATGAAAGATCTTTCAAATGATAAAGAATTCCTGAGGTTTTATATCGAAATTGCTTGGAGATCTGGAATAACCGATGAAATTGGAATATTGTTATTAGATTTAATTGAAAAAAATAAAATCAATATTGATGAATTAGCTCATTTTCAATTAGGGAGCGTAATCAACAAACTTTCTGAAAACGTAGTAAAAAAATGGATTGAAAAAATGCTTGAAAACAACCAACAAAAGACAATAATTAGTGCCATTACTCTTTTTAACACCTATTTTGTATTTAGAATGAAAAAACCCCTAGATTTAGAATTAACAAGCAAATTATTAACTCATGAGGTATTGTTTGACAAAAAATATCCTCCAGTATACAACACAATGATTGATTACTACTGGAAGGAAATCACTCTTGAATTCATCAAACAGTTTCCCGATAAAGCATTAATGATTGCAGATAAAATGCTTGAAAATATGGGCAGAGATGGAACTATTGTGAGAACTCATTCACAATCCATGGAAGTATTAGATGTAATATCTAACGATTTTCCAAATGACATTTGGGAATTAATTACAAAATATGTTGATTTACCTTTTGATGAAAGGGCATTTGATATTATTAATTGGATGAGGGGAGGAATGTTTGAAACAACGCCAAATTTTATAGAAAAAGTGAACTTTGAAAAAATATTTGATTGGATAGACCATGATCCTAATAGACGTGCATCATTTATCATTAATTATGTTCCACCTATTTTGAAAAAAGAAAAATGTCTTGCAAGAGAATTATTGATAAGATATGGACAAGATGAGTCTGTGAAACGCAGTTTACTTAGTAATTTTAGCACGGGTTTTTTTTCAGGTCCTGCATCAGTACAATTTGAAAATGAAAAACAAGAACTTTTAGAATACAAAAAAACAGAGGATAATGATAATGTGAAAGAATGGATAGACTATTATGTTAAAAAATTAGATGAAGATATAGAACGGGAAAGATTAAGAGAAGAAAGAGAATATTATTAATTCAGATCAAATCTTCAACTAAATTAATTCTTCTTTTATTACAGTTCACTTTCTGGGTCATATGCTCCTTCATCATAACCTGTCCATGTAACCTCATTTTTTGAGATAATATCCCCCACTAAATCAATGGGAATAGGCAGGAATCACAGAATTTCTTATCCTTTAGTGATTCTAGTTGAGAAAACCACATTCTTTTTCTATCCGAGTTTAATCCAATTTTCTTGTCATATTCTTCAATTTTTCCAATATCGTCAATCTTGTCATAATTGATTGCTCCTTTGATGTGAGGCGTTCGTGTAGTCTGTATTGTAATGTAGAGTTGTCCTTTCTCATCGATTTTTGTATCCAAATGCTGAATCTCTATTTTTCTTTCAGTGTCATATCCAATGCCACGATTCTTCCATACCCCATTAATATAATAAAATCCATTTGATAGAAAGTATGTATTAAATCCAAACTTGTCTAGTTTCATTCCACCTAGTTCTTTACTGTCTAGATTTGGAATTTTCTTTCTACATGCTATAGAATCAGTTGCAAATGCAACAACATCCTTTTCAAATAATAGATTTGAATTGATCGATGATTTTCAGAGTTGAGGGATAATTGAAATTTAATTTATGTACCACATAAGTTAAATCATTTGTAGCTCTTCGGATGTAAAAATTAAACAGAAGGTAATTAGTTACTTGAAATAGATTAAATAGAAGAAATGATAATCATTCATTCTCTAGAGATTTTGATGTATCGATTTACACTGAGTAATAGAACGATATACATTTATTGTAATGGCGGAGGATTTTAACAGTGTTAACACTACGTGAAAAATGGCTTTTAGTAGTTATTGGATCTGAAAATTATGTTGAGGGAAAAACTAGATTACACAAATATGGTTTACTAGTCTACAAAAAAGTTCCAGACATTGAAGAATTTTATCAAGACTGGACACCAAATAATTATGGAGTTTTTAGTCCATCGCTTGCCAAAGGCCTACAAACATTACAAATGCAAGAATATGTTATTGCTGATCAGTTCATCTCTGCTTCTGGAAGATCAGTCAATAGATACAAAATAACAGAAAAAGGGAGAAATGAAATTAAAGAATTATTGGAAAAACAACAAGAACAAGTTAGAAAAATAAGCGAAATAATTCATCATTATTTCACAAAATCCCTAAATGAGGTTCTAAACGATGTATATTCACTATTCCCAGAATTTACAACCAAAAGTAAAATCATACTGGATGTAAACAAATTCAAGCTTGAACAAGAAGAGTTTTTTGAACAAGAATTAGATGACTCGATTGAAGAAAAATTAGAATCTAATTTAACAAACTTGGTAACTAGAGAAACTACTGAATATGTATACAATGATGAGGATATTAGAGAGAAATTAGCTAAGAAAATAGGCTTGCGTGCTATACCAAAATTAGATTCAAGTGCATTTGATAAGTTGTCTGGATTATTAGCAAATAGAATAAAATCAAAAGAAATTGACTCGGTAGATGTAGTAAGAACTGTAAGGGGTTCTTAATGTGCAGAAAACATACATTGACACAAATATTCTAATAGCATATGTAAGTGGCCCACAAAAAGATCCATTCCAATATCCAAAGGCCAAACAAATATTCGATGAAATAAAACAAGGCAAGTATGTAGGAGTTTTTTCTACTTTAACACTAATAGAAGTAAAAGGTGTGCTCAGGAGTCTTTTAGGACGAGAACGTTCACTTCTTCAAACTATTGATATGCATAAACAGTCAGATTTTATCAAAAAAGAATCCACTGATGCATACAACATATTATTAGCAGAATTATTGAAACTTCCTCATGTTAAATTTGAGAAAGGCAAACAGACAAATTTTCAATCTATTCTTGATGATGCAGATCAAATAATGGACGATATCAAAGGTTTTGTAAAATTTTACAATAATTGTGGTGTTTGTAAATCCAATTACAAAAATTCTGCACATAAACAAATTCTTGTAGCTGACATACTTCATGCATTACTAGCAAAAGACATTGGATGTGATTCACTAATCACTTTTGATAAAGGATTTAACGCATTAACTGGAAATACTCAAATCGGCTTAATGCAAATAATTGTTAGATAATTTAAAAAACTCCCATAATAAAGAAATAGGAAGAAATTAGGAAAGGAGTTTCATCCAGCAACTATCTCTACCATTGGATAACCAACTAAACTCACTCAATCTTAGAATGTCGTGAATCGCCCTCCACATTACAGGTCTGGACAACCAGAGCATCATTTTATAAAATATTTACATGGTCTGAGTATGACGTTTTTTGCCATTGGCTTTTTTGCAACATCAGAAGATAGTGGGGTCCGTGCATCAAAGGATATGCAGATTTCAATGTGTGCCAGCGCCCTTCTCAATCTTTCACCAAGAGAAATATCTGCCAATCCGAATTTGTCGCAATAAAGTTTTAGCATCTTTGGTGTGAATCGCTTCGCTGATCCATCAGGGGCCACGACATGTGTCATTTCAGTTGCATCAAAAGTAAGTAAACCGAGCTTGTCAACAATCTCTTCTGTGACATCTTTTTCTTCCAGTATTGGCAATAGAAAATATATCATGCTATAATACATATCAAGTATTTCGTGTCCTGTGGTTCTATCAAATGCAACATGTACTAATTCATCTTTATCAAAAATACATTTCATCTTGATTGCAGGCAGTCCGCAAAACATCTCCACCTGGTCTTCTGCAAATCCCCACACCCTTCTTCCTATGGTGCTCTGCGAGTGGTCAGGATCAGAGTCTGCCCTGTTTTGCAGTCTCTGATCAAGTGAGTCGTTTTGCACATACCACATTTTGTGTGCTGTGTCATGCCAGCAGTTATTGTACACACTCTCAGGTAAAATATTTTCAGGTGCTGCAAAGTTTGCAAGTGTGGTTCTGCTTCTGTCTCTTTTTTTTAGCGCTTCTTGCAATTCGTCATATGTTACAGAATTCTTGAAGATGGGGTCATGTCCCTGTTTTGTGTTTGTCTTTTCAAGCATATAGCGAATCCATGCATCATTGTACTCGTCTGTGAAATTCTCCAGCGGTACGTTTTTGCACCACTGGTCATAAATTATGGCACTCTTTTTGTCATATGAGCAAAGTGATGCAATGTTGTTTTCATCCAAAAGTAGCTGCGTGTCTAAAAAGATAGGATCAGAGTCGATGGTTTTCTGAATTGATTCTTTGAGGTGTAGATAGTCTTTGTCTTTTTGCAGTTTTTTAAACTCGTCGGCATTCTGGCATTTTTTTTCAAGTGAGTCGATTTGGTCTTGCAGTCTGTCAATCTCGATTTTTGTCTTGACCCACGCTTCGCTTCGTACTTGCAATTCTTTTCTCTGTTTTGCCTCTACATCTGAGATGTGACTTATCATGTCTGGTGAAATTGCTGCCAGTTTGCAGGAAAGTATGCTTGCACGATCAAGATCCGCAAATCCCTGTGTGTAGTATCCGAAAGTGTGGCGCACATGCTCTTGCAGATATGCGTCAAATTCCGGATTCTTTGAGTTTTCCAAGTTGTATAGCTCATCATATGAGAGATTGCGGAATTTTCTTTCAACATTTAGAAATGCCATTCCTTCTGTTTCTCGCCATCTTACAAGCTCGTCTTTAATAACAGATAGCACGATGTTTTTGTCAGTCTTGTCAGGCAGTTGAAAATCAAATGAATATTTTGATTTAGCTTCAGTCCACAGGATGCGTATCATATCTTTTTTTGATTCGGTGACAAGTGTTATTATTGAATAAGGCACCTCAAAGGTCACACCTTTTTTGGTCTCAAGTGTCACTCCAATGTTTGTTATGTAGAGTCTACCTGTTCCTTTTTTTGTCTTTATGTTTTCAAAGACCATCACTATCTGCTCTGATCCGCGCATCTTTAGCAGACCGTGCTCGTTTTTTGAGTATAGTGCCATCTTTTCATATTCGGTTTGTATGAAATGACACAGATTCAGTGCAGGCATTTTTGGCTTTTCCAGATCACAGTCAAAGTATTTTCTCATCATCATCACGCCTTTTCCAAAATTTGCAAATGTTGCATACTGGATTCGTATCTTGTTTTTCTTTAGTGGAATGATACAGCGAATGAGTCGCATCTCAACTGAGATGATGATTTTTTTAGAGCTGTACACTGCTACTTTGCCAGTAGTTACCTCCAATGTCCTGTTCTTTTTTAGGGGCACCTCTATTATTTGACGTTCGCCTGCATATTGTGTTGCTAACATGTCCATATTATAGAATAATTCCTTTTAAAGATTAAATTGATTTTAGACGCACTTTGGATATCGCACAAAAATAAAAAAAACAATCATGGTGTATTTTTTATTTTTCAATTTTGTCTTTAGGTGGATTACTTGTCTGTGGAGTTGCATCAGTGCTACTACCATGTTCGGGTATGGTTGTCTGCTTTGTATTTGATGTCTTTGATGTATTTGTAACCAGAGTTCCAGATGTAGTCGATGTCTGAGAATGCTGCCCCGCCTCTTCACCTGTCTGCAGTTGCTCACCAGCAATGAAACCTTTGTGAAAAGCATCGCCGGACTCGGAAGTATCAACACCGCTGCTTGGAATTCCGGCACCTGGCATAATTTTTCCAGAGCCCATCAGATCATTTCTAAACGCATTTTTTGCACCAGACATACCGCCTGAGCTCATTCCGCCAGCTAATGCCTTTAGTCCTGCCCCTGTGCCAAGCGCCTTTAGGGTTCCAAGCGCTCCTGTACTGCCACCTGCAGCAAGTCCTTTCATTGCAGATGCACCGCCACCTGCCAGCCCTTGAACAGCACTTGCGGCACCCATCACACCCGTCATCGTTCCAGTCATTACCATCTTGCCTACCATTGAGGATACACTGGAAAGCATAGGCACAAACATCACGGGTGTCATTACAGCAAGGGACAGAGTTGCAATGGCATACACCCAGAAAAGATACCTGTCTGAGAGAAGTGAATTCAGGTCTTCTTTTCCCTCTACTGTGGTGACGTCGACTTCCTGCTCAAGCAAACTTGTGCTTCCGGCAGTAATTATCAAGGCGGTAAAAAACGGGACAAACAAAAGCGGTACAAACACACCTAAAAGAACTCCTGCAAGTTTGTCTATTCCCAATACGGGTATGCTTCGCAGTGCCAGTAAAATTGGCAGTGAAATAACTATCACGTCAGTCAGCAGATACCTCATAGAGCCGACAAGGGCGGACATTGTTGCAAGGAAAAACAGCATGGCAGTCTTTGTAATTCCTTCAAACATCACGCCGAATATTCCCTGAGCTACAGTTGTGGCATATGCGTTTATCTGATCAAAGACATTCCACCACTGGCCTCCTTCGGATTTAAAATCGACATTCACACTTGCGCCAAAAATTGCCTTTGCAAAAAGATAGTTTGATCGAAGTGCAGGATCACAAATGCTTGAATCATCTGTGACTATTCCGCCAACGCTGGACCTCTCCTTCATAAGAGTCTGGTATTTTACCAGCTCTGCCACACGCGGGTCACTTGAGACTATACACGGATTGTCCTTATCAAAAGAGTATAGCGGGTTTAGCATCCACACAGATGACATCTCTGATACATCAGAGATAGGATCCCAGATGTATGGAAATATCATTATTATGATTATCCCGACAAATGCGGATTTTATCATATTTTTTAATGTCTCGCTTGTGACAAGCTGGGCCTGCTTTAGTGCAAGCAATATGCCAAACAAAAAGAAAACAAAAATAAAAAAATAAAAAGAAATGTCGCGAAATATTGAAAACAGCAGATATGAAAAGTTTCCACTCTCCACGCCATTTACCACATGGAATTCAAAGTTTGGAACGCTGGTAACTATATCTACAAATCCTGCTGCAATCTCTTTGATTAGCAGCATCATGACGCCAGAAAAAGCAAGAACTGACGCAATAGTAGTTACAATTAATATTCCGGCATCAGCACCCGGAATCAATCCATCAAGGGACGTGTTTAGTTTTTTATGAACATGTGAAATTACTCCTCTTGCAAATAGTGATGTCATGTATGGTGCAGTCATTTTCTCTCAAAGATTATCATCTTGTCATACAATACATGGGATGCCTCATCAATTACACGGACGCGCTTGTGTCCGTAACTTTCAAGCAGTATGGTGCATGATACGTTTCCATGTCTGTCAGTTACAGTATTTGAGACATGTATCTGGTTCTCCCCTGACTCTTCGGCAAAAAATATCGATACAGGTACAAACTGCGATTCAGAGAGTGTCTTGATTTTTAGCGTATATGGAATTTCCAGATTTTCAATCTGTATTGTTTCTGGCGTATCTGCTGGTTTTGGCACAGGCTGCACAATCATCTCAGAGTAGCTGCCAATGCCAATTAGTGATGATTCTTGTTTTTTCTGCTTTTTAGAACCATTACCTTTGAGACGAAATGACAAAAATGCGATCATCTGTTTTTCAGGAGTAAGAAAGCCAAATGGCAAAAATGCGAAAACAATTACCAGAATCCCAAAAACAGCAAGTATCGGGTGCGCCTTGCCAGTAAAGGCGGCAATTAATGATATTATGCCAGTTATGGCGCCAAGAAATTCACGCGGACTAAATGTCCTAATTGAGGCATTTATCCACCTCACATCAAGCAAAGATTTGCTTGGAACTGCCAATACTCGCATATTACAACAAAAGGATTTTGTATTTAAGGGGATTTTTCAGTCTGCAAAAACCAATATTGATCATGTGATAGTTTAATGTGTTGTTGATATGAATAATTGGGGGCGTCTATCTTAATAAATAAAAATAACATTCCAAATAAAACATTTTGACAGCTGATAAAGTAGTTACAATGCACAATCTCTCGTAGGTTATATGTTTCAATGAATTTAGGGATTGAATTACTTGGGGATTTGGCATTTTTGCTAATAGCCTGTGCAGCGGTAGGCGCTTTGGCATATGTTCTACGACAGCCATTGATTCTTGGTTTTCTTGCTGCAGGTATAATGATTGGTCCGTTTGGACCGTTAAGTCTTATCAAAAATATTGACATGCTAAATAATTTTTCAGACATTGCAATTGTCTTACTGCTCTTTGGTGTTGGGTTGACATTTCCATTATCCAAACTACGTAATGTCGGAAAAGTCGGAGTTACAATTGCAGTAATAGAGGTAATAGTAATGCTGGGAATCGGATTTGTAATAGGGCAATTGTTTGAATGGACATTTTATGATTCAATGTTCTTAGCTGCTGCCCTATCAATTAGTTCTACTGTCGTAATAATCAAAGTACTGGAAGATGGAGGAAGTATTGAAACCACTTCTGGAATGCTGTTGACAGGGGTTTTGGTAATTGAAGACATTATCGCTATAATCTTGATAAGTACATTACATTCTGGAGTAGTTACTGGCTCTTTTGAATATTCAGTAGTAATATGGACAATTGCAAAAATTGGCATATTTTTTGCAGTTACACTAGGTCTTGGAATTTTATTAGTTCCAAAACTGTTTGATCTTATTGCAAAACTGGAAAGATTTGAGATAACTATGACATTTGCATTAGGGCTGGCTTTTGGATTGTCATTTCTGACGTATGAACTTGGATTTTCAGCTGCAACAGGTGCGTTTTTGGCAGGTGTTATAATTGCAGGTTCTAAATTTTCTGATGACGTGTCTACTCTGATTACTCCTATTAGAGAAGTCTTTGTCGCAATATTCTTTGTAACGATTGGTGCACTGATGAATTTGTCTACAATAGGGACATTTTGGATTCCAATTCTTGTAATTACAGTATTGACAATATTTGGAAAAATTTTTGGTGTGTATATGGGAGTAAAACTATTTGGCAGTGGCAAACAATACGCACTTGCCATAGGTCTAAGCATGGCATCGTTAGGAGAGTTTTCATTTATTGTGTTAAAAACAGGAATGGATCTTGGTGTTGTAAGTGATAATCTTTTCCCAATAGTTGGCATGGTAGTAGTGTTGACTACTTTTCTTGGCGTATTGATGGCAAAAAAAGGGATAAAGACAGTTGAAGCATACGAATAATAAAATTTTGCAATGTTATTTTCTAAATCGCGAGAATTATTCTTTGTCTGAAGACATCCAATTGTCAAACAAATGAGTCTGTGTAAGTTTTCGTATTGAAAATATTGTGCTTAGAATCAGAGGTATCATTACAACAAAACCTATAGTTGAAATGATCACCTTTGCATTTTCCATTTCCCAATCTACAAAGCTGATGAATATTGCAACTAAAAGTAAGATTAATCCGATAAAGATGATGTTGCGCAATACTCTGTGTATTGGTTTATTGACAATCTGTTTTTCATTTTGCCCATAATTGACTGTAATTGTATTTGATACTCTATCTATTATCCCCTCAATTTTTCCTATCATCAGAAATATTGGATATGCTACAATGAGTGCAGTTAAAATTCCAAGAAACAAAGATGGGCTCATAAAGAATGGTATGTCTGGATTTTCTAAAAGATCTATTATTGTTGGTGTAAAATAACTTAACAACGCAAGTGATGATACAATTATTACAAAGTGAACCATGATTTTTGGTCCATACTTTTTCAAATCATTTTTTTTATTACCCTGTTCTGTTTTTTCTTTAAATGCACCTGCTCCTACAAATCTGCCTGCAAAGAAAACATAATTCAAGAGTTTTTTTGGAATGATTGACCTCTGATCTACAACTGTAGGTAAAGCTCGTAAAAGAAGAGGCATTGCAAGCATGGTGATAAGGGATACTAATATTGTGACAGGATAGATGGATTCGTCTATGCTTCCACTGTCTACTCCTAATTTAGCTATGATAAATGAAAATTCTCCAATAGGAATCATCATGGCACCGATAGTGGATGCACTGATGAAAGTATTTCCTGACATTGATGCTGCAAACATGTTTCCGATGAATTTCCCAACTATAGCTATAATGACAATTGGAATTGCAATCCAAATTGCATCTGGAATTAATGCAATGTTTACAAGCATTCCAATTGACACAAAAAATATCACAATAAAAAAATCCTTTAACGGTAAAACACGCGGAGTTATCTTTTCAGAAAACTTTGATGATGCAATTATCATTCCCATCAAAAATGCCCCAATTGCACTGCTCAAACCCAAAAAATGTGCAAGAACTGCCAAGCCAAATGCCAAACCAAGTGCAGTGACAAAAGGAGCTTCTTCCATGTTTATTTTGGATACCCTCTCTAGCAACTTTGGAATTACTTTGATGCCTATTGCCAAAGTCAAAACAAAAAACAATATGCTTTGAATTATCAATGATCCTGCATCAGTTATTGCAAAATGTTCTCCACTTGAAGCATTGCCAAGCAATGTTAAAAGAAGAACAGCTGCAAGGTCCTCTATTATCAGTATGGTGATTACGGTATCCCATTCTTTGGTATTTACTAAATTGAGATCCCGCAAGAATCTAAGCGATATCGCAGTACTTGTAATGGACAAAATACTACCCAAGAAAAGTGCTTCCAGATGAGACCATCCAAGTGCTATTGCAACAATATATCCCAAAAAGAATACAATTCCAAGCTGGACTGTTCCTATGATGATTCCGTTTAGTCCAACACGCTTTAACTTGTTAATGCTAAATTCTAATCCTACAACAAAAAGCAGTATGATGATTCCAAATTCTGCTAACAGATTAATTAATTCGGTATCTTCTATTACACTTAATCCGTAAGGTCCTACGATTATTCCGACTAGTATGAATCCTATGATTGTTGGAAATTTTATCTTGTGCATTAGCCACGCACCAATCATTCCTCCGCCAAAAAGAATTGCAAGTAAGCTTAGAAACTCTGTTGTTCCTGCAGATACCAATCAACTACTTTATCTTTTTAATCCTTAAAAGTCTATTTGATAGTGGTTAAATAAACTTCAATGGCATACAATAAACAATTTCCAAAAAATGGTTGAGAATAACATCTAAATTTTAAATCAATATGATTGCCATTATATTATTGAATTACTAATGCTAATGTGGATGTGATTCCTATTGATCAAAATGCCAAAATAGGTCAAGTTCATCTTAAAGTATCTGACATTAACCACTCTCTAAAATTTTACAAATCCTTTCTAGGTCTCAAGATAGTTAAACAAACAGATCATGCGGTATTTCTTTCACCTAACGGTAAGATGCCTTATCTTGTTGCACTATCTACAGCCAAACCACCTAATTCAACTCAAAGAGCAGGATTGTATCATTTTGCAATACTACTTCCGCAAAGAAAAGACTTGGCAGACTTTCTTTCACATTTACTAAAACACAAAAATACGATCAAAATTGATGGTTTTTCAGACCATCTTGTATCTGAAGCGATTTACATTCGTGATCCTGATAATATTGGAATAGAAATTTACCGTGACAGAATACCATCCGAATGGAAATGGATTGAAAACCAAGTAGTGATGTCAATAGAACCGCTTGATATGGAAGGATTACTTGCCGAATCAACCAAATCCTGGAATGAGTTTCCATCAGATACATCAATAGGACATGTCCACCTACATGTATCCAATCTTGCAAAGGCAAAAAAATTCTATTCAGAAGTTTTAGGTCTTTCAAACACTGCAAGTATGAAAGGTGCATTGTTTTTTGCAGCAGGAAAATATCATCATCATATTGCCACTAATACTTGGCTTGGAGAAGACATATCACAAGCATCAACGGACTTTGCAGGATTGGATTTTTTTACAATTCAATTTTCAACCAGAGACAAACTAGAAAATATGATAAAAAAATTGGAATCTTATAAAATACTTGTTACATCATTAGAAGATGGTTCATTTAGCATATTTGATGAAGATAAAATATCAATTCATTTGACTGTTAAATGATCAGTTGTCTTGATAAAAAAGAAAAAAGATTACTCTTATGGGCTTAATCCAATCTGTTTCATAAAGGATTGATTATCCCAGAACAGATATTCTTCATCCATGACACCGTTCTTCCAATGACCTACAGTGCTCATCTTCAACTTGAAAGATTTTCCAGTTGGAGGAATTGAAGTTCCATCTGGTAATGGCATTGGTTCTGTAAACGTGCCTTCCATGATCCCAATAACACTTGTCCATTCACCTGACGCTATTCTAACAGGATGTTCTTGTATGCGAGTATCAGGGGCATAAACAAACATTGCTTTCAAATCTTCAATGTGTTTTTCAAGACCCTCTGTATGATGTCCATCTGGCCAATAGACTACTATATCCTGTGAATGACTTTTTGTGAATCCATCCCAATTCTGGGTTGTAAACATTTCAAAATCTAGTTCATCAAATGTTTGTAGATGTTGCATTGCAATGTTTTCTGCGGTTTTGTATCTTTCTAACTCGATCTGTGTATCTGTTGTAGTGATATTGTTTGATGTTTGAAAAACAGTATAACCAATTCCCACTCCAATGATAAAAATGCCTATGGTTATTCCAATCCACATGTTTTTCATTGTATATTTTATGTGTCCTAACTAATTAAAGACAATAGTTTCTATCAAGTTACTTGGTATGGTTATTCTAACCTACTAAGTAAGTAATTACTACCATATTTAAATAATTAACAGTGTATACTATATTGTGAAACAAAACACAACAAATCAAAATCTAGTAAAAAATACAACAAAGACTCGTTCAGTATTGCAAGTTACTAATGCAAAAACAACATTAGAAGGTGAAGGATTTGTGGTACACAGAGCATTTCCAAATGGTAGTCTTAGAGAAGTTGATCCGTTTCTTTTGTTAGATGAGATGGGCCCAATTGAAATCTCTGCTGGAGAAGCTAAAGGTGCACCAGATCATCCGCATAGAGGATTTGAAACTGTCACATACATGATTGATGGCGTATTTGAACACAAAGACTCGCAAGGACATTCTGGAAAAATAAAGGCAGGTGACATTCAATGGATGACAGCAGGTTCTGGTGTAATTCATTCAGAGATGCCAGAAAAAGAATTTTCACAGAAAGGTGGAACGCTACATGGATTTCAGTTATGGGTAAACTTGCCAAAAAAAGACAAGATGATGAATCCACGTTATCAGGATTTACCAGCAAACAAAATTTCAATTGCACAAAAGGATGGTGTCAAGGTTAAAGTAATTGCAGGAGAATCAATGGGAGAAAAAGCAGTGATTGATACAATAACTCCTATAATGTATCTTCATTTTACTTTACAACCAAATGCCAAAGTAACACAAACTATTCCACAAAACTATAATGCATTTGCATATGTCATAAATGGAGAAGGATTGTTTGGAGACAAACAAATTTCTGCTCACAAAGAGCAGATTGTTTTATTTGAACAAGATGGAACTGAGATAACAATCCAAGCATCAAATGACATATCATCACATTTGGATGTTCTTTTGATTGCAGGAGTTCCATTAGGCGAACCTGTTGCTCGTTATGGACCATTTGTAATGAATACCGAAGATGAAATAGCACAAGCAATACTAGATTACAACACTGGGAAGATGGGTAAAATTGACTTTTAAAATAAAATTTCATAATACACTAAATGTCACATGTTACTTCGCTTTTCTTTCCACCATCATATAGCAATATGACAGCATCGATATCACAATCAGAGATGTATGGATAGTCAGTCTCTATTGTTGGAAACATAAGATCTTCAGGTGCTGTGGAATGTGCAAGACCAAACGCATGGCCTAGTTCGTGTCTTAGTATGGTTTCAAACTGTGCCTTTGATAGTTTATCCATTTCAAATATTGTAATTTCTGATTTTAGTATCTGATTATTGGGTTAATACTAACGGTGTCTGCATACGGTTTCTCATTCATTCTAACAACAACTACTGATTTTTGCATTGTAGATGGAATTAATGATTTAGTGAATATGATAAAACACAGTTGGATTAGCGATTCTCTAAATACAACAAAGATTGAAAATTGCATAACTAAAACTTCGGATTTTAATATGGCAACATATTATGTAGGATTTGCAGGGATAGTCATACTGGCCATTTCATCATTTTTACTTAGTAAATTGTCTTTTAGAACAAGTTCAATTTCACCCCCATATTCAATCATCAATAACAGAAAGATTACGTAATCCTAGTTAGGATTATAAAAAAACAGTAAATTTAGCCACAAAATTGGGTCTGAAACTAATCCCAGAAAAGTATATCAGTCCCACTAGACCCGCTACTCTCATGTCCTTTATTAGGTTCCAAGATAAAAAAGAACCAAAATGAAAATAACAAAAGATGAATTTCGCCGGACAGAAGGAAAGCCAGAGTTTGAATTATTCTTGCAGGAAATAATGGCAAAGGAGACAAAGCAAAAATACACATTTCAAACTCAGATACATCATCGTATATCTACAAAGACACGTGTACAAAGAGTCTGAGAATCAAACAAAGACACACAGTACAATACCTTGCCGTCAACTTTGCGCAAACCGTCAAACACTATTTTGTGTGATCCAGACGACATCTCATCGCCTGGTGCCGCAGACAAAATCATCGATGCGACCGCTTGTTTTTCCAATCCCATCTTGTCGCATATCTTTGCAAACGCCTTTTTTCTGTCCATACAAGATACAAAAAATTTTCCATTTAAGGCATTATTTTAGTATGAATCATTTTCTAAAATACATCCTGAGAATTCTATACACGGCATAAAAAATTCCAAGACCTGACGCAATCCAGAACAGACGCATCGGTGCAACATCAATCCATGCATCTGGATCATACTCTACATGCTGCGGCCCCGTCACATTTTTTGCAGATGCGACACCGCCCCACATGTTCTTAATTGAAATGTCTGCAGGATTTGAATCAGGCAAAAACACAATGCATCCAAAATCACATATGACATTGTCGTGCTTTTTTCCATTTACAAACACATCGTACTCTTTTCCAAAATACACGTTTTCTCCAATCACTGCCACATCATCGGACCTGCCAATATCTAAAAAGTTGTCCTGGTTCATATTTACATGGAATCGCTCAGATTCAGAGATATCAGCCCCGCCAATTTGAATTGTGTTTGTCTTTGGAAATATTTGGTTGTGAGCTTGAATCACCACATCATAGTAAGAGTACCCTAAAAAAAACTGCCTTGCAGGCAAATTCATCACATAGTCGCGCGGCGGCACAATGGCATCATTGATGACGTTGTTTTTCAGTATTGCCTGGTATGATCTAAAATCGTAACTTGCACCAGTCTTGTTTATCAACAACAAAACAGAACTAGAGTCAAAGCTCTTTTTTGGATTCATGTCATACATGTCTGCCATATGCATAAAGGCAAACTTGTCATCAACATGTTTGTCAAGGTAAAATTCAACCGCAGATAGAAAATCGACATCCTTTTTTGTTTCTGCGATATCTATAAAATCAATTTTGGTGGTATTATCTGTCTGTGGCTGAAATTTTTCATCAACTAAAAAAGCAGTGACATTTAACGGAACGGAAAAATACCCCCAAGGAAAATCATAGTAATCATTTCCAAGATATGTTATCTGCTTTCCGCCGAAATTCCTTGATTCCAGCGTATCATATGCAGTCACATTGTTGTTGTATCTCTCAATTTTCTCTTTTGATACATCAAGGCTTCGCAGTATTCTCATGTATCCTGCAGAGTCAATTTGCAGACTCTGGGAGGTGGAGTTGAACTTTACTTTGGCAGGATTTGGAAACACGTCTACAAATTTTGCATCCTTTGGAATATACGAATATACAGAATCCAAAACATGCAAATCGGTAAGACCCTGCGCATCAGATATTGTCGCATTTGACTTCCAATCAGAGAGGACAACCCCGAAAGGATTTGACATAAAAGACACGTTTGAGATATCCGTAACTTTCATGCGCCTCTCTGTGCGGATTGTGGAATTGCCATCATCAATTCCGCCGCCAAAAGAACCGTCATATTTTACTGCAATGGCATATCGGTCTTCAAAGGACTGGTATTTTGCATCAGCCAGCCTGACCCATGTGTCAGAATCTGATATTTTCGGCTCATAAATCACGACAAGCGGAGTTGCAGTGCCGCTGTATTTTCCGACATATTTGCCAATGTTGTACATTTTTGAGACGTATGAGACATGCGCAAATCCTAAAGAGTCAGAAGTGAAATGCGTTGAGATTGTATCGCCGTTACCAATGTCGTGGTAGGATGGTGAGATTTTTTCTCCCTGTTGCAGTACGGTGCATGAGTTTTCACATCCTGCAAAGTCAATCTGCTGCAAGTCACTTGAATCAATCTTACTTTCAAATGATATGGTGCCTGTTCTCTTATTTTTCCATTTCACATCAGGCATTGAATGAATGCCAATAGCATCATCAAGATAGTACGTGCCGTCATTGTTTTTAGAATCAAAATTATCAAGGTCTGGAATAGCAGGATACGAAAACAACACACCGCCAAAAGACGGCAAAATAAAAAACGGCATGGTACTATCGGATGTCACAGTAAATGACTTGCATCTTTTATCAGAGCAGTGCGTACCGGTACCCCTTACACTCAAAGTCATGTTGTCTTTGGAATCATCGATGACACATTCGTCTTTTTCTTTTATACCATCATAATTTATTTTCATTTTGTCAAGCTCTTCAAAGAGGCATATTTTTTTTTCAGCAACCTCAGGCTTTACCTCGGCATGACCAAACACACATCCGGCATATTTTGTACCATCAGAGCACACTTGTTTTACAAAATTAACAAACGAATCAACAGAGGATGCATCCTCTGTCGTATGTTTGTCGACACCAATACTGTATGATTCTTTGACTTTGACCAAATGCCATTGATAGGTGTATATTATTTTGATGTTATCTGCCAGCCTTTTTGAGCCGTATTTGTCTACATCCACAGAGACTGGGTCAAGTATGCCCGGAATGTTCATTTGGTCTTGGCGTACTGACAAGATAGGATTCTCTGAGAGAGTGTACTGTACCTCAGAGCATGCAGAGCCACCACCTTTCAAACCAATACAGTCTTGATGCACTGAGAGGATTTTATAATAATTGGAGATCTGGATATTTTTTGGAACCCAGTGGTACAAGATGATACCCTGAGGTTTTGTATTTCCATCAGAGAGCGATAATGCGGATTTGAGTTCAAGGTTTGCAGAGCCAACCAGAGGTTGTACAGCAAAGGAAGTGCATGTCTCAGAATACGAATATTTGTAGAGAAAATGAAACGCATCCCCCGGATACAGCGAACCGTCAGGATTGCTCCTTGGATTATCATTCCATGTAACCTGAAAAGGAATCGGGATTTGTGACACATTTACAGAGCAGTTCCTGTCAGTCAAAACAGTATGTTTTGCATATGCAGAATCTGATGAGACAAATACGACAGACAGTACAATTACCAAAAGCAAAAACAGTTTCATTTTCGCTTGGCTGCAAAGATTCCCGACATCCTGTCTCTTTTCATAAATACAAACAGTGACACAACTGCAAAGACAAAGACTAGCACAATGCCTGAATAATCCTGCCTGTACACAACTGTAGTGTCAAAACTTTTCTCTGCAGTAATTTTTACAGTCTGCAAATAGACATCATACCCTTGCGGAAGATACGACCAGTGATCAAATGTGTCACGTACCAGAAAAGAGACAACATCTCTGGGCGGGGCATCAAGTGTGATTGTGTCACCTTTCTCAAAAGCACCGCCACCGATACCGCCTTTGGCTGTCACAAAAATTGTGTTTTTGTAAACAGCCGTGATGCTGACTGGTCCTGAAATTGGTATGTCTGCAATATTTGATTTGTATCTTTGACCATCAGATGTTGTGATTCCCTCAAAGACAAACCCTGACAAACCAGTAATGATTGTCTGTGGAAATTCAAGATGAGTGACACCGTATCTGGAGAGGAAAAAACCAGGCGTATTCACAGATTCAGTATTGGCAATTACAGTCGAACCAACAGACACTCCGTCAGAATTCACAGTGTTTAGATTAACTTGAATTTTCTCTGATACGACAAAAGAATGTGATTGTATTTGCGTCTTGTACCCTTGTTTTGAAAACACAACACTCAGATCATATTTGCCATCACTGTCCGGCTTTAGTGTGACAGAGTTATCTGAGGTCTCAAATGGGATGGCAGAAGAAACAGTAAATGTCACACCTGCTGCAAGGTTGAATTTTATCACACGCTTCTCGCCAATATGCAACTCGTCTGGACCAAAATCAGCTGCAAAGTCATTTTGCTCAAACGTGTTTTCAAATATGTCAATTGCCTTTGATGCAAATCCCACATCCTTGTTAAAAACGACAAACTTTGAAGGCTTGACACATTTAAACAGGCTGTCTTCAAACAGGCAGTCGCTTTTCAGATAACTGTCAATCTCAGATATTGGTTTGCCGTCTGCCAAAAGCTGCGCATATGCAGGGAATGGCTCGCCTGAATGCGCACTGTTTGGCATCTGTATGGAAATGACTAGGCTTTGATTTGGAACAGACTGGGACGTTGCGGCAATATTAGAGTTTTTGGAAACTGCCGTGACTGTAGGATGTCTTATCTCTGATTTTCCGTAAAGTATCGTCACAGGCTCTTTTAGACTTGTCAAGTCGGATTCAAAAGTTGCCTCTTTTGAAAGCAGTTGTATTTGCAGATCGCCAAATGTGTAATGAGGGTCCAAAACTGCACCATTTTGGTCAAGTACTGATAGTGCAAACAAAGGTCTGCTGTCAGTTGCAGATACGCCAGAAACAAATGGCAGGGGCGTAAAAGAAAGCGTGTACTCTACAGGAGGTATTATTTGCACATCTGCTGTTACTGTAGGCATTCCAGGCGTTGAGACATAAACGGTGTGATTGCCTGTTATTTTTCCAGTCAATGGAATTATCATTGACTGTGATTTTCTGCCGTCGCTGAGAAATTCAACTGCAGAATCATGCAAAAGATTTTGCGATGTCACTGAAAATTCAGAGAGTTCCACACCGTATGCAGGATACGTATAGTTTGCCTGAGAAAACATGGAGATTACCAAGTATGCATACGAGTCAGTTGACGGTGGAAAAATTTGTGTTTTCATACTGTTTGGTTTTGTATCAGATGATATGGCAGGGATTGGATTTTGCACCGATATGTTTTTTCCAGCCGCACCATACCCTGGCACATTTACAGTGACTGTCGAGTTCCCCAACTGGTGCGAATATATTTTCTGATAAAAAAATCCGTCTTGGATGAACATGTCTTTTTGTTGCAAAGACATACCATCCACACTGAGCACATTATTGCCAGAGACTTGCAGTGTGGATCTTATGATTGGCGGATGATGCAATATATTTCCAGACTCGTCAGTCAGCCAGACAAAGACATACCCAAAAGAGTTTGGTGCGATCACATCTGGTGCGACATCCATATTCACATTAAATTTCATACTATCATAACTGATGCGTATTGTGTTTGATGTCGATTCGTTTGTGTATGCACTGAGTGTGGAATCACCATGTACTATTACTGGGAAAAATGCACTGGACTGGCCTTTTTTTACAGTTACCGAGTCATCAACATCAAGGCCGGTACCTACAAGGTGCACCACAGTATCATCTGATGTATACACGGGATTTAGCAAGCTATCTACAAAATACAATGCCCCGTTGATTTTTGATGCAGTTGTTTTTTGTGGAAAAACAAGCAGTATGTTGTAATCAGAATTTACAGCATTGTAAATTCGGACAGTTGAGTTGAAAAACACGTTGCCATACTGGGCTACCACATTGGCATCACCTGTACCATATAGTGAAATATCAAATGATGCGTGGTTTTTGCCTGCCGGAATGTACAGATTCTCAGGCAGTTTTACAATATCAGAGTCTGTTGCAAGATAAACAAGTGCAGAAGACGAATCATCCTGGCGTACAAACACACCCTGATATGATTCTGAGAGGATCATGTTTGCAGGAATAAAAAGCTCGTCAGCATATGCCAGGGTAAACATATTTGCATATGCAATTAACAGGACAGCAAATGTTACATGCATCATTTGACTATAAAAAAAATTAAATAAAAAGGGGGGAAAATTAAATCCTCGAGACATATGCAAGACCAGTCTTTACTAGATTCAGTCCGGTACTGCTAGTTGCATTAACTGAGAGAGGATACGATGCTCCAGTCGACAGTGCAGACGAGTTTGGAATCTCTACAACATGTGACATTATTGCCCCAACATCAAGAGTTCCAGAATTGATCACAAAAGAGAAAGGGACGCCTGATGGAAGTCCAATTACAGCACCGTTAATGTTGGTGATCGGGGAATTTCCAATGTTTTTCACAGTAAGTGTGAGTATTGACTGTGTTGTGGCTCCTTTTTTGATGCTGGACTCGGTTATATCCAACCCCTCATTTGTGACACTTGAAAGTATAGATGTTGCAATAATGGCAAGGGCCAGCACTGCAACGATACTTCCAATGGCTAGATGTTTTAGTTTTTCCGAAGTATAATCAACCATTACACAAATTAAAGATAACCGTATTAGGGGGGTTTCGGTTCATTTTTAAAAATGAATATACCCAAGTCTCATCTAGATAGCAAAATCCTGCAAATAAAAGGAGTAAAGAAAGAAGAGGTACTAGAAGAACTTGGATTAAGAGAGTGGTGCCTATTGCAATGCCACTTTGAGTTTACTCTGAAGAATTATAATTTCAGACTGCGTTAAATTATCAATAATTTTTTGTATCTCTAACACAAATGTCTTCGTGTCAGCAACTATTGCATTTAGATTAATTGGAATGGATTGAGTATAATATTGTACATCTATACGGTCATCCTTAGATTGTTGAAAATCTTGTATCAATTTGGGTGGAATTTTACCTGTAAACAGATATTCGAATAAAGATATTGTACAGTCGTGTATTTCACATTTTATTCCGATACGTGATAATAGTGAATAAACAACAAAATATTTTGCATAATAGCTTGTAGATACCACCCACTCATTAATTCCTTCTTTTGCGTTAGCATCCATTGATTTTATGGCGTCTTCTGATTTCTTTAGATATGCTTTCTGTAGATTAAGGGATTCTTTAATAATTTTAATCCCATATTTTTGTTTTGCACACCATTTCAGTTTATTTTTACTTGGTTTCATAATATCTCCACATAATATCACAGAATTTGTCTACACCTTTAAGTACAATATGGTTAGAAACGACTTCATTTATCAATGGATCGTTATTTTTCAAACTGCTAGAAAATTTTGATTCAGTTGTAGATTTTATGTTTATATTACGACCTATGAGACTTGCAGTTTTTAGAATCATGTTGTTTTCAATTTTTTTTCCATCAATAGAAAATAGATCTATATCACTTTCTTTATTATAAGTTACATTTGCGAAACTACCAAATAAAATAAGCGGTCCATCTATTTTATTTTCAATTTCGACCAAGATTTTTTTTATTATGAAATTCTTGTGAAGATAAACAATAGTGGTAAAAGTCTCTGCCATAATTAAATAATATTTTGTAATCACATTATTAAGATTCAAAACATATTCCTTATTTTTTCCTTTAATTGTACTTGAAAGTACATTAATTGTTTCTAATTTTTTAAGTTGGTGTTGCGCAGTGTTTACATCTATCTTTGTTTTTCTTGCTATCTCTCTCAAATGAAGTGATTTCGTATAATTAGCATTATAGAGATGTAGTATATTCAAGGTAGTTTGTGTGACGTTTGTTTTTTCCAACATATGTTGGAAAAACCCAACAATTCACTTAAAGTTATTGTTTTATGACTAAAAAATGTTCACGAACTTTTGATCGTCGCCATATAAGCCAATGATTTTAAAAATACACTTGTTTTGGGCTTGATACATGTTTATTCACTAAAGATTAAAATGGTTTGAACTGCTAAATGAGATATATGAAACTACAAACTGTTTTTTGGAAAGAAGATGACATGTACATCATAAAAGAAGTTGTTACTGGAGTTACAACACAGGGGAATACGATGGAAGAAGCACTAGCTAATCTCAAAGAAGCAGTTAGTCTGTATGTTGAAGAAATGCCTGATGCCAGAGAAATGCTAACAAGTATGAATACAGTTGGTGCAGTAAGTGTCGAGATTCCCTAAACTTTCAGGAAAAGAAATTGTCAATATTCTAGTAAGAGAATTTGATTTTGAAGCAACTCGTCAAACAGGCAGTCACATAATATTACATAAATTTGTAGATGAGAAGAAAATAGTTACAGTTGTTCCACTTCATAAAGAAGTAAAAATCGGCACACTTTTTGGAATATTAGCACTTGCCAAAATTGAAAAAGAAGAATTTCTAAAAAGATTATAGACGTATTTTAGTTTCGTAATTCCAATTTTTCTCAAAGGGCTGAATTCACAAGATTGGATATCACATCAAAGAAAAAATCCCAGCCAACCAAAATGACAAATGTGATAACAAGACTGAGTCCAAGTGGCAAGGTGGCAAAAAATGTGGCGTATGTGACACGGGAAATGACTAGGCCTGAGCAGACAGACATTATCACCAAAGCAGGTTTTAGCGCATCAAGTAACTGACCAAAATCAGGTTTGATCAAAAAGCTGGCGTATTTAGGATCAAAAGACAGCACGCTTGTGCTATCTGGCATACCGACTGTAAAAGACATCAATATCGAAGCCATCAAAGACAATCTGCAAGATAAACATCATAAGGCGCAATCTTTTTGAAGACAGGTTCGGATCGTAAAACAGATCCTTTTTTGTGTACGTTATTTCATAGAGCCTTGCACGCACATCATCTAATATCTCTGAGAACATCATGTATTTTTTGCCAATCTCAGGGGATTTGAGTAATTTTTTAATTGAGACTATAAAGTTTGAATCAACTTTGCGCCTCTCAATTAAATCACGAATGAAGATAGGAAATCCGTCTGTCTTTGAGCGCCACGACTTAAGTTGCCTTTGGACGGACACGCCATTAATTATCGCCATTACCAGGATGCCAAGAGATACAGAAGCAAGCCAGTCATGAGTTGCTGCAAACCATGGTATGGCAAAAGCCAGTCCGAAGAGGGAATGTCTGTTGTATTTCAAAGACACGTCAGAGTGTCTTGAATTTGTAAAAAACACATACAATGCATACATGACTGGAATCAAAAATAGCACATATGCGATATACTGCACAGAGTGCGGATCAGTCTGCATAAACATCATTGTAAGCATCATTATTGGTGCCATGATCATGGCCATTGCACCGTACATAAAGACAGACGTGACTTTGCCAATGCTTTTCTCGTCTTGGGTGATTATTTTTTCAAATTCGACATCGGCAGTCTTTGAGACAAAACTATCCAGTCCGGGAGTGTTTGATTTTGATATTGCATAGTATGAAAACAAAAAAGACTGGAATGTCTTATGAGAGTGGTTAAGGGCCAGACTGTTAATTGCAATTGATTCAGAATAGCCATCCAAAGACACCCATTTTTTCAGGGTGTTTGCATCACGCTCGATTGAGTGCAGTATGTTTTTGCCCAGCAATTTCGCCATTGACAAATACAGGCCAAGGCCAGCCGCTGTGGATATCTGCAGGTATGCCAAAAAGTAGGCAAATTCATCATCATACGATGATGCCATATCTGATGACATTATTTTGTTTGAGATTCCAGGATACAAACGGACAAACAATGGAAACAAAAATGTCAGTAAAAATAATAAATTAAAAAAGACAAAGACGCCAATCAGAGATATTATTATTGATGCTGCAAAAGAAACTGCAAAGACAAAAACAATATTTTTTGATACATGCAAAGGAGTCACAAGGGACCCAGTCTTTATCGCGCCAGACAGCGAGGTTCTCTGTATGCTCTTATTCATGTTTGAAAAAAATCTGTATTTCACAAGATGCCCGTACAAAATATCTTGGTATGATGCCCGTGATTTTTCAAGCAACAGTGTCGGCGGATTTATGTTTTTGTACAACATCTGTTTTAATTTTTTAAAAATCACACGCAACTGGGCAAAAAACAGCAGAGGTATGACACATGCAAGCAATAAAATCAAAACCAAAAGATGTCCAGAGGCGCCCAAAACAAAAGCTACAAACAACAGCATTGCAGAGAATGCAAATGCAAAGAATCTATTTGGCATAATACCTGGATAGAATTCCCATTACCTTTTTTGGCGTGTATGCTTTTTGTCTCACACATTCATCAAGCAGACTTGCCCTGTGTTTTAAATCAGAGGCCAAGTCAGATGATGCGTCAAATCGGGTGAGGTAGTCAAGTTTTTTGCTTTTTGAGATCATCTCAGTAATTGTAGCGCCAAGAAAAGAGTCAGATAGTGCGTCATAGCTGCATAAATTGACAAGGCTTGCATGCACACCATCGTAGCACACCTCGTCAAAGGACACACATTTTCTCTTGTGTCTTTTGTCTTTGTCTATTATTGTTGCAACTGTGAGAATAAACCACAGATGTGAAAAAGATGCAGGATGCACGTCATATTCGGAAATTATTTTACGCATTGCGCCTTCTGCAGAAAATGCATGAAATGATGAAAGCGATGAATGTCCCGTCGACATGACATCAAATAATTTTTTTGTTGATTTTCCTCTCACCTCACCGACTGAAATCATCTTTGGTCTGTGACGCAGCACTGCGTTTAGCAGCTCCTGGAATTTGTCATGGTATTGCGGAGATGTTATGGGGGCATCAATAATTAACGGTGTCCAGTCAAACTGAGGTATCTGCAGTTCCGCAGTATCCTCAATGGTCATGATTTTCGATGATCTATGCAATAATGGAAACAGCGTGTTTAGCAGAGATGATTTTCCGGCACCTGTGGCGCCAACCACCAGACCCGTTCCACGAAAATCAAGCATCTTCCAGATTACAGAAACAACGCTTGTGGGAATCACGTTTTTCTCGATCATCTCAGTAATGGTAAATGGCTTGTCAGATTTTATGCGAATTGAAAATGCGGCTGATTTTGGAGATATTATCTCATCAGATATTATGGCCACGCGGAATTTGTCCTCAAGCTGAAAATCAAGCATCGGATCCGATGAAGATATGTGCTTTCCGCCAAGTCGGGCAATTCTTTCCAAGAACACGTTTAGGTGTTCTGAATTACGAAAACGCACATTGGAGCGAAGCACTTCTGATTCAAGATAATCCCGGTGTATCACGCCGACTGACGTCGGGTCAGAGCAGGTAATGTCCTCGATGTGTGCGGAATCCTTCATCATGACATCAAGTATTTCGTAACCAAAGATATCGCGTTTTGCAAAATACCGGACTGTCTTGTAATTGTCAGTCAAGACATTTGAGAGGCCAAGGTCAGCTGCTGCCGCAGTAATTGAGATCATCAGATGCTCTTCAGTCAACGAGTTTACATCTTCTTTTAGGAGCTGCTTGTACTGCATTATTTTGTCATATGCAAGTTTGTCTGATTCGTTTTTGAATTGCGGCTCAAATACAAGATACTGGAAATCATCTGTGATGGTAACTATTGCATCGCCCACTGCATACCTGTCTCGGTATAGGTCTGGCATGGCGTGAAAAGTTTGCACACAAAACATTGGCGTATCTGAGAATTTCGCAGCAGGTGTTGCATCTTGTTTTGCGACAAACTTTGCTTTTTTTACAATATCAAAGATGTTCACTTTAAGGCAAGTCCTACAAACCATAAAAACGCAAACGCCATAGTAGAGTATACAAACTGCGGATGTGCAGAAAACACGTATTTTGTATCAGGTGTCAGTTTGTTCTCACGCTTTATGGATAACCGCATCACACCCATTTCATCAAATCTTTCTGCAGACAAGATGAATCGGTCACGGGGTCTTTTGCATCGTGCCAAAAAGAACCACCACATTTTTCTGAGTCGGTGATTTTTCAGGTAAGGCATGTCAGAAAATAGTGTGTCTCCCTGTGCCAAATCCGAAAAATTGTAAGCAAGATTGGAAATGATGATGGCCCAGTTTTGGACAAACAATGTAGTTAACAGCAGTGGAATTCCGGCAGGTATTGGGCCTATGTGGGGTATCGCAAAAGACAAGATAAGAATGCCGAGCAGATCTGCCTTGCCAAATAATTTGCACAAAAACGCCACACCTACAAAGACTGCAGATGTTGCAAACAATAGCAGATCAGATAAAATATTATCTGAATCAAATGCAATTTTATGAATAATTACAAAAATAGCAAGTGCGACAAACCAGTATGCTTTGATTTGTCTTTTCTTTACATCAAGTATTGCAAAAAATACAAATGCTGCAAAAAGTGCAAATTCAATATACATGGTTAGATGAAAAAATTAAAACTCACATGCTTGTTTGAACATGTGCGTCTTTGATATTTGCAGTAGCACTTGAGGTGCCAGATGAGGATGCAATGACATACCCAGATGGTGCAGAGTAGGAGTCAATCTCACCGGAGATCTTGGCATATACAAAAAACTCTACAAAATCACCAGGATTCACTGGAACTGATACTGTTCCAGAGAGCACATAGTCCGGATAAGTATAGGTCACAGTTTTTGTAACTATCTTAGAGGACATAGTGGCTGTCGGTACAAAGTCAGGAAACGGGTTTATGCCAAGTGTCTTTTGCTGCACCAGTGCCCCATTGACATACACATCCACCCATCCTGAGAGCGGATCTCTTCTTACTGGTGGTGACGGTGGTGGTGGTAATTGCTGCAACGTGTATGCATTTGAGATATTGACATTGCCAGATGCGGTCTGAGTAATTATTGCATTGAGATTACCATTTGTTGTTGCAATTGCAAATGTCACGGTGCCAGCTACTGCCTCAGCTGAGGAAATTGGAGATGATACAGAAGATACAGATACAGTCGATGTCGCAGGGTTTGCTATTTTGATTCCGGTTCCTCCAAGTATGTCTTCATACTGCAGCGATGTGTCAATTCCGTTTATCGTTATGTTTATTGTGTGGAATCCTGGAATCACTGGAACCATTATGTCTTGTCCGTTTGAGTATCTTTTGTCAAGATATGACAAAGGCAGTGTTCCGTCAAGGTTTGTGTCAGTTACATTTACATTTCCAATTACAGGAATTTTCGCGTATGCGTGAACCACATACACTTTGTCATCTACAGTATCGATGTGTATTGTTTGGGAATTCACTTCATCAAATATTACTGTGCTAAACGGGCCCCTATATTTTAAAGAGTCAGGATACAGATTAATCACGCCACCCATTGCCAGAATGCTGGTACTGGTTGCACTCTGAATCATTCCAGACGGGGATGTCATTCCTACGATTACTGGAATTCCATCTTTGAGTATCTTGTATGGAATGTTTGCTGGCAAGTCAGAAATTGTGATAAATGGAATTGCATTTTGCGCTTCTCCCTTGATGTCTACTGTCTTTCCGTTTGGTTTTACAATGAGATACTGATCACCTGGCGGCATGACATAATCTTGTTCGCTATTTCCAGTGGAAATCATCTCTGATGTGTATGGTGCAGGATCTTTTATGGTGAGTGTCCCGACTGCATTTGGATGATATGTAATTGGATAATAATACGCGCACCATATCCAATATTTGTCGCAATTACTGCCTCCTGAAGGTTGTACAACAGTATATTTTTCAGTGACAGAAGATATCAGTGTGTATCCGTTCACGACAGAACTTGAAATGTATTGAGCAGCCGATGAAAATGTAATGGATGGTGTCTTTACATATACTGCAGGATAAAATATAGTAGGACTGAAATTTTGAACATATCCATATGAAGGCGGATAGCAAGGGCACTGACGGGCCCCGTGCCAATACGTAGACGATGATAGAATTGCGTTAATGTATGTTCCCTGCCCGTATTGTGAAAACAGGACAAAGTTTGCGCCGTCATGTGGCAGCAATGTCAAATCATTTGGGGACTCTACCAATTCGACTGATGCACCGCTTGGGATTGTCTGCCTTAGGATCAAGTCTGTGCCGCTCATCTGGTTTAGTTTGAGTACGGTGGTTCCAGTACCTACGACGTGTATTCCGTTTGTGTCAGTGGTTACGGTGTTTGCACCAATGATGTTCTTGCTTGCAGAGTATCCCAGAATATTTGGCGACGCTGTTGTATCTACAAGTGAGTTTCCATTGTATGTGTATGATTTCCAAAAAGAAGGAATGAGGTATGCAAGTTTTGTATCCGTATTTTGAACTAGAGATGCAAAGTCATCCGTGTCAGAAACTCGGGTGTACGGCTTTAATGATTTTTCAACTCCAATCATTCCGGCGCCATGTGTGACATATCCAGAGTATTCTTTTTGAATTATTCTTGATTGCAGTCCCATTCCGTTAATCATCGCCTTGCCGTCACCAGTTGCATTACCTCCGATACCAGAAGCAAGATTGTCCATCTTTATCTCAAAGACATTGCCATATTTTGTCACTATCTTGCCAGTCAACCCGTCAAATGATGATACACCCAACTCAGAAGGCAAAAAAGAGTTGGCAGTGTGTTTTTGTAGTATGTCTTTTGACGAATCAAATCTTGAAACTGACAATGCATTATTGGCAAACCCGTCAAATGCTCTTTGTTGTGATGTGACACGCTTTACCTCTTTGCCTGATGAATCAAAAAACTGAAACATGACAATTTCCGAATCTTTTGAATTTGTGTTTTTTACAATAATTTCAGACCCGTCATAAACAGCATTGATGTTTTCAGATTTTTTATTTTGATCTATATCTGATGAAGCAGTAGAAGCCAAAGACATGTCAGATACAAGCGATACGGCATATGCGCCAGATGCCATAATAGATAGAACAATAATTGTTGCAGCAAGTATCTGGTTCATAATATTAATTAAAGAAAAATTGTATTAGGGATTGATTCTATCAAGTTGAACCTATGGATTGATTTTGAAAAATCGCAGCATCCCATTGTAGAAATTATTGAAAAAAACAAACAAATCAAACTTGTCCTCAAAAGTCGGATTTTCTAAATCAGGTATCTCAAAAGTTTCTAAATCAGGTATCTCAAAAGTTTCTAAATCAGGTATCTCAAAAGTTTCTAAATCAGGTATCTCAAAAGTTTCTAAATTAGGTATCTCAAAAGTTTCTAAATTAGGTATCTCAAAAGTTTCTAAATTAGGTATCACAGAAGTTTCTAAAACAGGGACAGACAAGGATGGAATCGACGAAGTTATGATTGGCAAAGACAATGGTGTAGAGTAGGATTTTAATTCAAATGAAAACAGTGGAATCTTCCCAGTTCTCTTTTCTGCAAAAACAGATGCTTTTGATGGAAGATATGTATCGTCACGAATCACAACTACTCCTGAAATATTATTGCCTGAGAAAACAAGATCGTATGTGGTGTAATCATCAAATGATTCAAAATCACCAACCATAATGTCTGTTTTTCCAAATGCAGGCAAAGTCGAAGACATTGTATTTCCTATAACAGTGTCAATTGATTGTATGTGCGCGTCATGAGTTAACCAAAATACAGTATTTGACAGACTAGAAGACACATACTTGTTTTCAAAAGAATAAATGTTAAACCCGTCATCAATTAAAATGACATCATTCCATGACGTCTCATCATTAATAATTGACACCTGGGCAATCCATGCGGTTCCAAATGAGACATTGACTTGCTCAATGATATTAATCGTAAGATCGTAGCATTTGGTTTGTGTTTTTGTTGTACGGTCAACTGTGATATAATCGCAGACATTATACACAAACACATCGCCTTTTTGAAACTCTCCAAATTCCCATCCAAAAGCAGCTGCATGCATAGACATGATTGCAGATATGCTTACAAATGCAATTAAAAATACAAGCAAAATATTCATGCTGCGTTGACTTGCAATATGTTCTGGTTTTCTGTAAGAAGATAGAGTTTATCTGTAATAGAATCACATGTCAGCGAAATCAGCTTTCCAGGCTGCACACTCATATCGGCAGGATCGGCATTATCTGATGTACATGATATGGTGATATTTTCAAAAAACGCCTTTGATATGGAGGAATTATATTTTCCATAATTTGAGATAACAATGACTGTTTTTGAATCTACAATGTCTGCAGATATCACAGATATCTTCTCAGAGAGCATTGCAGATTTTTGCTGATTTAACTTACCCACCATCTCAGACATTGAAGATATGCTGTCTCCAAAAGAAGCAAGCAGCAAGACAAGAAACACTCCGACCATAGACGATATAATCAGGACCTCATGTGTGTATGCCATCGCATCCAAAGGAGTGCAGAGACTCCTCTGGATGCAAAGTGATCGTTTTGCGGGCATATTATCTAAATGACATTTGTATTAGAGGTTGATTTTCCGACAAAAACTATGAAATTCTTGCCAGATAATTTTTTTGCAAGTGTGTCAAAATCATTGTTCTGGGAGGATAAAATAATTGGGGGAGACTCTTTTGATACGCCCAGATATTTGCAATATTTTTGTGGAATTGTAAATACATGCTCTGCAAGATTTGGTCCAGTGACAAGTGTGATGCCGTCAATGTCTTTTCTAGGCCCTACATAGTCCGGTGTCGCAATAAGTTTTGCATGGCAGTTTTGGCATTCAAACTCCCTTATCTCAGAGACTGCCTTTTCATGGTGTTGTTTTTCTTTGCGAGGATGGGCAATTGATGCAGACCGAATTTGATCATTGTGAGGAAATCTAAACCTGCTCGGATTCGCCGTTGCCAATGTGCGTATGAATTTCAGGATCTTTTTTTGATCTTCTACTGTGTCAGTTCTTCCAAGCTCCTCAAAGAGATGCAGTGGGACAACGGTATTTGCGCCAAGCGAGTAAACATAATGTATCAGCAATTCAAACTCGTACAATATATCATCGCTTAGACTAATCTCATAGTATCGCTTGAACTGCGAATCCAAAAAGAACATGCTCAGTGTTTCAGATATGCCAAACTTTTGCACAAACGGACGGATGACACGTATCAGTGTAACTGGATTTTGAAATGATTTTACAGACAATGTGATGTGGGCACCAAGATCATTTGAATTTGGAATGACAAAGGCGCGTATTTTTTTTATGTTTTGTTTTTTTGCTGCAGCATACACATCACATCTGTCAGCAAGAAAATACTTGCTGTCTTTTTGTGTCACAATTACAAAAAACAACATCTCACTTTCTGTTCCAAAAACATCCGATATCAATGCCAGTCGCTTGTCTGAAAAATCAGTAATGATGTTTTCAGGTACGATTATATCCTTTAGATCAATGATTGAGAATTTGCCAGTCATGTGTACCTGCTCAGATATTGATGTACAAGTTTTGCCCTCTGCAAAGATGTACCAGGAAAACAAGACATTAGTTTTGATGCAATGATGTGTTGTTGTGGGTCAATATTATTTCTGATTGCACAAACATCAGACAAATCACCGTTTGGCAAGACAAGCCCGATATCCAAAGCAGTCGGTTTTATGGAATACAGCATGGAACGCAAAGTGATCATTCTTTTCAGGCCAAACACGTGACGCACTAGATCTATCATGTCATCTATGTTACATGGGACACCAGAAAACTCACATGCCGAATAAATTGAAAATGCCGCAGTTTTTCCAATTCCGAGTTTGAATGGGCGTAATTTTGAAAACATGTAAAATGCATTGTTTGTTACAATTTTTTGCAAATTCAAGACATCGCAGCAGCGATAAAAATCAAGTGCGTGTGTGTCTACTCTCTCAATAATATTGCGTGTTTTTTTCTTGTTAAGATGTGTCAGGATTAGTTTGTCATCCAAAATATTTTTGGACCCGAGTTTGTTGTGACCATCGGTGCAAATAGTAAATGATTCAGATTCTGCTATACCATACACAAAGCCACATCTGGGACAGACAGTTTCACCGTCTGTCTCGATTTGTCGCGATTCATTACAAATAGGACATTTAGCACTCAAAACAATCACACAGATAAGATAATTTAGTATTTAAAGCTCAAAAATGGAGATTTTGATTAGAGTTATAATTAAGGTTTGTGATTTTTTTGTGCGTAATTTTGTTGGTTATTGGGTAAGCCGGCTTACTCTTTAACCCACAAATTTTATTCCAAAAATTCAAAAATTTGAGAATCTTGATGTGTACTTGATTTCCTCAAATAAATGACAAGCCATACTACAGGCAATATGACAAGTGGAGATAAAAAGATTACTGGAAAATCATCTGATTTTATCCTAGTTTGAGAAACAATGGATATCGTATCATTTTTCTGTTTTGCAGGTTCAGGTGTTGGTGCAATAATGGAATGGTTTGGCAGAACTGGTTTTTTGCATTTATCTGCGACCCAATCATCATATGCAAATTCGCTTTTTGTGCAAAACGATGCAAGAATGTGTGCATTAGATGATTTTATCAATGCGGAATTTAAAACCACATCACCACATGTCACTTTTGCCACTTGTCGCCCGAAACGATCAGATGGTTGCAAGTCATCTATATCGACAAGTACTGCCAGACCAACAGGACATACAGATGCTGTAAAATCTGTCGCCCTCTGAAAACCTTCATCGCCTTTTTCAGGGGTATCAACAAGGGACAGTCTCACAATTTTTTTATCAACATGTATTGTGTCACCGTCAACTATTTTGCTTACCAACCCTACATAACACAAGCTGCAATCAGAATCGTATTTGCTTGTTGTGTTTTCTGTCAACTCAGATGCAGGCAAATTTACAGTCTGCAAATTAGAAAAACGCAAAGGTACATCAGTCACATTAATAGTTCCACCCAACCACGGATGAAACACACATGAAAAAGTAAATTTTCCAGTGTCATTTAAAAACACCACACTGTTACTATTTGGAGCAATTACATCAGATAGTACGGCGCCTATCTTGAATTGATGCTCTTTGTAATCATAGTTGACAAAGTTAACACCGAATGTTTTTGGCACATGTGATGTAGTGGGGGATATGCAGTCATCATTTGACAATATCTTGTTTTGAGATACGGCACAGGACACTGAGGCATTTTTTTTTATTTCTATTTTTACAGAGCCGTCATAGTGCAGGAAAAAATAATCCGTAAAGGATTCGGATTTTTTCTTATCATATGATATAATGTTGATGGTGTACAGTCCAAGCTGTGATGACTTGTCAAGGTATACAAATCCGTCAATTATGCCGTCATCAGTTGCAACAAGTGATGATTTCTCAGATGTATCATCTGGGTAAATAACAGTCATGTTGACCAAATGATACGGAACATGACCTGAGATGGAGATGGTGTTTCCAATGCTGGATTTTTCTTCCATGTTTTTTTTTATAATAATATGATATCCATCAGCATATGCAAAACTCACAGGTATCACCAAGACTGTGATCAAGACTGCAATGAGCATAAAGAGACTCATAACTCGGACGGATTGCTCAGATCAAAGAATCTTTCATCAAATGAATCGCTTGCCATTGTGGGAAATGTCGCAGGCTCAAGCCCGAGGTGCTCTGGGTTTTGTGGAAATCTCACAAACGTCAGTATGTCCTGATTTGAGAGGATCATGTTTTTGTGATTGCTCTGAGTTGTCACTATTTTTTTCAAATGATCAGTCGCTGCATCAAGGTTCTTTGCCTTTGAGAGAATTATTTTTGCAGGTACAAGACGGTTCGGTTCGATGTGTTCAGAAGCGTATGGAATTATGCTTTGAAATGCTTTGATGTCGGAAATATTTTGCACGCCAAAAAACATGTTGCAGCGGAAAAACAACGTGCATTCAGATTTTTGCTTTGCCTTTGAGATATGCGGATCAAGATGAACCGTGTCAGATGTTTTCGATTTTTGTGCGAGTTTTTCATATTTTGAGATAATGGGTTTTGAATCTGTGTGATAGAGTTTTATCACAAATACGCCATACGGTGCATTTGTTATTACTGAGAAAATATTTGATATTGCCAGTTTGTCACCTAGCGGATAGACTGAATTCTTTGCGAGTTTTAACTGCACAAGTGCGTTGATTTTTGTAACTACTGGCAAGTCACAGGATTCTACACCAAACGAACGGATTGATCTTACCATCATACCCGCATTTGATGGAACGCGAAGACACAAAGTGAATCTGGATTTTGGCAGATTAAAGACTGCAAATAAAACATCGGGAATTTTTTCACAGAGCATCATCAAATCAACGTCTTTTTGGGCATCGTATTTTTCGCCAACCGTTGTAGAAAACGGCTTGATTTTAAACCAGGAATATGTCATATCATCCAACTCCGCAATACAGATCACCGTACATCACTTTGTCAATATAGTCAAAAAGCAGATTAAAATCATCACCTAGCAAGTCCAAAACATACTGCGCTGTCTGGTCGGTGCATGAGACTGACCTTAAAGGAGCAGTGAAGATGAGTTTTCTTTTTTTGAGTCTTGTCAGTGCGTTTCGTATTGTGGAAAAATCATGATCAATGCAGAACTGGCCGTAAAGCCACTCGCGCAGTATGTTTCGGGGCATGTTATGATCTCTAAAGATAACGTACATGTGTACAATTTTCACAAGCAGACACAAATCAACAAATCTTAAATCCATATCTGCGGCATACATGAGCCACCTTGCAAACTCGGTCCTGTTTCCATCCCTAATCAGATATCTAAAGTCGCATTTGGGAATCGGGCCGTATTTTAAAATGTGATACACCTGTGAGTTTTTTTCGATTCGTGGATTGCGTTTAAAATCAAATTCGCATGGAGGCTCACGATAGATCCTCATGTTGCGTGTCATTTCAAAACATGTCTCAGATGCGGCGTCAACGTACTTGCCGAAACCGCTGACATTTGTCTTTGGAAATATTTCATCTGGGAGATACTGCTCAGTCAAATATCGTGTGATTTTTGCAAGATGTTTTGAGATGGTATGAGCATCCTTGCAGATGACACTTGTTATTATTGATTTTATTATCAGTGGCATTCAGGCATACTCCACTCGTTAAAGATCCACGGATTCTACGGTTATCATCATTTCTGACACAAGATGTCATACCAATTACAATTCTATTTATTGATCTTTGAGTGTCAATCATTCCTCTTCACAATCCTCTTTTTGATTCCCAAAGATGTTTTATACAAAATTGACAGAATGGCATATTGTGTTTTTTGTTTTCAGAACCTAGCACTCATGTTCATCATCTATGTTTTCATCTTTTTGCATGAGGTCACAGACAGGGCAATCACAGCGTTTCAATGATACATCGGTCTTTTGTTGATGTCGTATTTTTTGTCTGTCAGTGCGATTTTTCATAAGAGCCAATTATAATTATTTAAGTTAAAAAATGTCGGCATGAATGAAAGGACAGTGTTGTAATTCCAGCCATTAATGATAGTCTGTCCTCCCACATTCTAGTATTTTCTGAAAAGTCATTTACGTCATTGAAGTTATAGTACATGTCAGATTCCGTGATGGAATGCTGGCTAGAAATAAAGACGCTCCTCTCTAATCTGACACGTATCAGACTTTGAGAATCATGCGCGCTCTCAGTCTTCCCAGCACTCATACTTTCTCTGCATGTGTTACTTGTCCGCAGGTCTTCTAAAAATCCTGCCAGTCTAAAAAAGATACGATGCTGGATGATCGGTTTACCCGTGTCAACAGTACTTTGACTGCACCGTATGGAACAATTAGTGAAAATTCTGCAAACTATTTTAAAAACAATACACAACTTGCTGCTTTGTGTAATCTGTGACGCATTCATCATGATGTCGCCTCTGGTATGATTGGATGCAGCACACCGTCTGCAAAACATATTTTTCCATCCATGATTGCTCTGGCAAGCACACAGTCTGGCGAAATTCCATCAAAATCACTTGATGATAAAGAGTCCAGATTGCTTTGATTTTCAAAAGTGATATAGTTGACAAGCGCATCAATGGGACTGATTCTGTATTTTTTGAGAAATTTCCTGCTTTGTATTTCGAATCTTGCGTTTTCTATCTTCATTTTTTTGTAATTATTAGAATGGGAAATTCCGGTACATACTTTACAATGTATGTAGTCTCTTGCAGGACACAGCATAGAGGCTTGCTTGCACATACTGGCGGTGCCGACATGAATGTGTCCTTTGTATGTGTTCATCTTTGTACCTCCGTTTTTAAAAACTGTAATTCATGCCACACAGGACGTATGATGTCACCATTTACGTGTGTGATTTCATTTGCCTGCAGTATTACAATTCCGTTGATTATTTCCTCAGCAGGTATCTTTTGCAGTGTTGATAGAAACAATATCTCTTCTAGTGACTGTTTTTGCAAAACAATCTCATCGCATACCGCACTTGACACTGTCTGTTTTCCTTTTATTTCCCACTTTGCATTATGACATTGAACAATGTTTTCTTTTAGTTTTTCCAGTCTTGCAGAGATTCCACTGTGTGTGATTTCCGCATCTAAGATGCACTTGCTGACATGCTCTACAAGATCATCTGATGTTGTACTGTAAAGTTTCAAAAAATATATTACGACCCTGTCGATTTTTGATGAAATTGACATCATTGTTTTCTCTCCACAAGGTGCCATCCATGCTTGGATAGTTGTACAATGTTTTTTGTTTTCAAAAATAAAAACGAGTCAAACACAACAGGATATGATATGTTTAGATTGCAAGATATCTCCGATGGTACAAAGAATGTCTTTTTGTCATTGCGCATGTATATGCGTACTTTGTTTGCAGTTACCTTGATGTTTGTAGAGTTTATCTCACTTGTAATTTTTGCCAGTTCTCTTCTTTGTTTTCTTGCTTGTGCCAGAATCTTTTCAAATGTAGGCGAGTCGGTGTATCTTTTCAATTAAATCTCTCCTTGCCAAATAATTTTGATTTTAAAATTACATCATCTGGAATTTCGTTTAATTCTGGATTGTGATCTTTACATGGATGAATGTCTGATTCAAAATGTTTTTCTGCGTTCATAAATGGCTGGGTAATCTCGATTACTACGGTTTTTGAATCGTCATTGAAAATAAAAGACTGTCCTTCAAGCTTTAAAGTTCGAGGGGTAGAAAACATCAGTTTTCCTCCACTTCCTCTATTTGCTTGATTCGGTTTTTGTTGCTGTAGTGTGGTTTTTTGAAGCACATATCACACACGTTGATTGTCTCGTCTGGATTTGGAGAACAGTCATACACGATTTTGAATTTTGGTTTTTCACTACAGCAATTTAGAACAATGTCTAAAAGTTCCATGTCGTTCCTCCTAGACATTGCTCTGTTGGAGTAGTGCCTAGAAAGAACGCATCTATAGTTTTCAGCTTGTGATTATCAGTTACGAAAGAATCCAAAAAGGATATTATAGTTTGATATCTATAGCAGTCTTTCAAGTTCCTTCAACCTCATTTTTTCGCGATTCATACTTGGCAGTTATCCTAGAAAAGTTGTGTTAAATAAAATTACCGCTGTTGTAACTTTTATACTATGGTGAGCTGTAAATTGACTTGGGACGACAGGAGCAACCTCTTCGATTCATATCTTGGCGGATTGTTTTGAAAAGAACTCTTGTCGTTCCATCAGACAAGAAATTTTTTTTCAAAGTATTTAGTAGTTTTCCCGCTAGAAAAATCAATTCCCCGTCGTGATTTGTTATTTTTTGCAAAAATATTTCAAATGTGAAAATTTTCCCGTCGTAATTTGATAAAAAAGATTTGTCAGGTTCTGATCGCTGTCCTCCCCGGCTTCGTAAACTCTGTCAACTTTTTCTTATGATCAAGAAAGTAATAACATTATGCCAAGCTGAATGTAGAAAGCGTTTTATCTCATGAGAGATCTTTTAGAAATTCCCCGTCGTGATCTTGTTTTTTTACAGATAACAGACAAAATGTTTTATGGTAATTGTCAGCGATCAGGATTTTTGTTTTTTCTTCATCTCATCTATTTCTTCTCTCAACGATGTAATTGCATTAACTGCAATGTCATTTGTTCTTTGGAGTTGATCCTGGAGATTTTCAATCTGTCTTTTCAGATTTGATGATTGTCCCTCCTGGTCTAGCTTTAGCTTTAGAATCTCGTCTTCGTTGATTTTCTCTGAAAATACAGTCACAAAGGGCTCCAGCATGGAATAGTAGATTTCAAGCTCCTCTCTGGATTTTCCCAGATAGACTTTGTTTGAACGATCAGCTTTTCCCATGAAGATATTTGCCATATCATCACCGATTCTTCCAGCTTGACAGGCATCTTTAAAGACCTTTCTTAGTCTCTTTGGCCTTAATGGGGATTGCTTGTCTTTTTGAAGAGTAGTTCCAATTCTCTCTGCTGCATGTCTAAAATTAGTTGCAAGTGTCTCAGGCCTTAGAAAAGTTGCAGGAGGAAGCAGATCATAATCCATGTTAGTATAATCCCTACGATATTTTCTCTGAAACTGCTTTTTTCTTTCAGTGTTTGATGTTACAAAAATAAGATCATCGTCTTTTCCATCCACTCTCTCTTTTCGGACATATTCCCTCAGTCTTTTTGTTGCCTCTTTGCTGAAAAATACCTTGACTGCTTCCATAGTTTTTGCCCTAAAATTGCTTAGGAAAATTCTGTCATGAGATGGGTTTTGTGCTCGTACAAATCCCAAGGTCAGATTTAGCAAATCCCCATCATCCAGACCTGTAGAAATCAGGCATAATGCTATGACCTCATCCCTTGTAGAGAGTTCCTTTAAGAATATTCTAAGCAATGGTCTGTTAAGATCAAGCTTTTTTGTTTTTGAATCCATTGCAAAGAGAGGTAAATCAGAGTCAGTCTGCTCTATTGCCTTTGGAATCATTTTTGGGGTATGCCATCCCTGAGTCGTTATCTTGTTGTGTTTGTAGAATCCTCGGATGATTCCATATGATCTAATGATTGCTGAGTTGTGATCTATTCCTTGCTTTTTCAGAGATGCAAAAAATTCAGAAAGTTTGATTTCTCCATTTTCATTATCAGTTAATGCTTCCTCGATTAGCTCATCAGGAGTCAATTGAGTCAGAGACAAGAATCTTGGCATGTTAGATTCAACTGATTTCCAAGTCTTTTCAGGAAATCCTCCGCTTCTAGATTTTAGTGTAAGCTGACTCTTCCAACGCTTGATAGTTGCAAAATATCTCCAATCTTGACCATTAAGATAGTCCAAATTAGAATAAATCTGATTCATGAAGAAATAATCTAAAAATGATTATTAAACTTCGCCTACACGCTAATCTAAGAATATTTATCTCTGCCTAGATTCTGAGTCGTTAATTTTTTCAGAAATCTTTTCAAGTGATTGTTTTAATTCCTTAATTGACCATTCTATGTCATCTGTGTCTTTTTTTGAGAGTTCAGTTTTCCATTTCTCCAAAACAACGTTTGCTATCTCAGAGCAGTAGTAGAGTAAATTCCAGTATGGGTGGTGTTCTGCTGTAGCGTATGCAAGTTCAGTCATATCATTTAATCCGTTTTTAGCTCTAGCCAAAGCTGTGATGTTCTCTCCAAAAATCTTCACTATGTCAAATTCTGAATCCTTTTCAACTTTTAATCCAGTGTTATTTTTTCCATGTCTATTTACTAATTCAATTAAATCATTGTAGAAAGCATCAAAGGTAGTCATATTCAAAAAAGTCTCTGATGTTCTGCCAGCATACATCTATTGAATACAACTTTGATTCCTTTTTTTCGTGCCATTTCTTCTGCTTGCGGATTATGAATTCCCTCTTGTAGCCAGATTACCTTAGGATTTTTCTTTATTGCATCATCTATTACTGAAAGTACGAGTTCGGAGGGTCTAAACACATCAATAACATCAACATCACCATCAACATCAGAAACGGAGTCATAACATTTTTTGCCTAAAATCTCATCTGCACTGGGATTGATTGGGATTATATCATATCCATTTTCAGAGAGGTATTTTGGTACATAATGTGCAGCCTTGTAATCATTTTTAGACATCCCAACTACTGCAACTCGCTTTAAAGAAAGAATTTCTCTGATTTCATCATCGGTAAAAGAATCATGTTCCATGAAAAATATAAAACGTTGTTGAATATAATTTTTGAAATTAATACAAATCAGATCATGCCTAAGACTAGATAATAGTCACAGACATCAGAAAAGCAGGAGTAATTCAAAATAACATAAACGCAGAGTATTTTAATAATAACAAAAACTTAACTACGTGGAATCATATCCAGAAGAGCCAAAGGATGTAATGGTACTTGGAGCAATCAAAAAAGGTGCCAAGAAATTTGACAAGATACAAAAAATGACTCAAATAGACGGTGAGGAATTAAATTCAACACTAGAAAAATTAGAAAAAAGAGGACTGATTACTGTAGAAGAAAAAAAGAGTTGGTTTGGTAAAAAAACAGAGTTAAAGATTACAGAAAAAGGTTCAAAAGAAGTAGAAGAGAGAATGCACGAGTTACAAGGCAAGTGGGATCAGATGTCATTGCTGTACAAAGGCGGAGACAAAGAAAAACTAAAGCAGTACATGGATGATAATAAATCAATTATTCCTTCAATGATGTTTTTTGGCATTATGGATATGATGATGTTTTCAATGATGTTTAGTATGATGGGTATGATGATGACAGATTATGTACCAGCCGATAGCATTCCAAGTGACATGGGAGGAGATGTTTCATCAGATGTGGGCTCAGATGGTGGTGGATTTGATGGTGGGGGCTCAGATGGTGGTGGATTTGACTTTGATGTTGGATTCTAAGTCAAATAAAGAGGATATTTTATACCGATGAAAAAAACACATAGAATTGATGTATAGTTCACATGACAGTCAGGGCTTAGTCAAAGTTTTAACATTTCTAAAAGCTCACAATACAGAATATCTATCAGGTCAAGATTTGAGTGATGTTTTGAGGATTAGTAGAGTCGCAGTGTGGAAACATATTAAAAAAATTAGAGAGTTGGGATACAAAATAGAATCAAAACAAAAGATAGGGTACAGACTAGAGTCAAACACGGATATGTTGTTACCATGGGAAATTACATCTGGATTAAAAACAAAGACTTTTGGAAAAAATGCATATTATTTTGATTCAATTGATTCCACTCAAAATCAAGCGATGAGTATGACTATGAATGTTGAAGATGGGACTGTAATAATTGCAGAAAAACAAACCAACGGTAAAGGAAGAGAGGGCAGAAAATGGATTTCACCCAAGGGCGGGATATGGATTTCAATAATTTTACATCCAAAATTTGACATATCAGTAATCACATTGTTTCCATTGGCTTCTGCATTAGCATTGTCAAATGCAATAGAAAAATCAATGGATGTAAAATCGGAATTAAAATGGCCAAATGATATAACAATCAAAGGCAAAAAAGTTGCAGGAATGTTAGTTGATGCATTAATAGAATCAAACAAGATTGAAAAACTAATCTTAGGAGTTGGAATAAATTTTGATGTAGATGTCAAGCAAATTGAAAAAATTTTAAAAGATACGCCAAATTTCTACGGAATTGCTTCATTGAGAGAACAAAATAAAACAACCAAACCAATTTCATTGTTACAATCATTTTTGATAGAATTAGAACAAGTGTGCAATCTGTTGAATGTCGGAGACACTAACAAAATAATCAAAGATTGGACAAAAAAATCATCAACAATTGGTCAAAATGTAGAACTAAATACAGAGAATGGAAAAATAAAAGGGAATGCAGTAAGAATAGATGATG
Organism: Nitrosarchaeum sp.; assembly: GCA_021414365.1. Classification (GTDB taxonomy): domain Archaea; phylum Thermoproteota; class Nitrososphaeria; order Nitrososphaerales; family Nitrosopumilaceae; genus Nitrosarchaeum. The sequence goes on from JAIOOR010000005.1 coordinate 78,222, forward strand.
ACGGTGCCCTAGTTATATCAAAAAATAAGAAAAACATGCGAATCACTTCAGGGGACATAACACATGTTTCAAAATAGCAGAAAAAGAATTCAGACTATTTTTTTGAAGGTTTATTTTTAGTTGTAGGTTTTCTCTTTTTTGGCACAGATTGTATTTTAATAGATTTTTCATCTGAAATTAGCTTTGATTGCTCTTTTAAGAGATTTTTAAGGTCATTTTGAATATCAAAAATGGCATTTACCATGTTTTCTAGAGCAGTAGAGTATTGATCATATGCAGAAAGTAATTCAGATTGCTTTTCTGATACTTTGATAAGATATTCATTTGAACGCAAAAGGTTTGCAGACGTAATTAATTCAGGCATGTCTTGAATAGGACCACCCAATTGATTTAATTCGGATTTGATTTCGAATATTTTCCTTCGAAGATCATCAATTATTTCGCCTAGACCCAAGTTATTCAATCTAAGGAACCGTAATTTTTAGTAGATTAAAGATTTACTAAAAATATTAGATTTAAAAATAAAATTTGACATTACTGAGAAGAAATGTTTTATAAAATAGAAACAAGATATATTTCAAATCCAACATCGAACATTGATGAGATATGTTTTTCTGATTGCAGCGATGCTGATTTTTGGCATCATTTTAATTCCTGCCTTTGCTCAGACATTGGATGAAGCACAGACTTTATTCAAACAAGCTAATGGTGAACTTTTAAACGGTAAATACAAAGATGCCATCTCAATCTATGACAACATTTTAGATAAATTTCCAAACAACATATCCACATTAAAGATGAAATCAATAGCCCTAAGTAATTTAGGGGAACATGAAAAATCACTTGAGGGGTTCTTTAGAATACTTCAATATCAACCAAATGACATTACAGCACTTATCGGAATGGGTCTTGGATTTGGAAATTTAGGCGAATATCAAGAAGCCAGTAATTACTTTGAAAAAGCAATCATGATAAAACCAGACAGTGTTGTGATAAATAACTATAAAGAATTTATAGACAAAGTAATTAAAAAATATCCTTACACACCAACAGAAAAACCAGAGACATTAGAAAAAGCAAAGAACATAAAGATTCCAGAATGGATCAAACCAACTGCTAAATGGTGGGCAGAAAGACAAATAGGAGATTCAGAATTTTCATCAGCGTTAAGGTTTCTCATAGAAAGTAAAATCATAGAAATTCCAACAGTTGAAACGAAATCTACAAATGCAGAGAATATACCAGAATGGATTCGAAACAATGCATTATGGTGGGCCGATAGTGCAATAAATGATCAAGATTTTGTTTCAGGCATACAGTATATGATGGAAAAAGGAATCATAATTGTAGACATTAAAAAATCAAAAGAAGAGATTCAAAGTGAAAAAGATCAGGAATTTAATTTATTTGAAAAATATCTACACAGGATTTCAAATAACATAATAAATGAAAAAAGATACATAGAATATCCAAATCCAAGCCAAGATGTAATAAAGAAATTCCTCAGAGATTATGTAAAATGGAATTTTGAAGACGAGGTAAAAACAGCATCAAGCAGTTTCCCTAGTCCCACATACAAAATAGTGAATGGCACATATGTCATTCACTACAAAGTTTTTGTAAATGATCAGCCATCAGGATTACCGTTGGATCATGTCAGTACTTTACAAAATTCATTTTCGTTTTGGGAAAATCAGGAATTAAATGCCAATGGAGAAAAAGCCAAAATAGAATTTGAGATTACTAAACAAAAAAGTGAAGCAAATGTTTGGATCACGTGGGTAGTTCGAAACATAGGGGAAGGAGTACTAGGTCATGCGCATATTGGAAAAGGAGTTGTGGAGGTCACACTTGGTGATTATAATTGTGATGGAAAGTTTGAACTGTACGATGTAAAAACAGTTGAAAAAATTATGACACATGAGTTAGGCCATTCAATTGGACTTGAACATGTATCTGATCCAAATAACATAATGTATGCATCATTGACACCAAATTATGCATACTGTTTGTTAGGTTAATTTATTGAATTAAAAATAAAAAAATTAGTTCATCCTAATTATCACGATTCCATTCTAATTCTATGAAATTAGAATAAGTGTTAGCTTAACCTACATACAATTAACCTGCAGAAGTTATGTAAAAGGGATAATAAGTTAAGTGTCTAATTCATACCGTTATGCTAAAAAGTACAATTATCTCAGGACCAAAATGTCCTTCGTGTGGGGACAGAAAAATGGTCACAGATGAAACCACAGGCGAATTATTTTGTGGTAAATGTGGTTTTGTAATTACAGATAAAATTTCAGAGACAGGTGCAGAATGGCGCTCCTTTACAAATGACGATACAAATAGAGCCAGAGTTGGCGCAGGAACGTCATTGACAATGCACGACATGGGATTATCAACTATAATTGGTGCTGCCAATAAAGATTCCACTGGAAAACCATTGACATCATCAATGAAGAGCTCAATTGAGAGATTAAGAGCGTGGGATAGTAGAACACAAGCACATTCTTCTGCAGATAGAAATCTAAGACAAGCATTAAACGAGATGGACAAATTAAAAGATAAACTTGCACTAACAGATGCAGTAGTTGAAAAAGCTGCATACATTTACAGAAAGGCCATGGAGAAAAAACTCGTCAGAGGTCGTTCTATTCAAGGTCTAGTTGCAGCATGTCTTTATGCATCATGTAGGAATACAGAAACTCCAAGAACTCTTGACGATGTTGCTAAAGGTATCAACATTAGAAGAAAAGATGTTGCAAGATGTTATAGACTAATTTTTAGAGAACTTGAATTAAAAATGCCAGTAGTGGATCCTGTGAAGGGAGTATCTAGAATTGCAAGCATTGCAGATCTAAGTGAAAAGAGCAAAAGAAAAGCAGTGGCAATACTAGAGCAGGCAAAAAAAATAGGGATGGTTGCAGGAAAAGATCCTATGGGGATAGCAGCAGCTGCATTGTATTTAGCATGCATCAGCACAGGAGAATCAAAATCACAGAAAGACATCTCAATTGCATCTGGAGTTACAGAAGTGACAATTAGAAACAGATGTGCAGGTTTGAGAAAAATGCTTCAATAATTACTGAGAGAAAATGCTTAACAACGAAAATGCGTGGTCAGACTGGTTGGACTTTAACGGGGAAACTATTTCAAAAATACCTCAATCTGCGGGAGTATTCATGATGCATGCATCAATGAAAATTTTATTCATAGGTGGTTCTGAAAATATCAGAAATAGTATTGAAGATAAAGAAAATGAAAAATGCATTTCAAGAGCTACTAGAGTCAGATATATGCAAACTACATCATATGAACAAAAAGCCGATGATTTAATCAAAGATTATCAAGATAGACATGATGGGAAACTTCCTCAGTGTATGCAAAACGCATAGAAAAATAAATAATTTTAGAAACTATAATGAAATGTCTTTTAGTCGTTTATACTCTAGCTTATCCCAAGGATAAACAATGTATTCGTTGCCTTTTGTTTTTTGAGAATAAACTAGTTGTTTTGGATATGTTTTACCACGTCTTGCAAATAATGTAGCATAAACAAAATTTGAAGGATCAGTTATTTTTGGAAGAATTTTTTTGAATGTATTTCCAGAATCGTAAATATCATCAACAAAAAGAGAGTCAGCAGGAATTTTATTTTTATCAACTAAAATAGTATCAATGCCCATATGATCAGCTAACAGTCTTGCAGGCACCAATCCTCCACGACTAATTGTAGAAATACTAGAAAAATCTTTAGACATTGCAAGAACTTTTTTGGAAAGTGTCTCTACAAGTTTTTCAATTTCAGTCCATGAAACATTTTGATAGTTAGATTTCATATTACTTTTTTACTTGAATACTACCATTATAAGTCAAAAAGTTCCTAGAACAGATTTTTTAAGCGGTGCGATTAATTTAAGAATTTTAAATGCGATTTTGCCAAAATCGGCTTCTTTTTCAGTGGATACTAGTAAAACACCATCTTCTGCCAAAGGAAAACTCATTACAATTACCTTATCTCGGTAAGACATGGAAAAATGAACTTCACCAAATTCCTTGTCAAATTCATGTCTCATCCTAACTCGAAGTGCCAGTTCCATGAACATCATCTCATCTTGTTTTTGCGATTCTAATGACTGAAGTCCCTGCTTCATTCCTCCTGCAACAAGATGTCCTCTACTATTGATAATTCGTGCAGACCTGATCTTAAGATCCATTTTTATGATTTTTTGACATATTTTTTCTAGCTCTTCTTCGTTAGTCATTTGTCTAATTAAACAAGCGATCTATTTATTGAGATCTGTGCTAAAAGTAATCCGTGGAATCACAACCTCCAAAAAATATGACTGATTACTATAAGCATTTGTCCTTGTTCTGGACAGATATCATACATTTGATGTCAAGTAAACCCCAGGCACTGACTTCAATTGGACCTATGCGTGCATTTGCTTCAAACGCTAAAAAAGTCTCAACAGAGCTAATCGAAATTAATGAGAATTTGATGGAGTTTAATAAGTTTGTGACAGAATACTACAAACAACTATCAGAAACTTGGACAGAGGCGCAAAAAAAAGTCAATCAGAAATCACCAGATGTACCACATGATGTGGAACAGATTGAATCATTTAAGAGAATATGGATAGATATTTTTGATAATGACTTTACAGAGTTATTTGATTCAGAAAAATTTGGAGAAAATTATGGCAAATTAGTTTCAAAAGAGCTAGAACTTACAAAACATTGGAATAATATTTCAAATGTGATTTTACAATCAGCAAACTTACCGAGTAAAGAAGAAATTGATGAAGTGTACAGAGAAATGCATGCTCTGAAAAAAAGAGTTACAAAGTTAGAAATTGAATTAAAAAAGAAAAAAGAAATAAAAAATGATGGTGGTATAAAAAATGAAAAATGAAACAAAGTTTGATCCTAAAATTTTAGAGGAGATGATTAAATTTGGTAAACATGTAATGAATGCACCAAAATTTGTTTCTGCCCCAGATGAAATTAGTTTAGAGGTAACTCCACATGACATAGTACAGGAAATAGACAAAACAAGATTATTGCACTACAGACCGCTTACAGATAAACAACACAAAACACCACTACTAATTTCATATGCGTTGATTAACAGATATCATATTTTGGATATACAACCAGAAAAAAGTTGGGTAAGAAATCTAGTATTACAGGGATTTGATGTATATATGTTAGATTGGGGATCACCGACTAGCATGGACAAGTATTTGGATTTTGATGATTATGTTAATGGCTATTTAGATAGCAGTGTTGAATATATCAAAAATGAATCATCTGCTGAAAAAATTTCATTGCAAGGATATTGCACCGGAGCTACAATTGCAACTGCATATACAACATTACATCCTGAAAGCGTGAAAAATTATATCGCAACTGCACCAGTAATTGATGGATGGCGAGATACCACAGTGATTAGCAATCTTGCAAAGCATATGGATGTTGATAAAATGGTGGAAATCATAGGAAACATGCCTCCTGAATTCATGTATTATTGCTTTTCAGTACTAAAACCATTTGAACAAGGAATTGAGAAATATGTAAATTTTTTCAAAAATATTGAAAATAAAAAATTTGTAGATAATTTCTTGAGAGTGGAAAAATGGCTTGGAGACACACCACCAATACCTGGAGAGCTTTTCAGACAATGGATCAAAGATATCTATCAAGACAACTTGCTAATTCAAAACAAGATGTATGTGGGTGGAAGTCACATAGATTTGAAGAAAATAGACATGCCATTATTTACACAGGTGGCAGTTGGAGACCATCTAGTATCACCAGAATGCAGCATGCCCCTTCATTATGCGGTTGGAAGTGAAGACAAAATATTGAAGATATATCCAACTGGACATGTTGGAATGATTGCTAGTTCTCTATCTCAAAACAAGGTACTTCCTGAATTAGGAAAATGGCTTGCAGAAAGATCATAAAATAAAAAATAAAAAATAAAATTTTACCACTAGTTGTTCTTTGTGGCAAATGCTGATATCCAGGATTGTAGAATATTTCTGTTAAGGTCAGCGAATGATTTTGCATTGTCATTGAATGTTTTGATATTTTGTTGTGTTGCATCAATTGTTGCAAGGGTTATTTGGTTTTGTATTGAAGCTGCTTTGACAAATTCTTCTGTAGTATCATGAATCACTTTAAGTGCTGCTTGTGGAACGTTTGCTGCAATACCGGCTTTTTTTGCATATTCTTTTTGTATTGTGATTGTATTATCAACAATATTTTCATATGCTTGCAAATATTCTTGCTGAACGTTAGTAATTGACTGGTGATACTGTGGTACTGAGTGTCTAATACCTGAAAATAGTTTGTCTACGTTTTCCTGATAAACAGAAAATAGATCTTTAGTTCCTGGGGTTTGTTCGTTTTTACTCATTGTTTCACCTCCTTATTTTTTGATTTTTTTGCTATTGGAAGGACTATAACTTGAACCAAGTCTCCTTCTCCTAATCCAAGTGCATTACGTTCTGCCTCTGGAATTGAAATTCTGCCATTACTGCTGACAGTTGTTTTGTAAGCTCCCCAATTCATAAAAGATGGAAGCATTTGTCCAATCTGAAACATTGTTTCCATGCTTTTATTTTGCATAGAAGACATGTTCTTTATTAAATCAGATTGGGTATTTCTTGTAGTATCAGATACTTCTCTGAGGGTTTCTAAAGGATTGAATGTTTGAGGGTTTTGATTTGTCATTAACATGCCAAAGTTTTTCATAAATTCTGCTTGGGCACGACCATTTTTCTGAATCCAGTCTTTAAACATCTCTGAAGGATTAAATTGGTTATAGTTACCACTCATTGGTAATTAAAGGATGTAATGATATATAAATTGTTCTATGAGAGAAAATCTAAGACTATAGACAAAAATTGTTTTGGATCCTGCACATATGGGGTATGACCACAATCATCCATTTTATGAAATTTGCAATTTGGAATATAAGATACAAAGCTGTCGGCATGTTCAATTGGGATTACCGGATCTTTAGAACCCCAAATTACAAGAGTGGGACATTGAATTGAATGTAATTTCGGTGTGATTATATCAGAATTTTTCATTCCTAAAATAGTAGACATGAATGCTAATTTTGCATTAGGTAATTGCATTCTTTCAATAAACCCATGAACTATTTCATCAGATACTTCTCTACCAGAGGACTCCATTTGAACAAATGCATTTTTAGCACTTTGTTCATTTGGATATAATGCTGCCATGATGTATGCATCAAGAGCAGGAGTGGATTGCTTCATTACACCTGCAGGCGATACTAGCACTAGCTTTTCCACATTGGTAGGATTTGTAGATGTATACTCTGCAGATATTTGACCACCCAGGGATGAACCAATAAGAATAGGGCGTTTAATTTTCAGAGAATCAAAAAAATTTCCAAGAAAATCCAAAAACAGATTTGGAGTATAATCCAAAATGGGTTTATCGCTATGGCCATAACCAATCAAATCAGGCACTATGACATGGTAATGTTTTGCAAATGTTGGAATTACTGGATTCCATCTTTCAGCCGAAGCCCCCAATCCATGGATCAGTACTAGTGTATTTTTAGAACCACCTGATTCCAGATAGCGAATCTTATTACCATCTATTTGAATAAATTTTTCTTCCACCATTTTAGCTTCGATTATTTAGATAGTTAAGGATAATGAATATTGGCGATCAGTAATTTTTAATGTTTTTTAAATTTTTACGCATATGGTAATTGAGACTATGTTTTTTAAGATCTAAATGAGAAATAAATCATGGCAGATAAGAAAATAAGCAAAATTCTAGTTCCTATCGATGGTTCAAAGAATTCATTTCGTGCACTTGAAATGGCAATAACCATAGCAAAACAGTTTGAAGCCACGATTATGTGCGCTTATTCAATTAACATGCAGCCACATTCAGAATTTCAAGGAATTATCTCAATTGATAAAGAATTGAGTAGGGAAGTTAAAAAAATAATGACAATAGCCAAGGAGATAGCAACACAAAATGGAGTGTCATTTAAAGAAAAGACGATGCGTGGAGATATTGGATATAACATAATAAAATTAGCCCAAGATAAAAAAGAAAAATTTGATCTAATTGTAATGGGCTCAAGAGGTAGAGGGGTAGTCAAAGAGTTGTTTTTAGGAAGCGTTTCAAATTATGTTATTCATTCATCAAAGATTCCAGTGCTTATAGTAAAATGATTTTAGGATAATCCGTGTTTTTGAAAATATTTTTGATGGTATTCTTCAGCTTTATAGAATTCAGGTGCAGGTACAATCTCAGTTACGATAGGTTTTTGAAATTTACCTGATTTTTCTAATTCTTCTTTAGATTTTTGCGCAATTTTTTTTTGCTCCTCATCATGAAAAAATATTGCAGAGCGATATTGATTTCCAATGTCTGGCCCTTGTCGATTTAAGGATGTAGGGTCATGATTGCTCCAAAATACTTTGAGTAAGTTATCATAAGAAATCTCATTTGGATCATATTCCACTTGAACAGCTTCAGCATGACCTGTCATATCAGTGCAAACTTCTTCATATGTGGGATTTGCCAATTTACCACCAATGTAACCTACTTGAGTTGATTTTACACCTTTAGTTTTACGAAGCAAGTCTTCAACGTGCCAAAAACATCCAGCACCAAATGTAGCTTTCATATTTAATTAATGAGTTTATCAAATTAATACTATTTGATCAGTAAAAACAAAATTTAGAGTGTTTTGGAGGATCATAATTTGCCATTAAATTTTGAAGTGTAGATAAAAATTATTCAAAATAAAACAAATTTCTAATTAACGTGTGTAAAAATTTCAACTACTTTTTTGGCTAAATTTTCAATGTTTGCAGTAGGTTCTGCAGAGATTAAAAGAAGAATTTGTGTAATTGGAAATGGAAAGCTAACTAAAACTGCCTTGTCACGTCTTGCTGCAATATAATTAATAGGTCCCAAACTTTCATCAAATTCTTTTCGAATGGAAGCTTGAGATACAAATTTTAAAAATGAATGAAGTCTAGTTTCATCACCCTCATAAGGAACAAGTCCTTCTTTGAAACCTCCAGCAATTAGGTTTCCATCTTTATCGACTATACCAGCAAATCTGATTTCAGGCTCTTGGAGTATTTGTGAGCATTTTTCACTATAAAGTTTAAGGGCGGCATTATTTTGAGAAGACATCTGCGATACTCAACATATCAAAAATAAAAACCTAGTCAATAATACAAATAATTATCAGATTCGGTGGAATTAACTATAGAATTAAAATTCCTTATTGGTCATCAAGTTAAGCAAATTTTTACTACCAATTAATAAGTAAAAAATCCCAAACAGATCTTGATGAAATTATCAATTCTGATAATGGTAGTAATAATTATCGTAGTTATTGGAGGACATTATGCATTTGCACATGAACCTAATTTTGAGGTAAAAACTACTAAAGATATTCTAAAATTTTGTACGTTTTTTTATGATGAGTATCGTTTGCTTGGGCCAGACGATCTTGCCATGCAACACCCTCAGTATCCGAACCTTAGAGCATGTGGGATATTGTATAACAACATAGCTTGGAATAGCACACATCCACAAAGAGACACTGTGTTAATTGCTGAAATTGAAAAATATTTGGGGGATGCAGCATACATCAAAGAGAGACATATCAAAAATTCTGAAAAAATTCCAATTTGGTTAAAAGATGATGCAAAAATGTGGGCAAATGAAGAGGCTACAGATACTCTATTTGTAAACGGGATCAGAAAGATGTTAGAAGATCATGTTTTAAATCCTTCATTGAAAAACACGAATAGAAATTGTATTGAGGATAAATTGTGCCTTATGAAATCAGATTTTATGAAATACTCATATTCTAACAAATATGGTCAGTACATTACACAAGAGTTTATAGTAGATACAATTAACAAAGAGGGCGTTTTATTAAACACACAAAAAAATTCAAAAGAAGACAAAGAAGTTTCAAGCATTAGTATTGATAATCAAGGAACAGTTCAAACTGAGAAATGTTGTATAATTGAGAAATTCATGTTTTTAACTCCAATTAATTTAGGATATATGATCATGGATAATTTGAAGATAGTAAGTGACGCAACGTATGAATTTGATGGAAAAACACATCAAGTATGGATTGCACAAAATTCAGAAAAGCAAGATATGTTAATTATTGACAAACAGACAGGACTGGTGTTGTCCGATAGTCACAAAGAAACAGGTTTAACAATAAAATGGGAAAAGGTAGAATTAATGGAGACAAATATTTTTGAGAAAAAATATGCAAATGATGAATTTGTAATACCAAAATGGTTCAAGACTACTACAAAGTGGTTTCTAAATAATTTGATTTCTGAATCAGAATACATAAAGGCAACAGAAAATTTATTGGAACGTCAAATCATTCGTATTTGATTTAAATTTTACATTTTAGAACAACGTAATCAATAGTTTTTTGTTCTGATGCCTTTTTCATTTTAAGAATGGATTTGTACAATATTTGTTCAACATAATTTGGATATTTTTGAAGTATTGATTTTTTTAATTCGGTTCTATTTTTAATATAGTAATTTGCAAGTGGGGCATACACGTTTTTTCCAATCAATTCCTCATCGGAAATTGTAAATCCATGAGAATTCACTAGTTTTCTCACATGTTGTAATCCATAATGCTCCGATGACCAAGTGAATTTGAGAATTCCCAATTTCATAATTGATGCGTTTTGCATAGTCACAGGCAAGGCCAAAACCAGCAGTCCATCTTTTTTTAGAATTCGTTTTGATTCTAAAATAAAATCTATCAAAGGTTTGAAATGTTGTGAGGATTCTAAGGCCAATACTCGATCTATAGATTTATCAGCAAATGGTAATTTGGTAGAAGTTGAGTTGAGAAATTCGATATTTTTTTGAGGACCTGAAAAGGACAGTTGATTATAATTAATATTTATACAAAATAGATTAATTTTTTCATAGTTATCTCTCCAGAAAATTGCTGGTGCAGACAGTCCACTTCCCACATCAATGACATTTTTTGCATTTTCCAATTCTGCCAGTTTACCAAAGTAAGAACAAAGATGCTCCTGGGCAGAAATAGGATCTGATATATTTTCCTTCCAGTATCCAAAATTTAGCATTGACCCACCTGTTGCGAGTTGCATTATAGGAGAAAGGGAATTGTAGAGATTTACGACATCTTTTTCATTTTTTCTTATAGTCCAAAAAAAAACATCAATGGGGTGTATCAAGTTCAAAAAGATTTTCAAAGAGAGTTGAAATTAGTTCTTATTAATTCGTTGAAAATCATTAAAGCACATTAACAACAAAGATGTTTTATTAGATTGATTACAGTGTTAAGAATATGAGTGAATCAAGTTCCAACCAGTCTTCGGAGATAGTTATTGCGAAATGGAGTGAGAGATTTTTTGCGTGGTTGATTGATTTTTGCATTATTTCAATAATTTCAGCTGCAATAACCGCTTCAATTTTTGGAACGATTGATTACGAATTCAGTGAAAAAATGATTTGGGCAGAAATGACACAGTTTATCCCAACTAGCATCGTCTTTTTTGTGTATTGGATAATTTTAGAATATAAGAAAGGTCAGACGATTGGGAAAAAAATCCTAAATTTGAAAGTCACTGACATGTATGGAAAATCACCAGGTTTGAAAGGAGTTATAATTAGCAGTTTTGGGAAGGCATTTCTGTTACCATTAGATGTTGGTCTAGGATGGATTTTTACAAATGAAAAACGTCAAAGAATTTTCAATAAAATTGGTGATACTATTGTTATAAAAATTAAAAATCCTAAAGAAAATTTTGAGAATATCAAATACAAAAAAGACTGAATTTTGTCATATTTTGTTATACAATTGTTTTACAGATTTAACCAGTAGATCTATTACTTACTGGAAGAAGTTTATTTTAAGAAATGTCTGAGAATACAAAATGGTGGATCGGACTTCCAAAAGAACTTCAAAAAGACATAGAGTTTGAGAAGTAGACAGGATGAATTCATCAGCATACTAATTATCCACTTAAATAGAGATTTTTGATATTATTAGTTGCAAATTAGAAATTGAGAGATTATTCAAAAGATGTTAATTACTGAGTCCAACCTCGAGTAACTAATTTTTCAACACTTGTTGCTTTAACACATGCAGCTTGCCCGTTAAGTTTGAAAGCAAGTTCTAATCCATCTTTACAAACTATATCTTTTGACATTACACCATCTTTGATTTGTTTTAGGGGGGATGGAATAACAATAGGGACAGGTTCTTCATGTTTCACAAGATCTTCACCTGTTTTCATTGATTCATCAAGAGTAGTGGTTGCATTACCAGTTTGCATCACATCTCCAGTTTTTGCCGGATTATCGCCAGCACTCATAGATTCATCAAGAGTTACAGTTGTTGAATTACCCTGAGGTTCTTCTGCAAACACAAAATTAGATTGGTTAATCATCAATCCAGTAACAAGCATTGAAAATAATAAAAAGAAAGCAAAAGTTGAATTCACATCAATACTGAAAACAAGACGCAATTTAAGATTTATGTAAAATCATTTTCACTTATTCTGCATTTAAAATCATCAAAACAAAACGTATAGCATTCGCTAAGAATGATTAAAATCATCAAAACAAAACGTATAGCATTCGCTAAGAATGATTAAAATCATCAAAACAAAACGTATAGCATTCGCTAAGAATGATTAAAAATAAATCATCGTACATGTCGTGTATTTAATTCCACTTGGTGAATTCAAAAATGAATTCATCGTGCATAGTCTCTATGTAAGTGGCTGAACCGGTGTGTTGGTCTGTTAGTAAAGGCTGGCTCACCACTCGCCGAAGCTTGTGATCTACACCACCTTCCTATCAACGCAGTCTTCTGCTGCCGCCTGCCTTATCAGACAACCGGTAAACCAGTGGCCACGCTGCTCTGTTCCTCTCGTACTCGGAGCAACTTCCCCTCAGACATCCACGCTTCCATCAGGCAGAGACCGACCTGTCTCACGACGGTCTAAACCCAGCTCATGTTCCCTTTTAATTGGCGAGCAGCCACACCCTTGGCCCCTGCTGCAGGACCAGGATAGGAAAAGCCGACATCGAGGTACCAAACCGCGGGGTCGATAGGAGCTCTCGCCCGCGACGAGCCTGTTATCCCTGGGGTAATTTTTCTGTCACCTCCGGGCCCCAATAGTGGGCACACGAAGGATCGCTAAGCCAGACTTTCGTCTATGAATTCCGTGCGTTTGGAAATCCATTCAGTCTAGTTTTTGGCTTTGCCCTCTTCAACGGATTTCTGCCCCGTTTGAACTAAACTTTGGGCCCCTTTGATATCTTTTCAAAGGGGTGCCGCCCCAGCCGAACTGCCCACCTGCACGTGTCTCCAGTCTTCTCTGGATAAGTGGTACTGCAAAAAGAGTCTGGTGTTACATCGTTGCTTCTTAACATCCCGGAGAATGTTAAGCATGGCTCCCAGATACCCTGTGCAATTTTTACTATACCACAAGCACAAGCTGCAGTAAAACTCCACGGGGTCTTCTCTCCCCGATGGAAGATGAAGGACTGTTCGTCCTCCTTATGTGGCTTCACCGAGTTGTAGGCGGGGACAGTGGGGCTCTCGTTGTTCCATTCATGCGCGTCGGAACTTACCCGACAAGGCATTTGGCTACCTTAAGAGAGTCAGAGTTACTCCCGGCGTTAACCGGCCCTTAGCTCGGTTGAACCCAAGTTTTAGGTACCGGCACCGGCCAGGATTCAGCGACTATACAAATCCTTTCGGACTAGCAGTCGCCTGTGTTTTTATTAAACAGTCGGAACCCCCTTGTCATTGTAACCTGCGATCCCCATTCCTCATGAAGATTGCAGGCATCCCTTATACCTAAGCTACAGGACTAATTTGCCGAATTCCCTCGCCATACGGTATACTCGTAGCACCTTAGCTTACTAAGCTAGCGCACCTGTGTCGGTTCTCGGTACGAGCTTGCACATTGCTAACTACACGGTCTTTCATGGTCTCCTGGATTCGAGAAAACTCCGCTAACGCGAAGCCATTCATGCCTCGGACTGGTTCTCGTCATTACGACACTCCCCAACCCTCGAACACTTAGATATAACGATAGTTATACACCCCCTATCCGAAAGCTAACCATATAGCTCAAACGCTCTGTGCAAGGTACTGGAATATTAACCAGTTTCCCATTCGATTTACTCTGTTGAGGTAAACCTTAGGATCGACTACCTCCAGGCTGATAACGCATTGCCTGGAAACCCTTGCGCTTGCGGTGGTATAGATTCTCACTATACTATGCTGTTACTGCCGCCAGGATCTGCAATAGAAATCGGTCCACAGGACGTCACCGCCCTGCTTCGACCCAATCACTACGCCAACCTACCATGAATCATCCACTGATAATTATCTAAAGTATCGGTACTTTGCTTTAGCCCCGTACATTTTTGAGGCATCCCCCCTCGGCAGGTAAGTTGTTACACACTTTTTAAAGGATTGCTGCTTCTGAGCATACCTCCCTGCTGTCTTGGCGAGAACACGCTCTTTGGCTTGACACTTAGCAAAAATTTGGGGACCTTAACTTCAGTTTGGGTTAAACCCCTTTCGGTCGTGAGCCTTACGCCACACGAACCCGTGTCCTTGCTTCTACGATGTGTATCCGTTCGGAGTTTGAATGGAGGGTGAGGAATTTCTTCCCCGCGCCCCCCTATCAGTGCTCTACCGGAAACACCATCTCCACAAAGCACGCCCTGCGAGACGCTTCGGTTGGAACTAGCGAGCGCCAGACTAGATTGGTTTTTGACCCCTATTCCCAAGTCACAACAACGATTTGCACGTCAGAACGTCTTAAGACCTCCAGCGGGCTTTCGCCCGCCTTCATCTAGCTCAGGAATAGATCGTCTGGCTTCTAGCCTAGCTGCCATGACTCAACGCACTTTCACACGCTTCTCCTGACTTCTTGCGAAGCTGCGAGAACTTGGTTTCCCTTCGCCTTCACCATTGAAGGTTTAAGCTTGCCATGACAGTTAGCTCCCTGGCCCGTGTTTCGAGACGGAACGCGTGACACTGATGATTAAAACATCAAACCTTCAGCTCTATTGCTAGAACCTCCAGTCTGAAAAAATCACCTTTCATGCCACGCACGTCTGTAACCAATAGGTTTCATGCACTTTTCATCCCCCTTCCGGGGTACTTTTCAGCTTTCCCTCACGGTACTAGTGCACTATCGGTCTTGAGAGATATTTAGCCTCGGATGCTACTTTCACCCATATTCATTGCCCACTACCAAGGACAACTACTCGGGTATGAATAGGACCATTCCCACTTCGCTTAAGGGGGTATCACCCTCTGTGCCAGAACTTTTCAGATCATTTCAGCTGTGTTCCAGGATTCCATATTATCATACCAAAACACCACATCTCCCGAAGGATTCAGTTTGGGCTCTTTCCTTTTCGATCGCCTCTACTTGGGAAATCTCAATTGATTTCTTTTCCACGTGGTACTAAGATGCTTCAATTCCCACGGTTCGACTTCCATCACCATTGTAACGGAATATACTATGTATAAGATTCTCATTCGGACATCTCGGGATCATAGGATGCGTGCGCCTACCCCGAGCTTATCGCAGCTTGCCACGTCCTTCTTCTCTCCTCAAGCCTAGCAATCCACCTATTGGCGTCTTTACACCGGCAAATTCAGCCACATATTACACGACTATGCACGATGATCATTGCAAGTCCTCCGGTAAGAGGAACCTGCTACATCCTTCATACATCACTTTCGTGATGCATTGCATCGATGATTTTGTGAAGATTATGTGCACCCGGCACATTCACTTGTCTAAGGAGGTGATCCGACCGCAGGTTCCCCTACGGTCACCTTGTTACGACTTTTCCCTTGTCACTTACCTCAAGTTCGATAACGCCAATCAGACGTCACCTCGCTAAAAGCAAACTTCAATGAAACGACGGGCGGTGTGTGCAAGGAGCAGGGACGTATTCACCGCGCGATAATGACACGCAGTTACTAGGGATTCCATATTCGTGAGGGCGAGTTGCAGCCCTCAGTCATAACTGTGGTAGCGTTTGAGGATTACCTCCTCCTTTCGGATTCGGAACCAATTGTCACTACCATTGCAGCCCGCGTGTGGCCCCAGAGTTTCGGGGCATACTGACCTGCCGTGGCCCCTTCCTTCCTCCGCATTAACTGCGGCGGTCCCGCTAATTCGCCCCACTACTCCTGAGAGTAATGGTGGCAACTAGAGGCAGGGATCTCGCTCGTTACCTGACTTAACAGGACATCTCACGGCACGAGCTGGCGACGGCCATGCACCACCTCTCAGCTTGTCTGGTAAAGTCTTCAGCTTGACCTTCATTCTGCTGTCTCTCCGGGTAAGATTTCTGGCGTTGACTCCAATTGAACCGCAGGCTTCACCCCTTGTGGTGCTCCCCCGCCAATTCCTTTAAGTTTCATACTTGCGTACGTACTTCCCAGGCGGCAAACTTAACGGCTTCCCTGCAGCACTGCATTGGCCACAAGCCAATGCATCACTGAGTTTGCATAGTTTACAGCTGGGACTACCCGGGTATCTAATCCGGTTTGCTCCCCCAGCTTTCATCCCTCACCGTCGAACGTGTTCTGGTAGACCGCCTTCGCCACAGGTGGTCATCAATAGATCAAAGGATTTTACCCCTTCCTACCGAGTACCGTCTACCTCTCCCACTTCCTAGTTATGCAGTATTCCCGGCAGCCCATACGTTGAGCGCATGGATTTAACCGAAAACTTACAAAACGAGCTACGGATGCTTTAGGCCCAATAATCATCCTGACCACTTGAGGTGCTGGTTTTACCGCGGCGGCTGACACCAGAACTTGCCCACCCCTTATTCACCAGTGTTTCTAGGACTGGCAAAAGGTTTCTTTAGCAGAAACCACTCGGATTAACCTTGTCGTGCTTTCGCACATTGCAAAGTTTTCTCGCCTGCTGCGCCCCATAGGGCCTGGGTCCGTGTCTCAGTACCCATCTCCGGGCTACTCCTCTCAGAGCCCGTACCTGTAATAGTCTTGGTGGGCCATTACCTCACCAACAAACTGATAGGCCGCAGTCCCATCCTATGGCGATAAATCATTTGAAACATAAACCATTCCAGGCATAATGTTCTATCGGGCATTATTCTCAGTTTCCCGAGGTTATTCCCGTCCACAGGGTAGATTGACTACGCGTTACTGAGCCGTTTGCCTTGTATTGCTACAATGACTCGCATGGCTTAGTATCATTCCGATAGCAGTCAGGTCCGGCAGGATCAACCGGATTCTGTTTTTACGTGATTATTGAAGTACATGTTGTACTATAATTGGAATTGACGGATGCACATAATCTTCACATTTCAGATTTGATCAGTTGATCAGATCCTCATTTTGTATGCGTAAATGGAGGCCCATGAATCACAAAATGGTATAATACCATGCTTTCATCACAAGCGCCGCCTATTGCTTTACGTATGCAGAAACTGAATAAATCCAAATCCATATAAACCATGCCTAAAATATGCCTGATCTGTGTTATTTTTTTATAAAAATTACATATTTTTATTTTATACCAACCCATTAGATACAATGCAGGAACAAAAAAATGGTTAGTTGAGAGCAAATATTGATACTTAAAATTGCTGAAAAGATATCATAGTTTAACTTTTGACAGATTACATTTCAGAATACAAGAAAAAAACTAAGGGATCAGCAAAACTGTTTGTCAAGTCATTAAAACTTCATGTTAACGGTGTTTCTCATAATATAAGATTTTATGAACCATATCCATTTGTCGTAAAAAAATCTTCTGGAAAAAATTTATTTGATGTAGATGACAACAAGTATACGGATTATTGGATGGGTCATTGGAGTCTGATTTTAGGACATGGTCCAAAAAAGATCAAAGAGTCATTGAAAAAACAAATTGAGAAAAGCTGGATGTATGGGACAGTAAATGAGCAGACCATTTTATTATCAGAATTAATTGCCAAAGCAGTTCCAGTAGCTGAGAAGATTCGTTATGTCACATCAGGTACTGAAGCTACAATGTATGCAGTTAGATTGGCACGTTCCGTTACTAGGAAAAAAATCATTGCAAAAATAGATGGTGGATGGCATGGATATACATCTGATTTACTAAAATCAGTTAATTGGCCGTTTACAGAATCTGAAAGTTCAGGCGTTGTAAATGAAGAACAGATAGTATCAATACCATACAACGATTTGGAAAAATCTTTATTGATTTTAGAGAAACATTCTAAAGATTTAGCTGGTGTGATTATTGAACCTGTGTTAGGTGGTGGGGGATGTATTCCAGCTGATGTGGATTATCTAAAGGGAATTCAAGAGTTTTGTCACAAAAATAATTCACTATTTATTTTAGATGAGATTGTCACAGGATTTAGATTTCGTTATGGTTGTATTTACCCCACAATGAAACTAGATCCAGATATTGTGACTCTGGGGAAAATTGTTGGTGGTGGAATGGCAATTGGGGTAATGTGCGGCAAAAAAGAAATAATGGAGCACTCCAATACCAAAGGCAAGAAAAAATCAGAGCGTTCGTATGTTGGAGGTGGGACATTTTCTGCAAATCCAACATCAATGACTTCAGGGTTTGCAACATTGTCTGTTTTGAAAAATAACAAGTCAGTTTATTCTAAAATTGATGATTTGGGGCAATATGCCAGAAAAGAATTGAATAAAATATTTGATGGGCAGGTGATAGTTACTGGCAAGGGTTCTTTGTTTATGACTCATTTTGTAAAAGATGGGATTTCACAGATTAGAAATTCTGCTGATGCTGCAAAGTGTGACATTGACAGATTACAAAAATATCATTTCAAGTTGATTAGTCATGATGGTATTTTCTTTTTGCCTGGAAAACTTGGCGCCATATCTGATGCACACAGTAAAGAAGATGTAAAAAAAATGATCACAGCATCTGAGAATTTTTCATAAAATAATTAAAACCAAATATAAAATATTAAATCATAAACTAAACTTTCATTACCTATAGGATATTGTAACTACTCATGGGATTATTTGGTTCAAAAGAAAATTCTGAAGATACAATGTATAGCGCAATGTCATTAATAGAGAAAAACCAGCCAAAAGCAGCAATTACGCTATTTAATGACATATTAAAAAAAGATCCTAAAAACACATCTGCATTATACAATAAAGGATTGGCATTAAATCAAATCAAAAAATACAGCGATGCCATTACTTGCTTTGATTTAATCTTGCAAAGAAATCCAAATGATGCAGCAGCGATTAACAACATGGGAATCGCAATGGCAGAAATGAAAAACGTTCAAGGAGCATTTGAATGCTATGACAGAGCAATTAATGCAGATCCAAAATATGGACCATCGTATTTTAACAAAGGTGTTTTACTAGATAAATTGCAAGAACATGATGAAGCTCTAAAGTGTCTTGATAAAGCAATAATAATTGAGCCCAGAAAACCTAATGCACAGTTTTACAAGGGAATAATTTTGGGCAAATTAAAAAGACATGAAGAATCTCTGAATTGTTTTGAAAATGTTCATAAAATGCACCCAAATCACATGGATGCATTATTTCATATTGGAATAGAATTGGCAGAAATTGGAGATCATAAAAAAGCAATTCAGATTTTTGATAAAATACTTGCAAATCATAAAGATAATGTAAATATCATATATGCGAAATCAAGAAGTAAATCAGCATTAGGAGAATTCCCTGAATCGCTAGAATTATTAAAAAAAGCAATCAGTCTGAATTCAAAAACAATTAGAGCATGGGCCAAAGAAGAAAAAATATTTGAAAAACTGCATGGTAACGAACAGTTCAGAAAACTAGTCAAACTCTAAGATGTTTTGGAAAAACATAATACAACATAAAAAAAGAGATACATAACAACAATGAAAAAATCAAATATATACGCACCAGGTGACAAAAGAAAGATCAATCCAGAATGGTTTACCAACAGAGTTCACATGAAAGATATTTCATCTAAAATTAAATCAAAAGAACAAGACATCTATCATGTTTACTTTGAAAACGGTGCAAAGACAAAAGTGCATTTGCATAATGGCAATCAAATCCTAATAGTTAGCAAAGGGGTAGGGAGTCTAGAAATATTTAGAAGATTTGGAGCAAACAAGACAAATTTTAAAATTAAAAAAACTGAGAAAATCAGCCTCAAACAAGGGGACATTGTATACATCCCATCCAACACTCTTCACACACACGGCTCTACAAAGAAAAGCATGTTTTCACACATTGCAATCAATATTTTACCTTCAAAAAACATACAATACAAAACAACATGGTATGAATCAGATTTCAAGTCAATAGTTACAAAAAAAATATGATTTCACATCATGTCAGTTAAAAAAAATTCAGAGATTGAAGCAATTCCTGGAAATGAAGGAACCAAGATAAAACAATATTTTCATCCGCATAATACGCTAAATGGAATCAATTACAGCCTAGCACAGTTCACATTGGGGCCTGGAAAAAAGACATTACTGCACCGGATAAAATCATCTGAGATTTACTATATTTTAGAAGGATATGCAATTTTGAAGATAAATGATGAAGCATATCAATTAAAAAAAGATGATTCATGCTACGTTTCACCAATGTCAGTTCAGTATATAGAAAACATAGGTTCAACAAATCTTCGATTTTTATGCATAGTAGAACCGGCGTGGAAACCAGAAGATGAGAACATTTTAGAGTAAACTGATAACAACGCCAAGTAGTATGCAATTGTTTTTAACATATGAGGAATCTATATCACCTGTGAATACATATCAAGCCCTCAAAGCATTGAATGTAGAACCAGACTCATCATGGGACGAGATAAAAACAGCATACAGAAAATTAGCACTTGAATTTCATCCAGATAAGAACATCGGTGAGAAAGAAGGTAATGAATTCAAAAAAGTCACCGAAGCATACAATCATTTAAAGAAAAACTTTGATTCAAACAATCAAGAATCAAGACAAAACATAGAAACAAATAACAAAACTAATTTTGAAAAAAAATCTCAGTGGGGTGCACCTAAGGGAGAAAAAATACCAGAGCAGGATTGGAGTAAATACACGCGTGAATTTGAAGAGGGGGATCCTACTTTTTGGAAAGAATATGAAAAAAAATTTTGGGAAGAATACAATGCACGCATACGTTCAGACGGAAGACATGGAGAGTATGAAAAAGCAAAAGAGCCTGAAGTGCAACCTAATCTTTTTGTAGATGTGGATAAGAGTCGGTGCATCGCATGCTGTAGTTGTGAAATGATTGCACCCGATGTCTTTGTGATTAACAAAAATTCAAAATCAAATCCAAAATCATCTGTGATAAATCCTAAAGGTGCAGGAGTAAACAAAATTATGAATGCAGCTGAGACATGCCCCACAAAGGCAATAATTGTAGAAAACATAGACACTAAAGAGAGATTATATCCTTATTGAAAATTATTTTAATTTATTGTAAATCTCTTCAATTTCAGAATCTGAGAATTTTACAGAATTAAACATGTTATGTATTGGACCTGCAGAGTCTTTAGTACTACGAGGAACTAGATGAACATGAACATGTGGAATCTCTTGACCTGCTTCTTTTCCATTATGAATTGCAATAAGAGTAGAACCAGTCAGTGCATCTATTTTTGGAAGAATAGTGTGAATTAGTGAAAACAAGTCAACGTTTTCTTCATTGCTCATGTCTTGAATTTTTACATGATGATTCTTTGGGATTATAAGAGTGTGACCAAGGGTAAGTGGAAACGCATCTAAAAACGCTATGGAGTGGGATGTTTCTTTGATAGTTTTAGTTGGGATTTGACCAGAGATAATTTTGCAAAAGATACAATCCATATTATTTTAACTCACAATCAAAATATTAACTACTCTTCAACAATTGTAGCCCAAGCAAGTCCCTTACCAAACTTTATCGTTGCCTTGTCACCAGATTGTAAATTACAGTTTTCAATTATTTTTGGGATAGAGTCTTTAGTTTCAACATAGCATGTCCCTTTATCATTATTTAAAATAACTACATCTTCAATAATATCTTCACGAATTAAATTCCAAAACGGAAAAACCATCGTAGACATTACTATAGCTGCAACTACAAATGCACCGCCAAAAACAAGACATAATTTTTGACTAGAAGATAATTCCAATTTACCACGTGCCGCCTGCACCAGAATTTGGATCAAGTTT
This sequence comes from Nitrosarchaeum sp., assembly GCA_021414365.1. Classification (GTDB taxonomy): domain Archaea; phylum Thermoproteota; class Nitrososphaeria; order Nitrososphaerales; family Nitrosopumilaceae; genus Nitrosarchaeum. Next base: position 100,521 of record JAIOOR010000005.1, read on the forward strand.
CTTTTCAGGGATATTTCCATGTGCTTTTTTTGTGTGTCTTTTGAGACGTTCTGGATCATGTAATTCCAAACCACATACATCACATTTGGTTTGATTATCTTTGTCTTTATTTCGCTTGAATAGACCCATGATATCATAAATTTCTGGAATACGATAAAAAGCATACGGAATACATTTATTATTTAAATTTAAAAAAAGACGAAAAATCATTTTTGGGAATTAATGATGATATGATTAGATTTTTTGTTTATTCTCGTCGTAATGCTACGATTGGCGGTAATTTTGATGCTTTTAATGCAGGAAGGATTCCTGCGACAACACTTAGTCCAGTAGAAATCAACCAGACATTTAGCAAATCAGCGGGCAAATAAATTGGAGGGATTGATGAAGCACCTGGCAATCCTGTACCCAGTGAAGAGCCAAAACTATATCCGGCAACAACTCCAACTACTAATCCTAGCGTAGAACCTAAAACACCAATCAATAATGCCTCGACCAAAAAAAGTGACAAGATAGTACTACTCTGAGCTCCAATTGCTTTCATGGTTCCAATTTCACGGATTCTTTCAGTAACTGAAGTGTACAGAGTTGTGATAATTCCTACAGCCCCAACTACAAGGGCAATCATTCCAACACTGAGAATGAAAGAATTGATTCCACTTGTAAAAGATGCTCTTAATGCTAAAGAAGATTGAGCAGTAGAAACTCCAATAGTTGTTCCATATGTATCAGTAATTTCTTGTTGAACGGTAGCCACAAGATCTGTGGATTGGGCTTGTACCATCAAGCTGCTAAACTTACTTGATTTTCGTAATAGTGAATTTCCAGCATCTGAATTAATTACAATTGCTCGATCTACTTGATTACTTCCAGATTGTTGTATAACACCACTTACAATAAAACTTCTTGTCTCTTTTTGTTGTTTTCCATCATCTCCTACATAAGAAAAACTTGCTTTGACTGTCTGTCCAACATTTATCAATGCAGATGTTGACCCTGGAGGGCTTGCCACATTGTATCCTACTAACATTGCAGATTGATCATATGGTTTGATCACTGAACCATCAACGAGGGCTAGTTGCGGTAACATTATGTATAATTTTTCAGGATTCATTGAAAGCACAGATGCACTAACTGTATTTCCTACGGATGAAATTTGGATAGAACCTGAATAAATTGGCACGACTTCTTTTACATAAGGTAAGGAGTTTATCTTACTTGCAACTACACTGTTTAGTATTATAGATGAAGATGCGTCTCCTTCGCCCCTAAAAGAACGCTGTCCGGAAGAAACAATAATCACATCAGCACCAAGCTTGTTTAATTGATCTGAAACAAACTGAGTTTGTCCTGCACTTAATCCATTTAATACAACAATTAAACTGCTGCCAACAATAACCATCAGTATTGTTAGAATTGTTCTTGTTTTTCTTTCCGTAAGTGCATTAAAGGCCAATACAAATAATTGACTTTTATCCATTGCAGTTAATCAGATTTTGATATAGATGTGTCATCTAATATGGAAACAATATCGTCTTTATTGTAATTATTCTTGGATTTAGATTTTGACTTTTTAATTTTAATTATCACTACTGCAATTCCCACAGCTGCTGCAGCAATTATAGGATAGACGTAAATTGGAATATCAGTATTGGAGCGCTGATTTCGTACAGAATTTAGATTATTTTGTGGGGGTTCAAACGTTACGTGGCTATCAATCAAAACTTCGTGAGATTTTTTCAAATCATCAGTATACACAATCTTAAATGTTGCAGGATAAGTTCCTGGGATTATTTGAGATGGGGGCAAAGTAATGCTAAATGGAATCGTAGAATCGTCTGGCAAGTCTCCCAAGTATTGAGGAGCGCTAGTTAATTTTTTAGATGTACTTGTTTGTTGAGAACCTTGTGGATTTGTGTGATCAGGATTTACACCAGAAGCAGAATTGATGTTAGCAAATGGTTTAGATTCACTTGTTTGTGGTGAACCTGGAGAAGTAAAACCGTTAGGTTGAACAGGATTTGTCCTAGCAGATACATTTGGACTAAATAATACCAATTCTATACTAGAGAATTTTCCAGTTGTACTTCCTTGATTTAGTATATTTCCAACAACACTGAACTGATTTGCTTGCTGAGATACTTGGGTGTCATATAATTTCAGCATAATAGTTCCTGCAACATAACCACCAATGTTTATTGTTTCAGTTTTTTTTTCTCCCTCAACAATATAGTCTTCTGTAACTAAAAACGATACAGGGGTGTTAATTATACTTGTTGCAGCAAATACCTGAGATGTAATTTGTTGACTTTCCCCGGGCGCAATCTCTGGTATGATCCATTTTGGTTTTCCAACTATCTTTAATGAAGTAGTATCTGTAGATAATGTCACAATTACATCAGTTAATGGTGTCTTCCCAGAATTCAAAACATCAAGAACCACATCTTGGGATGTACCAGCGGTAATCAAAAGAGGAGTCGTATTATCGGCAGTTGTAACGATTAATGATGTGTCTGTAGGAGTGGGTGAAATAACAAGTCCAGTAGAAAGGGTTTGACTTTGTCTGTACCCGTATGCATTTCCATAAGATAACTGAATGTCCACATTTTGAACTGTACCGCCAGCATCACTGCTTGGAAATATGACAGTACTTAGTGTGGTGTTGCCATATGCAGGAATTGTTCCAACATTAAATGAGCTCGAACCCAAATTTACAAGTTCAGTAGAGCTGGACTGTAGAACTAGAGAACCGCTATTACCAGACGATTTTGAGTTAGCGTCACCCAAACCTACAATTGTTGCCACAACTCCAGTAGCTGGTGAACTTCCTTTATTTACAATAGAAAAATTTACAGCATTTTCAGATTTTGGAGATAATTTTTGATTAGTAGATACGATATCTAAAATCACTTTACCAGGCAATACGAATGGTACGTCAATTAATGCAGAATTACAACCTGCTTGACTGTATATAGTATAGAATTTTACAATTAATTGCGCATTATGTTTTCCAACTGTAGCAGTATCTAACACATTTAGATCAAAATACAAAGTAATTGTTTCAGCTGGACCAACGGTTCCGCCATAGCTTGCTATTGCAGGATTAGCAAAATCTGCAAATATGCCTCCTCGCCTATCTAGTTGATCTCTATTCGCACTAATGCCTCCTGGTGAAAATCCATTAGGCAGTTTTAGAAACCCTGTTACAGCATAAACCTCTAGTTGACTTCTATTTGTAATGACTACTGCAAGGGTGGTAGGTCCATCTCCAGGTCCAATCTCAAGTTTAGATGGTTTCTCAATAGTACCAGTAGAAGAACTGGAATCGGTAAAATAAGAATCTACAATAACGGGGCCATTGTATGATGAATTGATACTAGTAACAAGAGAATCAGTACAAGAAGCACTAGTTGTTTGAGCATACACATTATTAGGCAAAATTGCAATTTCGAATATCAAAATAGTTGTAATTACAATTATGCTTAAATAAATTCCGAATTTGAAATTTTGAAATATGGAAATCATTTTAAAAATGTTTCATCTTTTTCAATCATTCCGTCTTTTAGTAAAATTGATCTATCTGTTTGTGTTGCGAGTTCAGGATTATGTGTTACCATGATTACTGTTCGGCCAAATTTATGAGAGAGTGTTTTTAACAAATTAAATATTTCATCACCAGTTTTTGAATCCAGATTTCCAGTTGGTTCATCAGCTAAAATTATTGTTGGGTTATTTACTAAAGATCTTGCAACTGCAACTCTTTGTTGTTGTCCTCCACTCAAATTTGATGCCTTTTGATTTATTTTATCTCCAATCCCAAGAAAATCCAATAATTTTTCTACTCTTCTATTTCTTTCAGTTTTACTTACACCTAACAATGTTGCAGGTAGTTCAACATTTTTTTTAACAGTGGTTCGATTAATCAAATTATATGATTGAAAAATAAATCCAATTTTTGTACTTCTAATTTTTGTAATTTCTGAATCATTTAATGAAGAAATATCAATTCCATCAATGAACACTTTTCCATAACTTGGCTTATCTAATGCACCTATCAAATTAAGAAGAGTTGATTTTCCGCTTCCTGAAGGTCCTATAATGGATACAAATTCCCCTTTTTTGATTGAGAAATTTATTTTTTTCAATGCAATGAAATTTCCTCCAGAACCAGATCTATATACTTTGGAAAGATTTTCTACTGCCAGTGCAGATGGGGATTCTTTTTGATGTATATTTTTCAATGGGCTTTCGGTAGCAAATACCCGTGTAGTATCAGACTGTTTCGTAAACATTAGAATGCAAAATATTGGAAAATCTGCCTTATTACCCATAGGTAACAAAGTTACTCCACATAGATGTACGGTTAAAAGAGACTTAAATTATGATAATATCTATTTGTCATCCAAATTATTTGAATTATCTTCATCATCAAAATCATCTTCAAATTTTTTATCGATCACTTTTTGATTTTCTTTGAATTGTTTGTATTTTTTATCCCATTTTGAGAGTACGAACCATTGCCTTACCCCTATAGCCAGCCATACAAGAGATATTGCAAATACAATTAGCTGATAAGGATGAAACAGGGGATTTGGCCTATCTCTTTTGGATAGTTTTTCATTTATCAGACCATATTCATCTTCAGTAATCTCACCACTGGCGAGTTTAGATTTTAAGCGTGTGTCAAGATCATTTTTGAATCTGTCTTGATATGGAGGATCATACACGCTAGTAATTGTTAGAATAGCAACTGGTGGAAGAATCAAAGTAGTAAGAATCATAATCAAAAACATTTTTTTTGTTTTACTTAGTTGAAACATAATTCCATCCAGTATTTCAAAAATATTTTCACGTTCTTTTTTGTTAGTATCTTTAGACAACGTTCATTCCTCCTTATTGTTCCCATCTTCTCTTGGAAATAAATCCTCATATCGTTGCAAAACTTCTTCGAGAAGAATTTTTCCCTTATCAGCAATTTTGTATTTGTAAACAGTTTTGTGTCCCCAAGGTTCTTCTTTTCTTTCAATCATTTGTTTATTGACCATGCTATCCAAAATTCCTTTGTGTTTAACATTATTTAATCCACAGATACTCATCAATCTACTTTGATTCATTTCGCCAAATTCATAAAGTTTCAACAAAATATCTTTCCTGATGTAAATTCTATCGCGGTATTCACGTGCCAGTTAAAGTCGCATTTAAAATCACATTCCATAGTATATCATTGTTGCCCCCATATTCGTTTATTTCGTGGTTTTGTCCTAAGTCTTGTAGTGCAACAAGGACAAATAATTTCATCAGTAAGAAAATAACAATCACATAAACCACATCTTTTTTGTCCTGATTTGTAACGTAAACTATTTGGCATTGAAAAAACTTTTTTCTGTTCACAAATACCCTTGCAAATTTGGGTCAATATCCAATACCTTGTTATTTTTCATTGATAAATGTCAAGTAACATTGTTACGTACAACTTGATAACAACGCCTTTTATTCAAAATGCAGTGAAACAAACAATGAATACAAAAGTAAAGTACATGATTCCTGCATTTGCAGCAGTCTTTGCTCTAGTGTTTGCCTTATCACCATACGTGATGGCAGATAATGGAGCCCCTGCAATGTGGGGAAACGGTGCAAAACACATGGGACATGAGGGACCTATGGGAGGTCATGTAGTAACAGTGGATGGATTTGTAGGAAAAATTGCAATTCCAGAGACTGTAGATAAAAATACACATGATTCACTCAAAAGTCAAGTTAGCGTAACCCTAGGCCAAGCAGTATCTGCTGCTGAAGCAAAAGGAGTTACCAATGCAGAAAGAGCAAGTATCGGAGTTGTACAAAATCAAGAAGGCAGCAAGTATCTAGCATGGATTATCACCAGTACAGAAAGAGATGTAACAACGGGCATAATTACTACAAACATCATTGTAGTGGATGCAGGAGATGCAACACATTCTGATAGCACTACTAAAACATTTGATCTTTCTACAATGAAAGATAAAATGCAAAACGGGACATTTGATCACTCAAAGTGGAGCGATAAAATGACTGGAGATAACGCTGCAAGATTTGAGCAGTTCAAGCAAAAATTCTCCCAACCAACAGGAGATCAAACAGTTGATGCAGCAAGAGCACATTTTCTTGACTTGAAGCAAAAACTACACGATGCAATCCAAAATGGAGATACAACAACTGCACAAGATATCAAAAAACAACTCAATGATCTAAGACCATCATTGCACTTTGGTATGAAAAGTCCTGGGGATTAAAACCCTTTTTCTTATTTTTTAAGATATAGTCAAGAGATTCAATTCAGAGACAATTAAAATGCGACATATGAATTTTACAAACTAATTTAATTACACGTTAAAACAAAATCAAAAGAAAGGTAACAAAGTTACTCATTGTATAAATGCAGATAATCATAGGAAACAATTATCAAGAACATGAATTTAGATCCTAAAAACAAATTAAAGTTTACATTGATTATTGCTGCAATTGCATCCACTGCAATTGCAGGAATTCTCCACATTTTCATGGTACCACGTTCAATAGATCGTGATGTGTATGAAGGAATATTTTTCCTAATATCTGGAATTTTACAAGTCTTTTGGATATTGCCAATAATCAAAGATTGGAACAAAATATGGTATTACATAGGCATCGGAGGAACTGCGGTATTGTTTGTATTGTGGTTTGCAGAAAGAATTCCAGGACTAGAGTCAGGAAAGGGAATTAGACTTTCAGGCAATACAGTGGCAATAGAAGCATTCCAAATTGCATTTATCGGTTTGTGCATAGTATTGTTAAGAAGAAAATTAAAGAAAGAGACGATTTATGTATCCAAGTAAATTATCAATTTTAGGCATAGTTTATGAAAAAAATGTGAATTGTGATTGAGAAAATTGTGTGTGATCTAAACACATACTGTTCTATAATAACTCCAAATATCATAATTAGATACGACTGCACAAGTAATTGAGACTAAACCATTAACAAAGTCTGTTGTATCTGAGAGATTAGAGGCAATAGGAGAATTATCAGCAAGAATTGCCCACGATTTACGAAATCCATTAGCCGTGATACAATGTGGTGTTGAAGCAATGAAAGAGGATTTGTATTTAGATAAAAAAACAACATTACGCTTAGAACGAATGCAAAGAGCCGTTGGAAGAATGACACATCAAATTAATGAAGTGCTAGATTTTGCCAAACCAAGATCATTAGTGTTAACCCAGTGTAACATTTTAGATATTCTAAAGGAAGTAGTTTCAAGCAATCCTAATGTAAAAATAAAATCATCATCAACAAATACAAAAATCATATGCGATAAAGAAAAACTTCAAATTGTATTTAGCAACTTGATGGCAAACGCAAATCATGCCATAATAAATAGTGGAATGATCAACATACAAACTATTGAAAAAGATGACAACATCATAATTGAAATTAAAGATTCAGGTCATGGAATTTCTCCCGACATATTACCAAAAATATTTGAACCACTCTTTACTACAAAAAGTGCAGGCACTGGACTGGGTCTTACATGTTGCAAAAATATTGTGCAAGAACATGGCGGTACACTAAACGTGGATTCTGAAATTGACAAAGGCACCATATTTACAATAATCTTACCAAAGGATATAATCCGTAATGTTTCACAACTAAACGAACCGGAAACAATTTTAGAAAAAATCTCAAAAATGCAAAAACATGATCATTTGGCATTTGAATTTTCTGATCATGATGAGCTAAGTGAATACATATCAGAGTTCATGATGCTTGGAATGCGAAAAAATTGTATAAATGTGCTAGTCATATCCAAAGAAGAGTTAAGTGATTATCTTAACAGATTAATTGCAAATGGAATCAATGTAAATGATCTAATGAATTCAGAAGATCTTGTCGTGTGCACTCATGATGAAATTTATCAAGATGTAAAAATTGGCTCTTCATTTGAACCAGTTTTAGGTTATCTAAATAAATTACATGATTTGGTAAAGAAAAAGAAAAAATCCGGACTATGTATTGTTGGAACCATTGCCGGAAATCTAGAAAATAATGGAAATCATGAAGAAGGCATTAAAATAGAAAATTCATGGCATGAGATAATTCCAAAATTTGAAATCCCAATAAGGTTGATCTGTCCATACCAATCTTTGACAGATTCTGAAACAATTCAATCATTGGTATTATGTCACAATGAGGGACTAATTCGACATCCACATGGTCTTTAGATTTTATAAAATCACTGAAAGAGATTTCTAAAAATATAAATCACAAATACATTATAAAGGATGCAGGGTTTTTCAAAATCAGATGAATCTAAAAAACATTACAGTATTAGGTTCAGGGATAATGGGACATGGTATTGCACAAGTTTCAGCAACTGCTGGATACAATGTAGTTCTCAGAGATATTGAGCAGGGATTTTTAGATAAAGCAATGGAGAAAATAAAATGGAGCCTAGATAAACTAGTTAGTAAAGAAAAAATATCACAACAAGAAGCAAATTCAATTTATTCAAGAATTACACCGATAGTCAATCTTGGGGACGCAGTAAAAAATGCACAACTAGTAATTGAAGTGGTTCCAGAGATCATGGAATTAAAGAAAAAAGTCTATGTAGAACTTGATACAGTCGCAGGAAAAGATGTTATTTTTGCATCAAATACAAGCACATTACCAATTACAGAGATTGCAAACACAACAACACGTCCAGAAAAATTCATAGGAATTCATTTTTTCAATCCACCGCAATTAATGAAGCTGGTCGAAGTCATTCCAGGAGAAAAGACATCACATGAAATTGTTGACATGACTTTAGAATATGTAAAATCCGTAAAAAAAGAGCCAGTCATATGTAGAAAAGATGTTCCAGGATTCATCATTAATAGATTATTCATCCCAATGGTTCATGAAGCATGTTTCATGATGGATAGAACTGGTGCAACAATGACTGAAATTGATTCTGCAGTGAAATTCAAACTTGGGTTTCCAATGGGGATTTTTGAATTGGCAGATTTTACTGGAATGGATGTAATACATAAAGCAACCGTAGAGATGCATTTGCGTGATAAAAAAGTAATTTTCCCACATCCAACAATTGAGAAAATGTTTGATGCAAAAAAACTTGGTCAAAAATCAGGCGAAGGATTTTACAAATACTCTGATGAAAAATATGAACGAGTTCCACTCTCAGAAGAGTTGGCAAAAAAATGTAACCCAATACAACTCGTTGCAAATATTTTAAACAATGCAGCGTGGCTTGTTACAAACAAAGCAAGTGATATTGCTGAGATTGAGAAAGCTGTGCAGTTAGGATTGGGGTTAAAAAAGTCATTATTCCAAACAGCAAAAGAAATAGGAATTAAAAATATTGTAAATGAGTTAAAGCAATTATCAACAAAGTATGGCAAATTTTACGAGCCAGACCCACTACTAGTTTCTATGCAGTAATTAGTTCAAGAATTTTCTTTACAGCATCTTTTGCAGTATCCACACCAATAATCTTGACATTTTTTCGATGATCTACATACCCGTCAATAAATTTGTCAGCCGCTCCTCCAGTATTTCTAATTGCAACCATTGGTTTTTTGTACATGTATGCTGCACATATCTCAGATAACGTTCCAGAGCCACCACCTACTATTATGACACCATCAGCAGATAATGCATTTAGAAAGTCACGGGTCAGCCCCATACCGCTTGGAATTACAATATCACAAAATTCATTTGCAAATGATGCGTCATCCTGAGGAATAATTCCAACGGACAAACCATTTTCATCGTGTGCACCTTGGGATGCGGCTTTCATCACACCGCCCAGTCCACCTGTAAGAAGAACACATGAGGATTTTGCTACCTCACAGCCGATCTCATATGCAATTTTTTCATGGGCAGGGGTGCAGCCATTATCGTTATGCCCAATTACTAAAATCTGGACTTTTTTTGTCAATATCATAGATAATAATTTGCCATCTAATATGTTTCCTAACACAAAGGATATTAAATAATAAAACACAGCATATTCATGACAAATCGTTCAATGCCTGTATGTTTTACAGAAAAACAATACAAAATGATCGAGGATTTTGCCAAGAGAAATGGAATGCTAAATGCAAGTCAAGCTCTTGAAAAGATCTTAAGTAGATAGATGTTTTTTGAGATTTTTTATTTATTATTTTTAGAATTAGATTGTTTTTACTGGTATTAACTTAAATTATTTCATTTACAACATGGTGTGTGAGATTATTTAATAGAAAACCAACCTATTGTGCTATTTGTAACAAAGAACTTTCACACAAAAACAAACCAAAAAAAGAGTGGAATGTCAAAGGACCACTATGTGGAGATTGTCATTTTGAAAAATCAAAAGAGTACTACGAAGGTAAAGTAAGACAAGCGTGTGTTTTGTGTGGTACTACAAGAATTATCTCAGAGTTATGGGAACCAAGATGGCAGTGGGATATGGATGGTTTGTTATGTAAGGAGTGTTTTGATAAAAAAGAAGAATCATTTGAAGTAAAGAAAAAGTTTTGTGCATTATGTGGAACAACTATGGGGTTTATCAGACACAATCCAAAAAGTAAGTGGGGCATAGAAGGTCAACTATGCAGAAAGTGTTGGGATGAAAAGAAAGCAGAACTAGGATAAAAATGGGGTTTTTTAAGAAATTTGCTTGTGATGTTTGTAATAACAAATTTTCACATCAGGAAGAATTGATGAATCACAAACAAATTGTTCACGGAAAAGATTTACAGTATGATTGCAAAGAATGTAAAAGATATTTTTCAAACATGGAAGATATGAGAACACACTTGCAAAGAGAGCACAGTTACAAAAAAGACAGATGATTAAATTGCTTTTATTGTTTTAACTACAGGCGGTCTTACCTTGGTAAATACTCGGAATCCACAAATGCATTTGATTTCAGGCAGTCTAAATAATTCAGTGTTTGAAACATTAGTACCGCATCTCAAACAAGAGTAAAGCACCTCAAATGTTTCAGTTGGTTCTGAAATAATTTCAGTTTCCATGTTTTCTTCAGCCATATTTATCATCAAAATTTCTATAATTTAAGGATACCAGATTACGTTAAAGATAATTCAATGTATACATCATCTGGAATTTTTAATCTCATTAATTGTCTAATTGCTTTGTCGTCTGCACTGATGTTGATTATTCTTCTATGCATCTTCATTTCCCATTTTTCATATGTTTCAGTTCCGTTGCCACATGGTGATTTTCTTGTTGCAACATGTAATTTTTTAACAGGAAGTGGAGTTGGCCCTTTAACTTTAACTCCAGTTTTTTTACCAATGCCCATAATTTCACTACAGACACCGTCGAGTTTAGGAAGACTGATGCTGGTTAATTTAACACGAGCAGTCTGAGTCATTCAACTCAACCTATGGTTTGTACTCTTCAGTAATTTCCTTAACAATTCCTGCTGCAATAGTTGCACCCATATCTCTGAGTGCGAATCTACCCATTTCAGGGAACTCTTGGAAAGTTTCTATACAAGTTGGTCTTACAGGTCTAATTTTTACAATTGCTGCATCACCGACTTTAAGAAACTTTGGATTCTCTTCTTCTACTGCTCCTGTAGCGGGATTAATTCTTTGTAAGAATTCAGTTACAGTTGCTGCAACTTGTGAAGTATGGCAGTGCATTACTGGAGTGTAACCAGGTGCAATTGCTGTTGGGTGATGAATTACTATAATTTGTGCTTTGAATTCTTTAGCAACCTTTGGTGGTGCATCTGGAGTTCCAAGTACATCTCCTCTTTTGATATCTTTCTTTTCAATACCTCTGAGATTGAATCCAATGTTGTCACCTGCTTCTGCAGTTGGCATTTCTGTGTGATGAGTTTCAATTGATTTGATTTCACCTAGAGCACCAGAAGGCATTACAATTATTTTTTGTCCTGCTTTCATGATACCAGTTTCAACTCTACCTACAGGTACAGTACCTACACCAGTGATGGTATAGACATCTTGAATTGGAACACGTAATGGTTTACCAATTGGTTTTTCAGCTATTGTGAAGTCATCAAATGCTTGAATGAGTGTCTTTCCAGTATACCATGGCATGTTCTCGGATTTTTTAACCAAGTTATCACCTTTCCATCCAGAAACTGGAATGAATGGCACGTTTTCTAATTTATAACCAACAGATCTTACTAGTTTTTCGCCTTTTTCTTTAGCCGCTTTGAACGCTGCTTCTTTGTATTCAACGGCATCCATTTTGTTAATGGCTACAATTAGTTGGCCAACACCTAGTGTTTTTAGCAAAAATGCGTGTTCCCTTGCTTGACCACCTGCAGCAATTGCAGTATCAGTTTCGCCTTCTTTTGCAGAAAGTACTAAAATGGCTGCATCGGCTTCAGAAGCACCAGTAATCATGTTTTTAATGAAATCCCTGTGACCAGGAGCGTCAATTAATGTAAAGAAGAATTTTGGTGTCTCAAATTTTTGGAATGCAAGATCAATTGTAATTCCTCTTTCTCTTTCATCTTTAATATTATCCATAACCCATGCATACTTGAAAGTATCACCTTTTCCAGTCTTCTCGGATTCGGCTGCGTGTGCTGCAATAGTTCTATCATCTACAACACCAAGATCCATTAAGAAATGACCCATTGTTGTTGATTTACCATTATCAATATGACCTGTAACGATCAGGTTTAAGTGCGGTTTATCTGCCATATCAATCCCTATTCGAGGGGATTTATTACTGTTATGAATTTTTGAAAAAAAATCAAAAAAAATCTAGAATTTTTAAATCAAGAAATTTTGAAAAACTACACATAAATCAAAGTGAAAATGAGTGAAGTCATGAAAATTACAGTTTCAGTTATCAAAGCAGATGTTGGAGGAATAGGAGGACATACAAGACCTAGCGATGCATTAATAGAAGCAGTAAGAAAAACTGTCAAAAATTCTGGTAATTTATTGATCGATCATTACATTGGATATTGTGGAGATGATGTACATATTGTAATGTCACATACTCATGGAGTTGACAATGATAAAATTCACAAATTAGCATGGGATGCATTTATGGCAGGAACACAAGTTGCAAAACAAGAGGGACTTTATGGAGCAGGTCAAGATCTTCTAAAAGATTCTTTTTCAGGAAATGTAAAAGGAATGGGTCCAGGTGTTGCTGAGATGGAATTTGAAGAAAGACCAAACGAAGCATTCACAGTTTTTGCTGCAGACAAAACAGAGCCTGGTGCATTTAATTATCCAATTTACAGAATGTTTGTCGATACTCTAAGCAACACTGGATTGATTGTCAACAAATCTCTTGCAAGTGGTGTGATAATTAACGTAATGGATGTAGAAGAAGGCAAGATTGCAAAACTTTCTTTGTGGGAAGACAAGCCAACAATTGAAGCTGCTCTAATGTATCCAGGAAGATACGTAGTCTCTACAGTTACAACAAAACAAGGAGAACCAATTCTTGCAGCATCAACTGATAGATTACATAACATTGCAGGAACATATGTAGGAAAAGATGATCCAATTTGTTTGATCAGAACACAAAAGAATTTTCCAGCAACAGAAGAAGTGGGCAGCGTGTTTAACAATCCACACTATGTAGCAGGAAACACAAGAGGAAGTCACAATATGCCATTAATGCCAGTAAAACTAAATTCTCCGGCATCGATCAATTTCTGCATTCCAATTGTAGAAGCACTTGTTTTTAGCATGCACGACGGAAAATTCACAGGTCCATTTGACGGATTTTCAACTCCAGACTGGGATTACATTAGAGAAATTGCAACAAAAAAAGCACTTGCGATGAGAAGTCAAGGATTCTTCCATCCAGCAACACTTGTTCCATCAGAATTAGAATATGCTGAAGGATATAGAGCGAGAATGGAAATTGTGGAATCTAAAATGGTTTCAATTGACGAAACCACGACAAAGTCTGAAAAGAAAGAAAACTATGAAGATCCAGATTAGAAAAAATATAGATCATTTTTGAGAAAAGGTTAAAAGAAAATAAAAGAATACAAAAATACCTGCATGCAGCGAATCTTGAAGGTTTTTGATTGGAAGACGTATATTTTCACAGCAATCGCTGTATTATCATTTTCAAATTTTATGGTGGTATTATTTGGCCATACAATACCAGGCGGATTTCTTTCATTTTTTAAAATTGCTGGAGGAGTAATAATCATAGGAGCAGTATTTTTGTTTGCCCTTGCATGGTTGCTAAAGGCAAGACCACATAATCGTCCAAAGAAATACTCAATTGTGATATTTGATGTGTATGGTAAAAAAAGCGAGATAGTAGACATCCGCACTGAGTTTAAAACTCATGATGTAGCTTGGAGTTTTATGAAGCAGTATAAGGAGGCTTATCCGCTATACAATTTTGCAATGGTGGCAACACTTTCAAAATCAGATAAACCAACTATTTTCAGATATATTTGATTTTAAAATGGCACTGATAATTAACTAAAATTTTAGAAATAGGTCTAAACAGAACATATTTCCCACAGACGTTAGAAGAAATAATATGCGATTATCATCTTCAGTTATCATAATATCAGCAGGAATTGTTTTTTCAATATTTTTGATAGTGTCATTTGTCGTGTATCCAGATGTAGGTGAAAAGATACTATATGGAAAGCATCCTCCAAAAAAGGATTTAGAGCAAGGAGATGTTGAGAATAATAGTGTTGAAGATAGTACAACCAAAATAGAAAATAAGGAGCAAGGCGAACCAAAAAAACAGTTAGGGTACAGTGAGATAATGATTTCAGGAAACGACAAATGTATCCAATACGCAAATAGTATAGCAAACAATGATTTGAATAATTTTGTAGAAGAGTTCAACAAGTGTAATTCACAGTAAGAACATGTTTGAAATTAGAACTTGAGCATACAACGAAAATGCCAAGCAATATTCCAGTAAAAATCAATGACCAACGAGATTCAGATTTTTATGCAGGACAGTGGAATAGAACTTGATGGAGTTTTCTATTTTAGCTGATGCATTTAGTAAAATGGAATCAACTACAAAGAGATTAGAGCTAACACAGCATTTAGTAGAATTGTTTGAAAAAACACCACAAGACGTCATTGCTAGAATTGTTTATCTTTTACAAGGAAAACTAAGACCAGATTTTGAAGGAGTAGAATTAGGAGTGGCAGAAAAATTAGCAATAAGGGCAATTGCAAAATCTGCAGGATCAGATAATGCAGAAAAAAAAATTGAGGATGAGTATAGAAAGAGTGGGGATTTAGGACATGCTGCATCAAAGATTCTAGAACAAAAAGAACAAACAACATTCATGGTTGAAGATATCACAGTAGAACGAGTCTATGAAAACTTGTTTACAATTGCAAAACTAGAAGGCTCAAAGACTCAGGATAGAAAAATGAAATACATTTCAGGATTACTCAACGATGCAAATCCAGAAGAATCAAAATTCATTTTAAAAATTTTACTTGGTACATTGCGATTAGGTATTGCAGAAAATACAGTAATGGATGCACTTGCTATAGCATTTACAGGAAACAAAGAAAATAGAAAAGCCCTAGAGCACGCATACAACGTATCAAGTGATCTAGGAAAGGTTGCAGAGACCATTGCAATCAAAGGACTAAAAGGAATAGAAGAATTCGAAATTAATTTATTTAATCCAATTCGACCAATGCTTGCAGATAGAGTAAAAAGTGAAGAAGAGGCAATAGAAAAACTTGGAAATCAATTTGCTGCAGAATACAAATTGGATGGAGAACGAGTTCAATTACACATAGAAGGGGAGAAAGTAGTGTTATTTTCAAGAAGTTTGGAAAACATTACAAGTTATTATCCAGATATTGTTGAAAAAATTCCAAAGGCAATTCAAGCACATAAAGTAATTTTAGAAGCAGAAGCAGTTGCAATCAATGAGAACACAGGAGAATTTTTACCATTTCAAGAATTGATGCACAGAAGAAGAAAATACCGAATAGAAAAAGCAGTATCACAGTATCCAATCACAGTAAACTTTTTTGATGTACTATACTTTGATGGCAAAAGTTGTTTGAGATTAGAATACAAAGAAAGAAGAAAGATGTTAGAAAATATTGTAAAAGAAGATGAATATGCAAAACACGTACCAATGGTCATTATCAATAATCAGGGAGACATAGAAGAATTTTTGGAAAACAGCATCAACTCAGGATGTGAGGGTGTGATGCTAAAGATGTTAGACAAGCCGTATCAAGCTGGTTCCAGAGGAAATTATTGGTTAAAACTAAAACGAGAATATAGAAATGAACTTGGAGACAGCCTTGATCTTGTAGTAATAGGTGCATTTTTTGGAAAAGGGAGAAGAACTGGAAAATATGGGACACTACTTTTAGCTTCATATGATTATGATAGAGACATGTTTACTAGCATATGCAAAGTCGGGACAGGGTTTACAGATGATGACTTGGATCAGATCTATCAAATTCTATCAGACAAAGTGACAATAAAGAAAAACCCAAGAATTGACAGCGATATGGAAGCAGACGTATGGTTTGAACCAGAATTAGTAATTGAAGTGGTTGCCTCTGAGATAACACTTAGTCCAATTCATAAAGCAGCAAGAAATGAAATCAGAAAGGACACGGGATTAGCATTACGATTTCCAAAATTTACTGGAAAAATAAGACTAGAAAAGGATGCCGAAGACGCATCAACCAATGAGGAAGTAATGACACTATTCAAAGGGCAAAAAAAAGTAGCTCATGATAAAAATTTAATGTGATTTATGCGCAATATGTCCAAAAAATCATAGAGGATTTAAATTACCTGATAATGTTTTAAAATCTAGAAATGTATAGCGGAGAGCTTGAAGTTCAAGCAAAAAGAAAGGCTATAGCAGTTTTACAGGACGAAATCAACAGAATCTTAAACGCAGCCAGAGAACTTGCAACACTGCCAGACCTGATGATGAAAAAAGACAAAACAGGGATCAAAAATGCTCTAGAACAAATCTCAACTATTGAGGAAGAAGTAGAAAACCTTAGAAGAAAAATCACTAGAGAAGTAGCTGATGTCGGAGGCTTAATCATGAATAGAGAAAATCTTCTCAATACAGCATACACAATGGATGAGATTGCAGGTTACATTACCGGAATAGCATTCAAACTTTCTAACATCAAGATAACTACATTGAAAAGTGCAAAACTGGACGGGGATATTACAAAGTTGATAGAGTTGGTAGTAGACGAAGTTTACAAATTAAATGAAATCATTAGAAGTCTAAACACCAATACTGCTAATGCAATTGAACTAGCACAAGAAACACAAAAAATAGAACGCGAAATAGACGTCAAATATAGACAAGCAACAATCAAACTATTATCAGAAGTCACAAACATCAAAGAATTATTGTTGATAAAAGACGTGATTGAAGGAATAGAGGAAATGTCAGACAAGTGTCAACGAGTTTCAGATTCTTTCATACTATTAGCATTGAGTCTATAAAACCACACACATCTTTTTACTTAATTTTTATTTTATAAAATAAAAGAACAATCAGGGCTTGAAAAGACAATTAAAACACACCCACTAATAGTAGAGAATTCATATACGCAGTGTATTTAAAAAATATGATGCGAGGAGAACTAATTGAAAACAGAATCATGATATGGAATATCGATGATTCACGTAAATTATTTACTCATGGATATTATGGCAAACCAATTGGAATTCCAAAACCAAAGCCTGAAGAAATTAACGTTCCATTAATTTTAGATTTGATAGAGGGATTATACTTGCTTGAGAATAAAAAAATCAGCATTTACAAATTAAATCAAAAGATAACAAATGAAGAAATGACTGAATTGTGCAAAAAAGAATATCATGATTTTGATAAAAAATATCTAGTGTACAAAAATTTTCGAGATAAAGGATATGTGATTAATCCAGGAATAAAATTTGGGTGTGATTTTGCAGTCTATGAGAAAGGACCTGGAATTGACCATGCACCATTTTTGATTCAAGTGTACAACAGAAGCGACCCAATTACATCAACAGGAATTGTTCTAGCAGGAAGACTTGCAACTACAGTAAGAAAACAATTCATCTTGGCAATTCCAAAAGGAAAAGACAAAGTTGATTTTCTTGCGTTAGATTGGTGGAAAGCCTAAACTTGCTTTATATGACCAGCTATTCGATCATAAATTTCAAAAAGTTCTTTAGTAATTCCAAAGTCTAAATGATTCTTCCATTTGTTTCGAATTCTAATTGCACCATCTGTTGGCTCTACGTAAATTGTAGCGTCACGGATTGATTGTTTTGCAATCATATCATTAAGTGTGCTATCCTCATTTAATCTTCTTGCAAGACTGCCACTACCAACCCATGATACTTTGAGGATTATTTTTGATGAAAAATGTCCCTTTGTTGTAAGGATGGTTTTAGCTACATAGTTTGTGACACTTTGATCAGTATTTTTTCTAACAATAAAGTGTGCTTGATATCTATCAAGTGCGCCCCAAGGCAGTGGATTAGGATCTTGCATAACTATCCCTTTTGAATAATTTGAATTACGTCGATGTTAGAATTTGTAATATCAATACATCCCTTATTAGTAATCATTCTAGGGGTTTGAGAGAAATATCTACTATAATAATCACCTTTTTCAATATTATCGGTTCCAATTGGTTTTGATTTAGAATCTACTCCGATCTTTTTTAACATATCAGAAAATTTCTCAGGCCATGTTTGCAGAACAAATGTGTCTGACTCTGAATCATGCATAAAATACAAAAAATCATACCCACAAATAAAGATATCAAGAAATTATTCTCACAGAGCAATCGAATTAAATAATACAAGAGTTTTGAATTAATAATTATGTTAAAATTTCAGGGTAAAATTGCGCTAGTGACAGGTAGTGGAACTGGAATAGGACAAGCCATTGCCAAAAAATTTATCGAAAATGGAGCTAGTGTAATAATCCTTGGAAGAAGAAAAGAGCCATTAGAAGAAACATCAGTAATTCTAAAAGAAATAATTTCCAAAGTAAGCAGCGGGGCATTTGTAAGAATTTTCTCAGGTGTTGATGTTAGTGATGAAACTGGAATAAACGATATGTTTGACACTTTAAAAAAAGAAAATATCACAGTGGATTACATAATTAATAATGCAGGAGTTTCAGGTCCTGTCACTTGTTTTGCAAATGCATCACTAGAGGAATTCAAAAGTACGGTAGATATTCACTTGACTGGAACATTTTGGGGTTCTGTTCAAGCACTAAAAGTAATGAAAGAAAATGGAAAGATTGTAACAATATCGACATTTTTCACAGAAGAGAGACCTCTTGAGCAAAGACCATACAGATTCAGAAGTCCATACACTGCATCACAAGGTGCAAAAAATAGACTAGTTGAAGCAATGTCTTGGGAATTAACAGATAAAAAAATCATATCAATTGGAACAAATCCAGGGCCAGTACACTCAGATAGAATTTACAAAACAGTGTATCCAAAAGCAGCAGCCGAGTTTTTGAGAGTTAGTGGTTTTGAAGACTTGACACCAGTTCAAGTAGAGGCTGCAAATAAAGAACTATTTCCCCTATTAGGTGAAGATGAAAAAATTGTAAAAGATGGAATTGTAAAAGCATCACAAAATCTAGCACAAGAAATGGGCAAAGATGCAGGAAAACTAACTACAACAATAACTAATTTACTAAATAAGATTCAAAGTATTGCAGAGAAAGTTCAAAAAAATACATCACATATGATTGCAGACCAGCAATTCTTATCTCAAGGACAAGTTGCAGAAGCAGTTTTGAATCTGTGTGATGATGAGATTGGAAAAATGCTAAATGGTAAAATAATTCCTGGAGATAGAGTGTTTTATCCAGTTAAACCACATATTGGCACCACTACACCAGGAGTCCACCAACCAGATTTTACTGGAAGATCAGTAGTATTTACAATTGATGCCACTGAAAAATCAGATGCATTGAGAGTTGAATATTTAGCACAACACGTGACAAAAAATGGCGGTAAAGTTGCATGCTTTATCTCAGAATCAACTCCAAAAGAATTACAAGAATACATTAGCGGAAAATTCCATTCTCACATAGTAAATCTAAAAAATCCAGAAGAGATACAAAAATGGTTAAACACTGCAAATACCAATCTTGGAAGCATCATAGTAGTAGTTCATATCACTGGAAAACTTCCAAATATTTCAAAACTAATAGAACTATCAAGGGCCAAATGGCAAGAACTAATTGAAAAATTCATCACCACTCCTGCCACGGTTGGACAGAAAGTACTAGGACAGTTTGTTCCAGGTGGGGATAAGGATCCACGACTATACAAAGATGCAAAAGGTGCAATGATGATAATTGGACCGGACCTACCAGTAGGGGCCAAAGTCACAGGATTGCAAAGAGCACAAGTTGAAGTATTTAGAGGAGCACTAAGGCCATTTACAACTACAGTAAACCAAGAGCTAAGTGATGTACTTAATTCAAAGATTAGAATATTCTCCATATTTCCAGGCTCGGTTACAGGTTCAGAACCAAACAATGAGAGAATTGCTCAAGCATTAAACTTCCTAGTATCAGACAATGCTGTAGATTCATCGGAAGTAACATTTTGTGTTGATGAATCAAGACTAGGATGAAAAAATTCTCTGAGATTAAAGTTGGAGATGAATTTTTTTCCACATGTAGTATTTCAGAAAAAGAACTAGAAGAATATTTCAAATTCTCTAGAGTGAAAAATGCATTTTTAGAAGATATGAAAAGCGCCAAACAAAAAATTGTTTCAGGCAGAGCAATTTTATCAAGAATGGAGGGAGAATTTACTAGACTCAGTCAGATTTATGGAAATCACATAATATTTGTTGGAACTGATGGAGATTCAGAATGGGAAAACAGGAGTAGTAGATTTCTAAAGCCATTATACACAGACGAGGTATTAAAAATTAAATTCACAGTTTCTGCAAAAGAAGAAAATGATGAAGAATTTGGAAAAATTGCAGTAAACTATGAGGGAACAAAGCAAGATGGAGAAATTGTTGTAATATCAAAGAAAAATTGGTATAGAATGAAAAAAATAGTTTCAAAATAAAGCTAAAGAACACAAGTACGCTTTGGAAAATATAGTTAAAATAGTGATTTGAGAAATACCATTATGAAAATAACTGAAATAAAAGTAGATGATAGTCAAACAGGTTATTATTGGATACAGATTTTTGTCAAAAACCAAAGAGAGGCATTTTCGTTAAGAGAGCAAATATTACAAGATCAAGAAATCAAAGAGAGACTTCACAGTGCAATAAAAGAAAGTCAACAGATTGTATCCAACTCCCAAATTGAGATCGAAGTAGTAATTCACAATATGCTCATAGAAAAACTTCGATCTATCTTAGATGTCAAAGTATCATAATTGGACATCATAAAATATTTCAAATAACCAAGAA
The DNA here is from genome assembly GCA_021414365.1 of Nitrosarchaeum sp. Lineage (GTDB taxonomy): Archaea > Thermoproteota > Nitrososphaeria > Nitrososphaerales > Nitrosopumilaceae > Nitrosarchaeum. The sequence goes on from JAIOOR010000005.1 coordinate 121,968, forward strand.
ATAATCAAAGTCAAATCTTAAACTATTTTATCAAAGCGACTGACAATTTTGTAGTAATGGTTTAATGGCATTATTATGAATTCATTTCATGAGTTTTGATTGCAGCTGCACCATCGATGACTATGGAGAATTGGTCTTAGAATGTGATGAACACAGAGAAGCTAATTTTATGAAGTAGATTTTATGATGCCTCCTCAAAAGTGGAGGCAAATGAAATGCGTTAACTAGTTTATGTGAGCTATTTGCCTTCCAGCTAACACCGCGAGATATCCCTGACTCAATGAGTGCACAGATACAAAACAGTGTATTAAAAAACAAAGACAAAATAAAGTTACTTTTTAGTAAATTCTTATAATACACCTAATTATAGTATAAAAATACATTAAATTTATCATAATATTAAAAATTTTATAAATTTTAAGATATTTTTATAGAATTTATGATTTTAAAACTATTCGTCTGATTCTTCGTAGGCTTCATCTTGTTCATAATTTTCTTTTAGTTCTAATTGATGATCTTCTTCTTTCATTTCCTCTTGTTCTACTTTTTTCCATTCTTTTTCAATTTCTTTAGGTTTTTTTGCAGCCATTACCCATCATACTAAAACTGAACATATTAGAGAATCCATAATTTTCAACTTTGATATTATCCTAAAAAGGCTCAGATTCCAATTAAAAATAAATTTTCAGACGCAGAATCAAAAAACAATTTGATTGCAGCTATGATAATTATTGTAGATACAAGAATTTGTAGATATCGTTCTTTGATATCTAAAGACAAACGTGCGCCAACAATTCCTCCACCAAAGGCTCCCACAGATAGCAAACCAGCTTGGATAAAATCAGGATGACCTAAAACACTATGAACTATAATTCCAGATAGAGATGCAAATAGTAAAATGAATTGTGATGTAGGTGCAGCTTTTTTCATAGTCATTCCTATTCCTACTACCATTAATGGTACGAATATTATTCCTCCACCTACTCCGAAAAATGAGGAAATAATTCCTGCAAAAAAGCTTGCAGCAACTACAAAAACAAACATTTGTTTTGTTAGATTTTTTTCTTTTGTTTCAATTTTTTTTCTCAAATAAATATAGATTGCCGAAGATATTAGGACTAGTCCAAATAATATTTTAAAAATTGCAGGAGTTACATCACTTGAAAGATATGCTCCCACAACAGTTCCAGGAATTGATAAGAGTCCAAGTTTCAATCCTAATGAATATTCAATTCGTTTTTGACGTGAATATGAGACTGTAGAACCAATCGCATTGCTAAAAGCTGCAAAAAGACTGTTACTGGCAGCTAGAGTTGGAGAAAATCCAAAAAAAGTCAAAACTGGAACTACAATGATTCCACCTCCAAGACCAATCATAGAGCCAAGTATTCCAGCTACAAATCCTAGTGGAATCATCCAAAGTTGATCAATCATCAAAATCCCCTATCATACATGTTCACGTATACCTTGAATTCAGTTTGTTATAATAAATTTCCAAAGATATCCTTTGGTGTTTGTAGTGATTTCCAAGAATAGTTGTTTTTTAGCCAATCCATCTATTTGAGAAGTACTAGTAGTATGTTTGCCCTCAAGATGGTGCGACTTGGCTGCATCAACCCAAGCAGAGACAGTGGTCAAACCGCCTGGTTTTTGGGCTTGCCAGCAATCACATACGAGTGATTCAACCATTGTTTGATAAACGGTTTTAACAGAATCTAATTGTGTCATAAAGGGATCTGTTTGAATTACTCCCAATACAGTATTTGGAGAATCCTTACTACCAGTCATGTGAATATTTCCTAGAAATTTACCTTCAGAGTCTTTTAGTTCAGTTGAAGTGCAATACTCTACAGAGTTTTGTTTGACATCATCTCCATAGAAAATACAATATTTTGAAATAGAATCACCTGAGAATTTCAGTGGGCTTGACATCGATATTCCTTTTGAAGATAATACAGATTTCATAATAGAATTAGAATTCACATAAGAGAAAGTAGTTTTATTAGAAGGAATTTCATTAACTGGTGTGGGGTTTTCATTTAGCGGGATTGGTTTTTGAGTAAGTGTAAATGCGATTGCCAAGATAATAATTGCAGCAGCAATTCCAACAACAACAGGTAATAGAATCGTCTTTTTCATTTTATTGATTCATTCTATCATTATAAAATAAGGTTTTGCAATTCTAAATGGAAATTACAGTTAGCTTGGAATCTTTTGTAATGTTATATTTATCTACAAATCCAGAAGTCACTTCAATGATATACAGTGCTTTAGCGTCAGGAACGATACTTTGACAAGTCATGGTTTCAAGTGCAGTCTTGCAGGGTTGAATGTCTTTTTCGATATGCACTACATAGCCATCTTGATCAAACCAAATCATATCCAGTGGAAATTTCATATTTAGCATCCAAAGAGAATAGAGATCTGACTTTTCAAAAACAAAAATCATTCCTTGATTATATGGAAGTTGGTCTTGAAACATCAATCCACGTACACGTCTAGGTTCAGTATCAGCAATTTGGACTTGTAATGGAACATTATCTATTTTGACAGTGCCAGTTGGAAATTTGACTGACTCTAATTTACTATCACTTGGAATTGACAGTACTCCAGCAATTCCAATAATAACTGCCGCAAGTATAATAGGTATTAGAATTTGCGTTCTAGTTGCCATGATTGATAGTATTTTTTCCTTTTAAAATAGTAATAGGAAATTAAACAAAACAGTACATAGTTTTGTAGACATATTTAGAAAAATCAATCAACGAGGAAATTTGGATTCCAAAAACAAACTTTGAGTGCTTCCACCCTTTTTTGTTTTCATTCCTTACTGTCCTAAAATGACAGTTCCTCGTCATATAACATATTACTAAATAATATTAAAGTGATTTGACTGAGATACATTACATTTGTACAGAAATTTAACATAATATCGATTAAATAATAAAAAATAATGATTGATAAAATGTATAATTATTCAAATAATATAACCAAATATTTATGCTAAATTAATAACAATAATATAAATTTCAATGTTAAATCTTAAATAGTTGAATTAATTATACTGTGTGTTGTCGAAACCAACTTCGACTGAATAAATTGCGTGACCCTGTAGAACAAAACAAGGCAATCAGGCGTTTAACGTCCTGACCACGAGAGGAAATCTCTCTATGTCCTACAATTGAGGGTTACGCCTTTTTTGTTAATTAAAGTAAAATTCCGATCAAAGAAAGGAGGATCCTATTTTTATTGTTGAAACGCGTATTAGTATCGGAAAGCTGACACACTATTCTATTGTCAAATAGTGGCATCAGTTTGCCGGTCTTTGCTTACTTGCATGACTGCGCAAAGGATGGTCCGCAAAAAGTCAGCTTCCAAATTTTACGATAGATGAGAAATTTTTTAATAGTAATTGCAATCACAGAACAAACCAAGGTGTGATAAAATTTACAGATTCATTTTTAGAGACAGTAAATATTTTGTTAGATTTGCAAGTAGGCGACACATCAAGATTAGAGCACATTAAAAAAATGATTTTAGAAGATAAAGCACTTTACACAAGTGATCAACAATATGTTCAAAGTCTTGCAAAATCATACAATATAGAACATCAAAAACCAGTGAATGAACCACAATCAAAATTAGTCAATTGTCGTACATGTAGTAGTAGCATCCCAGAATCAGCAAAATATTGTCCCTTATGTGGAACTGGACAAAAAAGCGATGGACATTCTAGAGTAAAAAAATTCAATCCATTGCATTTAATTCCCAAACCAAGATCATATCAGATTCTAGCTATTATTGGAGCACTGACTGCAATGATACCAGTGTTATTCATAGTTGCAAGAATGGATCCATTATTATTTGCAATAGAATACGATACAGGAAGAGATCTCTCAGACATTGCAGGAGTTTTTGTATCTTTAGGAATAATATCAAGTGTGTTGAGTGTAATTGCAGTAGCAATTACTTTTGTAGTTAAAAACCCAAAGAAGGTTGGAAGAATATTATTTTTTATTGCGTTTGCAATTTTGTTAAGTTCGATAACAATAGGAATTATAGGATTTATTTTTATTTTAATTTCAAGTAAAAATGCTTACAAAAAAAGATATTACTAAATTGAGAAAAAGAGATCCACAGTCAATCATGATAATGGTAGGATGTTTTTTTATAGGCTAAAAAATAATTTCCAGCAGTGTATCAAATAGAAGAGATAATGAAAAAACCAGTTACATTAAGCAATAATGCCACAATATCAGACGCAGTAAAAATTATGGCAAACAAGAAAATAGGTAGAATACTAGTAACTGAAAACCAAAAGATCAAGCCATTATTACCGAAAAAGATATGGTATTTTTCTTACTCAATGATCAATCAGAAAAAAAGCTAGAAGAGATATCGATACAAAAAATAATCAAGCCAGTATTGTCGATTCCAGAATCTACAAGCATCAAAAGCTGTGCAAAAAAGATGATAGAGAATGGAATCGGATCTCTTGCAATTACACGCGGGGAAGAAATTATTGGTATTATAACAAAGACGGATCTTGTAGAATTTTTTGCAAAAAATCAAACAAGTAAAAAAACAGTTGGAGAGTACATGTCACCATACTATGCATGGGCATACTCCGATACTCCTCTTTACAGTATTGTCTCAAAGATGACAAACAATAAGATCTCACGAATCATTTTAAGAAATCATGATGAAACGCCAGTAGGAATACTCTCATTTAGTGATCTGTTTAGATTGTCATTGACTATAGGAAATCAAAAAGAAGTTGTTGATGACACAAACCCATCAATACCAATTGTGTTTCCACGGAAAGGTTTTGTTTCAAAAGAAGGATTGGTGGAACAATCAAGGCAAATCAGATCATGAAAGACGAGATTGCAACCGTGAATTACGATGATGATTTAGCAAAAGCATGCAAAGTTCTCATGGATAAAAAAATTAATGGTGTTGGAGTATTATCATCTAATGGTGCGCTAATTGGAATCCTAAGTAAGACAGACATCATCAAAGCAATTGCATTTTTAGATTAGATCAATTAGAGATCAACGTCGCGGGTTTCTCTACTAAGTAATGTCGGAACAATTACAATTATGGCACCAATAATTAAATTAATTCCAAGTGCAACAGAAGTCATCTCTTTTGAGACACTTGACATCAGATATACTGCAATTAAAGGAGACCAGGAACCAAAAATCAATCCTGCGTTGTATGAAAATCCTGCAGCACTGTTTCTTATTTGGGTTGGGAATCTTTCTGAAAAATATGTAGGTATTGGCCCAGATGCAGTAGATACAACAAATGCAAAAACAACTACATACATAATTAATCCATAAACATTATTCAGTATTGCAGTTGCAAGCGGAATTGAGATTATTACAGAGGCAATTACAAATAGAAGTATGGATTTTCTGCGTCCAATTTTTTGTGAAAGCCATCCGGTAATAATCATCCCAATCCAAGATGATGCGGTTGCATAAATCATGATTAGTGCTATCTGTTCTTTAGCAAAATTTCCAAACTGTCCCAAGTATGTCGGCAAAATACTAATGGAGCCATGATACATGTAGACAAGACCAGTCATTATTGCAGCACATAGTAAGAATTCTTTTCTGTGAATTTTTCCAAAAACAATACTTATCAAAGGAGTTTTTTCAAGAGATGATTCTTGATTCTTTTTTATCCATAACAGAGATTCATCCATACCAAGTCTCACAAAAAGTGCAACAAACCCAGGAATTATGCCAGTAAAAAAAAGTATTCTCCAACCCCATTCTTCAAACAAATTTCCTGGAAATGTGATGGTTATGATTTGAAACGATATGGCAGCCAACAAAAAACCAAATGAAAAACCACTTTGCAAAAATCCAGACAATAATCCTCTTTTCTGTTTTGGGGCGCTTTCGATTGTAAGAACTGCACCACTTCCCCATTCACCCCCAGCAAAAATTCCCTGAATTAGACGAACAATAATCAAAAAGAGGGGTGCAAATACTCCAACTACAGCATATGTTGGTAACAGTCCAACTGCAAATGTTGCAATAGAAAATCCAAGAATTGTAATTATCATGGATTTTTTTCTACCAAACTTATCACCATAAATTCCAAAAATAACAGACCCAAGTGGTCTCATAATCAATGTTACAGTATATGATGCAAATGTTGCAAGTATACTAAAAACAGGATCCTTGGACGGAAAAAACAATTGACTAATGGATGGAATAACTAAAAGCATTAGAACCATGTCGTATCCGTCCAATGACCAGCCAAGAAAAGAACCAATCGTGATTTTTTTTTGAGCTAGGGTTAAACTCAACAAGACATTTCCAACTAAGTTGTATATAGGCTTAGATTTTCAAACAAAAAAATATCAATTCAAAAACAAAAGACTTTTCATAAATTAAACATAATTTAGAAATCATGATAACTGATGAAATGCTAAAAGAGATTTGCGATAAAGTTGAAAATTTGCTTGAAAACTATGTTTTAGAACACAGAGGTCAATTATTTGAAAACGGTAAAATCATAGAAGGGGGAATGGAGGGGCAGATAAAAAATCTATATGAATCAAGAGTGTCAGGAATTTTTCTTGCAAAAGGAGAGGACACAAAATTACTTTCAGAAAAACAACAAAACTATATCAAAAATAGAATTAAAAGTACATTGGAAATATCAAAAAAACAGTACGAATCATAAAAAAATAGATCTATTGTCCTGAAGATATTTTCATGCTAGGTTCTAGAATGCTCTTTTTGATCAATATGGGAATGCCATAGTATGCTGCAAGTGCAATTGCATCAGATGCTTTTTGGTTTCTTAGAATTAGATCTTTTTTTCCAGTAAAATACAGATTAGCCCTTAATGCCTCGCCACTATCATATATCCTGACTTTGACTAGAATCAGTCCAGATTCCTCACATATCTGTTCAATCATTGCATAAACTGATGGAATATCATTACGGTTTCCCTCTTTAAAATCAGAGATATTTTTTGCAACGTCAACTGAAAATGAGGTTATAGGAAATTCCTTTCCATTACTTGTTTTGAGAATTACTGCCCCCATACCCAAATTAGTGATACCAACATTGTCTATAATTACTACTTCAGAGTTTTCATCCAAGTCACTAATTTGTATTTTTGAGGATCGGATATCTTTGATTTTACCCAATATGGAATCTAAACGAGTCTTTAGAATTGATTGTATGTTCATAATTTGCACTAAATAGCAAATTCATTCTTTTATACCCTCGGTGTATCTATAGCTTATAATTTTCATCCAAAAGATTCTACTTCAAGACAGTAATGGTAGAAATATGGTCACATCATTGAGCAAAACAGAAAATGTCGAAAATAAACATCAAAGAATATGAAAAAAGATGTCAAGACATACTAGAAGATGCAGAAGTAAGATTTGCAGCTCTTTTAGACGAATGGGGCAAAATACTTGCTGGAGGACTCAAAGAGAACATCAATATCAGATTGACAGAAGAACAAATGGATTCAATATGTAAAGAGTTGGCTGCAAGGGTTGAAAAAAGAAAAAAATACGACACAGATCTAGGTCGTGTAAAGTACTCCATGTCTCGTAGAGAACATGTTGTGATAATGAGCTTTCCAATTTATGAAAAGGTAATAATGATAGTAGCAGAACCAAACGTCAACATTGACAGATTGGCATATAGGATAATTGAAAAACTTGGAAGTCAGTGGGGGGAGTTTTTTGGAAAGTAGAGTTAACGCATCACAGAGCTTTTAAAATCACTCATTGTAGAAATTGCATTTTTTGTCTCTTGGCCAATATCTTTAATGGTTGCACCATTGTATTTTTTTGAAATAATTGTTCCAGCTCCCATTAGAGCTAATCCTATAGGAGTGGTAACTGGCTCAGGAGCTAAAAGTAATGCCACACCAATTTTTTGCATTTTCTTTCCTGGGGATGGTGCCTTTTCTAAACATCTCATGGAACTGGCAGTTCCTTTATCATCAATCTTTGATATGTCATTGTATAACAAGGCTCTTCGCTTGGCAGAATCAGATGCCTTACGAACTTTTTCCAATTTTGCCTTTAGATGGTCAATCATGAATGTTAGACATTTAGAAAAACACAGTTAAGACTCGATGATCAATATAGAATACCCACAAGTCAATAAAGAATAACCATTAATGGACATTCAATTATACTAGGTCTAAATTAGTAATTAAGACGCATTGAAAGTAAAAAATTCAAAGAGATTAGAGTCAATTAAAGCGGCTCATCAATCAGAAAAAGCAAGCTATAGCGCTAGAATGGAAGATTATTTGGAGGTGATTTCAGAATTAGTAGAATTAAAAGGATATGCAACTACGCTGGATATTTCACGATACATGAATGTAAGTGCACCTAGTGTTACAAAGATGCTACAAAGATTAGAAGAAAACAAGTTACTAGAATATGAGAAATATCACGGAATTAATCTTACAGAAAAAGGAACTCGTATAGCCTTTGAAATAAGACAAAATCATGGGATTTTACTTGAATTTTTTGAAATTTTAGGAGTAAATCATGAAACTGCAAATAAAGATGCTGAAGGAATTGAGCATCATCTAAATCCAAAAACAATAAAGCAATTAAGAAAATTCATTACGTTTCTAAAATCAAATCCTAAAATCATAGAAAATTTTAAGAGTCCTTAAGAAATATTTGAATGTCATTTTGGGTAGATGCAAGTTTCATAATACTTCGTGAAGCCTCAGAGCGCTTTGGAATTAGGATCTCACCTTTTTTACCAATTCTTACAGATGTAACAAATGTGTCATGCACATAGATATCAGCATGCATAGACGAATATTCCCTGCCAACATTTAGCAGTAATGCAGATTTATTTTCTAAAAAAGTAAATGGTAGATCATAGGATGTATCACCAGACATATCAGTAGAAGAGTTTTTTTCAACAACGTCGATGTGAATTTTCAATAATTTTTCAATCTCGTTGATGTTAGAACCGCCTTTTCCAATAATTGATGACATGGATTGTTTGTTAACTATGACCTGTGCTCGGTTATCAGATAGTATCTCAACTTTGACTGCAGGATCAAATTTCTTAAAATAGTCGCGTATTTTGTCTTCTGCAAGTTTCTCAATTCCAACTTTTTGTACTTTTTTTGATACTGGAACTATTACATTTTCTTCTCCAAAAGTATAGATTTCATGTTCAAGAATATTATCAACAAAATTCCTAATCTCAATTACAGGTCTTGCTAAATCAGATTCGGTCATGCCGGTTGGCACCTTTACAACTAATTCTAAATCATAGATTTTACCAATATGTCCATCTTTTACAAAGACTACAGTGTCTATGACATTTGGAATAATTCCAAGTTCTATTTTTCCAATAAAACGCTGTATCGCATCTAATGGGGAGTTTGCATGGACGACTCCAACCATTCCAACACCAGTTAATCTCAGGTCAGCAAATGTGCGAAAGTCTTCTCGGCGTCGCACTTCATCAAAAATTGTATAATCAGGTCTAACCAATAATAAAATATCAGCGCTATTATCAAAGCTACCATCCAATTTTGTGTACTGTGTGATTCCTGGATTTACCTGTAAATCGCGTGGAGACTCAAATGTTTTTACAATTTTTCCTTTGTTATAGTAAAAGTCAGCGAGACTTGATGCAAGTGTACTTTTTCCAGAACCTGGCGGACCTGAAATTATTATTCCTTCAGCTCTATCAGAAAATCGCTTCATCAATTCTTCAGATATTTCATAGTCATCAAGAGTCAATTTCACAATAGGATGAACTATTGTGATTTCAAATGCTTCAGAAAATGGAGGATGTGTAATGGCAATACGATAATCATTATATTGAATTACAGTTGCACCGTTCTTTGAGATTTCCACGGTACTCGAATCAGAAATTATAGTAGTCTCCAATATTTGAGATGAGATTAATTGAAGATACTCTTTAGTTAGAATTTCATCAGAGAGTTTTGTCAAGACAAAAGAACCAGGTTTGCCTTTTTTTGCCATGGGGGACATGTTTTCTTTGAGATGTACACTCATTGTCTCCGAATCAAAAAATTGTAAAAATTCCAAAACAAGATTTTTAGAAAGGGGTTTTACAAATACAGATTCTAATCCTTCTGCTTGTGCAACTAGATGCTGAACATTATCTGAGGTGTAAAGAATTGCCTGAGTTTGTTTTGCCATATCTTTAATTATTGCATCAATTCTGCCTGTGCCCGCAAGACGAATTTCTTCAGATGTAGGATGTGAGCCTTGGATAAGAATAACTAACCCAAAATCATCAGATATGCCTTTAAGTTTTTTTATTGTTTCTAATCCAATAAATCCCTGATCTTTTTTCTGTGATGCTTGGGATTGTAATTCATCTAAAACTACCTGTGGAATTATTATTTCACAATTTTTTATGTTACCAGATTCAATCTGAGCGATCAACTGCCCATTAATTATGATACTAGTATCAGCTACAATCTTTGACAAGCTTTCTATCAATTGTTTAGTAAATTAAGACCCTAAATTACTTTGCCAAAATTTTGGAAATGGTTTTCAAAACATTGGTAAAGTCAAAGGGTTTTGAGATATAAGAAGTGCCACCACATTCCAAAACACGTTGGATGACTTTTTGATCATCACTTGCAGTAATTAGAATAATCTTAGCATTCGGATATTTTGCAATGATTTCTTGAACAACTGTCAATCCATCTTTTTTGGGCATTGCTAAATCTAAAAGTAACAAATCAGGATTAAACTGAGAAAATAATTCAACTGCTTCTGCACCATCTTTTGCTTCTCCCACTATGTTGTGATCATCAATAGCAAGAATATCTCGGAGAACTAGTCGGATGGCATCTGAATCATCTGCTATCATAATATTTGCCATCAAATCACCAAAGTATTACACATAATTAAAAATATGCTCAAGAAATAGCAGTCGAAATTTGAGAAATCTTTTGTTTTATTTCATCCAAGTTGTAATCAGAATGAGTCATTGAATTTTTCATTTCACCCACTGCAGTAACCAGTGAGTCAAATATTTCATCTGTAATAGATGTGTTTGATATCTTTTTGAAAATAGAATCAAGTAAGGCAGATAGACTGCCAAGTTCCTCTTTTCCCATCATCGGAGCTAGCCCTTTAATTTTATGAGTAGATTTTTGGATTTGGGACGCATTTTTACATAATTCAACATGTGTAGGACTAGAATTCACAATATTTTGTATTTGTGCTATTTCGTCATTAATTTCATCTGTGGCTATTTTAAGAAATTCTTTAGACATGAGTAATTACTTAATGATATTGCACTCATTATTTTTATACTGTATGTTGAATTTTATGAAATGTGAAGATCATCAGTAAGACATACGTTTTGGTCTTAATTCTGATTGTTGCAGCAGTCATTAATTTGACATTACTTTATGAGGCTGAACATGCTGGCAGTACCCAATCATATACGATTATCAAAACAGGTGATCTTAAAGTGCAAACAGAAGCAATATCAGGATTGGCAGTATCAATAGCAAATGGAAACGTAGGTGATGAAGACAAAATAAATAGTGAAATTAAAAGTGTGGATGCAACTATAATAGGATTAAAAAATGGCGGAATGATCAAAGATCAAACAATTCAAAAAATTCCATCATCTGTAACAGATGAATTTAACAAAATGGCAACATCTTGGGAGATGTATAAAGAAAAAGTATCAAATGTCAAAAAAACATCAGTCTTTGATAAAGAAGCAACAAGTGCAATAAATTACGTATTGCAAAAAAATGGGGATTTGATCTTGTTGACAAATTCATTATCAAGTGAGTTGTCAGATTTAGGAAGAGATTACAACAGACATAAACAAATCGCAAGTGATTTAGAAAGTTCTGCAAAAGAGATAGGTCAGCTAACATTGTTAATTTCTATTGGAGAGGAGGAAAATGCTCAAGAAAAACTAAAGACTGAAAAATTGAAATTTGAAGTAGGTATGCGAAAATTACTAGGAGTTTCAACAGAAGAACTAGATGTAAAAAAAATAGGACAGGAGCATGAAAATTTAATTGAAATTCCAAGAGAAAATTCTGACTCTTTAAGAAAACTAGATCCATTGTGGGAATCACTTCAACCAAAAATCAGCATTCTTGAAGAAAGGGCACTACTATCACCTAATTTCAATTTAGCAAAAAATGAAATGAGTGTTGAAAAAGAAACATTGTTTACAGATATTGATAGTTTATTAAATTCATGGAATGCCGAATTATCTAAAGAGGGCAACCAAGAACAAACAATTGTTCAAATATTACTTGTAGTAGATATTGCAATATTCTTTTTAGTGCTTTTTATAATTAGACAGTCACTTTTACCTCTAGGATTAATCACGAATGCACTTGCAGAAATTAAAGAAGGCGCATATGGAAGAAAAATCGAATACAGTAAAGCAGATGAGATAGGAAATTTAGTAGAGACATTTAACACAATGTCAAATACAATTCAAGAAAAAGAAGAACTGGCAAAAAGAACAGATATTGCAAAAGACGAATTTCTGGCGATGATTACTCATGAATTAAAAACACCTCTAGTTCCAATTCAAGGATATTCAGATATTTTACTTAGCGAGCATTTGGGAAAATTAACAGACAAACAAAGAGAGAGAATCAACATTATCAAGTCAAGTTCAGAGACATTACTGGCACTAATATCAGATTTGCTTGATGCTCAAAAGCTAGATTTGGGCCAACTAAGAATGAAAAAAGAAATCAACAACATCAAAGAAACGATTTCAAATGTAGTAGAATCATTTTTGCCACAAGCGCAGAAAAACGGAATAAAAATTATTTCAGACATACATGATGCATCAGCTGAATATGATGAAGAGAGAATAAAACAAGTGTTATCAAATTTGATAAAAAATAGCCTTATCGCGATAGCCCCAGAAAAAGGAGTGATAGAGATATCAGTAAGAAATTTACCGCAGATGATTCAAGTTAGCGTAAAAGACAACGGAATTGGCATTCCAGTGGATAAAATACAGAATCTGTTTAAGAAATTTTACCAGGTAGATACAACACTCACCAGAGAGAAGAGTGGTAGTGGGCTAGGATTAGCAATATGCAAAGGCATTATTGAAACCCACGGAGGAGAAATTTCAGTTACTAGCATACCAAATCAGCAAACAGTATTTACATTTACACTGCCTAAAACAACAGAGTCTGCAAGATCTCCAATAGGGATTGCTTAAAGAAAACAAACTTTCTTAACTAAAAACACTCACTCTCCTAAAAAAATGGATTTATTGAAACAGTGTTCAATGAGCCACGAAAATGACAAAAATACACAATTTTACGAAAATTGTGCAACATATTTTGAATTCTTGCGTAAAAAAGGAACTAGTGACGACAGTTTTGAAGATGAATACTACTTTACCATGCCTGCAATATCAAGCCATTAACACATAAAATTTACGAATAAGAATCAACATCGATTTTCTGAATCCAAAGTTTTGAGAATCAGATAGCATCATTTGCAATTAGAAGATTCTCAAAACGCCATAAAACAAATACAGGCGGGTTTGATTTGCCCTCTAATTGGAGATACAACCATCAAATAAGAGATGAGATGATAAAAAGCAAACATGGATTCTAAAGTTGAAGAAATAAGACAAAAAGTGATAAAATGCACAAAGTGTGATCTATCAAAGACACGAACAAATTCAGTACCAGGTAAAGGAAATTTTCAATCAGATGTTGTTTTTGTTGGTGAGGCACCTGGAAGAAATGAAGATAAAAAAGGTGAGCCATTTGTCGGAATTGCAGGACAGAGATTATCGGGTGCATTGGAGAATGCCGGGATATCACGAGAATCGATATACATAACAAATGTTGTAAAATGCAGACCACCAAATAACAGGGTTCCAACTGTTTCTGAAAGAGATATGTGTCATGACTATCTTCAAAAAGAGATTTCAATAATAAAACCAAAAATAATATGCATTTTGGGAAACACTGCATTTAATTCAATTTTAGGAGGATCAGAAATTACAAAATACAGAGGTAAAATTGTGAAAAAAGATGAGCGGTATTATTTTTTGACAGTTCATCCAGCAGCTACAATATACAACCAAGAATTAATTACAGTTCTAAATCAAGACATAATCAAATTATTTGATTTAATCAGAGAGTTAAAAAAAGGCAAACAAATTTCAATAGATATTGACTATTCTGCCTAGAACATTTTATTCGCGAGACACAATCACAGTTGCAAAAAGCATACTAGGAAAAAAACTAGTGCGAAAAATAGGCAATAAAGAAATTTCAGGAATAATAATTGAAACAGAAGCATATAGACATAAAGATGATCCTGCAAGTCATGCATTTAGAAAAATTACTGAGAGAAACAAAGTAATGTTTGAGGAAGTTGGAAAATCATATGTCTATTTTACTTATGGGATGCACTACTGTTTTAATGTGGTTGCAAGAAATTCAAAATTTGATGCAGGAGCAGTTTTAATTCGCGGTATAATGCCTGAAAAAGGAATAGAAATCATGGAAAAAAATAGAGGGATAAAAGATATAAAAAAACTTACAGATGGTCCTGCCAAGATAACACAGGCATTTGGAATTTCCAAAGAGCATTATGGAGTAGATTTGACCAAAGATCCAAAATTATTTATCACTGATGGAATAAAACATGGAAAAATAATTGCCAGTCCCAGAATAGGAATAAAAGATGCAACAGATAGATTGTGGAATTTTAAAATTTCAATAAAATAAAATCAGAATTTATTCATCATTACTATCATCTAATGTCCACGGTGCAAATCGCCCCAAGATTCTTTGCCAGTCTAATCGTAAAAGTAAGACAATTGCAGATGTCATCATTGCAACAAAAACGGCTATTCCAATGTATATCGTATTCATATCATGTATGTCTTTAAGATATGGCTCTATCAGAGAAAGTCCAAGGCTATGAGAAATTAAAACTATGATATAGCTTAGAACAATTTTTCCACTAAGGGTGGCAATAAAAAATCTTTTTGGATTATATCTAGAGAGACCAAGTGGAACATAGATCAAATCATCAGGTATTGGAGTTGCCGCTGCAACAAACGCAGCGGCTGCACCATATCGTTTTACCAACCTCTCAAAAGGACGTATCCGTTTTCTAGTTTTTTCATTCATGATACGCCGTCCTTGAAAACTCACATAGAAAATAATTTGTTTTGCGATAGTCGCAGTCAATGCAGAAACCAGTACCAGAATATGCAGATTAAATTCATCACCTACAGACATTGTGGCAAGTAAAAGAAATCCAGGTAATGGAATAAAAGGAATTAAAGAACCAAAAAAATTCACTAGCCCCAATCCCAAATACCCCACTTCAGGTGAAAATGGGAATAGTGCAGAAAAATCCACAAATCAACGAGTTATCAAGGATTATTTAATAAAAGCGAATGAGAGAATTGCCGATAAAAGTCATTTACACAATCATTAAAATATCATCTTTCCAAAACATAACATATGATTAAAAAAGAATACCCAAAAATCTGCGATGAGATATCTGGAATTAGCCCATACATCAGATTTGTAGGCATAATTGGGAAAGGTGGTGAGCTTTTGGCATACAAAAGAAGACCAGATTTAAAACCTCTTTTGAATGCAAAAAACACACAGCATCAATTTGCACATATTGCCACTAAAACAGATCTTGAGGAATTCTTTGATGAAAGTCTTGGTGAGGTTGAATTTGTTTGGGAAGAAAGAAAAAAGGTTCAAACAATATCATTTGGGATTAAAAAAGTTCGGGTTTGGGTATCAATTGATAAAAAAGTAATTCGCTCAGAAATGTTAAGAATAATTGATTCTTGCTTACCAATTGTAAAAAAATATGCCAACGCATAAAACAATTAAATTTTAAAATATCAAATATAGAATTAATCTAGAACGGATAATCGAGACACATATCATAATTAAAAAAAACCTTAACTTTTTTTAGAACAATTATTCTGAGAAAAATATGGAAGTCGATGAAATTCAGGATTTAGTAGATCAAATAAACACTCGAGATTTTAGTTCAAAAGAGTATCAAAAAATGAAAATCGAAGAGATCAGTACAGAACTCAGAGATGTCATGAAATTTCAACAAGAATCATTTCAAAAAATAGACGAGTTGGAGAAAAAAGGAGTGCAAGGAGATTTAATAAAATACGTCAAGGTAATATGTAATAATACTATAGAAAGAGAAATAATAAAAATTCAAGACGCGTATCTTGAGAAAATTGAAAATGAATATCTTAAGAAGAAATAATTTATTGTTCATCATATAGCCAACATCTAACGTAACCGGTTTTTGTTTTGATTTTAGGCGGAACAGTTTTACATTTTTCAATTGCAAGTGGACATCTATCAATGAAACGACATTGAGTTGGTGGATCTAAAAGACTTGGGGGGGTACCTTTGATGTATTTAGGAATATTTCCAGATAATTTTGGGATTGATTCTAAAAGTCCCTGAGTGTAAGGGTGTTTTGGATTTTTGTAAATATCATATGAAGAACCAAATTCTACCATATGTCCACCATACATGATTCCTATTTTATCTGCAATTTCAGATAAAACTGCCAGATCATGTGTAATTAGCATAAATGACATGCCATTTTTTTTGAGCTTTTTTAACAAGTTAACAATTTGCGCCTGAATTAGAACATCAAGTGCGGTGGTAGGCTCATCGGCAATAACAAATTTTGGTTTGAGTAATAATGCCATTGCAATTACCACCCTTTGTTTCATTCCACCACTTAGCTCATGAGGATATTTTTTTAAAACAACATCACCTAAACTTACAGAGTGAATTGCATCTGCAATTACATCATTAAAATTTCCAGAAAAATTATGTTGTTTTAAGATTTCAACAAATTGTTCTTTTATTGTAAACACGGGATCAAGGGAATTCATTGCACCCTGAAAGATCATTGATATTTTTTTCCATCTAAATTTCTCAGTAAAATCAGATTCTGAAATATTTAACACAGAGTCACCATCAAAAAGTATCTCTCCACTTGCCTTACCTCCTAAAAGCATTCTAACAATAGAAAGACCCAAAGTGCTTTTGCCACATGCACTTTCTCCTGCAATACCTATTGATTCGTCATCACTCAGATCAAAGCTTACATCATCTACGGCATATACAGGTCCATTTGATGTATTATATTGAGCAAAAAGCCCGTTTACAATCAAGACCATAAATTTCTTAGAATCACACTAGAATTTCTGTTTTACACTTAAGAGTATTGTTAGAAGGTTTTTTGTGACTAGAAATTATGAATATTGATGATGCATCTACAATACAACATAAATTTTGAATAATTTTTAATATTTCTAATACCCATGTCTAAGATGTATAAAAAAATCTGAATCTAATTTTTATTTGTAATAATTCCCGGCTTGCTCAATACAATCAGCATGATACTTTTCTCCAACATAATCACATATTTTTTCTTTGTATTTTTGAAAAAATTTACTTAGGCAGTCATATTGATTTTTCTCATCATCGATGAATGCGACACATAATTTTGGGTTTTTTTCCATATATGCAATGTTGCTAACACAGTTTTGATAGTCATTAAAATTTACACACATTTGAGGATCGTTAAGATTCAATGCAGAATTTACATTTTTGAAAATAGATTTTTCAGATGTTGGAGAAACGAATGTACCTATAAAAGAAAAAACAACAATTATGACTACAAATAGCATCATTAAACCGCCAATAGTAAAACCAAATAATGGATTCATTTTCTGAGAATAAGTAGGATTATTATGTAATAAAATTAAGAATATTCAATTTCAAAGAACAGTATTTTATATGTAAAAAATTATGTCAGAGAACTAAAATTATCATGGAAGATTTGAGGCATAGTTATTTGCTGTTGCCAGCACTGAAAGTAACTGCATTAGCAATCCAACAATAATAAAACCAAAACCATATGCAAACATTAAACGCTTAAATGATTTTTTTACTTCAGGTTTATTTAATTCGGCGTCTATTTTTATGAAAAATTTTACTAATTGTGGAATGATTAGCATAATTCCTGTGATTTCTAAAATGATTCCAAAGATATCTAGATACTGAGCATGTGTAAAAACGCCATCAAACATGATTATTCAGATGTTCTAGATTTTTTATTGACTTAAGGATTTAGAAAGATCAACTCTATGCTAATATCCATATAGCAATTTACTCAATAATCTGATTTTATTTTCCCCCATACTCATTATATCGTATGAGAAATTTCAGTCAAGTTCAAAGATGTAGATTATCTAGACTTTCAAAAGACAGCAAACAAGTCAGGCTTAAGTCCTGAGGAAAAAATATCGGATATTGTAGAGCATTACCTAATAATTGAAAGAAATTCGCTAGAAACTTTTAGGCTAGCGCTTGAATTCGGATAATGGTATCATCAGATGTGATCTTTTTTGCATGGTTTTCAGACACGCATCACATCCTTGCAAAATGGCTTCTTTGAGTTTGAGTCAAAATAATAGTACATCAGCTTGATGTATCCTTTGGCATTGCATCCCAAAATATTGTAGATCACAATATCAGCAATTAGGAATTAAGGCTAAAAGAGAAGGTTATTGTAAAAACAGTCTAATCGTTCAGATTTGAAAGAACCCTTTCAAGGTCTTGTTTTTCATATCAAAGACTTTTTACAGTATTGCCCTCTTGTAGAGTTAAAGAGAATTTCTGCAACAGTGATTTATGCTCTTTAGAAATTTCAGATGTCAGAATAATTTCATTTAGCATTTTAGACTGTTGAGATAGAGTTTTTCATCTATTTTTTTGTCTGGATTTTTTTCCAAAGAAATTTGAGTGCGTAATTCATGTCCAATTTCATTTAAAATTTCAGTTAGTGGATTAACAGTTATAGACATATAACATAGATCGCTTACTAGTTAATTAAGCTAGAATGGATCAAAAACCAATATCAACCAGTTTGAAATATTGTTTTAAGACACATCTGTGGTCATGCCAATAATTTTTGTCCTATTTTAGCGATCATTGTATAAGGTTGTTTTCAGATCAAACTAATCCAAGATCAAATGGTCTGATCCTTAAGGGATATAAACAACTTTTACAGAATCTAAAAATCGATTCAAATGAAATTACCAATTTGTAACTTTGATGCAAAAAATGCTGTACTTTGTCCAAAATGTGAGAGTAGTGTAGAATCAGGTGCAATCACAAAAGCAGATGCAGATGCATCCATTATACTAGCACGATTAGCAAAATCAAATCAAATAATTGACAAGTTTTCACTTTATTCATGTAAGGAATTTAATGGAAATTTCGTGTTGACTTTGGCCAAAAATGACATAATGATAATCAGGCAAAGTAGGGTACTGTACAGATTACTTCAGGAGCAGTTTCATGGAAAAATTTGGTTAGTAGAAGACGATGAAAATGATAAAAAATTCATAGAGGACCTATTCTTTCCAACAAAAATATTGTCAATTAATTCAGTTTGGGCGCCAGGGGGAGTACAAAAAACAAAGGCAGTCGTATCAGGCAAATGGACACCTAAATTTCCAATTGACACAAACAAGATAATTCAGATTGTTAAAAATGCCCGAAACCTTGACATTGAGATAGAATTTGAGGAAAAAAGAAGGTAAGAAAAGTGGGATTTGTTAAAACACATGACATTGCAGAACTAAACGCAGGCACAATAGGAAAAGAAGTTGTACTGGGAGGGTGGATAGAAGATCTTCGAAAATTAGGAAAGATGACATTTATCACATTGCGTGATGTCTCAGGAATTTCTCAAATCATTGTAAAAGGAGAGTTAAATGATAATCTAGAAGAATTAAACCGTCAAAGTGTAATTAGTGTAAGAGGGATTGTCCAAGAAACAAAGGCACGAGATTTTGATTTTGAGATAAAAGCGGAGGAGATAGATGTACTAGCAAAGGCAGTACATCCATTACCTGTTGATCCGATTGGGAGATTAGAAAGCAACATTGACACAAGATTGAATAATCGAGCACTAGATATGCGAAATCAAAAAACTGCATCAATTTTCAAATTAAGACATTACGTGTTAGAAATACTACGTAAAACATTGGCAGAAAAAAAATTCATTGAAATCACAACACCGAAAATAATTGGTAGTGCAAGTGAGGGAGGAGCAAATTTATTTTCATTAGATTATTTTGGAAAAACAGCATATCTTGCTCAAAGCCCACAACTATACAAAGAACAAATGACAATAGGACTTGAAAGAGTTTACGAAATATCTAATTTTTACAGAGCAGAAAATTCACATACGGGTCGTCATCTCAGTGAATTTACAAGTGTGGATATTGAAGCTGCATTTATGGATTACAATGATGTGATGAATATTTTAGAATCATTAGTAATGGAAGTTTACAAAGTTACATCAGAGAAATGTAAAAAAGAACAAGAAAACATTGGACATGCAATTGAAATTCCAAAATCTCCTTTTGAAAGAATAACATACACACAAGTAATTGACGAATTAAAAAAAGTGGGGGAGAAAATAGAGTTCGGAGATGATTTGCTTGATTCACATTTAAGAATAATTGGAAAGAATCATCCAGGATTTTATTTTCTAACTGACTGGCCAATAAAATTAAAACCATTTTACATAAGAGAAAAAGATGAAGACCCAAAATTATCACGCTCTTTTGATCTTCAGTATGGATACCTGGAACTATCATCAGGAGGAACTAGGCTTCACAATCCAGAGATACTAAAATCAAGACTCAAAGAACAGGGTTTGGATCCAACCCAATTTGCAGACCATCTTCAGACATTTGATTGGGGCATGCCACCTCACTCAGGTTGGGGGATGGGTCTTGACAGACTGATGACTACACTTATTGGAATAGATAATGTAAGAGAAGTCGTTCTATATCCAAGAGATCCGGATAGATTAAGCCCATAAATCAATTCAGATTTTTATTGTTAAAGAAATAACAACATATGATGATTAATCAAGCAGATGCAAAAAAAGTAGTAGAAGTGATAGGAAATAATCTAATCGGGGTTTCACATGATTCTAAAAGTTTTCAAAAGTTGCCAGATTCTTTTTGGGGTTATTTTGCCAGAGGACATGATACAAAAGGAACATTTGGTGTGATAGTCACATATTCTGAAGATGGAGGAGATGTAGATGAACTAATCAAAATGTACGAAGATTGGGCAAATAAAAATAAAAGCAAAGAATCCAAATAACTTATTTAGTTTCTTTGAAGAGTTTTCTATATCCATCGCATTCCTTACAAATGGGTTTTCCTTTGTATTTTGGATTACCATCAGTAATTTTTAAGGTGCTGGGATTTATTTTACATATACAACAAACGACCATGAATATACGTAAAATGATACAATTAATAAAAATTGGGAATTTAACTCAAAAAGTCAAATAGTGAACAAAATTACAACATAAAATCAAATAATTGCAAATGCAAGCAAAAAAATTCAACAAATTCCATTAAAACAAAATTAGAGATTAGATGAATTTTTCAGATCTTATAACTTGAACATCAGAAAAATACAAGATGATTGCAAAATCTGAAAATAAATATCGGGCAATCTCTTCGGCGACATCTTTTAATTTTTCTTCAGTTGAAACAATTTCAATTTTTATGTTTTTTTCATTTTTAAATCCATGTCCCCTTATTCCCTTGGAGCCATTTCCTTCCACTTCATAAGAAGTGTATCCAGTTATTCCATGTTTTGATAATATTTCCAAAATGGCTTTTTGTGCAAGAATTTCACATGTAACAGTTAATAGTTTTACATCAAATAATTTCATTACAGATCAATTCCAAAATAGTTGAATAAGTTTATCGATCCATCAACATTATGAACAATGGAAGAGACTGAAAACATTATTGGCAATAAAATGATGATGTTATAGGGAAAAGTAACTCCAAGTGCAGATGTAATGTACAAACTTGGTTTTGCTTGTGGGATTGCATGTCTTAAAACTGCAGGAGCTGCAATAAATGAAGCACTTGCCATTAATAATCCAAACATCACTGCACCCCCCAAACTTAGCCCTAACGCCGTAGCCACAAAAACGCCGATAATTCCATTAAATGTTGGAATCAATATTGAAAAAATAACCAAAAACACACCCACTTTTTTAATATCATCTAGTCTTTGTCCGGCAATTATTCCCATCTCTAGCAAAAATATTGCAATGGCACCGGTAAAGAGTCCATCAAAGACAATACTAATTGACTCAAATCCCTTATCACCAATAGCATAACCAATAATTATACTTCCAAGTAAAACGATGATTGCTTTTCCAGTAATGGATTCACGTAATACTCCAGAGAGATTTGTTTTGCTTTGATCTACCATTCCAAGGATTTTTTCATTGTTACCCAGATCACTTGAAAGAGATTTCTTTTTTGATTTAATTTGTTTTGAAACTGCCAAATTTGTAAGAAATATTGCAAGAATAAAACTAACTGGTTCTAACACAGCCAAGACTGCAGTGAGATATCCTTCTGATGCAACATCCTGATTTTTTAAAAAGGATAAACCAACAGAGAAAGTCACAGCTCCGACAGCTCCATAAGTGGATGCCAGGGCATATGAATCAAAAATATTGAATTTACCAAGGCGTCTTAATATCTGATAATGGTTTAGTGTAAACACAAGGGAGAGCCCAATTGCAGTCAGCATTGGAATTAACATACTATCAAATCCAGTATTTCTCATCTCCAGTCCACCATGAAGACCAATTGCTGCAAGAAGGTAAATTGGTAAAAATTCAGAAATTGCGTCAGGCATCTTCAAATCAGATTTGATTCTAGCTGCAACAAGACCTAAAAGAAAAAACAATACAACTGGAGTTAGTATGTTTGCTTGAATTAATCCCAAAATATCCATTTGAATTAATAAATTGCTTTTAACCTCCAATAAAAATCCAAATACATCAAAACAAAAAATACAAAATAGAAATTATTAGAATTAGCGTGTTGTAAAAACAAAAATCAGTTAAAAAGAAATTGGTATTGCGGTAAGGATGAAAATGTCTTGAATGAAATATCATTCTCATCAAATGAGAATAGAAGTCAGGATTATTATATACGGAATTGAGTGTATAGGCATGAATAAAAAAGTGCTAGTAGGAATTGCAGTTGCGTTAGTCATTGTCGCCATAGGAATAGTAGGCGTCAAAGCAATGCTAGGAGATGCAAAAACTGAGCTACCGTACGAAGAGCAAACTGAAAAAGTAGTTGGGCTTCAGGAGAAGATAGGAGCTACAGAATCAGGAGAATCCGGCGAATCTGAACAAAACGAAGCAAATGAAAAGCAACCATAACTAAGATAAAATATTTTTGAAAATTTTGTTTTTATTATTTGTAAAATTTACAATAAGGTTGAATTCAATTTGATTTTAAATTGAATAATCCAGATTTTTTTTCTAGAAAATTAGATTTTAGTTGGTAATAAAAATAGGAATTCCTAATCCGGTCAAAGTATCACAACCACCATAGCCATCTCCTGGATGTATAGTCCACAAAAGATAATCTCCAGGAGGTGCATTCAAAAATACAGAACCTTCCCAACCAGATTGCCCATCCAATTCTTTTATTGAAGAGAAGTGTTGGAATGAACCTTGTTTGCCAGAACCTACAACAACATCATCACCACGAATGTCATCATCAAAGTAAGGAGTATTTATAGGAGACACAAATGCTAAATCAATTAATTTATTGTCATCATTATTTTTTGATTTAAACCAAGAATTCCATACGTTGATGTCATCAACTAACCAGTTGACAAATGGATTAGATAACTTTGAAAAACCAATTTTCATTGCGGCATCATCAAATGTGTCACCTCCAATATTAGATGCGTCTTTTGGACCTAGATCAACACATTCATCTTGAATCGTATAATCAATTTTCAAAGGCTGGTGAGAATTACCAGTATAATGCGCTTTTACATAATAATCAGTAGAGCCATTATTATCAAAATCAAAACGGCCACTATCAGTATTTGATACATATATTGGAGCATGACCTTTGCCTAAGACAATTAGATCATCAGAATAGGCAGGAACAAAGAGCATAGAAACAAAAAAAGTCAAAGATAATGAAATGATTAATACTTTCATTTAATTATAAAGTGAAATCATTATTTTTAAAGATTATCAGTAATTTTTTTGGTAAAATCTGACGTGGATTTATCACCACCGATGTCTTTAGTTTTTACTCCACTTTTTACCAAATCAAAAATAGTTGATTCTAGTTTTTGAGCAACGCTAAAACATTTTGCATCATGATGTTTTGCTCCAAGCCAGTCAAGCATCATTTTAATTGATAGTAAAAATGATGAGGGATTTGCAATATTTTTTCCTGCAATATCAAATGCTGCTCCATGAACTGGCTCAAATAATGCAAAATTATCTCCAATGTTAGCAGCGGGGGCCATACCTAATCCACCAACAACTTGAGAGGATTCATCAGATAAAATATCGCCAAACAAATTAGTAGTCACTATAACATCAAATTGTTCTGGTTGTCGAATTAGATTCATGGCACATGCATCAACATACATTTGCTCAAATAAAATATCAGGGTAGTTTTTTGCTACTTCACTGCACGATTTTGCAAATAAGCCGTCAGTGAGCCGCATTACATTTGATTTATGAACACAAGTGACTTTTTTCATGTTATTTCGTTGTTTTGCAGTTTCAAACGCATATTTTGCAATTCTCTTTGATGCACCCTCTGAAATTATTCTTAATGCTACTGCTGTGCTTCCCAAGCTGAATTCTTTTCCAGTGTAAAGATCTTCGGTATTTTCCCTTACAATTACCATATCAATGTCATCTCTTAATGCAGGCATGTGAGGGGAGGACTTTGCGGGTCGAATATTTGCGTACAAATCAAGCATTCGACGTAACACTACAATTACATCTGCTGCAGATTCCCCAACTGGTGCCTTCAAGCAAGCATCAGATTGTTTTATGGTGTCAACTGTTTGATCAGGTAACGCTTTACCGGTTTCTTTAAGGGCTTTATCACCAGCAGATAATTTTGTAACATCAAATTTCAATCCAAGTTTGTCATTTATGGCATAAAGTACAGAAATTGCAGATTCAGATAATTCAGGACCAATTCCATCACCTGTGATTAATGAAATTTTATACATGATAGAACATTATTCCAATACAATTTTAGGATTTATCTTACCTGTTTTTCTTGTAGCATTTTTTTGAGCATTATTCTATTAATTGCGTCAATCACTGCTTTAACAGATGTTGTTACAATGTCTTCCCCTACTGATTTTGCTGAAACCTTGTTTCCTAATGCATCCTCAACTTTTACTGTAACTTCACATAATGCACTAGAACCACCAGAAATTGATGCCAATCCATAATCTTTGATTCTAATTTCAGAAATCTTTCCAGTAATTTTTTGTATGGCATTTAATGCTGCATCTACTGGACCAACTCCGTAATCAGTTCCAATATGATCCTGACCATCAATGTTTAATTTTACAAATGCATAAGGCATGGTTCCAATTCCAGTTGAAACTGAGAATCCAGTTAACTGTACAATTCTTTTTAGTTCTTTTTCTCCCATAACATCACTTGCAAGTGATAATAATTCAACATCTGTGATCTGTTTTCCAGCATCACCTAATGTTTTGACTTTATCTAAGATTTGTTTTGATTGCTCTTCGGAAGGTTTTACACCATATTCTGCAAGCATTGCATTCATACCATGAACACCGGCATGCTTTCCAACTTGAAGCCATCTTTTTCTTCCAACTAATTCAGGACTAATTGGTTCGTATGTGAGAGGATTACTCAATACACCGTGTGTGTGAATGCCGGATTCATGGCCAAATGCATTAGCCCCAACTATTGCCTTGTTTGGTTGAACTATAATTCCCACAGTCTTTGAGATAAATCGAGATGTCTCATAAATTAATTCAGATTTTATGTTAGTCTCATATTTTTGCTTAAATGGAAGACATTTCAATGCCATTGAAAATTCTTCTAAAGATGCATTACCTGCCCTCTCTCCAATTCCATTAATTGTTACATGTGCACAAGAAGCTCCTGCATGGATCCCAGCTAATGAATTTGCAACTGCCAAACCAAAGTCGTTATGACAATGAACACTTACTGGAAGTTTTGTAGCTGCTATTGTATCCCTAGTTAATTCTGCCATGTATTCTGGAGTTGAGTATCCTACAGTATCAGGAATGTTGACTCTGTCAGCACCTGCTTTTGCAACATCGCTAAATACTTTTTTTAAGAATTCTCTATCAGTTCTTGTGGCATCTTCAGCAGAAAATTCTACTTGAAGACCCCGTGACTTTCCATATTCTACTGATTCAATTGCTTTTTCAAGTGCTTGCTCACGAGTCATTTTAAGTTTGTATTCTAAGTGAATGTCAGAAGTTGCAATGAATGTGTGAATGTAATTTAGTCCTGCATCAACTGCAGCATCAATATCTTTTTTGATAGTTCTAGTTAATCCTGCAATCTCACATGATAAACCCTCAGAAGTAATCATCTTTACTGCTTTGAGTTCACCTTCAGATATCACTGGGAATCCGGCTTCAATTGCGTCAACACCTAATTCATCGAGTTTTTTTGCAATTGCTAATTTTTGATCAGGCGATAAGGAGACTCCAATGGTTTGCTCTCCATCTCTTAGAGTTGTATCAAAAATTCTAATTTTCATACCCCACTCCTTTGTAAAGCAGCAACACCTGTTCTTGCAACTTCTAAAATTCCAAATGGTTTTGCCAATTCTTCAAAGGCCCTAATTTGATCAGGTGTAGCAGTCAACTCTACCATAATGGAGTCTTTTTTAACATCGTGGATTTTACCGCCATATGCATTTGCCAACTTATTTACTTCCATACTATCATTAGCATTACTGAGTTTAATCTTAAAAATACTTAGTTCGCGATATACGGTTTTGTGCTCGTCGAGATGTTTGACCTCTATTGTGTCAATCATCTTATCGAGTTGTTTTACAATTTGTTCAATTTGTTTTTCGTCGCCGTATGTGGTAATGGTCATCCTTGAATACTCTGGATTTTCAGTGACGCCTACTGCAATGCTATCAATATTGAAATTTCTAGATCTGAAAAGATGTGTGACTTTGAATAATATTCCCGGTTTGTTTTCAACTAAAAGAGTAAGAATAGCCCACATGACAATCACTAAGAAGGTAAAATCATATCTGCAAGAGAAGTTCCTGGTGCTACAAATGGCAATACATCCTCTTCTGGATCTATTGGAATATCGATTACTGTTGCGACATCACTTTTCAATGCTGTTTTAATTGCCTTATCAAGTTCATCCATTGACTGTGCTCTAATTCCTTGAGCTCCGTATGATTCTGCAAGTTTTACATAGTCTGGACATTTTCCTTGATCAACTCCAATCATTCGTCTGTCATAGAAAGTTCTTTGCCATTGTGCAACCATTCCGAGTGTAAAATTATTTAATAAAAATACAATTACAGGTATATCTTCCAACACTGCAGTTGCAAGAGAATTTTCTGTCATACTAAAACTACCATCTCCGGCAATATCCACTACAGGAACATCAGGTTTTGCTACTTTAGCACCAATTGCGGCAGGAAATCCCCATCCCATTGTTCCAAGTCCAGTAGAACTAAAGAAAGTTCCAGGTTGTATAACATCATAAAATAATGATGCCCACATTTGGTGTTGTCCTACTTCAGTAGTTACAATAGATTCATGCGGTAATACTTCTCTGAGTTTACGCAATATTTTTGCAGCACCCATTTCACCCGGATGAAGTTTCAAATTTTCTTTCCAGTATTCTTTGGTTTCTTTTACATGTTTGATCCAAGTATTTTCTTCAGTTCTTTTGACTGCTTTTTGCAAGAGCATCTTTACCATGATTCTAAGTGATGCACGCACATCACCAACTACTGCAACAGATGTTGTCTGATTTTTACCAATCTCGGCAGGATCTACATCCATATGAATAATTTTTAAACGCTTTTCAAATGCCTCAAAAGTTCCAACAGATCTATCAGAAAATCTTGTACCTATTGCCAATACACAGTCAGCTTCAGTCATCATTTTGTTTGCCTCTGCATGACCATGCATTCCAATTGGTCCTAAAGACAAAGGATGGTTCTCTGGAAATGCTCCTTTTCCTTTGAAAGTAGTAACTACTGGAATCATAAGTAATTCAGCTATTGATTGAAGTTCTGCAAATGCTGATGAGATAATTGTTCCACCACCTGCCAATATGATGGGTCTTTCAGCACTAAGTAAAAGATCAATCGCTCTTTCAACATGCACAATATCAGGATCAGTCCATGGATGGTATCCACGAATCTTAAACTCGTCAGGAAAAACCATAGATGCTTCTTTTTGTTGGACATCTTTTGGAATATCAATAAGAACAGGTCCAGGTCTACCAGTCTCTGCAATGTAAAATCCCTTTCTTACTACAGATGGAATTTCATCTGGGGTTCTTGGTTGAAATGCGTATTTTACTACAGGATTCGCCATTCCAATAATATCACTTTCCTGAAATGCATCTTTTCCAATCATTGCCACTGGAACTTGACCAGTAACTGCAATCATAGGAGAAGAGTCAGCTTGCGCAGTTGCGATTCCAGTTAAAATGTTAGTTGCACCAGGTCCAGATGTTGCAAAACATACTCCTGGTTTCCTGCTTACTCGTCCAAATCCATCTGCCATATGTGCTGCAGATTGCTCATGTCTAACCAAAATATGTCTA
Organism: Nitrosarchaeum sp.; assembly: GCA_021414365.1. Lineage (GTDB taxonomy): Archaea > Thermoproteota > Nitrososphaeria > Nitrososphaerales > Nitrosopumilaceae > Nitrosarchaeum. Next base: position 150,763 of record JAIOOR010000005.1, read on the forward strand.
ATATCACATCTAGCAAATTCATCATACATTGGAAGATTTGCACCTCCTGGTAAGCCAAATACTTCTTTTACACCTTCTTTTTCCATGGCAACCATTAATGCTCTGGCGCCGGTCATAGTTTCCATTTTATTCAATCAAATCAATCTCCATAATTTTAATGTGTTAAAATTCAGAGCACGTTTTACAGTACTAGCTCAACTAGTAATAAAACAGGCAATATGTTATTTGTTATTGTGCTCATTGAAATTCAAAATTAACGTACAATTGATAATTAATAAGGATTGTCAGAAAAGTACCAGTGGTTTTAGCATGATTAATCCAGAAGATTTAAACAAATAATTTTTCATATTTTAAATGACGGTTTTGTCAGAAAATGAAGAAATTATCAAAATAATTGAAACGTTGTTTGAATCAGGAAAGACAAAGGATTTTTCATCGCTTAGAGACATACATCTGAATGACCATAGATTTTCAAGTTTTAGCGATTTACCACCATATGATCTTAAAGATTTTCAAAATACAGTTGAATTAGAAGAATTGAAATTCATTAGCATTTCAGATTATGATTATCAAATTAAAAATCCAAAAATAAGCGTGTTTGGAAATGCCGCAGTTGTGGCTCTGGAATTAAATCAAAAAGGGATGCTAGTAGATACAAAAGCATACACAGGAGAGCATATTTCAATCGATGGGAGAGCAACTTTTGTATTAATCAAACAACCAACATGGAAAATTGTCCACATTCACTTATCTAAAATAAATAATTAACTTATTTTCTAACTTCTGCGGGTTTGTTTTGTGGTTTGTTTTGTGGTTTGTTTTGTGGTTTGTTTTGATTAGGTTGATTTGTTTTGTGGTTTGTTTTGATTAGGTTGATTTGATTTGTTTTGTGGTTTGTTTTGATTAGGTTGATTTGTTTTGTGGTTTGTTTTGATTAGGTTGATTTGATTTGTTTTGTGGTTTGTTTTGATTAGGTTGATTTGATTTGTTTTGTGGTTTGTTTTGATTAGGTTGATTTGATTTGTGGTTTGTTTTGATTAGGTTGATTTGATTTGTTTTGTGGTTTGTTTTGATTAGGTTGATTTGATTTGTTTTGTGGTTTGTTTTGATTAGGTTGATTTGATTTGTTTTGTGGTTTGTTTTGATTAGGTATTTGTTTTGTGGTTTGTTTTGATTAGGTTGATTTGATTTGTTTTGTGGTTTGTTTTGATTAGGTTGATTTGATTTGTTTTGTGGTTTGTTTTGATTAGGTTTTTGGGTTCTCAGCGATTGATATAATTTGAATGCCTGATCAACGGTTGCATTTCCATGAACTATAGATCTAACAGCCCTTATCATCGCAACAGGATTTTCAGATTGCCAGATATTTCTACCCATATCAACACCCACAGCACCGCCTTTGATTGCATTGAATGTTAATTGTAATGCATCTCGTTCTGGGATCTTTTTTCCACCTGCGACAATTATTGGAACAGGGCAAGATTGAACCACTTTCTCAAAATTATCACAATAGTATGTCTTGACAATATGAGCGCCTTGTTCAGCTGCAATTCTACATGCTAATGAGAGATATCTAGCGTCTTTTCCTAGTTCTTTACCAACTGCAGTAACTGCAAGTACAGGAATTCCATATTCTTCTGCCTCACTAACTAATTTTCCAAGATTCACAATAGTTTGATGTTCATATTTTGAGCCAACAAAAATAGACATTGCAAGTGCACTAGCATTTAGTCTAATTGCATCTTTAATGCTAACAGTAATCTCTTCTTGAGATAGGTCCTCTCCAATAATACTAGAGCCACCAGAAACACGCAAAACCATAGGTACTGTAGTAGAGGTTGGAACAGATGTTCTTTGCACACCTCTTGTAAGCATCAAAGAGTCACAGTATTTGAGTAGAGGAGCGATTACTTTTTTTGGATTTTCTAATTTTTCAGTAGGGCCTAAAAAATATCCATGATCAACTGCCAACATCAAAGCACGATTATTTTGTGGTTTGATTATTTGTGATAATCTGTTTTTTAATCCCCAATCCATGTATCTACGATTTTGAAAGAATAGAAATACCTTTCTTAAGCCTTTCTCACTTAGTGATAATTATTTTCATTGCATTATCACCACTTCTAGCATGATCAAATGCTTTCTGAGAATCTTGAATAGGATATGTATGAGTCACCAATTGTTTAACATCTATTTGAGATGATTCAATTAGTCTAAGAGATTCTTTAGTGTCATTATCAGATGCGGCATAACTCGTCACCAATGTAATTTCTTTGGAATAGATTTTTCCCATGTTCAAAATGATCTTTGCATCCTTTGAAGGAACGCCAAACATCATCACGACTCCACCTTTTCGTACCATGTCAATTGCATCTTCAAGGGCTTTGAGATTACTTGTTGCAACTATTGCCACGTCAACTCCATCTCCATTAGTATGATCCAAAATTTTCTTTTTTCTATTCTCATCTAATGAATTAATAGAATCTGTAATGTTGAATTTTTTTGCAAAATCTAATCTAAAATCATTTACATCAAAGCAGAAAATCTTTGAGAATTTTTTAGATTGTGCAAGCATTACATGCATCATACCAGTAGGGCCTACACCAAAAATAGCCACTGAGTCGCCTTCTTGATAAGAATATTTTGTCCAGGCTCGAACACAACATGCTAAAGGTTCAATCATTGCAGCTTCTTCAAAACTCATAGAATCAGGAATTTTGAGAACACCTCCATGATCTACATTCCATTTTGGTACAACGTATTCTTCAGATAACCCACATGGTGAAAGATTTGTTTCATAATATTTTGGACACATTGTTTCATTTCCATGTTTACATAAATGACATGAGTAACATGGAACATGGTGATGTGTAAATACTCTGTCGCCTTTTTTAAATGCAGACACATCTGGGCTGACATCTACAATTATTCCAGCAGGTTCATGACCTAATCGCATTGAAGGTTGACCGTATTCTCCAAATACTTTTTCCAGATCAGACCCACAAATTCCACATGCGTGCATTTGCACTAAAATATCTCCAGAATCAAGTTTTGGAATTTCTGTTTCATTAATTGAAATTACGGATGGTTCTTTGACAAAAGCAGTTTTCATATCAAAACTTCAGAATATTGAATATAAGTAGATTAAATTATACACCGAGGATCTTTTTGAGCATTAATCTGTAATCAACTTCAGATTTTTCACTGCCAGCTGAAGGCAATGCAAAAACTAGTGTGGATTTTTCGGCTCTAAGTTCAGTTAATTCATCGTTAATAGATTCTGTCATATCATCACTTACCAAAACCAATCCAACATCAGAATCATTGGTTAGTTTCTTGATTTGATCTAATGTATTTTTAGGAGTATCTGAGATAATTCCCGGTACTCCTGCTAATTGGAAACTAGTGACAAAGGATTTGCTTCCTACAGTGAAGATTTTCACAAATCAAAATTGGGTTTATTCTAATTTAACCCTTTTTGGTGCACAGTAGATCAAGAAAGATTGATTTAGCATAGAAAACAAACCAAATTCATGGGAAAAATCGATACTGAAAAAAACATCTATCTATTTACACATGGTAGAATGGATTTACAAGAAAAAGCAACTAGTGCCCTAGTCTCAAAGGGATTCTCAAAAGAGAAGATAATCATGGCATTACCAAGTAAAATTGGAAATGTTGGAGATTACATGGCGATGCTTTGGATGCCACCAACACCAGATCATATCAAAATTCAACACATTACCAAAGTTGAAGAAGTAAAACCAGAAGGAATGATTGGACTTTGGAAAGGTGTTTCAAAAGAAGATATAGAAACTATTCCATTAGGATAGAATTTAGCTGAATCCAGCGCCAAATTCATCCCCTTTTTGAAGAGGATCTCCAGAATCAGAATTCTTTAATTTTAAGTAAAGCAGTGATTCGTAGACAATATCCATTGAATCATCATCAGTTAAATTCGAATTTGATTTAACATGTTCTTTATATTTTTGCAGTTTCTCAATATTTTGTTCGTCTATTGACACTCCATCATTTTCAATCATAGTTGCAATTTTCTCAACTAATGAATTGTACTTGTTTTCATCCATAATTATTTTGTAACGTTTCTCATTATTAATGAGTTCGAATTACAAAAACTTACAAATCAGAAATTAATCCTGAAAGAAAATCACGATATTCATCATCAGAAAACTTAATTGTTTCTATTTTGTTTTCTTTTTTAGCTAAAGCTACAGATTCTAAATGATAACAGGTTGTTTTTTTGATTAATCTACCAAAATAATATCCTAAACAAGAACAATACTCAGCGTCAGGATCTAACCAGTGTTCTTTGCCTCTACCAACTACAGTCCAAATTTTTCTTTGACTTGGTTCAAAAAGATGTAATTTGACTCGCTTTTCAGAAACTACAGATTCAATTCGCTCAGAATCTTTTTTCACAAGAATTTAATCCAAAGCCTATTGTATATCTTTGATGATTAAAACAAGAATACTACCATCAAAACCAATAATGGTTTTAGAAGGTAAAAAAAAGAATCTCATAGTAACTGACCTGCATATAGGATTTGAAAGCAGTTTTGCATCAAATGAGATCTTTATTGGAAAAAATACTTCGATTAATGAAACAATAGATGAATTATCAAGCGTGATGGATTTTGAAAAACCAGACTCGCTAATTTTACTGGGTGATGTAAAATCAAGCATCAAAAACATTTCAAAAAATGAATGGGATGAAGTCCCGTTGTTTTTTAACAAAATAAAACAAAAATGCGATATCATAATGATTCCTGGAAATCATGATGCAAACATGCAGAAATTAGTTCCAGAAAATATTACAATGATTAGCTCAACTGGAATGGTTGAGGAAAACATTTTGCTTACACATGGACACACAATGCCTTCAGAAAATTTTTCCCATGTTGATAAAATCATCATGGGTCATGTACATCCGGTATATTTCCAAGATGACTCAGTATTAAATGGACAAAGAGTATGGGTTTCAATGAAAACAGAAAAACAAAATATTTTTCCAAATAAATCAGGAGAGATAGAGATAACAATCATTCCATCATTTAACAGGTATTTTTATGCAACACATAAAAAAAAATATAAAAAATCAATTTCACCAATAATAGAAAAAATAAAACAAGTATCATCCGCCAGAATAATTACATTAGATGGAACAATTATCGGAGACGAGTCGATCATTGATCGAGTGTTATAAGATCATACTTTTTTAACAAATCACTACAAAAATTTTTAAAATAATCATTCTATTTTATCATAGGGTTCAATAGGGTCTTTTGTTGTTTTGTTATCTTTGAGCCATTCCAAAGTTTTTACAAAAGAGTCTGCCAACTCGATAGTGGTAAGAACAGGAATTCCTAACTCTAGAGCTTTTCTTCGGATTTGATATTCATCATCAAGCATTCCAACAAATTTTTCAAGTGTGGATGTACTTGGGATGTTTATGATGAAATCTATCTTTCGCTCATAAAGTAAATCAGCAATGTTAGGTTTTCTTGTTGGTTCTGAAATTTTGTGTACAACTTCAATATCACCTAATTTTTCTTCAAAAAATTCTGCAGTATGTTCGGTTGCAACTATTTTAAATCCCAAACTTTTCAATCTCGCAATTGGTTGTAGTAATTTTTCTTTATTTTGAGATCCACCTACGGTAACAAGGGCTGTTCCAGTTTTTGGAAGAGTGTATCCTGCAGAAGTAAGTCCCTTTGCCAAGGCATCATAGAAGCTTGTACCAAAGCATGCAACCTCACCAGTAGACTGCATTTCCACGCCTAATCTGATATCTGCTCCTTCAAGCTGCATAAATGAGAATTGAGGTACCTTTATTCCAAAATTATGAATTTTTTGCCATTTGTTTTCAGGTAGACCAGGCAAAGGCTTGCCCAATATTGCTTTTGCTGCAAGTGAGATTAGATTTGTTTTGACAAGTTTTGATACAAATGGCATCGAACGAGAAGCTCTAATGTTTAGCTCAATCACATACACATGATCATCATGAATTAAAAATTGTAAATTAAAAGGTCCTTTAACATTAAACGTTTTTGCAATCTTTGTAGAATATTCAGTAATTGTTTCAATAGTTTTGTTGTTGAGTCTCCATGGAGGAATACACATCATGGCATCACCTGAATGAACTCCTGCACTTTCAATATGTTCAACAATTGCCCCAATGATAACATCTGTTCCATTACTTACTCCATCAACATCAACCTCTAGTGAATTTAACATAAATTTTGAAATGACAACGGGATGATCAGGAGATACATCGGTTGCTTCTTTAACATATTTTTTCAATTCGTCTTGAGACCATACAACTTTCATTGCAGCGCCAGATAACACATATGAAGGTCTTACAATTACAGGAAAGCCCACATCTTGTGCAAAACTTTTTGCTTCTGAGGTATTTGAAAATGCTTGCCATCGAGGTTGTTGAATGTGTAGTTTATCTAATTCTGCGCTAAACTTAGAACGGTTTTCTGCTCTATCAACATCATTTGCAGCAGTACCCATTATGTTGATGCCATTTTTTGCAAGATCTAATGTCAAATTATTTGCCGTTTGACCACCAACACATGTAACTATGCCTTTTGGATTTTCAAATTCTGCAATATCTAAAATTCTTTCCAAAGTTAGCTCTTCAAAGTATAATCTACTGCAAATATCATAATCAGTAGATACAGTTTCAGGATTACAATTTACTACTGAAACATTTTTTTCTCCATTTTCTTGTAAACCCCAAACCATATTCACGGTGCCCCAGTCAAATTCCACACTACTACCAATGCGATATGGACCAGCACCAAGAACAATCACTCCCTTTTCATCAGGATTGATTTGAATGTCATTGTGATTGCCACCATATGTCAAATAGAGATAGTTAGTTACTGCTGGCCATTCAGCTGCAAGAGTATCAATTTGCTTTACAGAGGGTAAAATACCTGCTTTTTTGCGAATTTCACGTATCTCTTGAGGAGAGTTGTCCTTGGCACGAGCAATTTGCTTATCAGAAAATCCCATCTTTTTTGATTCCAAAAGTAGGGGGGTGCTAAGCGGTTCTGATTTTAATTTTGATTCAATATCAACAATATTTTTTATTTTTTCTATAAACCATGGATCAATTGCAGAAAGTTTGTATATTTTTTCAACAGATAATCCCATCTTTAATGCAGTTGCAACATAATAAAGAATCAAATCATCAGGATGAGAAAGACGATCTTCTAGTTGTTCTTCATTGTATGATTCATTATTTGCACGATTAAGAACAAGACCATCATTTCCAATATCAAGCATTCTTATTGCTTTTTGTAATGATTCCTCAAAACTTCTTCCAACTGCCATAACTTCACCAACGGATTTCATTGTTGGGCCAAGCTTCCTTTTTACAAGATCAAATTTTGCAAAATCCCATCTAGGATGTTTACATACAATGTAATCCAAAGAAGGCTCAAAGCAAGCAGTAGTAGTTTTTGTAATTCTGTTTACAAGTTCCGGTAACGTGTACCCTAATCCAATTTTTGCAGACATGTATGCAAGAGGATAACCAGTTGCTTTACTTGCAAGTGCGGAAGAGCGTGACAATCTAGGATTGATTTCAATTGCAACGTATCTATCAGAAACAGAGTCTAATGCATATTGAATATTGCATTCACCTACAATTCCAACATGTTTTGTTGCACGCAAAGCTGCAGAACGAAGCATGTGGTATTCATGATTATCAATTGTCTGAGAAGGTGCAACGACAATGTTATCACCAGTATGGACTTTCATTGAAAGTACATTTTCCATATTACAAACAATTACATTGTTTCCACTATAATCTTGCATCACCTCATATTCTATTTGCTTCCAATGTCCAATGTATTCTTCAACAAGAACTTGTCCTACAAGACTCGCCCTTAATCCACGTTCAACAATTTCATGTAATTCAATTTCATTGTAAGCAACTCCTCCACCCTTTCCTCCTAGAGTATATGCCACTCGGATTATCACAGGATATCCTAATTCTTGTGCAATCTCTTTTGCATCGGCAAAATTCCTAACAGTTCTACTTTTTAAAACTGGAACATTGCATTGATTCATAGAATCTTTGAAGAGTTGACGATCCTCAGTTCTCTGAATTCCGGGAATTTGTGTGCCTAAAACACGAACGCCATACTTTTCAAGTATGCCTGCCTCTGCAAGATTCACACCACAGTTCAAAGCAGTCTGACCCCCATATGCAAGCATTATCCCATCTGGTCTTTCTTTTTCGATAATAGATTCTACATACTCTACATTAACCGGTAACAGATACACTTTGTTTGCAAATCTGGTATCAGTCTGGATAGTTGCAATATTTGGATTGATAAGTACACTTTCTAATCCATCTTCATGTATTGCTTTGAGGCATTGGCTTCCGGAGTAGTCAAATTGACGGTCGTTTTTAGCGACTCTCGCCGGCTTCTCCGATTTTTATTGCCCCACTACCAAGTACAAGAATTTTTTTTATCGACTCATTCTTCGGCAGATTTGCCTTCCTCCATAAGGTGTTTGAGTTCTTCAAAGACGAATTTGCAATCATAAGGTCCTGGTGCAGCTTCTGGATGAAATTGAACTGCAATACAGTTTTGTTTTTTATGTTTTATTCCTTCGACTGTTTTATCGTCTGCGTTTGTAAACCATAAATTGAATTCAGATGTCTTCAAAGATTCAGGAGTAATTCCATATCCATGATTCTGACTTGTAACATAGACTTGATTATTTTCTAAATTAACACATGATTTGTTTTGTCCCCGATGACCGTATTTTAATTTGTAAGTTTGAGTGTTGCCAGCAAGACCAATAATTTGTGCACCTAAACAAATTCCAAGAGTCGGGATATTTTTATCAATAAGCTTTCTTGCAGTTTCAATTGTCTCAGAACAGTTTTGAGGATCACCAGGACCGTTACTAATAACTACTCCTTTTGGATGATACGACATAATTTTTTCAAACGATGTATTCCATGGTAACTTTATCACTTTGTAACCAAGTTCTCGAATGTTTCTCAATATAGCATTTTTTGTCCCAGTATCAATTACAACTACTGATTTTTCTTCAGTTCCATAAGTCATTTCTTTTTTTGTAGATACCGCATTCATAAATTGTTCAGAATTGTAATGAGGTGCAGATGCAAGTTGTTTTTTGATTTCATCAACATTGATTTCAGTGTCAGATACTGCAAGTGCTGCCATCTTCACTCCTCCAGTACGAAGGTTTTTTGTCAATTCTCTTGTATCAATTCCAGAAATTCCAGGGATTTTTTCATTGTATAGCCATTCATCAAGGGTCATGGATAAATTCCAATGACTGGCATATAATGAAAGTTCATGGACAACTAAGCCACGTAGTTGAATTTTATCGGATTCAAAGAACTTTGGGATTCCATCCTTATCTTTTATCAATGGATCTGGCACGCCATAATTGCCCACAAGAGGATAAGTAATTGTAAGAATTTGGCCACTATAAGACGGATCAGTTAGCGTCTCAGTATAACCGACCATGCCCGTATTAAATACAATTTCACCAAAAACAGTTGTAGGATAACCAAAGCCCATCCCATCAAGGACAGTGCCATCATCAAAAATCAGCTTCCCAAACTTGTTTGCATGGATTGATTTCTTTGTAGTAATTGTGACCCTCGACGAGTACTTTTGATTATGGATTTAAGTTTTTTGAAGGTTGATCGCAAAAATAAATTGAAAAATTCTCAAAGTGCTCTGAATTCTTCACTCCACTTGTGATATGCTCTTATCATTTCAAGTGAAACGCTTGGTTTTCTTCTTACCATGATTTCCTTAAAGTCACCAGTGGTGATTGCACGTGGTTGTATTGGTGTTTCACCTTCTATTGGTTCATGGTAATCAGGAGCATTGAATATTTCATGAACTGCCTTAATTTGTGCTGCTTGGCAGACATCTTTAACATCACTTGCACTGTAACCATCAAATAATTTTGCAAGCTCAGTTATGTTAACTCTAAGATCTTTTCTTAGTGGAGCAGTGTATTGTTCAAATAATTTTTCTCTTGCCTCTTGAGTTGGAAGTGAGACATAGATTCTTTTTTGGAATCTTCTAAGAAATGGCCAGTCAAGACTCCATGGCTTGTTGGTAGCGCCAATAACATAAAGCATCAAATCTTTTCCTTTACCATTAACACCATCCATTTCAGTTAAGAATTGGTTTTTGGTTCTTACCTCTCCTCCAACTTCACTATTCCTAGAACCTAAAAGAGAATCAACTTCATCGACAAAAAGAATTACAGGTTTTCCTTCTTTTTCAGCATATTTTCTTGCCATAGCAAATAATTTTGAAACATTTTTTTCAGCCTCGCCTAACCATTTACTCATCATTGATGATGCATCTACATTGATGAAGTAACCATCCATTTCATTTGCAGTGGCAGCAGCTAACATGGTTTTTCCAGTTCCCGGTGGTCCATAAAGCAGCATTCCCTTTGGCCATCCTAGAGGAAACAAGTCAGGTCTTTTAGTAGGGTATACAATTGATTCACGTAATGCATTTTTTGCATCATCTAATCCAATAACTTCATCCCAAGTAACATTGGGTTTTTCTTTCATTACTAGTTCTTCAAAATCATTTTCGTCTGTTTGTCTTTGTACAGATTCTTTTTGTTCTTTAGGAGAAGCGTTTGGGTCTACTGCAGGTTCCACTCCACGTGATTCTTGAAGTGCAGATATTCGATTATGATAAGAATTGCATCGGTCTTTGTAAATAGGATTAAGTTTGCTTGCAGGATAAAGTTGTACTAGTTTCATAAGAGAGTCAATCGCATGCTGATAATGAGTAATTGCCATGCCTCGTGCTCCTTGAGAATCAAATTTGATTGCCTCGGTAGCATACTTGCTTGCACTGTTTTCTAGTTCTTGTGGGGCTAAACTCATATTACTTGCTCAATACTCCCTTGAGGTTTTTGTTGGTATTCTGAGGTGTTAATCGCTGTAGTAAAATTGGTTAAATTTATTGAACCAATTTCAGATTCACAGTCTTCAAAATCAGTCAGGTATGATTTTTTCAGATCAGATTTTTCTGAAAGTTTTGTATGCATATTCTTGACTTTATTAATAGAATTCTCAGCAGATAAAATTAATTCAGAGATTTCATCATCAACGCATTCCATTGATTCAACAGATTCGGTAATAATTGAAACGAATTGCTGTAAAATTGAGCGGGTCTCTTTTTTGCCCTCATATTTGACAAGCATGAAATTTGCCAATCCCACAAGTTTGTTAATATCTTGTAGTTCCTCAGAGGTTAATTTGTCAATTTTAACATCTGGTAAATTGGATGCAGATAATTTTTTTTCGATATTTACAGACAGTGATTGTAGGTGATCTATTGCAGAATCACGCTTAGGGGTGAGAAAATTCAAACATTGCATGCTTTAGAAAAATCGAGATTAGGATACTGCTTATTTATTTTAGAGTCTGTCATCAATTTTACTTTATTTAATACAGATGATGATTCGATGTTAGATTGGCTAAAATCAAATTGAGCCTCTGTAAGAAAAGCAGAATCCAAAATTATGCTTCCCAGATGAACTGATAATTCAGATAAACTCTGGCTGCAGGTAGGTAGCAAACTGAAAAGTTGTGCGCTTATGGTTCTAATCATAGGTATAGTCAAAGGTAAAAGTTCCGGAATGCTAGTTATTCCCGATATTGAATTGATTCTTTTTTGAATTTGATAAAGAATCTCCAGGGAGAATGCAATGGTTCTTTCAAAATCAAGTGCTTTGATATAGGTGTGGTCATCATCGCTTAATTCTAAAAAATTACGATTTGATTTTTTGAGTTCAGTTTTTTGCCTTTTTAAAACATCCATGATATTATTTAGTAAATAATTTGAATAATCTAGCCTTGGAACAAGCGTAACAGTTTGAGATACATTTAGGCATTCTATTTTGACAGGATTAGGATTGCACATCATTGCAATTATTCAATAGGAATTTGATATTTCAGGACATTGTCACAATTTTATCAGTAACTGCAGTAACACTAGACAACGGTTACAATTTTAAATTTTTTTGAGTATTTGTGTAAAGGAATTTAGCTTTCAAGATTACCTAATCAGGTGTAAATCATAATCATGGTAAATGAACATGTGCTGACTGTAAGTCTAGAAGAATTTGGCTTGAGCAAATACGAGGCTCAAGCATATGTTGCCCTCATCTCTAAAGGAACGATATCTGCAGGAGAACTTGCATATTACTCAGACCTTCCAAGAACCAAAGTATATCCCACATTACTAAAGCTTGAAAATAAAAAATTGGTAATTATTTCAAAGAGCAAACCAATCATGTGTACAGCGATTGCACCAGAAGATGCATTTGATTCAATCATTCATGAACAGATTAACAAAGTAAATGCAATGAACACGTTGATTTCAAATCTGAAAAAAGCAAGTGAAGAAAGCAGAAAATCAAGAGGTTCAGAAGAGAAGAGATATTTTCATGTCAGCGCAAATAATGTTTTAGAACAATTAAGAACAATGATCGAAGGTTCAAAATTTTCAATAAATATAATGGCAGATCAATGGGGATTAGGATTATTAGAAGAATGTAAAGAACAACTGTTATCAGTGCTTCGTAGAAATTTGGAAGTAAAATTATTGCTACCGTCAACACAGATTTGCTCAGAGGCATACAGAACAATTCCGAACGAAGTAAAAATCAGAGTTTCAGATACAATACAGAATTGTTTTGTTTTTGATGAAACTGAAGTATTGATGGTAGATAATGAGAATGGTAAAGGTGCGATATTTTCATCAACTGAAGTTTTAGGTGTAAATCAAAACAGAGTATTTTCCGATATTTGGAAAAATGCAATCAAAACAGAATCACTTGCAGATATGACAAAAATTGAAGCCCAAGAAGTTTACAAGATAATTAGAATCATAAATGAGTATGGACTGATGCATGTTCTCTCATCAATAGCATCAAAAAAACCAGATTTTGATATGCTCAAATTACTTGAAAAAAATGGAATTAATTTGAAGAGTAAATCACTAGATGAGATAATTGAGATTATTGACGCAGCACTTCAAATCGAGTGTTCGGGTCATGTGAATTTTGATGCAAATACAAAAAACATAACAATAGAATCAAAATTAAATAGCGGTCATTCATTGCCATGGGCATACATTTTGGAGGGATGCCTACAAAAACAAGGTTACAAAACAAGAACCGTGTATCAAGGCAATTCAAACAAAGGCGAAAAAGTACTCATCAAAATAAGTAAAAACTAATCAGTCAATTTTGTATGATTAGTTCTTAGAATCAGATACAAAAAGAGTCATAAATTTCTAAATTTATTTTTTACGTTATTTTTTTATTTCCTGAAATAGGATCTGGTTTAAATCATTCTATTCCAATGAATTCTTAGTTTGGGAAGAGACGAAAGAAAAAGAATAATCCAGGAAATTGAAAATCATAGAGGGTCAAAAGTTCTTGTTTACTTTGTTGGAGATAGACCTCTTCTAAAAGCCCAAATTGCTAGTGATTCAATTAGATGGATTTATGATCATCTAAAAGAATTTAATAAAAACGAACCTGTTGAAAAAATAGATTTCTATCTTTATTCTAGAGGAGGAAGTTTGGAAACCCCATGGCCAATTGTCAGTATAATGAGGGAGTATTGTAAGAATTTTAATGTCTTAATAACATCGAAGGCATTTAGTGCCACCACTTTGATTTCATTAGGCGCAGATAAAATCTTTATGAGTCCACAAGGAGAACTTGGACCAGTCGATCCCCAGATGACAGAACAAGGTAAAGGTCCACCTGGAACATCACCCATTCAACGTATATTCAGTACAGAAGACATATCTTCTTACGTTTCATTCATCAAAGACAAAGTAGGAATTACTGATCAAGATGCACTTGCAGATCTTACAAAATCATTAGCTGATACTCTAACACCTACTACGTTAGGACAAGTAAATCGAGTCCATTCTCACATTAGAACGGTCGCAAGAAAAATGTTGTCTTTGATTAAACCAGCAATATCACCTACAAGAATTCAAGAGATCATAGAAGCTTTAACAGAACGAACTTACATACATGGTCATTCAATTCGTAGAGATGAAGCCAGATCTATGGGATTACAGATAAATAATATGGACACAAAATTGGAAAAATTATGTTGGGATTTATTTCTTGATTATGAAAATGAAATGAATCTTAATTCTCCTGCAAATCCCCTTGCATACTTTAGCAATCCTGATCAAGAAGAATATGTTGAAGATAATGCAGTCATAGCTAGTATCGAGTCTGAAGCAATGTGTCATCAATTTGTAGGGCCGTTAGTATTAAAAAAAGTTAGACAAATGCCACCGCAGTTAAATTTGAATTTAAACATCCCAATTCAATTACCACCAGGAATCCTCTCTGCACAACTAACTCCTCAACTGCAACAATTACTTCAACAGTTACAACAACAGTTTGCTGCACAAATTAGTACTATGACTACAAATCAGATAAATAGAATGAGTCCGGTTATAGGAGTCGATGTACATATCGAGAAAACAGTATGGAAATTAATTTCTTAAATTAATTTCTTAAATTAATTCTCATTTAATATGATTAATTCACTATCAGAACATGTTGTAACTGGAAACACGAAATTTGATTCTGATGACACTTCATCAAATATTGGATTATGTATTTCTTCTAAATAGGTAAAATCCTCAAAATTCAATATATTCATTCTAATATTCAACTTTAAATTTATTGCTTGCATCTCAGTCACAATATTATTACCATGATCTTCTTTATTATACATTCCCTACTAGAATTTCTCCTGAGATTAGTTTTGGAAGGAGAGAGTCTCGGATTTTTGACATCATTTCTATTTTTAGATTATTTTTTACAATAATATCCAGAATGGAGCTGGTGATTTGATTAAAATTTTTTATTGTTGCGTCGTCAGGAATAATGAGAGAAAATGGTTCCAAGATACTCATTGTCAGATATTTTGTTGCGGTTCCAAAAGAAACTGATTGAAGATGCTCAAGAGATAATTCAATAGATCGTAATACATATGCATGTCCTAATTTACTTGATTTCTTAATTGTTATGACATAAGTTCTTTGATAGACGTCAAACTTCCGCATCCAAAATATTTCAACATCGTTTAAACTAAAAGAGAAATAGGCAAACACACTTGTAATGTCGTGGCAGACATCTTCACTCCTGAAAAAAGATCCTGGGTCATGTCAAGAATCAGGGGAACAAACACCAAGATTGATCTGATGATGAAGGACATGCTGATCAAGACAGGCTACAAGTTCGAGATGTATCCAAAGATGTATGGTAATCCTGATTTTGTTCTGAGAAGAAGAAAAATAATCATCTACTGCGATGGTGACTTCTGGCACGGATTCAAGTATGATGAAAAGAAAAAACCTTCAAAGAAATTCTGGAGAGACAAAATTCAGGGTAATATGAAGAGGGACAGGAGAATTACAAGACACTTGAGACGAAACGGATGGTCTGTTCTGAGGTTCTGGGAACATGACATTGAAAAAAACCCTGAAAAATGTAGCGCAAGAATTCTGAGAAAAATCAGAGAAAAATGAATTGCTATTCTTCATGATATAGGGCAGTTTTGAACTTTTTTTCAAAAAATTCCATATGCTCTCTTGAAATTCCGCCATCAATTCCCCATCTGTGAAGATTCATGTCGTAGACCTTCCGCAACACCTTGGCTGAGTCAAGAAGATAACCGTGTCTCTTGTATTGTGTTACTCCTGATCAAGTTCCCAAGATATGTTGGCATCTCGCTGATTTGGTCGCTTAAATTGCAACATGAACACTTTATTCAAATCTTTTAATTCATATCTCAAATCATACGATTCCTGCTTTTCTTTAATCCTGCTAATTGGGATTGCCTCCACATTGAATCCAAGTTTAGTAAAATAAGATATAATCTGCAGTGACGTAGATGACATATTCGTCTTCTATGGGATTCTCGCTCATCATTTTCAGTCCGAATGTTCATAGAAAAATCTGTCGTTCAAACATGATCATTCATGACCTTCTTGTTTTTGATATGCGCTGTATCAAATAATCCCCACGTTGTCATGAAATAGATCGTTTCTACAAATTTTGATCAGATTGACAAACATGTCTATAAAGCATTCTTAAAATATGAACTATCCTAGAATTTCATAGTATGGAAAGGTTACGTGCATTGGATCTATTTTCTGGTTGTGGCGGATTGAGTTTGGGTATGGAAAGAGCAGGATTTCAGGTTGTATATGCAAATGAGCTTAATCAAGACGCAGCACTGACATACCAAAAGAATTTTCCTGACGTCCTAATGGATGTATGCGACATTAGAAAAATTGAACCTGACGATGTGAAAAGAAAAATCAAAAGCATGAAAATAGACTTGATAGGTGCAGGTCCGCCTTGTCAGGGATTTTCCACACTGGTGAAAAGAAATGTACGGGATCCTAGAAATGGTCTTTTTAGACACTTGGTGAGATTTGTGGAGTATTTTGCACCAAAGGCATTTGTGATGGAAAATGTCACAGGACTTCTTTCAATGAACAAAGGAAAAACAATTGAGAACATCTGTGATGAATTTGAGAGCATAGGTTATCATGTGGCAGTTGACAAATTGCTTGCATCCGATTTTGGTGTGCCTCAGGACAGGACACGTGTCTTTATCATAGGCACTACAAAAAAAATACCGCGAGTTGAATTATTCCCAAAGAAAAACGGGCATGCGAGAGTATCGGTGAAAAAGGCAATATCTGATCTTTCCTTTCTTGGAATTGGAGAATATGCAACAACGTATCAGAGGAGAACTTTCTCTGAATATCAAGTCATGATGAGAAACAACTGTGCAGTACTTGCAAACCATGAATCCGCAAATCACTCTGAACGTATACAGAAACGATTCATGATGATACCTCCAGGAATGGTTGCAAAAAAAATCAGCGGATATGATTCTGGAAAAAGGGACTGTTACAAATTTGATCCTTCTGAGCCAAGCAAAACTGTCACTACACTTCCTGAAGATTTCATACACTATCAACAAAACAGAATACCTACTGTAAGAGAACTTGCAAGATTACAATCATTCCCAGATGATTTTGTGTTTCTTGGTCCGAGAACTACTGGTGGAGCCCAACGAAAGCATTCATGTCCTCAATATACACAAGTTGGGAATGCTGTGCCACCACTTCTTTCACAAGAAGTATTTGCAAACATGAAAAAAATTCTCAAGAAATACTACTAATTTTTTATATCTTGGTTTTGACCTAACTGTTATGTTTATCCCCATGTTCTGTAGTTTTTTGTAAATAACTGTGAGATTACACAAAAAAGTTAAATGCAAAAAATCATTGTGAAGTTATGAACTCATCTGATGTCCGTTCAGAGATGATTGTTGAATTTAAGAAATACATGATGGGCCCGCATTGGGGAAATGAAGAGATTATTGATTCTCCTCCAAAGTTTACATACATGGCAGGAATTCTTTTTCCACAAGACTCTGAAATTGAACAAGAAAACGTTGTTACTGAAGTAGGTGATGATTCTGAACCCGAGGTTTCTGATAAATCTGTGTTAAATTCTCTCAATCCCTCCTCGTTTGGATTAACATGTATGTTGGATAAAGGAACCGAAAATATCCAAGTAAAAATCGAATATGGAATTTATCTCAGTCAAAAAAACACGGAAACAAAACAAATTCTTTATGAACGACATCATTTTAATGACACATTCTCAATACCAACAACTAGAATTTTTACAAAAAATTTAGAAATCTCGTTTGGAGAAATTAAAGCGTATTTTAGAAAGACCAAAACAGGAATTCTCTGCAGTGTTTATCTCATTAATACCCACAAAACATTTGATTCTGCCAAATCCAAAAATATAATATTTCAACCACGAATTGAGATTATTTCTGAGAAAAAACAGATTATTCATAGCGATGGAAATAATCTCTCAAACCTTCGAGGCTTGGATGATGATCTCTTTGATTTGATATTTGAAAGAAAGCGAAATTTTGGTTTTGGACATGGATGTGCTGTTTCTTGGGATGATACAGAAGTGGATGGAAAAAATATTGGACGCATTTGGACTGATTTTATTCCTGAATATGAACAAAAAAATATCAAACATGTTGATGCAGACGGAAATCTTGACTCTTGTGTTGACATGAAAAATTTGTCTGAAGTTAATGATTTTTCAAAATATTCTGATGTCTTGTTTGCTCTTCCTAATGCATATTCAAAGTGGATTAAAGAACAATTAGAAGATCGAATTGCTCTGATTGACAACAAAAGAACAGCAGAATCTCAAATTAAAAAATGCCGTGAGGCATATGAACGAATTAAAGAGGGAATTCAAATTATTTCTACAGATCCTGTTGCAGGAAAAGCATTCCAATTTATGAATAAAGTCATGCTAATACAGAGAATATGCTCTGAAACTGTTATGTTGAATCAGGCAAACAACAAATTTGATCCTCCTATAATCGAAAATGCATCAGGAAAATGGAGGCTTTTTCAAATTGGTTTCATCTTAATGAATGTCAAAAGTTTTCTTTCTGAAAAAAATACCGCAAAAAATATTGAGGGGAAAAATATCGATGAAAACAATATTCGCGAATCTAGGGAAATTGCGGATTTGTTGTGGTTTCCGACTGGTGGTGGTAAAACTGAAGCTTATCTTGGAATCATAGCATTTGCAATGGCAACCAGAAGACTCTCTGCCCCTAAGAACCAAGGAGTTCCAGACATCAGTGCATATGGTGTTTCTGTTCTTATGAGGTATACTCTGAGATTACTGACTATCCAACAATTTCAAAGAGCCGCAACACTAATGTGTGCATGTGAATATGTCCGAAGACAATCTCCTGATGTCTGGGGCACTGGACAATTTCTAGTGGGATTGTGGGTAGGATTATCTGCAACTCCAAATACTCTTAGAGGTTTGGATGATCGTTTTTCTGCAGAACATGTTATTCTTAGATCACGAAAAACTGGAAAAATTCCTGAAGAAAATAATCCCATGCAATTACTGAATTGTCCTTGGTGCGGACATGATTTGGATGCATTTTGTTATGAATTTAATGAAGATCGTGATTTTAATCTCCCTGAACGCCTAAGGCTGTATTGTAAAAATAAAAAATGTTTCTTTCATAGGAATAACCGAATCAACTCTGGTGCTGAGGTCGGCATTCCTATCTTGACTGTAGATGAGGATATTTACAAGTGGTGTCCTTCATTATTGATTTCAACTGTGGATAAATTTGCACAGATTACATGGAATGAAAAAATTGCATCATTATTTGGTAAAGTGAATAAATTCTGTAATAAGGACGGATTTCTGGACAATCTAAAAACTGGTGATCATAAAAAAGGTACCAGTGATGAAAAAACCCACTCTTATTTTTCAATTGAAAAACTTAATCCTCCTGATCTGATAGTCCAAGATGAGCTTCATCTAATTTCAGGACCTATGGGAACTTTAACTGCTCTATACGAAACCGCGATTGATTACTTTTGTAAAAATAAAAAAAGAGACATGCGGCCAAAAATTATTGCTTCAACTGCTACTACCAAATCTGCCAGTTCACAAATTGACATACTATTCAACAGGAAAGAGACAAAAGTTTTTCCACCTCAAGGGTTTGAGTTTGGAAAGACTTTCTTTTCTGATGTTGATTTAACCTCACCTGGAAAAATATTTCTTGGTATTTCTCCCACTGCAAGAAGTCAGCTTACCATCCTTGCGATGTCTGCTGCATCTTTTATGAGAAAAATCCGGCATCTAAAAGATTCAGGAATTTCTCCTGATTTGCTAGATCCTTACTATACTCTGATTGCTTATTTTAACAGCAAACGCGAATTGGGAGGAGCATACGGTACATTTTCAGACACTGTTCCTGATTACTTCAACCAAATTTTCAATAATGTAGAACAAAGAAAATCTTATGCTCCTACTGAACTTTCAAGTCTTACAAAAGAAGAAGAATCAAAAACAGAAGAAGAAATATTGGCAGAAAATCCTGAAATAAAATATCTTGACAATAAATTAATGGATTTTGAAGAGTTAACCAGCAGACAAAATTCTGGCGAAATCCCTGACATATTAAAAAAATTGTCAAATCCTTTACCTAAAGCGCTTGATTATCTACTCTGCACAAATATGCTATCCGTAGGTGTAGATATTCAAAGATTGGGGCTAATGATTGTTAATGGACAACCAAAAAATCATTCTGAATATATTCAAGCTACAGGAAGAATTGGCAGAAAACATCCTGGATTGATACTGACAATTTACAATTCGTTAAAACCACGAGATTTATCTCATTTTGAAAATTTCAAACTATATCATTCAGCATTCTTCAAATACGTTGAACCTATCAGCATAACTCCTTTTGCGTCAAGAGCACGAGATAAAGGATTATTTGCAATATGTGTGGGGATGCTTAGGAACATGGTTCCTTTAATTGCAAAAGAACCTGGCAATTTTGAAATGGGTCTTCTTGACATCCGTAATGCTGTTTCTGAAATTAAAGCAGAATTCAGAAAGAGGGTTGATGAAACTGATAGAGATCAGTTGGAAGACACTCTCCAAGAAATAGATGATTACTTAGAAGCATGGGCAAAACATGCAAGCAAAACCAGTCCAATGTCATTGAAATACAGATCAACATCATATACAACAAAAAAAGAAAGAGAAACCACAAGATTCCTTTTAACAACAGTGGAGGGAGGAGGCCATTCATTAGATGGAATTCCAAAGAGTCCGATGTCTTTAAGAGATGCAGAGCAGATGCATGACGTTTATTTTTATGAATCTCTTGATTCCAATGCCAAAGATTTGGAGGAGGATGAACTTGAAAACTAAAAATGCAGGACAAATTCGCAGCAGTGAGATTATTACAACTTATGGACCTGGCGCCATTTTTAATGGAAAAGAAGGTGTCAGTGTAATGATATTGGGGTTAGACGCATGGCCAGAAGCATTTGAGAGTGAAGATGAATTATCAAAATTCAAATCAATTCATAACAAGTTTCTTGAAGATGTTTGCAAAAAAGATCATTTTAGAATGCCTTTAAATGATGGTGGGTTTGGTGGCGGTGTTCCATGTACTGTTTTTCCTTCTTGGGGTTATTGTGAATTTTGTAAAACAATGGCAGAGGTTACAGGAAAGCCTGATGATGAAAAAGGATACTATGTTTGCAAATTCTGTCAAAAGGACTATGGATACAAAAATAAAATTCTTCCAGCAAGACTGATTTTGTTATGTGATTATGGCCATGTGCAGGATTTTCCATGGGTAGAATGGGCTCACAGTAAAACAAAATGGCAAGAGGCTGGATTCTGTGATGCCCCTGTTGTAAGATGGACATTTGGAAAAGGTGGAACAACATTGTCTAATTATAAAGTAAAATGCAAAACATGTGGAAAATCCCGTACAATGTTTGGTGCAACTGAACCCATTTTAGATCCATTGCCTAGTAAAGATGGAAAAATCTTGGAATTGACATGTAGCGGTAATGCTCCCTGGCTGGGTAAAAAAATTATGTGTCCTCCAAAAAATTCTGAATCCAGAGAAAAAAAATTTATGAAAGGTAACCATGTACGTGCATCTAACATGTATTTTCCAATGATAATATCTGCACTGCAAATACCAAGATTTCAAAATCCAATACAAAAAAATATAGATGATCCTAATAACAAATCCGTAATTAATTATTTGATAAAAAAGGGAACTTCTTTTAAAGACATTGCTGCAGATGAATCACTGGGTTTTTCTAAAATCGAATCTAGCTTACCTAAAATTGTAGATGAACTTGAATACCGATTTAATGATCATGTGAATGATGAAGATGGAATAAAAAACAGGGAATACAATGATTTAATTCGTAATGCCGATATTGATTACAAAGAAAACAAAACAATATCGATTAATGATGTTCCAATTCACACTGAGCTCCAACCGTATATTTCTAAAATAAAAAGAATTGACCGCCTTACAATGATTAAATCTGTAAGGTTTTTTACTAGAGGTAAAGCCCCTGATCCGTATGATTATACTAGCACAATTGACAAGAATACTGCTTGTAAAATTTCAAAGAGTAGTAAAATCAACTGGCTTCCTTGTGTGGAAACTCAAGGTGAAGGAATATTTTTTACATTAAATGAAGAAAGAATCAAAGAATGGGAAAAATCTGCAAATGGCAGATGTAAAAAAATAATTGATTCTTATGCTGAGTTTAATTCCAAAAGAGGATGGACTGGAAATGTTTCATCCAAGTATATTTTGTTACATACTTTAGCACATGCACTGATCAGAGAATTAGCATATAACTCTGGATATGGTGAATCTTCAATCAGTGAAAGAATTTATTCTGATGAAAAATCAAACGCAATTTTACTTTATACGTCATCTAATTCCAGTGAAGGCAGTCTTGGTGGAATAGTCAGAAATTCTACTCCTGATGAGTTCCTGATGACTGTAAAAGGGGCTATAAACAAATCAAGGTTTTGTTCGAGGGATCCACTTTGTATCGAGTCTGATTTGGATGAAGGTCCAGTACATACAAGACTTAATGGGTCTGCATGTTATGCTTGTACTCTGTTGCCTGAGACAAGTTGTGAGAATTTTAATCGATTGCTAGATAGAAAAATTCTTGGAGATGAAAAACTAGGTTTTTTTGGTGCCTTGAATGAATAAAAAACAAAGAGACACAATAAACTCCATCTGTAAAAAATTAGGAACTTCAAAAACAAAATTTTTAGTTGATAACATACGAAATCATATCAAAGATGAAATCTCAGTTATTGAAATACAAGAATGGACTAGGTTGAGTCCTCAATACTCAAAAGAGGTTGTAGATTTGATTAGGTCTTTTGAATGTCATGAATCCATTTGCATTGCATTAGAGATGCAAGATGAAATGTATTCTGATAAATTGAAGGACAGTACTAGTACACGACTTGTAATGACTAGTCCTATAACTGGAAACAGAATTGGACACACTCTTGGAAATTTTAGGAAAATTATTGAAACTGCTAATAAAGAAATCATTTTGGTTGGTTATGTTTTTAATAATATTGAAGGTCAGATGGATCCAATAATTGAATCCCTAATGTCTGCAACATCTAGAGGGATCAATGTAAAGATATTTTTTGAAAAAGGTGCATCTGCCAAAACACTTAACAATATTTGGAAAAAAAACAAAGAGTCTGTACCTCCAGAATTATTTGTTTACAAACGAAAAGACAAGAACAGCGTATTACATGCAAAAGTTTTGATAAAAGACGATGATGTCATTCTTGTCACCTCTGCAAATATGACTGGAAGTGCGATGGAAACCAACATCGAATTTGGAATTTTACATGAGGGCAAACTTGCAATGGATGCAAAAAAAATGCTGTATGATTTAATTGAGAAAGGATACATGGTGAAGGACAATTGATGCCAATTCCAGATGACTATTCGATGGAATCCACTAATCGAGAGATGTGTATTAAATTCTTTAAGAAATTATTTACCCGAGATGAATTAAAAGAAGAAATTCAGAAGTTTTCCCCTGAGAAGTTAACAAAAAAATCAAACGTCAAGTATCAGAAAAATAGAAAGTCCTTTTTTGAGATATTGAAAATACAAGAAATTAACGATGAAACAAAACTTGCTGCTATATTATATGATTTGTTAGGACCCCATTTTTTGTATGAAGTACAGGGCGTAGGATCCATGGATAAACATTCTCAAATGATTCGATATGATATTTTCAAAAAGGCAATTGAACTAAAATGGTTTAGTCTTGATACCGTTAGTAAAGTATCTGAATCATTATCAAAAATTGGTAAAATTACAAAACTCGAGGAAATAAATTCATTACGAATACCAGGGCCATGGCAACACAAATTATTAGAATTGTTGTCAAATGATCTACCTTCTGAAACTGTCGAAGCTCCATCCAAACCTGAAGAATCAAAGCAAAACATGGAAGTAATTACTGCTATAAGAGAACTTTTACCTCTTCATGATTATCAAATTTTTGCCGGAAAGAAAATTAGAGATTTGCTAGTAGAGTCAAAAAATATCAGAAAGAGACTTTTGATTTCAATTCCAACCGGTGCAGGCAAAACAAGACTCGTAGCTGAATCTTTGATTGACTGGTTAAATGATGGAAAACCTTCGGATGATCCGAAAATTCATAATTCAAAATACATGGTATGGATTGCACAGAGCAGAGAATTATGTGAGCAGGCAATATCTCAATTTAATGAAATTTATTCTCAAAAAGGAAAATCGGCATTAACTGTTTTCCGATTGTTTGGGACTCACAATATAACTTTGGAAACAGTGTTGGCACAAAGAGTTGAACATGGTCTAATCGTTTGTACTATTGATAAAATCTATGAACAAATTAATGATAAAACTACTCTTTCAGAATTTAATGCAGACTATTTCCAAAATAATATAGAATACGACGATAGAGTTCTCAATAGTAATCTTCCGCAAAAATACTATGATGATTGGGCATTTGGAAAATTACGCAGTGTAACTTCCTGTGTGATTGTAGATGAAGCCCATAAGGCCATCATGCCTATGTATACCTGTGTTCTCAGAGGGTTGGGGTTCAATTTTAAATTTACAGCAGATGAGAATAAGTGCAATGAGGCTGGAATCACACTGGTCGGACTCACTGCAACGGCATTTAGGGGAACAGGGTTAGAACGCTCCAGAAAAGTAACAATTGGTAAACATTCTGAAAATAAGGTTCACTTGATTTCAAATGACACTGGGAGTGAAAAGCATACCGAAGTTGAGTTTCCAATCAACTGCGCCGAATGTAACAAACCTCTTCTAGAAGGTGAAGAAGTTCTACAAGCAACATCTAACAATAAAATATTATGGCACAAATATGAACAAAAACTCTCTGCTGAAACAGAAAGAATTTACACCCGATTCAATATCCCCTTAATCCCAAAAATATACGGATTTCAAGAAAACAAAAAACCTCGAGCAATCATAACTTGTAATGAAAAATTTGTAGCAAACAATCCTATACGAATAAGCGGTGAAAAATCATACGATTTACTTGGAAGTATTGTCAAGTATTCTTGGAGTATTGAAAGGAAATCAAACTTGATAGAAGTTTTTGGGATGGGTGAAATAAAAGAAATAAAAGTACATCCTAAATCTTTGCCAACAATTGTGGAGGAATTGAAAGAGCCTGGCACTTATTTGATCAGCCTCACAGTTGAAAACTATGATGGACTTACAGATACTGCAATCAAAGTTGTTGAAGTAATCCCAGATCAACAAATCGAGTCAAGTAATGAAATGAAAGATCTTATAATGAATTTAATTAAACGTGAAATTTTATGTGAAGTGTTTCATACATCGATCAAAAGTGGGAAAATAGGAATAGCAGAAAAAAAAAGTATTGACATATTAAATCAAATACGAAAACAAGCTGCAGAAAACGACGAAAGAAACGAGAAACTAGTAAAAATAATTCATTATCTAACTACAAAACCACAAGAAAAAAGGAAAAAAATTTTGGTCTTTGCTTGTGATATTTTGCATGCAAGATTTCTTGTAATGTGGTTAAAAACAAAATATGATATTTCTGCAGATTATGTGGATTCACAACTCCATGAAAGTAGAAACATATCTCGAATTAGAAAATTCAGGGAAAAATCAAACGAACAATGCAAGATCCTAATTAACACTAACATGTTGACTACCGGATTTGATGTTCCTGATGTTGATTGTGTGATAATGGGGAGACCCGTGATCAGCACAGTGGAATATACCCAAATGATAGGTAGGGGAATGAGAGGCCCACGAATGGGAGGAACCCGGGAAGTCTGGATAATTGATTTTGATGATCAAGTACAACTCAGCGAACATATGGAAAATCAGACAATTCCACTAGGTTGGAAATCCATGGCTTATGATAATGAAAACAAACTATTGTGGAAACCACTGACTGATAAAAAAGACAACCATGGGAATCCCTTAAATCTTGACATCGACATAACGAATGAAAAAGATGTTTTGGGAGGAAATAAAACAGACGATGAAAATAAAGACTTTTCAATAAAATGTAGATCATGTACAAAATCATCTATTGGATTTTTAGAAATATCTAGAGATTATGACTTGACTAAGGATGAAAAAGAAGATTTGACATTATTCATAGAGAAACGTATTGCTCCAAAGTTTCCTGTATTGAAGATTTGTAAACAATGTAAAGATGAGATCAACATATGGCCAGAATCAAATAACCCTTGGAAGAATTTAATTGTTAAAGAAAAATCCAACCCTGTATTATTACAACTAATAAAATTTATTGCTAAAAATTATGATGGAAATTTGAAGATAGATACCACAAAAATATTTGATGTTGAATATACTGTTAAAAGTATTTTAGAATATGTCTATCCTGATTTAGGCTTTAATCAACTTAGAAAAGAACTAGAGGCATTTCAAGAAGATGATTACAAAATTTTAAAAGATATGATTCAAAACGCAAAAGAAAAAATAGAGAAAGAGAGATTGGTGACATTTTTTACAAATTATTTGATATTACAAAAAAACATTTCAATGACTCAAAAATTGATAGCATTATGTAATCACTATCTTGATCTTGATGTGCTAAAAAATGCAATTTTAGAAAAAAAACATAGCATAGAAGAAACACATCCTCTTGATGAAAGACTACGCAGTAAAACAAAAACCGTCATCTTTGATAAATTGGGTTACATTCCAGAAGAACAAACATTCAAAGAAAATGTGGGTAATGTTCTCTATGATTTTATGTTAAAAAAATACCTAACTTACAATAGGTTTCAAGTGGCTATACATATCAATGAATATGTGATTAAACTACGTGAAAGGAGCTCATGTCTGAATGAGGTAATTTCCATTTACAATAACAGACAACAGCCACTAGTAATTGAATATCTAATGCAAAATATTCCTAATTTTAAATTAAAAATTAACGCAAATTTTGATACTGTTGAAAATTTTATGCAGATAACTGAACAAATTACCAGATCTATAAAAGATGCAAATAGACCTGTTGATTTTACACAACTCAAAAATGACTATGAGTTAGTTAAATCACAAACACCATGGACACCTTCCACAGAAGAGATTTTTCGTCATAGTAAGCTGGGAATTGGTTATTACATAAGATATGCTGGAAGTATTGCAAACTTTCAAAATGTCTATGAATTAAATGATGATATAAAACGCACGAATTTGGAAAAATTAAAAAATAAATTTTTTGAGATCAAGGGTGTTCTCAAAAAAATTCCAGACGAAGAAACAATGAAAAAACATTCAATATATTCGGAAGTCATGCAATCATTATGGTTTACCACCTATGAGGATTTTTTGAAATTTTTGGGTCAGAATCCTACCGAAATGAAACCGTCTAACGTAGAATATGCAAAAGAATCTAAAAATGAATTGATTATATCTGCAAAGGCAATGGCTGACAAGAATGGAATGCAGGAATTATTTGAAAAAATTGTTCGTGAACCTGAATTGAAATTTCTTGTACACTTTGGAAGCATGGAAAAATTCATAGAAGCAGTATTTCCAAATAACAAACAAATCGCATTAATGAGGTGGAAAGATATTAAAAATAAATCTAAAAAATTGCTCTGATTTTAAAAACCCTTTATCTTTTCAAGCATCTTCTGCATTTCATCTGTAAACCATTTTTTAAATCGTAACGGTTCATCAGAAAATTGATGGTACATATCAAGAAATAATCTTGCATCATCCCCTATGGGTATTCTTAAATCAGAAGAAGGATCGGTGACACATTTGAGTATTATTTTTGCAACATCTTCTGGGGTGTTGTTTGTTACATCAAAGAGTTTTTTTGCTATTGTATTCCATTCATTTACTATGTTCATGTACGGTGAATTATCTTTAATGATGGTTTTTGTATTCTTGAAAAAATTAGTTTTAACAACACCTGGTTCTATTATGTTGATCTTGATTCCTTTGTCTGATACTTCATCAAACACACATTCAGAAAGTCCTTCTAATGCAAATTTAGATGCGATGTATGCTGACGCATAAGCAAATGGTATTTTTCCTGCTATGGAACTTACATTAACAATATTGCCTCTAATCCCGTTTTCATTCACCTCTTGTTCTCTCATGATGGGTATTGCTTTTTTCATCATTATTATGGGTCCTAAAAAGTCAGTTCTCCATTGCAAGTTAAAATCTTCAATATCTACATCCTCCAAAGAACCCATGATCATAAATCCTGCATTATTGATCAATACATCAAGTCGCTTTTTTTCAGAAATAATTTTTTCAAATGTTTTGTTTATTGTGTCTAACTTTAACACATCGAGTTCTATTACCTCAAGTGATAGGTTTTCTTTATTGGCTAATTCCTCCAGATCACGTCCTTTTGATACGTTTCTCATGGACGCAAAAGTATGAAATCCGGCCCGTGCAAATTCTAAAGAAGTAGCCCTACCAATCCCGCTAGAACATCCTGTTACTAGAGCTATTTTTTGCAACAGTTGAATTTTGTATTTTTGTGTTTAAGGGTTTTGTTAAAATGAATTTACCTTGGTTTTTACAAAATAATTACAACCATAATTTTTACAGATTAATTTACACATTTTCCTCAAATCTGGTATTTTTTAGCTTCTTCTATGAGGGTTAGGTTTTCTGTGATCTTTTTGTATGCATCTGGGTGTTTTGTATGTACAGGAAATAGCATCTTTGCGTCTATCTCAGATACAGCATTAATCAAGTCCTGACCTCTGGCATGTCCTGAGCAATGACTCTGAAACTTATGCATGCCAAAATGATTGATCCATGCATCCATTCTTTCTTGAGATATCTCTTGTTCTTCATTGTATGGCTCTGATGCTGAATGGATGTATCTTGCACCCGGCTTTACTTTCATGTCAATCAATGCAGTAAAACTGTAAAACCCGATTGCACACAGTGCCTTGTTTGGTCTTGCAGAAATCTGTTCTGCGGTCCAGCAGTTATGAAGGTCAACAAATTCCTTGTCATTTCCCTTGTAATCCTTGTCAGAATAAGTTCCTGTTCCCCTTTTTGGAAGATAAATGATGATGTCCTCGTCGTCAATGTTTGGAACCGAGAGATGTTTGTCCTGTGACAAATATTTCAGAAAATACGCATCATTGATCTTTACTACAAACTTTCTACCAGTTTCTTTTGCAATGTTGTAAAATGTCATAAGCCTATCCACATCCTTGAAATTAAAATCTGCAAAAACCAAGTTATCTGACTCGCTTACCGTCTTCTTTGATTGGTCATAGACTAGTTTTTCAGATTCCTCTTTTTCCTTGTCTGCAATTCTAGTTCCTTCTGTGATTAGTGCGATTGGTTTTACTTCTTTTGCTCGTTTGATAAAATCTGTTGTCATCTCTGAATGAGTTCCATGCAATCTAATATCACCAGTATATGCTATTGGACCTTCTGATGTCCAAATTATAAAACCATATGCTCCTGGAACTGAATGATCAACATGAATTGGTTCAACTTCAAGTGATCCTATTTTGAATTTGTCTCCAGTTCTAAACTCGTTGACTTTTCTTTTGATTGGTGCATCCTTGATATTATATGGTCTTGGTTTGTAATCTAGAATTTCTCGTTCAATGCTCCGTTGTCCTCGTTCTGCTATTGCTTTAAGAATAAGATGACAAGCTGCGCCCATATGAATTGGAATATCCTCGTGTAAAAACGAAATATAGTCTGCATGATCCGCGTGTGCATGAGTTAGTAACACTGCATCAATTTCAGGCGTTTCAGGTTTTCTTCCTGCCATGACCATGAGATCATCACGATAAACTCCTTGTATGTCTGGGACTAGTCCCATAGTTAGAAAATCAACTATGCCATTTGATGTTCTGGGATTGAGATATTCCTCAAAATATGTAGCCCTGCGTGAGAATGATTTGCCAAAATCTAGGAATATTTTGGTGTCTTTATCTTGTAATAGAATTTTGTTGCCACCAATTTCATTTACACCGCCGTAGAAAGTAAGACTAGTCAATGTGTATTTCTAATCCTCTTCCACTATAGTCCAAATTCGTTTTAATGGTAATTCTGCCTTTAATTCATCAGAAAATTTTTCATAATGCTTTAAGATTTCTTCTACAACTTTTCCTGAATCCCATAACCTTGTGGAGAAAAATGATCTGCCAATTTCTTGATCTGCAATCTTTGTTAATCCTCCCCATGCAACCATAATTCCATACTCGGCTCTAAAGCTTTTAGCGACTCCTTCCAATTCACGCAATACTTTGACATCTACAGGAGATTTGGATGATTTTACTTGAATACAAATTTTTGGATTATCAAATCCTAGAGGACCAGAACCCGCCAGTATGTCGACTCCTCCGTCTGGACCAGGTGGAGAAATTTTTGTAACATAACCTTGAACTTTCAGTAACTCATCTATTAAACTAGCAAGTGAGTGACCAGAAAATTTTGCTTCCAGATATTTCATTAGTTTATCTTTTGCCATTTGTTCTAAATCAAAAGTTAATTCATCAACTTCTTTTTCTATTGTGGATATGGAGACTGATTTTTCGCCTTTGAGCATTTTTCTGACTCGCTCTTCTGCATCATCCCGTCGAACTCTTCCTACTGTAAGAAATGCACCCAATGAAAATAAAATATCTTGATCAAATTCTGATCTTGGTATTGTCTTTAACCATTTTACACCTCTAATGTGTTTTATGTTGCCAGCGATTTCTTTGTACTCGTAATCTCCACTAATTTCCCCAATGGCTATTGCCGATTGGGTCTTTAGTGGCAAAGCAACTAAATCGCCTTTTTTGATTTTTGTTAGAAAACTCCAAATTTGACCCACTCGATTTACCTTCTGCATTTTCTTTTCGTTGGGATATGTTTTTGAATAAAGTTCTTCAAGATCTTCTTTTTCTTTAATGCCAGATAATGATGGAAGTTCGTCCCAACCAATAGCAACTAGATTATGATTTAGAGCACCTTGTTCTTGTTCTCCGTATCTTCCTGCTCTAACTAACCATAATGTCATAATACATTACCGAGAGTAGTGTAGATAAGATTACTTATTTTAGTGGAGTTGAAAGTCAGTAATTGTCTAAATTTTTTATGAATTTAATATCGTATGTGTTTTTTAGGAAACAGACAAAATCCAGGCACACGTTTTAGAATACTGTTTAACAAAACACAAAAAATTGATTTTTTCACTAGAAAAAAATCACCAACAAGATTTTTGATCAACTGATTGCGGTTCAAAACTTCTAGGTTCGTAATTGTAACCCATAACTAGAACTTGTTCAAAATCCTGGACCATAACTAAACGCTGATCATCGTATGCAATTCCAATTGATACTGAATGGTGACCACTATCCAAAATATTGTTTCTATGACCCCAGTTTGAATCAGCATCATCAAACATCATTCTTTTATTTGCATCTAGTATTGAATCCTGAGGACTCATCCAAATTGTTCCAGAACCTCCTGCTATATTTTCAGAAACCAGAAACATTGTATCTCGATTGTTCTGATACCTGAGCATTGGACCTTCACCTTTATTGGAAATATGGTGAATACATCCTTCTGCAAGCAGTTCTGAGGAATAGAGTTGTGATGCCTTTGCGTTCCCTAAGAGAATTGAATGTATTCCTTTTTCTTTTCTATATTTGTTGATGTCGTCTAATGCAATTTGTTTTAGTTCTGCTAAGATGTATTCCTTAGGTTTTTCATACTCTGGTAATTCTACTTGAGGAACAGTAATTTTAGGGATTTTGGTTTCCGGAATGGTTTCAGAAGTTTTTTGTAATGTATCTATTTGATCCGTTAAAGTTTTTTGTATTGTATCGGATGTATCTGTTGCAACATTTTTTACAGTTTTTGTCGTTTCTTGAATATTTTTAGGAATATTCTGAATTGATTTATCAAGATTGTTTGTATTTATTTCAAACACCCCATTTACAAACAAAAACCCAGTAAATCCAATTACCAAAACTATCATAATTCCAGCAGATATTTTTTTGGCTTGATTCCTTTTGTATTGCTTGCCATAGGTTCTTTTTCTGCATTTAATGCAAAAGAAAGAACCCTGTGAATAGACATAGTTATGTCTACAAAATCCCATGATTGTCTAATTTTTTTATGGACTTAAGATTCTGTGTGTTTTTTTGGAAAACAAATAGTTTAGGCTCAAATCTTGGAGCGTGTTCTTTAGGACGACAAAAAGAAATACATCTTAACTAGCGAGTCAATTCAAGATAAATTCTAAGTTTGTTATGGTTAGCAGATCTTCTTCATCTGAATTTCAGTATCAATTGTATTCTTCTCTTAATTTTTACAAAATTAAAATTTAATCAAGATAAATGTTGTATCATCATTCTCAATTTTATTATGTATTCTAATCGTTTCAACAAAATCATTTAATTTTGAATTATTTCTAATGATTTTTTTCCATGGTTTTTGTCCTTTATTAGAAGAATCTAAAAACCATTTTGAAAATGCGTCTGTTGCCATAAGGATTACATCATCATTTTTTATGATCCATTCAGCATAGAGAAATTCTGTTTTTTGATTTTCTATAAATGAAGATATTGCAGGAGTTCTAAAGCTGAATCCTTCTACTTTTTTAATTGGAAAAAGATTAATAATTTTTTTATCACGAATTTGGAAAATATTTGTGTCCCCTATTGCCCAAATAGATATTTTTTTGTTTTTCTTACTCTTATTGATCTTACAACCTAAAAATGTTGCAGCAGAACCATTTTCTTTTGCCACATCTAATATCATCGGGTTTACATTTAGTTTAGAAATCTCTTCCTCGAATTTCAATTTTGCCGATTTGAGCCATCTTTCTAAAAACACCTCATCGGGTTTTGGAGAGTTAAATGGATTTTGAATAAACTCATCTACAATCTTCTTCGACCAAATATCTGAAAACGATGATCGTGAAACCCCATCAGATAATGCAAACACATCTTTTTGGATACTACAATGATAGTAATCTTGATTAGATTTTTTATCTTCTCCAATTTTTTGAATGGTAAAAGGAATGACTTCCATCGAGTTATCATGTGGTTATGTTTTCATGAAATCATTACGTCGGATTCCCTAACCTTTTGTTAATGGTTCCTGTCGTTCCGAAACTGACAAAATTTAAAAGTGAATTCACATCAGCATTATAAATAAAAAATTTTGAACCGCTTACAATTGGTAATCCTATTTCATTTCCTAATGGAATTAATTCATTTGGGATTGTACTGGATAATTCAAACATGAGCTCGGCAAATGGATCATCGATATTTTTTGTGCTTAGTGGATATAATATTTGAGCTAATCTGGCACTGCTAATATGTGCATTACAAAATAATACGTTCCCGTTATTAGTTCCAAGTTTTTGTATCTGTTTTGATAATGAAAAAACATCTAATGTTGTTATGTCTCCTAACGAACCAGTTTCATATCTTGAAAGTAAGGCAATATCATCAGTAGGCATGCCATCAGTGATATTAATGACAATAGGTGGAAATGAATTGTGATGGCTAGAAGTCCATTTTTCAATAATTTTTTTGGTTTTAGTTAATGCTTCCAACATAGGTGTATTTCCCTTAGAAACTTCTTCTACCCATTCATATCTAGGGGATTCAAATTCATTATCTGATGGTGTTGAATCATTTTTTTTAATCCAAGTTTCAGACAATTTAGTCACACTGAAAGGTAATTCATCTAATCCAATTTTCGGCATTGCTGATCTAATGGATGTACCATAACCAATAATTGCAAGATCAATATAGGGTCTAACCTCATTTCCAGCGTTACATGTTCTAAATGCCTCATACAGACATTTATCACAGATATACTTTGCAATTTTTGCCATTGAAAAACCACTACCACTACTGGTAAACATAAGATCAGACATTGAGCTAGATTGATCGATTAAGAAAATGATTAATGCAGGATTTTGTCTAGTTATTTTTTGGTCGTACATACCTCAAGAAATTATAAATTGATTATAACCTTTGTCCTTTTTTCAAAATTGAAGACAGTGTTTCAGGTTTTGGAATTTCTTCTACACAGTAAGAAATTAAAATTTCTAAAATATACTTAACATCACTAGAAAACATTTTTAATTTTTTAAAAGTATCTGAACCGTAAGGATTTTCATAATCTTCACGGCTGAAAATGAAGTCACGATCTATAATATTAAAAAAAGTTGGATCTTCTTCTAATACCATTAAAGCTAGATAAATGACCAAAGCAGAAAATCTATCTATATTGTCATCATATTTGAACGCAGCTCGGTTTGGATGCTGACAATCAGGATCTCCAAATTCAGGCATGGACTCACCCATAAAATCTCGAATATACATACAGTCATAATCAACCAATTTTATTTCATTAGTTTTATTAATTATGATATTTTTTGGATGGAGATCACCATGAGCTATGCCATATAATTCCATCTCATCATTTACTTTTTTAAATTTGTCTTTAATAATTTTAATTTCATTTTTATCTTTGCATGTTTTCATAAAATTTTCCAAAGTGTCTCCATCAACCCAATCCATTTTTATTAAAGGAAATCGGGTTTGTTTTTTTTTAATATTGATGTTTATTGCATTTGTTAAATATTCAAAATTAATTAGAAATCCTGGTTTATTATTTTCTTGAAAATTTTCCTCAAAATAATCATGTAAAATTTTATATCGAAGCATTGCTCCTTCTCTCTTTTTAGTAAAAAATCTAAGTGCAAAAAATTCTTTGTTATTTTGAACCTTGTATACTCGAGCAAATTGTCCTGGATATGCTAGTGGTAGATCCATAGAATTTTTAACAATATGAAATCCACTTATTTTATCATGAGAGGCGTTTCCCTGTAAATTTTCAAATGTCCTGTCAACCAGATCACTTGGAGGCCAATCTATTCCGTCTAGCGTGGCTGAATCTTCATTTAAATTAAGTTGCTTTTGAGATTTAGAAAATTTCATTCCAAATAGATTAATTGATGAGGGGTTTTGAGTGGTTTCTGTAGTATCTGAGTAATAATTTTGTTTGAGGTTTTGTGTATATGCAAGATTTTTGCCAATATCCTTTCTCTCATAGCAATCGATATGATAGTAACTATTGTTAACTCTCCAAGCAAATTGTTTGTAAGGCAATAATTTGAAACATCTGTCACACTTGCCAATCTTACCTTGCCAAACAATTTTGAATCCAACCTTTAACTTGGATAAACAATTTGGACAGGTATAATCCTGTTCACTCCATTCACGACAAAAATCACAAAATACCAATATTCATATTTCCTCCATTTAACAATACATCCACTTTATCATCAAAGGATCCTTTATCTGCATCTCAATTTTTTTATCATTCATATCTAATTTGGTATTTTATTTATTCTTCACTGTCACCGCCATTTTTTAGTGTTACACGTCTGTTTAGATACTCTGTAAACTCACTCGTCATTGAAGCAAATATTTCTTCACGATGTTCAAACCCATTTTTCTTTAATATTTTATCGGCATGTTTTGTAAATTCATTTGTCATTGTTACCTGTAATGGATATGCCTTTCCATCAACTATTGATTCCTGTATGCTTTTCAGCATTATCT
Source organism: Nitrosarchaeum sp. (assembly GCA_021414365.1). Classification (GTDB taxonomy): domain Archaea; phylum Thermoproteota; class Nitrososphaeria; order Nitrososphaerales; family Nitrosopumilaceae; genus Nitrosarchaeum. The sequence continues at coordinate 186,466 of JAIOOR010000005.1, forward strand.
CTTTGATGTTTTGAACGTCTTCTTCTGTAAGATCGTCCAAGGTTTTTGGCTTTATGAAATTTGACTTTTTGAACAACCCCAATCTCCAACTTATGAATACACTAACTCCCGCGGTAACTCCTAACAACTCCATTACTCCTACCAGATCATTAAGATTTACTAACATCACAGTAATCCAAATAGCAATTCCGCCGATGATAAAGCTACGAATGTTCATCTTTCTTCCCATCTCCCTCTTTTTCTTTTTTCTTGTTGATCTTATTCATTATTTAATATGATGCCTGTTTCAAAGTCAATACTAAAAACAGTTGTTGGTGGGGCATACGTATTTTGAATTGTTACTAGAGAATATGTAAAAATTATTGCAAACATCGAAAGATAGATAAAAAATTTTCAAGTAGAATAATTTGAAGAATGTATATAGTTAAGCATGATCTTTTGTAATATTATTTTGTGACATTTGGAAAAAGAATAGAATCTATTTTGATAAAAAAGAAAGAAATAATATTAAATGTAGTATTTTGACTATATCAATCAAATTGGGAGAATTTGAAGAATTTGCAGTTGCCTTGTTTGAACAGTTATCGGCGGAAATTAATGCTGAAAAAGAAATTGTCAAACTAGCAGATAAGGCAAAGGAGAGTATTCCCTTTAAAGTCAAATTTGAAGAATTAGAAAAAATATCTCAAAAATTATTCCCAGAATTAAAGAAAAAAGCAGAGGGATTTTTAGGAATTAAAATTTCAGATGGTTTGAAGATTGAATTCCCTGACTTGATAGAATTAAAAAAAATAAAGGGTGAAAAAATATTTTCAGATGAAAAATCCACTGAGTACGTAAGAGAGTTGTTTGACGCAGTAGCAAACGAGGATAATCAAACTATTGTCAAATTAATGCAAAGAGACATGGCGAAATACCTTGTTTTTTCAACTTATGCGATTCAATATATCTCAAAAATTTCTACTACTTATGGAGATTATTTAGATTCGGTAATTTATCTAAACAAGTTTATTCTTTCAAGATACCCGCTGATTATTTTGTACAGACAAGGTGAGCCATTTGAGGAAGGATTTGAAAATGTAAATTCTAGTTATTTAGGAGCGGTGAAATATACTATTATAAGCAGGTTGATTCATTCAGCACAAAAAAAATTGGAGCAATTATATAAAAATTCAGCAATGCAAGTAAATCTAATTAACGAAGAACTAGCTAGAATCATTCTAGATTTAGATAATCAATCAGCAAATATTCTTTCAGATTATTTACAAATTCAGGATGTTCCTGACGAATTTCCTTTTACAAAAAAGGCAAATCTGTTTTTCTTTTTGAACCCAGACCATTTCTTACTTGAACAAATTGGGACAGATGTAATGACACTAACTAATGTGGAAATAGATCCAAAAATCTCAGAAATAATTCCTCAAATCTCAGATATTTACAAAAGGTGGCTACAACCGATCCAACAAAGTTACGAATCTTTTACCATATTGGAGGGAATGGCGGAATTTGTTACAGAGAATATCCTAAAAGATGATAATGATTTTCAAAATTATCAAGATACGTTCAGGGACAAGGATTCATCAACATATAAAATTCGACAAAACACCGGAAAAGAATTTACGAAAATATGTTACGAGAAATTTGGAAGAAGCTCCTTTAGACACATAATGGAAAACCCACCAACTGCGAGCGAGATAAAAGAACCGCAATTATACTTGAAATCATCTAGAGTCAAAATTTGATGGAGATGTTGGAGTATTAGATAGAAAACGTCTTCAGAATATGGCGTAATACAAATTCATGTTGATATTGTATACGTGTAATACACATTCAGGTTGATAGTGTATACGTGTAATACAGCGTATACGCGTGATACCGAAGTAATACTGCGTAATACCACATATCCTCAACACTAGGTTTGCATCTTATTGCATACCATCAATTCAAAAGAGAATTATCTGTGAATGAAAAGATTGTCACATTAACATGAGTTAATGTGACACAGACAAGCGTGATTAAAACGAAAAACATCTAGTCAAAAAGATTGTTCGGGTTTTTATTATTCCTAACTCTCTACCTGATATTATATCTCTTGTTAGAAAATCCGCTTCAATTTCTTAATAGACTCACACTCAAACATCACGATAAATCGTGAGTGGATCAATTCCTTTTTTAAATTCCTGAAACAAATTTTCTTTTGTCGGTTTATAGTAATTAGCATCGAGTTTTATTTCTGGAGTGTGACCCATCATTACCTCGATGCTTGATTTGTTTATCTCGTTATTGTTCTTCATTATCGTATTCCACCTGCTTCTAAATCCGTGAACCATCGGAACATCTAGGAATAATCTTGAAGATGTTTTATTCCAGTCCTGATCTATTTTGTTCCAAGAATTTTCCTTTATGACTGTAGTAAACGGACTTACTTTAGCTCTGATTATCAGTCGATATATCAAACGTCGGATTGCATCATAATTCATTTCGAACAAACTTGAATCATTTATCAGGTTTGTTCTAGTTGCCAAATAATCATCTAGTGATTTACTGGCTTCAGGAGTTAGGAAGGTCAAGTATTCATGTCGAGTTTTGGCGTAAACTCGAATCAAATAGCAGTTTTCAATTTTTTCAATATCCTCAAATTTCATAATTGGAATGCTTCCAAGCCTTACTGCACTTGAGGCAAAAAAATGAACCAGTGCTCGGGCTCTGGGTTTTCTGAAATACCATTTTTTGTGCTTTTTTATTTTATTGTTATCTATTGCCTCTAGTATTTTTGTGACATCCTCAGTTGTATACGCCTGTCTTTTCTTGGAATCCTCTTCAGGCATTAGTTTTTTTATGATTTTTTCATTGAGAATCACCCTGTTCATGGCAAAAAAGTGAAACAAGGCGTAAAGACTAACCTTGATTGCAGATTTTGATTTTTGTCGTCTTTTCAATCCCATTACATAGTCTTCTATTTTGAGCTGGATTTGATCTGGAGTATCCTGTAACAGTTCATCGTGGTTCTTTTTCTTTGTGTAATCCAGGTATTTGTTTAGCCAGTAAATGTAATTGTCTTTTGTGGAATCTGTCTTTAATGAATCCAAGAAAATAGCGTAGGATCTTGTTTCTTGTATTTGTGTCAGAATCTCCAACCTTTTCTAATTTTATGAAGTGAACCTGTATCTGTTGATTCATCTAATGATTGTGAATTCACAGAATTAATTGGACAGACTTTGTAAAAGAAATTTCATGAGCAAAAGTTGACACATTTTTTCAAAAAGATCAATAATTCGTTAGGATTTATCAACAATTTTTTCACATATCCAAAGGAATCGCATGATTTGAAATGAGTCAAGGCAAGACATCAAAGTAACAAAAGTAACAGAGTTTTTATTTATTATTAGAATAATTACTAGGTTAAAAAAAATATTGACTAAAGGTATTATAACTTTGATACATTTGTTACAAACTCCTTTATTTTCTCTAGACCTTCTTCATTTATGTCCGAATTTTTGATTAGTGTTATGATTTCTCCCTTAGTTGTCTTGTCAAACGTTTGTTGAATCATTACTTCATTAGGACTCTTTAATCGAAGTCCAAGGTATCCCCAGCAATTTGTATCCTTATCCAGTCTGATTTGAATAGCAGAGTTGCCAATTATCTCATCAAATTTCTTATAAAATTGTGTTTTGCCTTTGGGGGGGATTCTACATTCTATTGAGTGACTTAACCATTTTGACCAAATTTCAGTACTTGGAATTTTGTAATCAGACCCTCTTTCAATCCATGTTTCAATAAACGCTCTAATGTTATTGCCATATTCATTCCAAAGATTTTCAGTAGTCTTTGTATTTTGAGGATAGTGTATTTTCTGCAAATCATAGATTTCTGTTGCATTTTTCAAAAGGTATGTAACAAATCCACCATATTCTTTTTCGTCTATTTTGTCCGTTAATGCCTTCTTTTCTCTAGGTGTGCCTCTGAAGAGGTTTTTGACTTTAATTATATGGGTTCTCTGATAGACAGCTTGGGCATCATCTGGATTGGAAATTTCATAAATTCCATTTGCATTAAACATCAAGCGAGAGGTAGGTCTGAAGGTAGAACTGTGAGCATAGATGCTTCTACCTGTAAACTTGTCTTGTGTAATCCATTTTTTAATTACGTCTGTTTGCTTGATGTCTTCAGAAGATAAATCTTCATCAGAGTTTAAGAATTTGAAAGCAACATCTTTTTGCGTCGTCATATCTTTAGCGATTAAATGAATTGTTGCATGTGCTACATTATCAGGACCAAAACTTCTATCAAGCATTTTCAACAGAGTGGTTTTACCTGATCCAGGTGGTCCAACTAAACCTAGTTGGAAATCAATTCCCGTATATGGGTGTAAACAAGTTGAGGCAAAATCAAAATAAGTTTGTTGATCTTTTTTATCATCTAATATGTCACTAATTATATTTTGAATATTTGTGTACTTTACACTCTCGTCAAAATTATGTGGGATAAGATTTAGGATAATGTAATCCGGATTAAATTTTTCTGTAAATTCCCCTGTCTTGATATTGTAGATTCCATCAAGTAGACATTTTAGATGAACGTGTTTTTCAATGTCTGTATTTTTAATTATAGGCGCTGTTCGCTCAACATATCCGACAACTTCATTGACTGACTTGTTAGAATGCTTTACCAAGCATGAACTTGCAACATTTTTGATAAATTCTTTAGCGTTTCCTTCATAATTTCTTTCATTAAAGTAAATTAAATCCCCTGTTAGTTCTATTCTCTTTATGTTGTATCTGCCCTTAATCCATTCTCCAGCTTCTGCCATCTGATCATGATCAAAGGTAATCGGCTTTTGTAAAACACCCAAGTCATAACATATCTTTTTAATTTCAGGAAATTTTTTACTGTCTGAAAAAATATTTTCTATAACCTTGGTTACAGCTCTATCGATATCTTTAGATCCTAGATCCGGATTAACATTATGCAGTTTACACCATTCATGTAATTTCTTTTTAAGTTCTGATTTTACAACAATAAAGCCAGTTTTATAACAAATTGTTACAATTGCGTAAGCTGTTTGTGCTACTTTGTTTGATTCAGGCTTTTGGTTCCATAGTTTGGAAAATAACTCATCTTTCTCTAGTATTTCATTAATCCTATTAGATAAAACATCACAAGCAAAATTCCAAGAATTTTTTATTTTCTCATCAACTATTGTATGAGGGTATGGAGTTTTGAATTGTGAGTTAATGGTATACCCATGATATGAAATATCATTAAAGGTAAATTCAGGATTTTTGATTTTAATACTTGATAAAATTCTGATTAAATCCTCCTGTCGGTTAGAGTTTTCCCCTTTATCCTTTAATCCCTCATAAAGTTCGCTTACTTTCTTATGCTTACCTGTTGCAGACCAGCCTTTAGAAAGTAAATTTTTAAGAAATTCTTCTGGATCAACGGTTATGATTTCTGTTGTATTGCTTATTATTTTGTAAACTTTGCCAGAAAGAACATAATTACCATCTTCATCTTTGTCATAATGTTTTGAACTTGGACCTACAACATATTTTCCTTGTCCTTTTATCTCAATTGTGATTTCATTTTTTTTAAAATCACTTGATCTTAATGCTCTTCCATGTGTCTTGAAATAAACATGATAACCATTACCCGTCTCAACTACTAAAGTAATATCTGTTGCATTAGGAAAAACTTCCTGTATTATCGGCAACAAAGTTTTATCTCGTTCTTCGTTTGATGTATTTCTCATTTCTAAATCAAGTATTGCAAGATTATCACTTGTTATTCCTTCAAATACAGCAAAATCTTGCTTGTCTAAAATAACATGAGAACATTTTTCACTACACCATCTATCCCAACCAAATCCCAAAGCTTTGCCCCTGCCTTGTGGAATTGGCACAAGATTGATTCCCTGTTTTTTTAGTATATCTACTATTGCTCTTCTATTCTCATCAATGTATTCATAACCAGGATCTTGAGTCAATTTTCAATCCTCATTAGCATAAACTCTGAATTACAAGTGAGGCACACTATGTCAAGCGAGTCAATTTCAGAGACTAGTTTTGAATTTCCGCATGACAAACAAATAGGCTTCAGATAATTCAATTCAACAACCTCCCAATTTTTGAAATCTTTTTCCATTGGTCTTTGGTTAGACTGTGCTTTTTCTGAAAATGGTATCTGGTGATTCGATATGTTCTCAACTGTTTCCTATGGGTTTTGCAGAAAAGAACTGTGTATGTCCTATTGTCAAGAAATAGGATTGAAACATTAGTTAGATTCGATTCAGTAGACATTTTAACGTGAGTCTCCCTTGGTGGTTCTTGGGGTTCCGTTAGTCCGCCTTTCCTGCGGATTATTTTTTTCTTTCAATTCTTTATCTCCGTTTTAGATTTTATGTTTTTTTGAAAAAGTAAATCGTCTCGATAATGTCTAGCGCAAACAAACCATTCAGATGTTTGTAAACCAATATCAAAAATGATACGAAACTTGCTAGGATCTTTACAACATTTTTGCATTTATGTTCCCTCTAGGAGCAAATGATCGGCAAGTGATCTGAGATATTGTTTATAATCAAACGATTGTCGTTTACGAATTTCAAATTCCTCTTCGCTTTCAAAAATTCCTTGAAATATCCGGTGATGAGATAAATAGTGACCGTAAAGCTTATTCAACGAATGAAATTGTTTTTTTCTTCCCCTGATATTGAGACAAATCTTACATTCTTCGTTGATATGCTGTTGACATAGGGGATTTCTTGTCTGAAGACAGTTCTTTCGTCGGTATATTGTCCTTTTCTCTGCCTTTTTTAATTTAGGATTTGAAAGGGACATTATTGCCTAGTAACTCCTTTCTTTGGTAGGGAAGTGGTTTCTTGGCTCGGAGGGATTTTTCCCTCAGAATTTTCTATTAAATTATCTAAAAATCGCTGATAGGTTAACTCTCTTTTTAGAGACTTTATTTTGGCTCTAAATTCTGAAGTTACATAAATGACGACCAATTTTTCGCTCAATGATCATATTATAGAGTAAAGTCATTTAAGTATCGTATAAGATACTAAATAATTATGATACTAAAGCCCCAAAATATCAGAATATTGGAATATTTACAAGATAACAATGCAACAACAAAAACCAACATAGAAACTTACGGCAAAACATTGACCGATTTGGCTGAGTCTGGACTAAACAAAACCAGAGTCCACAAACACCTACCTGAATTAAAAACACAGCAATTGATAATATCAAGACAAATTTCTACGGGAGGAAGGCCTGCGGAAAAATATGGTATTACACCACTTGGTTCTTTGAAAGTTTTCAAACACAGACTAGAAGGAAAAACATTTCATGAAGAATGCATAGAACTCGAAAAAATTCAAACACAATTCCCATTAATTACACAATACTGGAATTCGGATTTAGATGAATTTAGATCCTTACGATATAAAGCTCTGTTTAATGCAATTAACCGTTTGGAGACAAGAATTAGGGGGAAACATTATTTTTCAATTGCAATGGCATTGCAACATAATGATCGATTTCTCACTTTTGAAAAGACATATGTTTTAGTAACAACTCCAAAGGATCAAAAAATAACTGAGAATGGAATAATCCTTGAAATAGAAGACCCACTTTATGATTTTGGAGAGGCCTCACAGACTAAGATAGTTACTGTTGATAAAATTGAAAAAGATATTGAAAACTTTGTAACATTTCAATTTTATTACTATCTTATGATGATCCCAAAAAGCATAAATGCATTAATTGATGAAACAACAAAAATTGTAAAAAAAAATCCAGAACTTAAAGACATCTACCATGAGAAATTACTACGTTATACACTAGATTACAGAGAATCTTTAAATTTGTACTTTGATAGTGACCCCAAAAAAATAGAATTAGAAATGAGAAATACATCTGAAAGACTTCAAGGTATTGTTAAATCAATAATACATAAAAATAAGGTTTTGAGACGAATGATCCCACAACAACAAAATGCAATAAGAAATACATCGGATTCAATTCTAAATTATTTGTAAAAGAAAAAAGAGAATTACGATATCAGTAATCCTGCTTGAGGATATTTTTTTAGTCTGTCTATCTCGTCTTGCATCCTTATCAACTGTTCTTGCATATCGCTCATGAGTTTTGCATTGACCTGTTCTGCCTCAATCGTTACACTTTCAATCAAAAGATTTGGTTCAAGTTCAAGATACTTTTTTGCGCGTTCTTTCGGGTCTTCACGATAGTATTGTTTGAGATATGCCCCATGTCCGTCAAGTGCATTGGCATAGTCTGAACCATGCTTTTGACTTGCCTTTGTATGGAAGTATGCTCGAAAAGAGTGTATGTTCACTACTGATCTAACTGAATTAGAGTATCTCTCAGTCAAACCTAGTTTTTCTCGTAGTCTCATAAAGTATCGCACTTCTCTCATTACTGCAATATGAATATCATCAGCATTATGAAATAGATATTCGTTGTCTTTCTTTTTTTCAAGAATTGGTTTTAATCTTTCAAGCGCTTCACTTGTAATGTAGGTCTCACGACCCTCTTTTGTTTTGGTGTCATCGGCCAACAACGTAACCCTTACAGGTTTTTCATCAAGATGGAAATTTGATTTTTTCAGAGATAATCCCTCACCTAAACGCATACCACTTGTAATGAGAACATAGTATAACGCCCTCCTTTCTCGATCACATATGCCAAACAACAGCTTGAGAATATCAATTGAAATTGGTCGTCTTGGTTCTTTCCTTTGTTTAGGGAATTGCACATAGTCTTGAATGTCTTCAGTTGAAAGTTTGATTCCATGACAGATTCTAAGATATGACTTTATGAATCCAAAGTACAATTTGATAGTCTTTGGTTGTTTTGCTTTGAATGTTGCATTGGTGTTTACCAAAATATCATCATGATTTTTTCCCATAAAACTAACAAACTTGTCTAATGACATACAGATACTTCGTATGTCTGGCTTGTCCTGATTGAACCATTTTTGATATTTTTCCATCATTTGAAGCATGGATTTACCGTTAGACCCTAATTGTTCTTGACAAAAGTAATCAAAAACCACTAACGAAGTTTGAGCACAACTTCTTGTTCCTTTTGATTCGGATTTTCTAAACATTCTGTCTAGCCAATCTTCCTTGCTAAATCCCTCAGATGCCATTTTGTCGTTTTTAGCCATTATTTATTTAAAAATGCAGAACTAATCATACCATATTGGTCAGTAAGTAAAAATTAAAATCACATTACAAATATTCACAAACATTGATTGAAGAAAAAATTAAATCAATTGGAATTAATCTTCCAGTTCCACCAAATCCTGCAGGTTCGTATATTCCAGTGGTAAAATCAGGCAATTTAGTATTTGTTTCAGGTCAAATTCCAATGGAGGATGGTAAAGTATTGTTTACAGGAAAAGTTTCAGATATGAATATTGACACTGCACAAAAAGCTGCAAGAATTTGTGCAATAAACATACTAGCACAACTCAAAAAGGAGTTGGGAGATTTAGAAAAAATTTCCAGAATCGTAAGATTATCAGGATTTGTAAATTCGGTTCCAGAATTTACACAACATCCAAAAGTGATCAATACCGCTTCAGATTTACTCTATGAGATATTTGGAGAATCCGGCAGACATACACGAATTGCAGTTGGAGTCTCAAGTTTGCCATTAAATTCAATGACTGAAATTGATGCTATTGTGGAAATTAGATAAAATAATTTCTGAATTATCTAATTTAGTTTCTTGTTGAACTTTTTGAGGAATGTTTGAATTTTTGGTTTGGGAATTACAGCACCGCATGCTTTATCGTGTCCACCACCTGAACCTCCAAGTTCGGTTGCAAGAAGATTTACAATTTTACCTAAGTGAATTTTGCAAGATCGTGATCCTCTAACTGAAACAGCGTAGATTCCATGATCAACTCGCTCTTTGTAGGCAACACCCACATCTTTTCCAGATAATCCTAAAACAAAATTGACTGCTCCACTTGCTCCAGAATCCATAATTTCCATGTATCCTATGTTTTTCATTGTCTTCATACCTTGTTTGACTTTGGCAATAATTAATGCTAGTTTTTCAACTTGAATTTGTGCAAATTCAAATGTGTTTGGGATTTCGTGTGGAAATTTTGATTCGGCCAACTCTTCTACTAAATACAACAGATAATCAGAATCTTTTTGGTGTCCAACTATATTGTAAGTAAGAACAGTTGCGTTGATTAAAGCGAATTGCCTGTCATAGATTTGAAGTAATTTTGAGCCAAGTGGTCGGTCTTCCATGTAATCAGTGATGGCAGCACATGCTGCAATGAATGGAGCATGATCTGAAAGTTTTGATTTAAATGCATTGTAAACTTGGACAGTTGTACATTCGTTGATATCGTGAATCATTTTGACTTTAATTTTTTCTAATTCTTTGTGAATTTTTGGATCAATATCATGATGATCAATGTATGTAACTGCAACACGTTTCTTTTTTAAAATTCTTAGTAATTCAACAAATTCATCTTGATTCTTTTTGCTAAGACCTAAATCGCAAATGTATAATGATTTTAATTTTTCATCTAAAGCAATTTTCTGTATTGCTTCCATCTGTCCTGGATAATCAACCAAAATAGAATCACCGCCAAAAGCCTGTCTAATTAATGCTGCAGAACTAATACCATCAGCATCTTCTTTGTGAGAGATACAAACAACTTTAGTTCTTGGTTGGGTCTTTGTTTTTTTAACAGTCTTTGTTTTCTTTATTTTAGATATGACCATTATTGTAAATTTTCTTGTATACCCTCATTTAAATCAAGAATGGATTATGAATTAGATTCTCTAGATTCTTGTTTTATGCTTTGGTTAACCAAAGTAGAATTTACAAATGCATCATAAAACGACTCTCCATCTAATTGAGTTTGAATATCAATTTCTTGAATTTTGCGTAATTCATCTGCAGATGCAGTCAAGACCATATTGTCTAGTTTCTCCAATAGTTCTCGCTCAGAGGGATTCATTTAATTTTTGTAAAAAAATAATCATTTATGAGCCAGAGTTGTCAGATTAGACTAATTACTAAACTTAGTAGACATGATTTGTAGCTAAAATATAATAGATGATTTCACAGATGATGGGCATGGAAACAAAAAACATTGGCTTGCGTGGAATCGAGGTAGCAGATACAAGAATATCAAATATCGATGGAGAAAAAGGCAAGCTAATTTACCGTGGTTACGATATCTTAGAACTTACAAAAAAATCAAGTTATGAAGAAACAGCATATTTGTTATTGCATGACTCTTTACCAACAAAAGAGCAACTATCAGAATTCAAATCCAAATTAAGTGATGCGAGATTAATTCCAAAAAGAATGCAAATCAATATGGGTAATTGGAGAAAAGATGCTGATCCCATGGATATGCTGCAGGCATTTGTTGCGGCACTTGCTGGATATTACGATGAAGAGTTTGCATCAAAAGAAGCAAGCTATGACAAGGCAATTAATCTAATTGGCAAAATTCCAACAATAATTGCAAGCTGGCAAAGAGTAAGAGACGGATTAGAAATAATTGATCCTGATCCAACTTTGGATCATGCAGCAAATTTTCTTTACATGATGTTTGGAGAAAGACCAGACAAGGAAGTTGAAAAAATCTTTGATACTTGTTTGATTCTTCATGCAGATCATACCTTTAATGCATCTACATTTGTTGCAAGACAGGTGGCATCTACGAGAGCTCACATGTATTCAGCAGCTAGTGCAGCTATTGGAGCATTAAGTGGGGAATTACATGGAGGAGCAAATACAGAGGTAATGAAAATGCTCTTAGAAATCGGGTCAGCGGACAATGTTGTTCCATGGATTAAAGAAAAAATGGAAAAAGGTGAAAGAATAATGGGAATGGGACATGCAGTCTATAAAACATTCGACCCAAGAGCACAGATTCTAAAAGAACTATCAAGAAAGCTTGCTGCAAAGACGGGGGATCCATGGTATGCCATTACAGAAAAAGTTGAAACAACTACAATTGAAGAGATGAAAAACCAAAAAGGAAAAGACATCTATCCAAACGTCGATTTGTATAGCGCTTCAATTTACTATATGCTAAAAATCCCAATGGATCTTAACACACCGATTTTTGCAATATCAAGAGTTGCAGGATGGGCAGCACATATCATTGAAGAAAAATTTGCAGAGGCGGCACCAAAACCAGCGTTATACAGACCAAAAGCAGTCTATGTTGGAAAATATTGTGGGCCTGAAGGTTGCGAATACAAAGAACTTGATCTGAGAAAGTAATTTTAATTTCTTGTGTTAAGCCACTCTTTTGCTTTTGAATTTACATCATGTTTGTATAATACTTCAAAAACCATGTCGTAAAATGTGATGCCTTTTTTTTGAGCCTGATCATCGAGCCAGCGAATTCCATCTGCTAATTCAGGATCATATTCAGAGAATTCTACTAGCTCATCAACCATTTTTGAAAAGAATGTATGCGACTCTAACATATGTTAGTCTCTGAATCTTTGATCATAAGGTCGGGATTCAAAATATATAGACAAAAAACAGTTTTTTGGTTGACACTTGGAACATGTTTTATTTTTTGATGGGAATACAAAGAGGATATCATGGGTAATTCAAACAGATGATTCAATTATTGAACAAAAAAGAGAACATGCCGAGATTTACTTGGATAAAGTAACTAATCTGCAATCAAAATACATCGGATTACATATTGGATTGTTTTGGGGTATTGGTACATTTATTATAAAAAATTATGACATCATAAAAATAGCAACAGATGAAAAATTGATTTTAGATCATCTTTCATTGAATCAAAAAAATAATGATGTGTTTATTGAAAAAAGGACTTTTTTTATCAGACAATTTATCAAACAAAGAAAATTAAAAATTCAATATGAGTTTATAACTTCAGAAAAAAATCTAGCTTCTAAAATAAAATAATGCAAAGGTGCTTAAGACCAAAAACGGACGTTTTTTGGTGACAGCCCCGATGCATTTCGTATTGATATTAGAGTATGAATCATAAAAGAAATAAGCGTCCAATATCGTTGACTATAGTTAAAAATAATTAAAGCGATCATGTTGAATTTTCAAAAGTCTTTCTAGATTTATGTAAATTTTTCATAAAAATAGTAGTCATAGGTACATAAGCATCGAATTACGAGTAAATCAAAGATTAGATTTATTTAGCATAAGATAATCGGAAAAACAATTATGGCAAGTATAGACAAAGCAGCAATTGTATTTTCTATTGCAATTGTAGCGGTAGGCGTAGGATTTGCATTCTACGGAGGACAAGTTCAAGACCACGGTCCTGCTGTTTCAACTCCTGTAGTTACTAAAACTGCACCAACAACTAGTGTACCAACAACTGTACCATCAGCTCAATTTGGTGCAGATATTGCAGCTAAAGTAAAACAAGAGGTCCCTACAGAAAAAACTGTAGCATCGAAAGAACCAGTAAAGACTGAGACAGTGCCAGCTGCACCAGTTGAAAATCCAGCTGCACCAGTTGAAAATCCAGATGCACCAGTTGAAAATCCAGCTGCACCAGTTGAAAATCCAGCTGGCCCACAAACAGTCAGCGTAACAATTCCATCTGGTACTTCATCACCAGGATGTGAAACATCCAATGCATGTTTTTCACCATCAGCAGTTACAATCAATGTAGGTGATACTGTAGAATGGACAAATACAGATACAGCAGCACATACAGTAACCAGTGGCAATCCAGCAGATGGTCCATCAGGAGTATTTGACAGTAGTTTAATCATGGGCAAAGCATCATTTTCACAAAAATTTGACAAAGCTGGAAGCTATGATTATTTCTGCATGGTACACCCATGGATGACTGGAAATGTTAAAGTGAACTAATCAAAAAATTCCTTTTTTTCTTATTTTATTTGATTTTTACGTATTGCTCTATTATATGCAACACCGAATCTATGAGTTTCATCTCTTGCATGTTGTAGAATTTTCAGCGAAGGTTTATCTTTTGAAAGTATTATCGAATTTTTTTGGTTTGGAACAAATATCTCTTCATTTTCTTTAGCAAGCGAAATACAATCAAGATGCAATCCTAAAGATTGTAGTGATTTTAGGGCAGCGTTGAGCTGTCCTTTTCCACCATCAATTAATATCAAATCAGGTAACTGTGAATTTTCTTCAAGTAATCTAAGATATCTTCGTTTGATGATCTCAGATATCATTGCAAAATCATCTCTGCCAGAAACTGTCTTAATTTTGAATTTACGGTATCCAGATTTGTTTGGTTTGCCATCAACAAATCTAGACATTGAACCTACTGCAAACTCATCACCATGATTTGAAATATCAAAGCATTCAATGACGTTAGGAATTGCAGAAAGATGCAAAATTTCTTTTAATTCCATCAGACCTAGATTGCCTCCTTTAGAATGAATAAGAGAGATATTTTTTAAAATCAAATTAATAATATTCTTTCTTTTACCACGTTGCGGACAGATTATTTCAACTGAAAACTCTGCCTGCTCAGATAGTAACGACTCTAAAAGAGATTTATTTTCAGGAATCTCACTAACAAAGATAAATTTTGGAATTTTATGTACTGTGTAATACTGGAAAAGAAAATTTGAAAAATCATTATCTCCAACAAGATCAAAAAAGAATTTATCACTGTCCCGCATTACACCATGTATCATTCTAAAATTCATCACAGTTATAGTTTGGTCTTTGTAACCAACTCCAAAATATTCCTCATCAGAATTTTCAACATATTCCATTTTTTGTTTTGTTTGAAGACTACCCAATCGAATTAATGTATCACGGATGTCCTTTGCACGCTCAAATTGTTGCGATGCAGCGGCTTGCGTCATCTCTTCTTTTAATTTTTCTGCAAAAATTTGAGTTTGATTTTTTCCTTTTAGCACCTCTTCTAATGCAGACACATGTTGTAGATATTTATCTTGAGCATCTTTGAATTCACATGGTCCTTCACAGTTTCCCAAATGATACTCTAGACAAACTTTTTTTGGTAATGTTTTACAGATTCTAATTTGAAATGCTTTTCGTAAAGTACCTATGGTGAGAAGTTTTGAGCTACCTTGCATAAACGGACCAAAAATTTTTCCACCGCCTAAAAATTTTCCATCACGGGTTCTTCTTGCAACAAGTAGTCTAGGATATTTTTCATTGGATATTCTAAGATAGGTGTAACGCTGTTGGTCTTTTAGCTCAATGTTAAATTTAGGTCGGTGTTTTTTTATCATATTAGATTCTAAAAGAAATGCTTCACTTTCATTGTCAGTTAAAATAAATTCAATATCAGAAATATTTTCTACCAATTTCTGCGTTTTATAATTTTGATTTTTTAAAAAATATGATCTTACACGATTTTGTAGATTCTTTGCTTTGCCAATATAGATAATTTTTCCATCATAATCCTTCATCAAATAAATGCCAGGATTTGATGAGATGTGAATTTTTGAAATATCAAAAGTCATTTTAGATCATTATTTTAGTAATTTTTTGAGATATTTTCCAGTATAGCTTCCGGGGGATTTTGCAACCTGTTCAGGTGTACCTACAGTAACTATTTGCCCACCCTCATCTCCACCTTCTGGTCCCAGATCAATTAACCAATCAGAATTTTTAATTACATCCAAGTTGTGCTCGATTACTAGAATCGTATTTCCCAAATTTACCAGTCTATTTAAAACATCTAATAGCTTTTGAACGTCGGCAAAATGCAAACCAGTTGTAGGTTCATCAAGAATGTAAAATGTTTTGCCAGTTCCTCTTTTGGATAGTTCAGATGCAAGTTTTACTCTTTGTGCCTCTCCTCCAGACAAAGTTGTAGATGATTGTCCTAACTTTATGTATCCTAATCCGACATCAAATATTGTTTGCAGTTTTCTTTTAATCGAAGGAATGTTTTCAAAAAACTGTAGTGCTTCAAAAACAGTCATATCTAAAATATCTGAAATGTTTTTACCCTTGTACAAAACTGAAAGTGTTTCAGAGTTGTATCTTTTTCCCTTACATTCATCACATTTTACATAAACATCAGATAAAAATTGCATCTCAATTTGTTTTACACCGTCACCATCACATGCAAAGCATCTTCCATCAGCTACGTTAAATGAGAATTGACCCATTGAGTATCCTCTTTCTTTTGATAATTCTGTATTTGCATACAATTCTCGAATATGGGTAAATACACCGATGTATGTTGCAGGATTAGAACGAGGGGTTCTACCAATTGGGGATTGATCTATCGCAATTACTTTGTCGATGTTCTCAAGCCCTAAAATTTCTGTGTGACTTCCAGATTTTACATTAGAATTATAAAAATGGTTTTCAAGTGACTTTAATAAAATATCATTTATCAATGTAGATTTTCCAGAACCAGATACACCAGTTACAGAAACAAAAAGACCTAATGGAATTTCAACATCTATGTTTTTGAGATTATTTTCAGATGCACCTTTAACAATCAGTGAGCCAGATCGATTACGTATTTTCTCACCTAGTTTTATCAATGAATTGTTTTTCAAATAAATTCCAGTGACAGAATTATCACTTTTGAGAATTTGATTAATTGTTCCCTCAAAGACAACACTTCCACCATGTACGCCTGCACCTGGACCTAAATCCACTATCCAGTCTGAATTTCGCATAATTTCCTCGTCATGTTCCACTACAATGACAGTATTTCCAAGATTTCGTAGTTTTGTTAGCGTTTTGATTAGACGTTCATTATCACGTTGATGCAATCCAATTGTGGGCTCATCAAGAACATACAAAACTCCAGTAAGATTGGAGCCAATCTGAGTTGCTAATCGGATTCTTTGAGATTCGCCTCCAGATAAAGTAGAGCTTAATCTATTCAAAGTAAGATAATTCAGTCCAACGTTCATTAAAAATTCTAATCTTTCTTTAATTTCTTTTAGGACATCTCTTGCAATGTATTGTTCGTTTTCAGTCAACTTTAGAGTAGCAAAAAAATCATAGCATTGATCAATTGATAGATCACATACATCCATTATTCCCTTTTCATTAATTTTGACTGCTAGTGATTCAGGTTTTAATTTTTTTCCATTGCATACAGTACATGGTGTATCTCTCATGAATTGTTTTAGCCATTCACGTTTGGATTCAGAATCAGTTTCCATAAAAGAACGTTGGAGATTAACTAGTACTCCTTCAAATGCATCAGTGTATTGCCAAGAAGAGTCTCCAGATTTTGAGCGATACTTAAAATCAATTAAATCATTTGAGCCATGCAATATTATTCGAAGATGTTTTGGCGCAATTTTTTCAATAGGCGTCATCAAATCAAAACCAAACTTGTTACCAACTGCTCTTAATGCCTGTTTTCTAAATGCAGAAAATCGTCCACTCCATGGAACGATTGCACCTTCTAAAATGGATTTACTCTTATCTGGAATTACAAGATCTGCATCAAATTCCATCTTTACACCCAATCCATTGCAAGCCTTACACATTCCAAATGGGGAATTAAATGAAAAAGTTCTAGGTTCTAACTCACCAATTGTCAATCCACAGTAAGGACATGCATTGTTTTGTGAGAAAATCTTTTCAGATTTTTCTGATGAGACCATGACGTCGCCTTTTGATGCCTTGATTGCAGTTTGTATTGCCTCAAACAATCTAGATCGTTCAGATTTTTCTGTCTGCATTCTATCTACTACGATCTCAATATTGTGCCATTTCTGTCTGTCAAGTGCAGGAAACTCTTCATCCAGGCTCAAAATTACCCCATCTAAGCGGATTCTAGAGTAGCCATCTTTTTTTATTTGCTCAAATAATTTTTCATATGTTCCTTTTTTTCTTTGAATAATTGGAGAGAGGATCAAAATCTTTTGTCCTGAAAAGTCTTTGAGTATAGAATCACATATTGTTTCAACTGATTGGCTAGATATTTTTCTAGAACAATTTATGCAATAAGGAATGCCAATTCTTGCAAAGAGGAGTCGCATGTAATCATAAATTTCGGTGGTAGTTCCAACAGTGGAGCGAGGATTCTTACTGGTAGTTTTTTGCTGAATAGATATTGCAGGTGAGAGCCCCTCAATAGAATCAACATCAGGTTTATCCATCATTTCAAGGAATTGTCTTGCATAAGCAGAAAGAGATTCCACATAACGCCTCTGCCCTTCAGCATAAATTGTATCAAAAGCCAAAGTCGATTTTCCAGAACCAGACAATCCACTAATTACAACAAGTTTATTTTTTGGAATATCCACATCAATGTTTTTAAGATTGTGATGTCGGGCACCACGAATTTTTAATTTATTTTCTACCATCTTTGAATTTAATCTCTTTTTCCAGTCTTTTTATTCTATCTCGGCATTCAATAGCTCGCTCAAAATCTAATTCTTCAGAATATTTTTTCATCTGAGATTCTAGTTCAATAATATCAGTAGTCAGATCATGGATTGATTTTAGTTTAGATTCATCTAATGTTGTTACTTGTTCGGGAATGGATTTAATAATTGTTTGAGGAGTAATATTGTGTTCTTTGTTGTATTGTATTTGTTTTTCTTTACGTCTATTTGTCTCATCTATAGCATTAGACATTGATTTTGTAATATTATCTGCATACATGATCACCGAACCATTTACATTTCTTGCTGCTCTTCCAAATGTTTGAATCAAACTTGTGAAATTTCTCAAAAACCCTTCCTTGTCTGCATCCAAAATCGCAACAAGTGAAACCTCTGGGATATCTAATCCCTCTCTTAGCAAATTAATTCCAACTAGAACATCAAATTCGCCTAATCGTAATTGTCGAATTAACTCGGTTCTTTGTAATCCTTCTATTTCAGAATGCATGTATCTTACCCTCACATCTTTTTTTGAGAGGTACTCAGATAGGTCTTCAGCCATTCGCTTGGTCAATGTTGTGACTAAAACACGCTCATTTTTGGCCGCTCTTTTAGCAATTTCTTGAATAAGATCATCCATTTGATTCTTGCTGGATCTAATCTCAACTGACGGGTCAAGTAGTCCTGTGGGTCTTACTAGTTGTTCTGCTATTTGTGTCGATGTTTTTCTTTCATAATCACTTGGGGTGGCAGATACAAAAATAGTGTTTTTCAAATAGCCTTCAAATTCTTCGAATTTCAACGGTCTGTTATCATATGCACTTGGTAAACGAAAACCATATGTCACAAGTTCTTTTTTTCTTGAATAATCACCTTTGTACATTCCATGTAGTTGCGGCAATGTAACATGGGATTCATCAATTACAAGTAGATAGTCATCACCAAAAAAATCCATCAGACAAAATGCTTTCTCACCTGATGCTCTTCCATCAAAATGTCTGGAATAATTTTCAATTCCTGAGCAATATCCCAATTCTTCTATCATTTCCAGATCATATTTTGTTCTCATTTCGAGTCTTTGTTTTTCTAATTCATTTAATTCAGGTAATCGTCTTTCTAATTCATCTTTGATTGAAAGTACAGCTTTTTCTCTAACATCTTTCGCTATCAAATAATGTTTTGCAGGAAAAATTTTCATTTGATGTATTTTTCGTTTTTCTTTAAGCGATATGTTATCAAGCAGTGTAATTTTCTCCACATCATCTCCAAACATAGAGATTCTTACAATATCTTCAGAGTATGCAGGTATAATATCTATAGTATCACCCTTTACACGGAAATTTCCAGGTGCTACCTCAGTGTCATTTCTTTCATATCTTGCATCAATGAATTTTTTTATCAAGTCACCTCTTTTTATTACATCACCAGCAGTAATGGTAATTGCCAAATCATCCCAATCTTTAGGATTACCAAGAGAGTAAATACAAGATACAGTTGAGACAATAATTGTAGGCTCTCCAGATAGCAGCATGGCAGTTGCCTCCAATCGTAATTTTTCAATTTTTTCATTGATTTGAGTATCTTTTTCAATGTAAGTATCTGTTTGAGGCATGTAGCTTTCAGGTTGATAATAATCGTAATAGGATACAAAATAGCCTACGTTGTTTTTTGGGAAAAACTGTTTTAATTCAGAGTATAATTGTGCTGCCAAAGTTTTGTTATGAGAAATAACCAGAGTATTTTTTCCAGTTCGTGCAATAACATTTGCAATAGAAAATGTCTTTCCACTACCTGTAACTCCAAGTAATGTCTGAATTGTTCGTTTTTTTACGCCTTCAACCAACACATCAATTGCTTGTGGCTGATCTCCAGTGGGTTCATACTCAGATACCAATTCAAATTTATGAATTTGTTGCAACAGTTACAATCCTCTAAATCTGAACTTATAGCTAACGATCCTCAAGATGTTACTCAAGGTTTACAGTAATTAAAAAATAATTAGCACTAGAATCAAAACTGATTTTTCTTTATAAATAAAAAACAGATGAATTATTTATGAAAAAAATATGCAGGCATTGTGAACACAAGTTTGAAAACCATGCAAGTAATTGCTACTCAGTTTATTGTAGTGCAAAATTGTTAGAAAAGAGAATGACTCACTAAATCGGATTAATCACAAACATGCTACCAAACAGGTTCATCTACCATTGCTAATCCATTACTAGTTATCTCAAATCCCATAATCCTCAAAGTATCTTTTGCGGTGGTGGAATTTTTTGCCAGTATTTTTTTTGCCAAATCTATTCTACTTTCTACATTCATGTGTTGTCCAATTTTGTATTTCCCATAAAGTGAATCAGGAATTATTTTGATTACAGCTACGGCATCTAAAACTTTCATAGTGGGGTGAATTGGTTCGTATCTCCCTTCAGGTTGATATTTTTCCATAAGACCATTTAGGGCAAGTGTTTTTTCTTCCCTATTTGTCACAAAAGATGCCTTTCCTTTGATCACAACGCTAATGTAAAGTGTATCTGCAAGTGATGCATTTTTTGGATCCTCAAAGTAAGAAGGTAAAAACTCCAATTCCCGATCAACTTCAAAGCCAACTTTGTTGTTTTTTCGAATATTTTCAATTTTTTCACCCTTGACATGAGAATGCATGTATATCGAATTATCAAGATAAACAAAATTCATCGGAATTATCTGAGGATATCCATTATCATCGATGCTGGAAATTCGTCCTACGTGTTCCTGATTCAAAAATTCCCTAATTTTTTGAGGGGATTTTATTTGTAAAATTCCAACTAATTGCAACAAGAGTATTTTGAATAATAATATTATAAATCCAGATCCTAAATTGCTAAAATATAAGATGAATAGAGAAAAATCATGGATGATCCTTATCTAAATAATTTAAAAAATGAGTTCAGAGAGTATTCGGGAGAGATAAAAACATTACAGAAAAAACTCTTAAAGTCAAATTTACCAGAAGAGCAATCAATGATTATTAAAAAAATAGACATCATTGCAAAAGAGATGGAAAAAAATCAGAGACAAGCAGCCAAAGTAACAAAATCAAGATTAAAAGAAAAAACTAAATCAAATAGAGCATCTCGTATTGATTAAAATTCCTAAAATATAAGATGAGTTAGAGGTAGAGAGTTGGACGAAAAAGAAGAAGAGATGTATAGAAATACAATGTTGACTCTCAAAGTTTTAGAAGAATGGGGAAATGATTCAAGATTTATCTGGTTTAGAGAATTACACAGAATTACAGATATTGAGAAAGGAATACTAAGAAACATTCTCAATGATTTGAAAAAATCAAAAGAGATACAAGAGATGCACGGTACCAATAATAGGATATTTTTTTGTCTAAGAAAATACTATAAAAAATGTCATGATGTTGAATTCAGATTCAAAGGAAAACCAATCATGCTCAGAGATGGAAGTAAAGTCAAAATAATTCAGGGAGAGACAAATGCCACTGCACGTACAAGAAAAAGAATTGAAAAACAACAAAAAAGACGACTTGTAAAATCACGTAACAGAGTTAAAAGCAAAAACAGACGACCTCACAAGTCGTAATTAATTAAAATTACTCAGTTTTTCGGTGCATGAGATTAAATTCAGCACGTTTTAGTTTAGCAGATTCTGCTACATCTTCAGCCATATCGTACAAGTGATGAAGCTCCAAGTCAGATACTATTTCATCCTCTTTTTGGTCTTCTAGATTCAGCTCAATATTAGATAAAATGTCTATATTTTCCTCTAAGATTTTTAGGCATCTTTCTATTGCTTCAGGAAGATCTTCGTTCATTACAAATAAACCTAGAATTAGTTAGGTAAATGATTTTCGATGTTTAAAATGAACTTATTTTTGCAGTTTTTCTCGTAGATAAGGCATTACATGGCTTGCAAATTTATCAATTGAGCCAAAATAGTTTTTGCCCCAGAATCTAATTACAAAGTGATTTACACCTGCTTTCATGAATCGCTCAAATGTTGGAATGATATCATCAGGAGTTCCTACAGCAGTTGATGAACGAGCAATTTTGTCAGGAATTTTTGTTGCTGCTTCTCTCATCTTTACAATCCAAGATTGATCAGACATGGAATATTCTGTAAAGTATTTTACAAAATCAAATCCTTCGATTTCTTTAATTCCGTGAACACGTAACACTTCAGGTTTAAACAAACTAACTTTAACTGCTTCTTTCATTTTTGCCCAAGATTCTTCTGCATCTTCTGAAAAGTAAACATCGATATCTAAAGCATATTGGAAGTTGTCTTTTTCCTGTTGGGTACGATTGTGTTTGTTCATAGATGTTTGAATTTGTTTTGCGTGATCCTCAAATAATTCTGGGGTATAACCAATTGGCAACCATCCTTCACCGAGTTTTCCTGTTAACTCCAAAGTACGTGTACCACCTGATGCCATGTATGTTGGTGGATGAGGTTTTCTAATTGGAGGTGCTTGAAGACATGCACCTTCTAATTTGTAATATTTACCATCAAAGTTTACAGTGTGATCAGGAGTTGAACCATACAAAGTTTTGATTACTTGAATTTGTTCTTCCCATTTGGCAACAGGTTTTTCAAAAGGAATGCAAAATTCTTTTAGATTTTGAGCCTCACCTGCACCAATTCCCAAAATTGCTCTTCCTTTAGAAACTCTATCAAGTGTAATTGCAGCTAGTGCTATGTTTGATGGATGTCTTCTAATTGCATCAGTAACACAAGTTCCTAATTCAACATTATTTGTAACTGCTGCAATAGCAGATAACATTACCCAAGGATCTAAAACTATGGCGTTTCTCCATTGAGGAACATTTGTGTGATCCATATAGAAAATAGAATCATAACCGGTTTTATCAGCAAGCATACAAGCAGTTAAAATTTGATCTTCTGAATATCCTGCTCGTGCAACATTCAATCCATTTTGAATACCAAACTTTAATGGCTTTTCAGTAATCATTACAATTAGGCTACAATATCAGCATAAATAAGTTTAGTCAAAGCTATGAATTTTAAAGGTTATTTATAAAATAGAAAAAAAAGTAAAAATCTTGTTGATTTTTTACAGATTTCCTGATTTAATATCTTCCAGACATTTGATAACATCTTGTTTAGTTATTGGGATCGGGTTTGGATCCAAATGACCTCTATCTGTCATCACCGTATCTGCAGCTTCTGAGACATCAGCTTTTAAAGTGAGTTTTTCAAAGCCGAGTTTTTTCATAGCTTCTTTGAATCGATCATAGAAGATTGATTTGTTATGCTTGTGTGCAACTGTAGTGCAAGAAGACAAAGAGTAACCATGTGGTATTCCTTCATTTGAGAAGACATACGATAGTGCATGTCCAAGTGTAGTTGAGCAATTTCCAAATCCGATACCAGATAGCATTGAGCCATAAGGATAGTTTTCGGGTTTGTCATTCATTATTGCATCATATAGAATTTCAAATGCTTGCTTACACATTGTTTTTGTAAAGTCATTACCAAGTTTGCTATCATATCCCTCAGTAGCCTGAGCACATGCATCACAAACAGAACTATTGATGACTTGTTGAGGTGTGCCATCCATAAAATATGAATCCACCACAGCCATGTCAGCAAGAAATCTGTCTTCACGCAACAATTTCTTTTTTCCATCAAATTTCAAAACACAATATGTTGTCATTTCAGCTCCAGTTCCAAATGTAGTTGGAATCAAGATTTTTTCTTTTTTCATTTCAGGTGCAGCGTATTTTACTACATCCATTGAACTTCCCCCACCCAATCCAATTAAGACTGAGGGATTCTTGTCTTTGAATTGTGAAATAACTGTATTGACATCGTCAATTGATGGTTCAGGTGTCACTTTATCATACAGCATATAATCCTTAATGCCCATTTTACCAAGCCATTTATCAGAAAGCTCTGGAGGAACGGTTGTGACAACTAGTGCATTTTTAGGATATTCTGTTTCACCAAGTGCATTTTTTCCAAAATTAATAATTTTTGGAATACGTACTGTGTACATGAATCAAAGTCATCATTGATTATTATTATATCTTGCAGTAATGGAAAGTAGCACATGATTATTCAAAATTATGAAGATTTAGCAACATCAGAAAAGAAAAAAGAGTGTTTAGATATTTTAGAAGCAGGATTAGAAGCTGCAGACCCTGAGAACATAATGCCAAAATTTGTCACCTCAGAGGAAATCAAAATTAATGAAGACATTATCAAACTAGGAGATTTTTCTAATATTTACACAGTGGCGTTTGGAAAAGCTGGTGATTCTATGACCAGAGCATTAAATGCAATAATTCCAATTAAAAGCGGAATTGTGGTAATTCCAAAAGGGTCTAAATCAAAAATTAAAGGTAAGAAATTTCAGATTTTCAATTCAGGTCATCCAAAACCAGATAAAACTAGCATAAAAGCTGCAAAAGAAGTAACAAAGTTTCTTCAAAATAGAAGAAAGGGCGAGATGACAATATTTCTTGTTTCAGGTGGGGGATCATCATTGCTTGCAATTCCAGATGACATAACATTGGAGGATAAAATCTATGTAACAGATTTGTTGTTAAAATCAGGAGCTACAATTCAGGAATTTAATTGCATTAGAAAACATTTATCAAAAATAAAAGGAGGTAGACTAGTTGAAAATATCAAATGTCACGGGATAGGACTTGTGATGTCAGATGTTGAAGGTGATGATCTATCATCAATTGCATCTGGAACAACATACATGGACAATACAACTTTTCTTGATGCATTAAATATAATCAACAAATACAAATTGAAAAATAAAATTCCATTGGAGATAATGCGTAGATTTGAAGATGGGTTTAAAGGAAAAATTCCTGAAACACCAAAAAATGCAAAGATACCAAATTACATTATTGCAAATAACAAAGATTGTCTAAAAGCAATGGAATTAAAGGCAAAAGAGATGAAGTACAAAGTCAAGACAATGCAAGTATTTGGAAACATAAAAGATGCTACAAGAACAATCATGGAAAATATGCCAGAAGAAAAAGAATGTCTGATTTTTGGAGGAGAAACTACAGTAGAAGTGATTGGAAAAGGAACTGGTGGAAGAAATCAGGAATTAGTTTTAAGAATTTTAAAGAATTCTCAAAATCTAAAAAAAATTGTCATTGCATCAATGGGCACAGATGGAATTGATGGAAATACCCTATTTGCAGGAGCAATAACGGATAACATCAAAATACCTGAAGATGTAATCAAGGAATTCTTAAAAAATAGCGACTCGGGAAGATTTTTTCAAAAACAAAAAGGCAATATCAAAACAAATTTTACTCATACTAATCTTATGGACATTGGCGTAATATTGAAATGATTTTAGTTGCAAATAGATTGTGTTTCAGTTTTTGATTGTTCTTTTCGCATTCTTGCTATGACTGCAGCTAATTGTGCATCATGAATTTCATCAAGGGTTTCGCACATGTCAAAAAGATATTTTACATATACTTAAACAATCACTGAAAAAACAAAAGAAATATTTTAAAAAACATATGTAATTGTTTAAAACAGACACAAAAAACAAACAAATTTTTAATTAAAAACTGGCTTGCTTGAAATACCTTAATCACCATATTATATTATGAACAAAAAAAGTATGAGTAAATGCGAGGAACCGTCATGCATATGCAAATGCCATGAGGGATCAGATTATAGAAGGAGACGAATAAGAGGATAGATTATGGAAATTGCATATATTTTAATTCAATGCGATTTAGGTTCTGAAGAGCAAATCATTAATGAAATTATGAAGATTCCCGAAGTAAAAGAAGTCAGAGGCACATATGGGATTTACGATGTTTTTTGCAAGGTACAATCAGATACTAAAGAATCCCTTGATCAAGTAATTACAAATAAAATTAGAAAAATTCAAAAAATTCGTTCAACGATTACTTTGCATTACATTCCATCACAAGGTGGCAAGTAGATGCTAGAAAAACAATTTGATCCGGATTTATTGTATAATAGAGTAGTCCATTATTACATGGACAAAAAAGGATACTCCAAAGATAAGGCAAATGCTATAGCGCAAGCAGTAGTAAAAAGAGAAGCCCAGAGAAGAATATGTAAAAATGAAAAATGCAAACATTTCTCACACGATCACATTAGAAATGCTGAAACATGTTTGGTTTTAGATTGTGATTGTGGAAAATTTACAAATTAAATAAAGTCATCAAGTGAATTTTCGCGTAATGGTTGTGCATTAATTCCAATTTTGCGGAGGTGCTTGGCAAATTCCTCAACAAATCCATGGATGGTATAGACTTGTTCGGCACCTGAACGTAAAACCACATCTACTAATTCATTAAAATCACAATGATCACTCATTGGAATTGAATAATCAGAACGTCTTCCAAATGAAAATCTTGTTGATTGCGCCCAACCACTAAAACCAATGGTAACAGCACCATATTTTGACTTCATGTCTTTGAGAAATTGATTCTTTTCAGACATTAGTGGTGCTACCATCACCCAGGGTTTTTTTGACAACAATCCATTTTTTTCTGCTTCAGTATGACCGATGCCATCATTTAGAGGAACTCCTAGTCTCTGATGAAGCGCATTCATTTGCTTTACAGAGTCATGAAAATAAAGAGGTCCCCAGTGTCCAAAAAGTTGTGTAATAGTCTGAGCTTTTCCTAGCTGATATCCCAATAAAATGACGGGGATACCTTTTCCATAAAGTTCTGAAATGAGTTCATTTACTTGTTTTTGTGTTTCTTCTAATTTTGGAAAAACAAATTCGGGCAATCCAAAAGTGCATTCGGTGATTAGAGTTTTACATTTTGGTACAATAGCGCCCTTTAGAAATCCCCGATTTCTTGTACAAATATCTCCAGTATAGAAAATATCATCAAAAAGCAAACCCTTTGCACCCAGAATATGACCACTATCAATTAAAGAGAAATCATCAATACTTTGGACATTATTTTCCATCTTAAAGCCCCTAAGATTTGCAATTTCGCTTGTTTCATGAGATGCAAGTATTGTTCCTCCATTTTTTGATGGGAGATGATCAGAGTGCGCATGAGATACAAAATTTACACCGGTTGAATTGGCATTCTTTGGATCCAAGTATACTCTTCTTTCATTAATTTCACATAGAATGCCGTTTTTTGTCATTCTAATTTTTTGAGTCAACATCAAAGAAAATAATCAGATTTGTTATAAATTGCAGGTTTGATAAATATGAACCATAGATCAACCTATTTTCAAATAAATTCAATGAAACAACATTTAGCCATACAATGTTACAAATGGTCATACACGAGTATGGAATCTATCAGAATGCTAAAAGTATGCAAAAAACCAGTGTTATGATAATTAATGATTCAATGGCGATGAGTGCTTTAGAAGTGATAAAATCATTAGCAGACTGAAATTGGTGGACCATATTTTGATGGCAATGTTGCATTGGAGTCTATTAAATCAAAAAAACCAGATGAGACAACGTTGGATTTGGAAATGCCAAATCTTGACTGACTGACATTTCTTGAAAGAGTGCCATCTGATAAATCCCTACAATAGAGGTATTATACCAAGAAAGGTTCAGAAATGATAAATCAAGCCATAGATTTAGGTGCAATTGATTCTCTTATTCCATCTGTATCAAATACTAAGAAGAGTTTGAAAAATTCAGAACGGCATTACACCATAAAATAACAAGGGCATCCATCAAATCAAGCAAATTCACTTTGAAGTGTCAAGATTAAAGTAAAATCCATTTAGACGCGTTCTTTTATTAATTTAGAACCGCACACATTAATTGTAGGTTTGATTTACAATTAGCTAGTTGCTGAATTTAGGAATTTTAATTTCAGGTCGCGGTAGCAACATGGAATCGATTTTAAAATCAATAAAGCGTAAAAAAATTCCCATAAATCCGGCCATAGTCATATCAAACAAACCAGATGCAATAGGATTGGAAATTGCACGTAAGATGGGAATAAAGACAGAAGTAATTGATAGCAAAGAGTTCAAAGGAAATCGATGGGAATATGATAAAAAAATCATATCATCTCTTGAAAAACATGGAGTCACACCAAAAAATGGGCTAGTATGTTTGGCAGGATTTATGAGAATAATTAGTCCAGAATTTGTAAAAAAATACAAAAACAGAATCATCAACATTCATCCAGCTTTGCTTCCTGCATTTCCGGGATTGGATGCTCAAAAACAGGCAATAGATTACGGATCAAAGTATTCTGGGTGCACGGTTCACTTTGTAGATTCAGGAATAGATACAGGACCAATAATTTTACAATCAGTAGTTAAAATAAAAAAAGAGGATACTGAAAAAACATTATCAAAACGTATTTTGGCAAAAGAGCATCAAACTTATCCGGAAGCTGTTAGATTATTTGCAGAAAATAAGATAAAAATTTCAGGCCGAAAAACAATAATTAGCTAAGTATCAGGTCCACCAAAAAAATACAAGACAGTTAGTTCTTTTGAATTGCCATGAAAATAATGAGGTACTTTTTTTCCTACAAAATATAGTTTGTTTTCATAAATAGAGTGATCTATGTCATTAATTTTTAAAAATCCATCACCTTTGAGAATAAGATAAACCTCATCGCTCTCATGTGGTTCTTGTGTATCTATTTCTCCAGGTTGTAACACTAAAACACCTGCAGCCATGTTTTCATTATTGATAAAAGTGTGAAAGTAATTGCTACTTTTTTTAATTTTTTTAATGTATTCTTCTATATCAAAAACAGTTTTCATTCTATTGTGAAACTACTGTAAAGAATTTTGGCTCGGGTAATCTTTCCATGTATGATGAAGCGGTAGAATGAAGTTTTTCATGTTCTTGGCTTTGATGCATTTTACTAAATTTATCAAGATCCTCAAATTCAACTAATACGCGGTGTTTGCCATCTTTAGTTTCTAGTAGTCGTCTATTTACAAATCCATCAAATTTAGATACGATTTTGTTTGATTCAGAAAACCATTTTTTAAAATCATCAACAGATTCAGGTTTAATTTTGATGTCAGATATCACTACAAACATGAAATTACTTTGAGAGGGTCACATAACTTCTTTTCTAAGATTATCAAATTCGAATTAACGTATTTCAAGGATTAAATATCTACGGACCAGAAATATCATTAATGGTAGGCATCAAAATTGATGGAAAAGAGATTGCTCAGTCTGTAAAAGACAGAATAAGAAAAGCTGTTGATGAATTAAAAAAACAAGGAATAATTCCATGTTTGGCAACAATTCTGGTTGGAGATAATCAAGCATCAGCCACATATGTTAAAAACAAACACATAGCTTGTGAGGAAGTAGGAATTCTCACCAAAGATTTCAAGCTTGCATCAGATATCACACAGTCAGAATTAAATAAAATAATTCTTGAATTAAATAATGACAAGACAATTCATGGAATACTAGTTCAATTACCATTACCTAATCAACTAGATGAATTTGCCACTACATCTAGAATTTCGCCACTAAAAGATGTAGATGGGCTTACTCCACACAATGTAGGATTGCTTGCAATGAAAAAGGCAGCACTGATTGCATGCACACCTTTGGGAGTAATGGAAATGTTTGATTATCATGACATAGAATTGCAAGGAAAAACAGTTGTGTTAATTAATAGAAGCAGCCTAGTTGGAAAACCACTATACCATTTATTATTAGCAAGAGATGCCACAGTAATCACATGTCATTCTAAAACAAAAAACATCAAAGAAATGTGTCAATTAGCAGATATTATAATTACAGCAGTTGGAGATAGAAGCAAGTTTACACTTACACCAGACATGATAAAAAAAGACGCGGTAGTAATCGATGTTGCTATTTCAAAATATAATGAAAAACTTGTAGGAGATGCAGATTATGAGCAGATAATCCAAAAAGCAGCTTATGCGACACCAGTTCCAGGAGGAGTCGGTCCAATGACAGTTGCAATGCTATTGAAAAATACAATAACAGCTGCATCTTTGAATAGTCAAAATGAAAGATAATTCTGAAAAAACTTCATTGCGAAAATTACTCCTTGAGAAAAGAGATGCCGCATCTTTTGATTTAATGAAAATTGCATCAAAGTCAATTCTAAAGAGACTAAAAAAAATTGATGCATTTAACAATGCACAGAAGATAGGAGCATACTACCCAATAGGCAGCGAGGTTCATACGCAAGACATAATGCAGGTGGCTCTAAGTGAAGGAAAGCAGATATTCTTACCAAAAGTTATTGGCAAAAATATGGAGTTTAGAAAAATTGAAAGTTTTAGCAATCTAGAAAAAGGTAATTTTGACATAATGGAGCCACGTAATGAGTGTCCTGTGGATAACAATCTAGATGTGATACTCGTTCCAACAGTTGGGATATCGCCAAAAGGGATACGGTTGGGATACGGTCATGGATTTTATGATAGATTCTTAGCTGAAAATAAAATCAAAACAATTTCATTAACACTGGATAAACAGATTATCAAAAACATTCCTCGTTCAGATCATGATATAATCATAGATTGGGTAGTTACCGAAGACAGAATAATAGAGACATCAAAGATGAAATAGACCTTTTTTACCGATATCTTTTCTGCAGTACTTGTGCGGCCAGGAAATTTTTTCTGCTGCAGCATATGCATTTGAGATTGCGGATTCCAAAGTATCACCTAGGGCAGTAACTCCCAAAACTCTTCCGCCATTAGATAGAATTTTGCCATCTTGTTTTTTTGTTCCTGCATGAAAGACCATCGAATTTTTAGGAATTAAATCAAATCCGGTAATTTCTTCATCTTTTGGAAATAATTCAGGATACCCTTCAGATGCCAAAACAATGCATACTGCCGACTGTTTTTTCCATAGAGGTTCAGGTAACAATGACAGAGTTCCATCTACACTTGCAACAAGATAATCATACAAGTCAAAATCCATCCTCATGGTGATTGGCTGACATTCAGGATCACCCATACGTGCATTATACTCCAAGACATACGGTTCATTATCCCTTATCATAACTCCAGCATAAAGAAATCCTTTGAAGATAATGCCTTCGGATTTCATTGAGTGTATTGTTTTATCAATTATTTTATTTTGAATTTTTTTTGCAAGGATGTCATCAATAATAGGAGTTGGGGAGTATGCACCCATACCACCAGTGTTTGGACCTTTATCATCATCGAAGATTCTCTTGTGATCTTGGCTTGAAGCCATAGGTATTGCAATATTTCCATCACATAGTGCAATGTAAGATGCTTCAATTCCATCGATTCTCTCTTCTACAATAATGCGATTTCCAGCATCGCCAAATGTTTTTTTTATTAAAATTGTGTTAATTGCGGCAATTGCTTCAGATGTGTTATTACAGACGATTACCCCTTTTCCTGAAGCAAGCCCATCTGCTTTTACTACAACATTGTAATCAATGGATTTGACATATTCTTCTGCTTTTTTTGGATCATCAAAGATGTCAAAACGTGCAGTTTGTATTTTGTTTCTTTTCATAAAGTTTTTTGCCCAAATTTTACTAGATTCTAATTGAGCAGCTTTTTGAGATGGACCAAAAATTTTGAGATTCATTTGATTGAATTTATCTACAATTCCTGCTGCAAGAGGCACCTCAGGACCGACCACCGTAAAACAATTATTTTTTTGTGCAAATTCTGCTAATGCGTTAAGATCATCAATGTTGATGGAGAGATTATTTTCAGTCCCACCGTTTCCAGGAGCTGTGAAAACTTTGTCAACTTTTGGGCTCTGAGATAATTTCCAAGATAATGCATGCTCACGCCCACCTGAACCAATAACTAAAACATTAACCAATAGAAATTATTTTTCACTCAATTATATAATCCAAGATATTAAAATGCAAAAAAAAGAGATTGTATTCAAAGATGTTTTTTGGTGATTTTAAAAATTTAGCCAAGTCATCACTTTTGTGAAATTGTAAATGTCTCAAACAAATTGCAGTATCAGAAAACAATTTAGCTTTATAATGCCACTCTCATATCAGAATCTAAGATGGAACTTTCGTCAAAATTCGATGCAAAGACAATTGAATCAGAGATAAGAAAATACATCAAATCAATTGATGTGGAAAAACTGATCTTTGAATCAGATAAACCTGAGAAAATAATGTTTATCGAAGGCCCACCCACAATGAACGGTGTTCCTCATGCAGGCCATCTTAGAGGACGGGTAATCAAGGATTTGTGGTACAGATTCAACACATTGCAGGGTAAAAAAATCACATTTAATGGAGGATGGGACACTCAAGGGCTCCCAGTAGAATTACAGGCAGAAAAAGAGCTTGGAGTAACAGGTGGGAAATCAGAAGTGATTGAAAAAGTCGGAATTGAAAAACTAGTTGAAGAGTGTAAACGGATTGTAAAAAAATTCAATACCAAATGGGTCGAAGTTGACGAAGCACTTGGCATGTCATTTAACCACAACAAAGCATATTGGACTTATCGAGACGAATTTATTGAAAGAGAATGGCAGATTCTCAAAAAAGCACATGAAAATAAAATATTAGAAGAAGACTTTACAGTTATTGCTTATTGTCCAAGTTGCCAGACATCGCTTAGCCATGCAGAAGTTAATCAGGGATACGAAGAAGTAAAAGATCCATCACTGTACTACAAAGTTAAACTAAGAGACGAAAACGCATATCTCATAGTTTGGACTACAATGCCATTTACTCTAGTTACAGATGCAATGGTAGGATTGAATCCCGATGAAGATTATACTTATGTCAAAGTTAAAAGCGAAACATGGGTTGTAGGAAAGACAAGACTGGAAGAATTTTTTAAAGAGGTAAACATTGAGGGTTATGAAATTATAAAAACTGCAAAAGGGTCTGAATTTGAGGGGAAGAAATACATCCATCCACTTTTGAGTTTAATTCCAGGATTAGATGAATGTTCAAAGGAAACCAATTTTCATGTTGCAGTGTCAGAAGAATTTGTAGAAGTTACAACAGGTAGTGGACTAGTTCACCTGTCTCCTGCAAATGGTGAGGAGGACATCAAAATTGCAAACAAAAGAAAAGTCCAGATATTTAGTCCAATCAATGATCAGGTAAAGTTTACCAGTTTGGCTGGAAAATATGAGGGGATGTTTGTCAGAGACGCAGATAGAATAATTGTTGAAGATCTAAAAGAATGCAACGGATTAGTGAAAATTGGAAAAATCAAGCACAAATACCCTCTATGTTGGAGGTCACATCATCCGATTGTGTGGCTTGCACGAAAGGGGTGGTTTTACAAACTAGATAGATTAGAAGACAAGGCAATCAATGCTGCAGAAAACGTAGAGTATTTTTTTGAGCAACCAAAAAACAGGTTTTTAGGAATTATCAAAGAAAGACATCCATGGTGCATATCTAGAGAGAGAATTTGGGGATGTCCATTACCAGTATGGATATGTGGCGACTGTAAAAAACAAAATTGGTTTTTTACAAGAAAAGAGATAATAGATTCGGCAGCAAACTTGCCAGACGGTCCAAACTTTGAACTGCATCGTCCGTGGATTGACAACATTACAATAAAATGCAAACATTGCAGCAGCACAAATACAAAAAGAGAAGAATATGTTTTAGATACATGGCATAACAGTGGCTCAGCGCCTTATTCATCATTGACAGATGAAGAATATTCTAACGGAATTCCTGCCCCATTTTTTACAGAGGGTATTGATCAGACAAGAGGGTGGGCATATACGCTTTTGATAGAAAACGTCATCTTAAACAATGGTCCTGTTGCACCATTCAAATCATTTTTGTTTCAGGGACATGTGCTTGATGAGAAAGGAGGAAAGATGAGCAAAAGTTTGGGAAACGTCATAGATGGAGCAGAATTGCTTGAAAAATATCCAGTAGATTTGATTAGATTCTATTTTATTTGGAAAGCAAGTCCAATTGAGCCGCTCAGCTTTAGCACCGAAGAGTTGATGTCAAGACCATACCAAGTACTCAATACTCTGTTTAATTTGCATCTATATTTTAAGCAAAATAGTGAATATGATAATTTTGAGAATACAAAAACAGTAACATGGGCAAAGGAAAACAAATTACTAACATCACCGGATATTTGGCTTTTATCAAAATTACAAAAATTAATCAAAAAAATAACAGAACGGAATGAGGCATGCAAATTCCATGAAGCAGCAAAAGCAGTTGATGATTTTATCATAAATAATCTAAGTCAGATATACATTCCAATCACTAGAGGAGAACTATGGGATGAGGACGAATCAAAAAAGAGCCGAAGATTGACAATCTATGCTGTTCTAAGCGATGTTCTCAGAACATTAGATATTTTGATTCATCCTCTTTGCCCGTATACTAGTGAGTATCTGTATCAGACAATATTTAATGGAAAAAAGAGTATTTTGTTAGACAAATGGCCACAGTGTCAGGAGATTCTAGTCAATGAAGAAATCGAAGAATCATTTGACATTATGAAAGATATTGTTTCTATTTCAGCTGCTGCAAGAATGAAAGGAAAGCTAAAACGAAGATGGCCATTAAACGAAGCATTGATTTGTGTTAGTAAAGGACAAAAACAAAAACTAGAATCACTTTCTTCTTTGCTAATGTCACAACTTAATGTAGAAAAAATTACAATATTTGAAACAGAAAAAAAATCAGGATTGGATCAAGTATTAGAGCTAAAACAACTAAATTTGCCACTTCAATCAACAGCAGAACTGGAAAGAAAACGAATTGGTCCAAAAGCTAAACAACACATGGGAAAACTTGTCAGTGCATTTTCTGAAACAAACAAAGATGAAATCGTTGTAGCACTTCAAAAAGAAGCAAAGTATGATTACAAAATTGATGGCGAAACAATTTCATTAGATAAAGAAGATTTCACAATAGACTTTGATGCAAGTGAGGGATTTGCGGTGTCAAAAAGAGACAACTATACTGTGTTCATATCTACTTCAAGAAACAAAGAGATGATGGCAAGAGGCCTTATCAAAGACATTGCCAGAAGACTGCAAACACTAAGAAAAGAAAGAGGCTACAACCCCACAGACATTCTCAATGTTGCATCCATACTTGAATTGGATGAAGAGTCATTAGAAATGATTAAAGAAAAATCAGCGGATTTGGCATTTCTAGTCAGAGTAAAACAAGTAAACTTTACAGACTCCTGTAAAGAATACAAAGATGATGACATAGACGGTCAAAAGATAAGGATTTCAGTAGAATAGTCAGACACATATTTTCCTTTGATGAAACGCGAAATTTTTATTACAACGGGCAATCCAGCAAGCAGATATGTCTGAATCAAAGAACCCAACAGTTGTTGGAATCAATGTTCTAAAACAAAATGGCTTGGATGTAGAGGAATTAAAGAGACTATTGATTTACAACGCTTCAGTAGAATTTACTGCCTACTACTATTTCACCAATTTGAGAGCACATTGTACAGGCTTGGAAGGAGAGGGACTCAAAGGAATTATTGAGGATGCGAGACTAGAAGATCTTAGTCACTTTGAATCATGTCTTGAAAGAATATACCAATTAGGCGGTACTCTTCCAAATGATGCAACTGCATTCATCAAAATGTCAGGATGTGAATTCTTGCAACTTCCAGCAAATCCAACGGATCACAAGGCAATACTAGAAAAGTGTCTCAAAGCAGAACAAGGTGCAATTGTCAACTGGGATAAAATCTGCAAGATGACTTTAGGAAAAGATCCTACAACATACGACATTGCAAAAGATATCTTAGCTGAAGAAATTGAGCATGAGTCATGGTTCCTAGAATTAATCTATGGAAGACCATCAGGACACATGAGAAGAAAATATTCTGGTGAAAGACCACATACCAAAAAACATTCTAGAGCACTAGATATGGCATAAAAGCCAGATCACATTCTTTTCTTTTAATCAAAAATGAACCAACTGGTTAGCTTTTAGTTGATCAGGCATAATAAATAGAAAAAACGTGTAATCATTGTATGGTAAAACAGATCAGTCTGGATGCATGGCAGATTCAACATTTATTTGATCTCTTAAAGAAAGGCTCAGATATTGTTGCAAAGACAAACAAGCCAATCATATTGTACAGACAAACACTAGAAGAGGAGGAAGAGTCATATGAGGAAATTGTTTGTACTCTTGCCAAAGATTATGTAATTGAACAACTAGTCACATCAGGGGGAGTTTTAGTTCCAAGTTTTCATCAACAATTTGTTTTTACAATTGAAGAATTTCCGCAAGAATTGTTAAGAAAAAGTCGTGATCGATTTTTACAAGTAATTGATTTTCTTGAAGAACAGCTAAGTTAGCGTCATAATTAATAAAGACCGTAAAATTGTTGGTTTTTGCATGCGTTTGCTAGAGTTTCAAGCAAAGGAGTTGTTCAGAGAATATGGAATTAATCTACTTCCAAGCAAAGCATCAACTAATATCGAAGAAGGTAGAAAGCATGCAAAAGAGCTAGGCTATCCATTTGTAATTAAAATTCAGGTACCTGTAGGCGGCAGGGGTAAAGCAGGAGGCATTCAAAAGTGCCAAAACGATGACGAGTTTGATCTAAAGTATCCTCAAGTTTTAGGATTAACAATTAAAGGAGAAAAAGCACGTGCCATTTTACTCGAAAAGATGGCAGATATCAAAAAAGAATTGTATCTTTCGTTGTTTTTGAATCGCTCAAAGAGATGCTATACAATTATTGCATCACCAGAAGGAGGAGTTGAAATTGAATCAGTCAAAAATCAAATCATAAGAGAAGTAGGATTAGGGAATGTTTCAGAGCAAGTAGCAAGAGAAGTTGCAAAAGAGATGAAATTGGAAGGAAAGTTGGCAGACTATTTTGTAGATATTTTATTAAAACTAGCAAAACTCACTGTTGAAAAAGAAGCAGAGTTGGCAGAGATAAACCCACTTGCAATTATGAATGACGGAACCATAATGGCATTGGACGGAAAATTTGTGACGGATGATAATAGTAACTTCAGACATGATGAATTACAAAAATATCAAGAGAAAACAGAGATTGAAGAAAGAGCAGAAAAAAGTGGATTTTCACTAGTAGAGTTGGATGGAAATATTGCGGTGGTAGGAAATGGTGCAGGACTAGTAATGTCAACATTAGACATGTTATCAGATAATGGTGGCAAACCTGCATGTTTCTTAGATGTTGGCGGTGGTGCAACTACTGAATCAGTTTACGAAGCGCTTACTTTGATTAGTAAAATGAGTAGAGTCAAAGGAATTTTGGTAAATCTTTATGGTGGAATTGTAAAGACAACTGTAGTTGCAGAAGCATTTCTCAAAGCATATGACGATAAACTAATTGACTTGCCAGTATTTGCAAGACTAAAAGGCACAGAATCAGACAAAGCAAAAGAAATGCTAAAAGGTTCAAGAACCAAAATTTTTGATTCAGTTGAAGATGCAATTAATGCTGCAGTGATGGGGGTAAAAAAATGACAGATATTTTCAAACTACTAAAAGGAACTCCTGAAGATTCAGATTACAAGAAAAAAGGAGTAATCGTTCAAGGAATTACAGGATCTTATGGCTCATTGCATGCAAAAAATATGATGACATATGGAACCAATGTTGTTGCAGGAGTTACTCCTGGAAAGGGAGGTCAGAAGTTTGAAGGCAGTGTTCCAATTTTTAATACGGTCAGAGAGGCAGTGGATGCAACTGGGGCAAAAATTTCAATTATCTTTGTTCCAGCAAAATTCTTTTTGGGGGCTGCAAAAGAAGCACTAGATGCGGGAATCAAACTACTAGTTGCAATTCCTGAGCATGTTCCAGTAAGGGACACGATGGAAGTTTTAGATTTAGCAAACAAAAAAGGAGCGGTGATCATCGGACCAAACACACCAGGAATAATGATTCCAGAATTGATAAAGATAGGAATTATGCCTCCAACTCCATTTAAGGCAGGAAAGATTGCAGTGTTATCAAAAAGTGGCACTTTACTTTATGAGATTTCAGATGCACTAACAAATGCAGGATTTGGACAATCAATTACAATTGGAATTGGAGGAGATCCAATTAACGGAACTAGGATGATTGACGCATTTGAAATGGTCAAAGACATTCCAGATTTAGAAGGATTAGTAGTAGTAGGAGAAATTGGAGGAGACTCGGAAGAAATTTTAGCTCAAAGAATTATCGACATTGGATTCAAAAAACCAACAGTCGCATACATTGCGGGAAGAGCAGCTCCAAAAGAAAAGAGAATGGGTCATGCAGGAGCAATAGTCATGGGAACATATGGTTCTGCTGAATCCAAAGTTACAATGTTTAACAAAGCAAACATACCAGTTGCAAAAAGACCTTCTCAAGTGCCAGTCCTATTAGCAGGAAAAATGCAACAATCCGATTAGAATAAAAGAGAGAGATTAAGGAGAAAATTATATGCCTATTACAGACCCGGAGAAGAAACGTATTGCACAAACTGCTCGTCTAGTTATGAGAATATGCTTTAACTGTGGATGTAGAAACGACATCAACGCGACAAGATGCAGAAAATGCAGAAATCCATACTTGAGATTAAAGAACAGAAATCTCGGCGTCAAAAAATAGAATTAAAAATTCATCAATCTTTGTCTATATTCAACTATTGCAGATCTTATCTTTGGCTGGTATTCAGAGATAAATTGTCTTACAACACTTTCATTTTCTAATTCCTCAAGATTCAATTGCAAATCATCAGGTAATCGGTCATTCATTTGGTAGAGCACTTTGGCAGCTTCGATGTATTGCCCCAAATTTGCGGCATAATCAAAAGCCAATTGCATTCGTTCTACAAGTGCATCAAATTCGTGTAAAGACATGTTTGATTTGTTAATTTTTAGTAGAAAAGGTCAAGGTTATCATGATATATCAAAACCTAAAGACAAAAAAGATGCTAGTTTTGTAATTCCGTTGGACCGGTTGTCTAGTGGTTAGGATGACGCACTCACACTGCGTATGGAGTAATCCCGCAAAGGTCGAGGGTTCAAATCCCTCCCGGTCCACTATAATTTTCAAAATAATAGAAAAAACAAGATGATGGAAAATAGAAGGTTATTTGATGTCCAGTTACAAATTCAAGCATGTCTTAAAAATTTAACAAGTTAGACAGTTACCAATGTTAACTTAAGTATATTACAAATCAAACTATGAAATTAACAGTGATAAAGCTAAAGTGTATAGATTATGGTTTTGACTGTTCATTTGAATCCGAAGGAGAGGTAGAACACGTCATCAAAGAATTTTCAGAACATACAGAAGACGTGCATGGAATTGATTATTCAAAAGAAGCACTAATGCAAATTATCCTGAATAAAACAATGCAGAAAACATGAATGAAATACATGTCGGAGATAAATTTTTTAGTACAAACAACATACAGAAAATAGAAATTGATGACTAAAACAGGTTTCACATTATTTGGTTCTGCCATCATAGCAATTACGCTGTTGATTATTCTTCCAAATACACTAGCACATGCAGAACCATCTGAAACAGTTACAATTACTCCAATTAATGAAAAAATCAGTCTTGAAAAGACCAGTTCTACAATGGTCATTCCAGAAAACAAAGAACTATCATGGGGAATGGTGAAAGGAGATCCTTCAGATTACGTTGAAAGATATCCTGTAATAATTCAATTTTTCAAAGGATCTGATCCAGTTCACGTGGCACAAGTAAAAGTAAAAGGCGATGGCTCTTACGAATACAAATTTAAAAT
Organism: Nitrosarchaeum sp.; assembly: GCA_021414365.1. GTDB lineage: Archaea > Thermoproteota > Nitrososphaeria > Nitrososphaerales > Nitrosopumilaceae > Nitrosarchaeum. Next base: position 226,535 of record JAIOOR010000005.1, read on the forward strand.
AAGAAACACTGATCAAAAGACAGGAGAAATCACAGACATATTTGAAGGACAATACACTGTAAAGATTTTCAAAGTAATTCACAACAAATCACAGGCATAATATTCAGAAAAAGCAATAGAATTCATATACAGATTATATCAGTTTAAGATTTAGAAGATGAGCAAAAATTTTTGGCATGACATAGAGTCAGGGGTAGACATTCCAGAAATAATTAATGTCATAGTAGAGATTCCCAAAGGCTCTATGAACAAGTACGAATATGATAAAAAACACAACATGATAAAACTAGACAGAGTGTTATTTTCACCATTTCATTATCCAGGAGATTATGGTCTTATTCCTCAGACATTATCGGAAGATGGAGATCCACTTGATGCTCTAGTACTTGTGACAAATTCCACATATCCAGGGATACTAATTGAAGCAAGACCGATAGGATTGTTACAAATGAAAGACGATGGAAATCCAGATGACAAAATTATTTGTGTTTCAACAAATGATCCCAGATATCTTCACACGGCAGATATTACAGATGTTGAGGATCATTATCGCTCAGAGATTGGACACTTTTTCCAAGTTTACAAAGATTTGGAAGGAAAAAAAGTGGAGATTTTAGGATGGAGAGGATCTAAAGAGGCAAAAGAGATCATAGTAGAATCCATCAAAAGATACAAAGATACTTTGAAAAAATACTAGAGATTTTTAAAATTATTCACTGTTCAAGTCACATGTTTGAAACTGTATCTTAGAAACTATTCTTCATCTAGAATTATCCAAGATAGTCCAAGTATAGATTCCCAAGCAGGTGGAATTTCATTGTTATTTGTCATACACTAGAATTACAAAATTTACTTAAAACACTCGCGTATGAATTATTCATATCAATGATAAGTATTCTCTAAATACTATTTCATAAAAGGTAATCATAATTGGAATTCTCACCAAGTACCTAATCGGTTTTGGTCTCAAATTCCAGTTAAAATTTTCCCAAAAAACAATCAAATGGTTAATTTTGACACAGAGATTTTGCAACAGCATATGCATTTTTTAATAGTTACAAAATAAGATAGTCATATGTCAGAGTACAAACTTGGCAGATGGGATCTATCAGAATTAGTCAAAGACACAAAGAGTCCTGAATTTCAAAAACAAGTTAGAGATTTAGAAGGATTAGCAATAAAATTTGAAAAGATAAAAACTAAACTGAATCCAAAAATGTCATCAAAAGAGTTTATGGGTATTTTGCATGAAATTGAAAAAATTTCCGAAAAGATGAACCAAATTGGCGGATATGCATCATTATCATATTCTGCAAATACACAGTCAGATGAAGCTACTTCGCTTATGACAAGAATGTCAAAACTGGGATCAGAGATTTCCAATAAAATATTATTTTTTGATTTGTGGTGGAAAACTAAAGTTGATGAGAAAAATGCAAAAAGACTGATAAAAGATTCAGGAGAACTCTCAGAGTATCTTAATCATAAAAGATTATTTGCAAAATATGCGCTTTCTGAACCTGAAGAAAAAATTATCAATACTTTGGATGTTACAGGAATTTCTGCTCTAGTAAAACTCTTCGATAAGATGACTAGCGCATACGAGTATAAAATGAAAGTTGGCAATAAAACAAAAAAGATGACACGTGAAGAAATTACAAATTACATTAGAAGTACAAATCCAAAAACAAGAGAGACAGCATACAAGACAATTCTTACAAAATATGCAGAAAACAAAGGCGTGATAGGAGAGATTTACCAAAACATTGTTTTGAATTGGAAAGATGAGGGAATTGAGATTCGAGGTTACAAATCCCCAATTTCAATGAGAAATATTGGAAATGATGTTGATGATAAAACCATAGAGTCACTTCTTGCAGTGTGCAGAAAAAATTCCCAGGTATTTCAAAAATTCTTTTTACAAAAAGCAAAATTGCTAAAAATGAAAAAGCTGCGCAGGTACGATCTATATGCACCAGCAGCTACCAACATTAAAGAAAAAAATTATCAATATGATAAATCTGTAAGACTTGTTTTTGAGTCACTGAGAAGATTTAGTCCAAAATTAGAAGAGTTTGCTAAAAAAGTATTTGATGAGAAACATGTGGATTCATCAATTAGAGCAGGAAAAAGAGACGGTGCGTTTTGTAGCACACTGACTCCAAAGATTACACCATATGTGCTAGTCAACTTTACTGGAAAGACAAGAGACGTATTTACTTTAGCTCACGAGCTTGGTCATGCGGTACACAGCCAATCAGCACAGAATAGATCAATTTTGGTTCAAGAGGCACCGTTGCCATTAGCTGAGACAGCATCCACTTTTTCAGAGCTTTTATTGTATGATAATTTATCAGACAAGATAACAGACAATGAGAGAAAAATTATGCTCTCAGAAAAAATAGATGATCTTTATGCGACAATTTTGAGACAGGCATATTTTACCATTTTTGAAGTGGCAGCACATAAACAAATTGGAAATGGAACTACTGTTGACGAAATTTCAAATACATACATTCAAAATCTCAAAGAGCAGTTTGGCAAGTCTGTTGACGTGTCAGATGATTTTGCAATTGAATGGAGTTGCATTCCTCACTTTTATCATTCACCGTTTTACTGTTATGCTTACTCATTTGGAAATTTGCTTGCATTGTCATTATTTCAAAGATATAAAAAAGAGGGGGCAAGTTTTGTTCCTTCATATCTAGACATTTTAGCTGCAGGTGGATCTGAAAAACCAGAAAAATTATTGGCAAAGCATGGCTTGGATATTAGTTCTCAAAAGTTTTGGCAAGAAGGATTTGAGTATATCAAAAGTCAAGTCAATGCACTTTCAAAATTAACATAGAATTTTTAAGATTTTAGAATAATATGGGGCTGGCAGTCCAACGCAAGGACTGCCAGCTTGTTCCCCGAACGGTTTGAATTCGATGTCAATTTAAAATTCAGAATTATCTGATTTAAACGTTTGAAATTGGTTCTAGTGTTGATTTTTCAAAATCAAATTGCAGTGCTTTTTTAGAGATAGATGAACGAAACAAGCGTAAATTTAATAATTTAGTCATTGGGGAAACGCCATATGCAGAAAGCTATCATTTTTTTGGGATTAATTGGCATGTTGGTTTTTACAACAAATTATGCATATTCACAAGATGTAGGTCTTGCCACATTTCAAGAATCAGCACAAGTACTAATTGAGAAAAACAAGACTCAAAATGTCACAGCATCAATTGCTCTACAAAGTACAAGCATACAAGAGATAAGAATTCCTGCAGAATTAGAACAAAAAATCAGAGATAATGGAAGAATAACTTCGGTGATTTTGACAAATCAGGATAGGTGTGTTTTAGGTGTTAATGATAAAGCATGTATCATCATAAATGTCGCAAGAGATCCTGCTGAAAAAAACTTTTTAGAGATTCAAAATGCAACTAAAATAATTGCAAATTCATTCATTGATGAATTAAATCAGGTATTTGACACAAATGCCAAGTTTCACTCGGTATTTGTCCAGTCCAGCGATGAAATCAGTAAAGCAGTTGAAACATCAGGTGGGGCTGCAAGCAAAGGAACCGTATCAGTAGTGTATGCAATGCCTATGGAGGATACAGAGTCAATGTATGAAAAAATCTCAGCAATATTACTTCCAAAAGTAATTAGAGAGTCTGAAGGATTTTACAATGTAGCAAAAATCCTATCAAAAGAAGACAAATCAGTTATGACATTTTCAATCATACCTTTGGAAAATAAATCACTATTACAATTAAAATTATCAGCAGCATACAAAAATGTGGAATCAACAAATGAAGTTAGTCCGCTGGAATTTTTAAAAGTCGATGAACTAAAAAGATCAAATTATTTCTCAAAGGGATTTTACCCATTAAATTCAATTTTACAAGTTGCAGTAATGTCACCAGAGTCCACCAATGTATCAGATGTGCATGGAACAATAGTAGAAACGCAAACAGTAGGGGGTGAAAAAATTCCAAAAGAACTTACAGGTGAAGGGTGGGTTTTTGATCCAGACCAAGGAAAGATTATTCAAGGAAAATACATTTTTGGAAAGAGGACATCCATTGCTAAAGACGAGTTGGTTTTTTCATTGGGAGGCAACGAGTTGTTGGCGCCTAAAACAATTGGAAAATTTGATGAATCAACCATAGTTGTAATAATCATTACAGCTGTTGCAATTGGAGCCGCAGTGTTTTATCTTAAGGGATATAGAAAATAAAACTATACAAGCAAAACAGCAGCAGCAAAGACAGTAGTCCACTTGCCATCTTTATCGCCTTTTGCAGATTGAGTAATGTTTTGTGTTTTGTAAATCTGACCTGAGATTGTCCACTGCTGTCTTTTTTCATCCCAGCTTTTATCAATATCAAATGGAATGCCAAGAGAGGACGCTAGCATTTGTGCTGCGATATCTTCTGCGTAGTCACCTGATTGTTGTTCATTTTGTCCGTATGATTCGTATTCTGAAAGATAGCCATAACGGTTAGTGTCTTTTGGTCGTGCGATTCCAACTGATGCAGAAATTAATCTATGAGCTTCATTTGTTTGGTTCTTTGAATAAATTGTAAATAATATCTGGCCAGGGTTGATTTGTTTGAGACCTTCATTTCTAGAAATTAATTTTGCATTTGGTGGAAATATACTTGAAATTAATACAAGATTAGTACCTGCAATTCCAGCATCTCTTAGTGCGTATTCAAAACTTGTCAGTCTATCTTCATGAACGCCTTTACCTTTTGTAAGAAACAATTTTTTGGCAACTAAATCCAGCAATTCTTTTTTGATGTAATGGTTTTATTATTTATACTTTGATTGAAAAATTTCATCTAAGGTTTTCAAAAAATAATGCGATCTTAAGACAATCTAAATCAAAAAGGTGTCAAGTCATTTGACCAGACTAGCATCAATTTTGCAATGCATCCAAACAATATCAAAGATCAGTTAGATTTTTGTACGATATGCAACAAAAAAAAAGTCATGTTAGAAGACTTTTTTAAATCAGACATTTTCCTTGTAGGATACTATATCATGACGGTTGGGGCATCGCTTCTTCTCATTAAAGAGACTAAAAACAGAATCAAAGATCTCAGAATAGGAATCAGTTCAATGAAATATGCAGTCATTCCGTTTGGGATTCTATTTGCATATGTGATTTTTGTCCATGATTTTGTTGAAACAATACCAATTCTCAATTGGAGCTGGCTTGGGTACAATATTGCAATTGGTCCATTTGCTGATCAGGGGTTTTGGGGAGTGGTTCCTTTCATTCCATTACTAGTGTACATGTTTATTCACATCAACTATGTAGAAGAATTGTATTTTAGAAAATCAAAGAAGATGGTAGTCGTGTGGGCCCTTGTCCATATTGCAATGGGCATTAAAGTGCACATGGCATTACTGCTATTACCAATAGGATTCTTGTTCAAATACATTTACGATAAAAAAGGAATCAATCATTCTTATGCAATGCATTTTGCAACTAACATTCTAGTTGTCATTGCGCTTTTTCTTTCTTTTGTCATCTGATGGCTGTGTCTGAGTAAGAAAGACCCATCCGAAAAAGGCGCCCAATGATATATTGACTACCCCCATAAACGTGATTATCAAAATTGCTTGAGGTGCTTGATGTGGTGCGACAAAAAGACCAACAAAAATTCCAATGGCACCTGTTGCAAAAAACATGATCATTAGAACCTTAAGTCTTATTGGCGAGACATATTTCATTGATGAGTTACTCCTGTTTTACAGTATTATAATCTGATTGGTAATAAACACAAAATTACAAAAATTGTTTTTAAAAAAATAGAGATTGGATTAGAAAAACACTTCAAAGACATACATATGTGAGTTTTATTTTAAAAACGTCATTTCGGGTAACACTTTAAAGATACAAAATTTTTATTGGTTTTTGTGCCAATATAGCTCAGCCTGGTTAGAGCATCAGATTTGTAATCTGAGGGTCGTGGGTTCGGATCCCATTATTGGCTTTTAATTTTTATAAAAATAACTTCGAAAGAGTAAGAAAAAACGACGTTAAGCCTATTTCAGCCTAAAATCTTCCTCTATTTTCGGTTCTTGGTTTTCTATGTTTTGGTAAACATTCTTTGCAGAAAACATCCCTACCTGCGATTGGTTGAAATGGTACTTGGGATTCTTTTCCACAGTCAGAACATGTACATGGATACATTTTACGATCGTCGACTGACATTGTTTTGAATAATTATGATGTGATATAAGAACTGTGAGAAATAAAAACAAGGTAAAATTTTGCAATACAATTAAGTATGTTATAGATAAAACAAGCCCAAATGGATTCAGATGAAATAAAAAAAAGTGAAACGGACAAAGGAAAAATATCTATGAATAAATCAGCGTTTAACGCTTTAATGATTTCAGTAATAGCAGCAAGCCTTGTCGCTGCATTTTTTGCAGGATCTTATGTAAATTTAAAATCAGACCAAGTAACAAAATCAGAATTAAATAGCGCTATTGTAAAACTAGAATCAAAGATTTCAGAAAACCAGCAACCACAACAAGCTAATGTGAAACCAACAGACATATCCACGGATAATGATCCCATTAGAGGTGACCAAAATGCACCAATTACAATTGTAGAATTTTCAGATTTTCAATGTCCATTTTGCGCCAGATTCCAAACTCAAACACTTCCATTAATTTTAGAACAGTATGTTGATACAGGAAAAGTGAAATTTGTGTTTAGAGATTTCCCAATACAAAACAGTCATCCAAATGCGATGCCTGCAGCTGTAGCAGCAGAATGTGCAAATGAGCAAAACAAGTATTGGCAGTTTCATGACGAATTGTTTGAAAATCAAGGAGTCTGGAATAAAATGGCAATTACAAATGCAACCAAAGTCTTCAAAGAATTTGCAACTAAATTAGATTTGAATCAAGATCAATTCAATTCTTGTCTAGATTCAGGCAAATACATCGGAGAGATAAACAGTGATCTAAATGATGGAAGAAAGTATGGCATTACTGGAACTCCTGGATTTTTCATTGGAAATGAAAAAATTGGATTTGTAAAAGTGAATGGAGCTCAACCTTTTGAAGTATTCAAAAGTGTAATTGATTCACAACTAAACACATGAAAAATAAGAACAAGCGTTTATTAGACCTAAAAATGAAATGAGCATATCGGAATAATGACGAGTAGGCAATGAGCTTTTTCGTCATTGCTTAAGAGAAGAAAACAAAATGACAAAATTTCAAGATTTAGGATTAAAAGAAGAAATTCTTAAAGGAATTCGAGAAATGGGGTATGAAGATGCATTTCCCATTCAAGAAGCAGTAATTCCAGTTTTGCTTACAGGTAGAGATGTCATAGGACAAGCCCATACAGGTTCTGGTAAGACAGCAGCATTTGCTTTGGCTATGCTTCAAGAGATCCAACCAAAAAAAGGCATACAAGGTTTAGTCATGGCCCCAACAAGAGAGCTTGCAATGCAAATTACAACTGAGATAAAGAAATTTGGCAAGTATACAGGAGTCAGAGTAGCAACAGTGTATGGAGGACAAGGAATGGGATTGCAGTTAGATGCTCTAGATAGAGGCGTAGAGATTGTAGTTGCAACACCTGGAAGATTAATCGATCATCTTAAACGAGGTTCAATAGAACTTGGCGACATCACACACATTGTTCTAGATGAAGCAGATACAATGTTGGATATGGGATTTGTTGATGATATTCAGTTTATTTTAGATCTTGCTCCAGAAGAAAGAGTAATGTCATTGTTTTCAGCGACAATGCCAACAGAAATTCTCAGACTGGCTGAGGAATATTTGAAAAACCCAAAACAGTTCCTCCTTGATGCAGACGATCTTAGCGGAGAGGGAATTGACCAAGCATATCTTGTAATTAAAGACAGAGACAAGATGAAATATCTTATTGATTTTATAAAACCACTTAAAGGTCAGATAATAGTTTTCTGCTCTACAAAGTACAGAACTCGTGATGTTGCCAAATTTTTACATCAAGAAAAATTTGACGCAGTAGCAATAGAGGGAGACATGTCACAGAGCAGAAGAGAGCAATCAATGGGTAAATTCAGAAGCGGTAAAGTCGACATTCTTGTTGCGACAGATGTAGCATCAAGAGGAATAGATGTTCCAAGAGTGGAGCTTGTAGTAAATTATGATGTACCAAACCAAGAAATGGCTTACTTTCACAGAATTGGAAGAACAGCAAGAGCAGGTGCAAAAGGCAGGGCAATCACACTAGTATCATATTCATCAGTAGGAGATTGGAATTTAATTAAACGTCAAATCAAAGTACCTTTGACTGACTTGAATAAAGAAATGGGAATAGAGATCTCAATTCCTGATCCTCTAAAAAGACAAGTTCCATCAAGAAGATATGGTGGTTCTCAATCACGTTCCGGATATTCCAGAGGTTCACGTTCTGGAGGATATGGAAGATCCGGCGGATATGGTGGTGGTTCCAGAGGAGGTTCTAGCAGAGGAGATGCAAGAGATGAGAGAAGTGGTGGAAGAAAGAAATACGGAGACCGTGGTGGAAACAGCTATGGTGGACGTAGCAGATGGTAATAGATGTAAAACTTAAAGACAAGTAATAGAACAATTATTTTAAGAAAAAAATGCATGTTGGATTTGTTTTATTAAATTGTGATCTTGGAGCAGAAGAGTATATCGTTGAAGAGCTAAAACACATGCAAAATATCAAAAATGCGTATCTTACTTATGGTGCATATGATGTAATTGCCGAGATAAATACGCCTGATCAACACACATTTGAAAAAGCAGTAGCAGACATTAGAAAATTATCAAGAGTAGTCAGCACAATGACACTGAATGTCATAAATTAAAAAATATCTTACACATATTCGGATTATGAAATTTTAAACAAGTCTTTTGCATTTTTGTACATGAAAAGATCTCTTAAAGCAAGTATTTTGGCTCACCTGCATAATTGATAAGCTCTGCGACTTTTTCTTTCATCATTTTTTCAAAAAAGTGATCAAAGCTACCTATAACCAATCCAGAAATATCAGCGTAAACATTGTGATTTTTATAAATTACTTCTTGCGCATCTTGTATCCATGGATTTCCCAGATGACATAAAACTATCTTTACTTCAGGATTATCTACTGCAACTTCATCAAGATTAAGAGGACGTGAATACTTGAGTTTACCTTTTGAACTGTATGTGTCTCCAGTATGAATCATAACTGGAATATCAAACTCTACACATGTGTCGTAGACTTTTTGATATCTCGCATCATATGGATAATAGTGCTCATAACCTGAATAAATTTTCAGGCCTTTAATCAGACCGTCTTTGATCCATTTTTTGTAATTTTTTAGATCCTCATCAGTGTGATTATCAATTGTAAATCCGGCAACAACACCGAGGTTATCATATTTTTTAATTGCGTCAATGATCTGTTTTGTAGAAGGTCTCTCCGAATTTACTTTGTATGATGATAAAATAAGTGCGTAATCTACGTTATTGCTTGTCATTTCCACTTGAAGCATTTCAAGTCGATCATCTAAAGACGGAATATTTTTGGTGAGTTCGTATTGGTTGATATGCACGTGACAGTCTATGATCATTTTTCTGTATAATACGGATTTTTCCATTCAATAAAAGTTGCATTGTTTAGAGAGCGAGTATCTTTCATGTAATTTGGAAGTATTTTGATAAACTTGAAGCCGTTTCTTAGCTGAAATCCCAACACAGGTTCTTTAATTTCATGTCTTTTTACTTTATGAACATATTCTAACGGCGTAAGATCTTTTGCGAATTCACAATAGTTGAACAATCTTGCACCTGCAATGATTCTTCGCAAATTGAGTTTTATTGCAAGTGCTTTTCGTGCATCATACAGTTTTGTAGCTACTCCCAAACGGCGGTTATCAGGATGTGTGGATACATCTGCACCATATAACGAGTCACCTTTTGGGTTATGACCTTTAAAAAAACTATCTCCGCATGCTTCCATCCAAGTATGTTCTTTGTATTCTGGCTCTAGTGTTATGATTAGACTACTGCATGAACCGATGATTTTACCATGATATTCTGCAACAAACTGGCCTTCAGGAAATATCTTGATATGAGCTTCTAGTTGCTCTGGTTTCCAGTAGACTCCTTCTGCTACCATGATTGGAAATGTAGCCTTTTGTAATTCAACGACTTGTGGTATGTCATCTCTTGTCAACATTCTAATGGTTACATGACTATGGTGAGGTTGATTGGACATGTATGACATATGATTTTTCTGCGTTATTAAGCAACCTAGAAAGTTAGAACATTAATTTTTAATTTTCAATAAAATCACAAAAGTTTAGAGGTCATTCCGTCAACGCGTAAAATCTTTGTAGTGTTTTTTGAATCTGTAAATCTTATCTCATATATTGGCAAAAAGATTTGCTCAAAAACATCTACTACCAATCTTTCGC